>DAHYHI010000138.1:0-1645 GCA_027391075.1 Acidimicrobiaceae bacterium | reverse complement strand
GGACCGCCGCTCCGACGCTCACCACCACCCGCCCGTCGACATCGCTCCGAGACAGGTCCGCCGGCAATGGCATACCCGCCAGCATGGCCTGAACCGCGATCCCTGTTCCCATGCCTGACTCTACTACATCTTCAACTTATTGTGCAGCGCTCGGAGGGTGGAAATGTGCAGGTCGACGCCAGATCCTGCCGCTACTCAGGGAGGTCTGAGGCTCGCGGGGCCGAGCTGGTCAGCGCGGTAAGTTGCGCGCCGCCTGTCGAGACAGGATGCGGTAGAGCCCAACATTGGTGAGGGCGTTCCGGGCGACGCGGTGAGCGGAGCAGAGCGTTCGATGGTCATTGAGCCTAAGGCAAGCCCTCCTAGAAGTCCGAGGACTCGCTCACGCCGAGCAAGATGGGCTTTGGCGACCGTAGATGATCGGATCAACCGTTTACTGTCGGCGAAGCCGCCTTCCAGCGCGACCATGGCACTCAGATGACCGGCTTCTGACGATGAACCGCTGCCGACCCCCGGCGAGTCGCCGGGCCATCCAGCCAGGATGACGTTAGTGACGGCACCCGGATGCTCCGGTCGTTTAGCGTGGTGAGGTTGCCCCGGACAGCCGGGCGCGCGGGAAAGGTCGTTGGTACGTGGCACTAGAGCAGCTCGAGGTGGACGCGCAGGCCGATCTCCGGTCCTACCTGCAGGTCCTCCGGCGGCGGAGCGCGGTGATCATCCTCACGACGCTTGTGGTCCTGGGCCTCGCCTTGGCTTACTCGTTGCTGAAGTCGCCGGTGTACACGGCGAGCGCAGACGTACTCGTACCCCAGCAGCCGGCCAGCGCCGCTCTCAACCCGAGCGTCGCTCAGGGGGTAGCGCTCGACGTGGCTCAGCGCACCCTGGCGGATGATTTGCAGTTCGCCCAGGGTGACGCCGTCAAGCAGGCGGCGGACAAGGTGCTGGGTTTCAAGGCTAAGCCGACGTTTACTACTTCCACCACCGCCGACATCCTCACCGTCACAGGTAGCAGCGGCAACAAGGCGGAGGCCGCTCGCATAGCCAACGTCTATGCCCAGGCGTTCATCGATCAGCAGCGTGCCTCGCAGGTGGCTCAGTACACCCAGCAGGTGACCGCACTGCAGGGCAGCATCAGCCAGCTGCAGGCCAAGGCCGCTGCGCTGGCGGCCGCCGACCCGGAGCGGGCTGCCCTCGACCAGTCGGTCGTGTCGCTGACCCAGTCGCTGCAGCAGTTGCAGGCGTCCAGCCAGCTCGTCACCCCGACCGGGGCCACCACTGTCAACAGCGCCACGGTGCCCAAGAGCCCGTCTTCCCCGAAGCCGGTTCGCAACGGGCTTCTCGGCTTCATCGTCGGCCTCCTCCTCGGCATCGGCCTGGCTTTCCTGTTCGAGCGTCTCGATGACGGCATCGGCTCCCGCCAGGACGCCGAGGTGGCTTCGGGGGGCATGCCGATCGTCGGCATGATCCCCCAGGTCGACGACTGGAAGGACGAGTCGAAGGCCCACCTGGCGCTGGTGGAGAACCCGACGTCGCACGTGTCGGAGGCCTACCGGACGTTGCGGACCGCAGTGCAGTTCATGAGCATCGACGAGCCGAGGAAGGTCATCGCCGTCACCAGCTCCGTGCCCGGCGAGGGCAAGTCGACGAC
>DAHYHI010000091.1:0-65922 GCA_027391075.1 Acidimicrobiaceae bacterium | reverse complement strand
CCAATTCGGCCCGTAATACTGGCCGCCCGAAGCGTCGGGGTCGGTAGCCGCCCTTAGGATCGGCAGTGCGCCCATTGCGGTGGACTGCCCCATGCCCGGAACCCAGTTGACCGAGCGGAGGACTGCGTTGGAGATCCCGCTGCCTTCGACGCCGAGATCGGTCCGGGTGAAGCCGGGATGTGCCGCTAAAGCCTGCGTAGCGATGCCCGCCGAAGCGAAACGACGGTCCGCCTCGAAGCTGAAAAGGAGGTTCGCAAGTTTGCTCTGCGAGTAAGCACCCCAACGGCTGTAGCGGCGGTTGCGCCACATGAGATCGTCGAGTCGCAGCACACCGTTGCGGTGCGCCATGCTCGACACGTTGACCACCCTGGAACCTGGCGTCGACGCCAGCAGCCCGGCCAGTCGCCCGGTCAACGCGAAGTGCCCCAGGTGGTTGACGCCTATCTGCGTCTCGAAGCCGTCCTCGGTGAGCGCGAAATCGACTGCCATCAGACCGGCGTTGTTCACGAGGATGTCCAGGCGGACCGTGCGCTGTGCCATCTCTCCAGCCGCCCGCTCTACCGACGCCAGTGACCCCAAGTCCAACGCTACGACCTCGGCTAGTGCTCCTATGTCCTCGGCGGCCGCCTTGGCCTTGTCGGTGTTACGGCAAGCGAGGAGCACCCTCGCTCCCTTAGCGGCGAGACGTCGGGCCACTTCGAACCCCAGCCCGGAGTTGGCTCCGGTCACCACAGCTACCTTCCCGTCGAGATCAGGAATGTCGTCGGAACCCCACGAGACCATGCTGGCCAAGCTACCGCTGCCGCGGGCGCTGGCAGGCCCCCGTCGGGTCAGGCACGTTAAGCTCGAAGTTCGTGAACATGAGCGTAAGCGGCGACGCAGGAGCAGACCCAATGCGGGTTGCCGTCATCGGCACTGGATACGTAGGTCTCACCACCGCCGTTTGCCTCGCGCACCTCGGCAACAGCGTGGTCGGCGTCGACGTCGACGAGGCGAAAGTGGCGCGTATGTCCGCCGGGGAGCCTCCGATCCTGGAGGAGGGTCTCGGCGAGCTGCTTCGCGAGGGTCTCGGCTCCGGCCGGCTCGCCTTC
The DNA here is from genome assembly GCA_027391075.1 of Acidimicrobiaceae bacterium. GTDB lineage: Bacteria > Actinomycetota > Acidimicrobiia > Acidimicrobiales > Palsa-688 > JAJZAM01. The sequence continues at coordinate 64,831 of DAHYHI010000091.1, read as the reverse complement.
TCCTGCGACACCGCAGCAGCGGTGCGCGGCGCGAATTTCGTCTTCTTGTGCGTGCCTACACCCCAAGGAGCTGACGGCGCGGCGGACCTACGTTTCGTGGAGCAGGCGTCAGCCCAGATCGCCCCCCACCTGGAGCCCAGGGCGGTCGTGGTGACCAAGTCGACAGTTCCGGTCGGCTCCGCCGGCAAAGTCGTGGCCGCTTTGGGTCGCGACGACGTAGCGGTCGTCTCCAACCCGGAGTTCCTCCGCGAGGGGAAGGCCGTCGAGGACTGGCTGCACCCCGACCGGGTGGTGATAGGAGCCGAGCAGGAGTGGGCCGCTAGCGCTCTGTCGGCTCTATACAAGCCGCTCGACGCCCCGATCGTGGTGACCGACCCGGCGAGCTCTGAGACGATCAAGTACGCGTGCAACGCTTTCCTCGCCGCGAAGGTGAGCTTCGTCAATTCGGTCGCCAACTTGTGCTCAGCAGTCGGGGCGAACGCCACCGACGTCATCGCAGGGATGAGCTACGACCGTCGCATCGGAGCGGACCATCTAGCCCCCGGCCCAGGCTGGGGCGGGTCGTGCTTCCCCAAGGACACCCAGGCGTTGCTGCGCATAGCCGAAGACCACGGGTACCACTTCGACCTGCTCGAAGCTTCTATCCGCGCTAACGACGCCCAGTTCGACACCGTCGCCGACATGGTCGCCTCATCGGCGGGCGGCGAAGTGTCGGGTGTGACGGTCGCAGCGTTGGGCTTGACGTTCAAGGCTGCCACCGACGACCTGCGTGACTCTCCGGCTATATCGGTGCTGTCCCGGCTCGCCGCTCGCGGAGCGAGGCTACGGGCGTTCGACCCGAGCGGGCCGTCAGCCGACGACCCCCGCTTGGGCGGGCTCGGCTTGGAGGTCTGCGACGACCTCTACGAGGCGGCCCGAGACGCCGACGTCGTCGTGGTGCTCACCGAGTGGCCCGAGTTCGCGGCCGTCGACCTCGTCCGTCTTGCCGGGGTCATGGCAGGGCGGGGCCTCGTCGACGCCCGCAACATGATCGACCCCGGCGCAGCCAAGGCCGCCGGGCTTGTCTACGTAGGGATGGGAAGATCCTGATGCGGTTCTTGGTCGCGGGCGGAGCCGGCCTCATCGGCTCAGCGATGTGCGCAACGCTTATAGGACGGGGTGACGAGGTCGTCTGCGTGGATAACCTGGTGACAGGCTCGCGAGCCAACGTGGAGGAACTGTACGGACTGGAAAGGTTCACCTTCGTCGAGGCCGACATCACCGCCGGTCTTCCCGTGGAGGGTCCCTTCGACGTTGTCGTCAACTTGGCGTGCCCTGCCTCGCCGGTCGATTTCGGACCGCTCGGCCTGGAGATCCTCTCCGTCGGGTCCACAGGGCTTCGCAACCTTCTCGAAGTGGCCAGAGGTTGGAAGGCCACGTTCGTCCAGGCGTCCACCAGCGAGGTGTACGGCGAGCCGCTCGTGCACCCCCAGCCGGAAAGCTACTGGGGCAACGTGAACCCCGTCGGCCCGCGCTCTGTCTACGACGAGGCGAAACGCTTCGGCGAGGCGCTCGCCATGGCCTACCACCGCCGCCACGGCGTCGCCGTGCGCATAGCACGGATCTTCAACACCTACGGCCCTCGGATGCGCCCCGACGACGGCCGGGTGATATCGAACCTGGTAACCCAAGCACTGTCGGGCAGGCCGCTCACCGTGTACGGCGACGGCTCCCAAACCCGCAGCTTCTGCTACGTGCAAGACGAGGTCGCCGGGCTGCTGGCGTTAGCAGCCTCCGACCTTGTCGGCCCGGTGAACATCGGCAACGACACCGAGTTCACGGTCCTTTCAGTCGCCCAGCTGGTCCTCGAGCTGACCGGGTCCGACTCGCCCATCGTCTTCACCCCCCGGCCTGCCGACGACCCTACACAACGTCGACCGGACCTGACACTTGCTAGGGCTTCGCTGGGTTGGAGCCCGTCCACTCCCCTAGCCGAGGGTCTCGCCGAGACCATCGCCTGGTTCGACAAGCACCCGGCGCCCTGAGCCGCTACTTGGCGAGCTTCTCCCAGATTGGCGAATAGATAACTATGCAGCGCAGAGCCTGGAAGCCGTCACGCCATCCGATCTTCTTCCCCTCCGCATAGGTGCGCCCCGAGTAGCTGATACCCACCTCGTAGATCCGCACCCCCGTCCGGGCGACCTTGGCGGTGATCTCCGGCTCGATGCCGAAGCGATCCTCGCGCAGGTCGAGGGTTTGGATGACCTCCCGGCGGAAAGCCTTGTAGCAGGTTTCCATGTCGGTGAGGTTCAAGTTGGTGAAGGCGTTCGACAGTGTCGTGAGAACTTTGTTGCCCACCGAGTGCCAGAAGTAGAGCACCCGGTGCGGACGGTCCGACATGAACCGCGAGCCGAACACGACGTCCGCCTCGCCTGAGATCAGCGGTTCGAGAAGCCTGCCGTACTCGCCCGGGTCGTACTCCAAGTCGGCGTCTTGGACCACCACGAAGTCGCTCGTCGCCTCGGCGAAACCCCGGCGCAGCGCGGCACCTTTACCCATGTTTCGGCCCTGCTCGACCACCTTCAGCCGGGGGTCTCCGACCGAACGGACTGCGTCGAGAGTCCCGTCCGTGGAGCCGTCGTCGACGACCACCACTTCAGCCACCCACGGCGATTCGAGCACCCGGGCGAGAAGCTCTTTGACCGTGCCAGCCTCGTTGTAGCAGGGAACCACGACGCTCAGGCAATTGGACTCACTCACCGCTCACCTGTCTGTCGCCCCGAGCCTCTCCCTCGCTTTGCATGGCCGTCGAGTATAGGAGTCCAGAGACCGCGTCGGCTACCCGACTGGTAGGTTGGGTCCGCTTGGCATCTGTAGATTGATACTCAGCCCAAATCCTAGCCTTCTACTCCTCGACTTGCCATTTTCCTCCCTATGAAACAAGGCGGACCCAGGGCGACGCTTCCACGAGCTGGGCCCGTTGGGGCTACAGCCCACTAACGCTGAGATTCGTCAGCAATCCGTCGTAGATCTCATCAGCTACCTTAACGCCGTCCCAGTCGTTAGCTGATCCGTTGTCGCAGACTGTGTGGCGAACTAAGTGCCTGGGGCGACACTCATGTCCTCCACGAAGAGCGCTCGTCATGTCGACGGCCACCACCATCGGTCGGTCTCGGTCAACAGTTCCGGTCATCATGACCGAAACAGTGCACCGGCCGGTCGAATTGGCCGACCCGCCCTCGCCTCCGATGATGGGCTCTCCGCGTCAATCCCAGTCGACGACACCAGCTCCCATTTAAAACACTATCAGCGGCTCCTCGGTTTAACAAAACGCGAACTAGTCTCCGCCCTGTCAAGTCATCCAGCGATCCCTACGGATCCATCTGACGACGTCCCCGCCGACAAAGAGGGCTCATGATCCCTCCCCCCTGCGACCCAAGCCACGCCAACGCTCCAACTCCAGCACTGCAAACTATAGAACTCCTAAATAGGTACCAAATGGCTTACCGGACATTGTCTTAATATCGACATTATGCGCGCTCGGAGAATAGTACACGTAACTTTGGAAGCCGGACACACCCGAAAAGATACTCTTGGCTAGATCACCTGTAACACCGACACCCACCGCCGCTCCGCCAACTTGGGGTCCCAACCACGCGTTTCCAGCAGTCCAGTTGCTTCCCGGCGTTGCACTTGCGTAGGAGCGCGAGAGACAACCTTCTTGGATAGCAGCTTGTGGATCTAATCCACCGGCACTCCCAGTCTTTACAACGAAACACCTTGCCGCAGCTTCAAGGACGTGCACCTCGGATTGATAAAACGAAACCAGGGTGTTCCCAATACTTCCGCGAGATACACTTGAAGCCGGCAACTGTGGCATCCTAAAGATCCATATAGGACCGACTTCTTTTGAGGGAAATCCCATCGAAGTCAACAAGGTCACCCAAGCTCTATTTCCAGGTAACACATCGATCGTTCTATCAAGGTGAGCAGCAGCAAAGTCGACAATGAGTTGCCGAGGAATAGCCGGCGGATCCTTCAGATCTAGCAGGGTTACTAAAGGCCATGAGTTAAAGTAGTCTATGTCACGGTAGGGATCATATCCCCAGGGCGCTTGAGTGAAACTCAACTTGTACCCACTTGCTTCTGACCACACCGACGATATGTTTGAAGTAGGACCTGATGAGACTCCAGCCCCAACGAGCAGTGATCCCCCCCCTCCAGTGCTTGTAGCCAACTGACCATTTGTTACTACAGCTGGCAAAAATGGAGTCGACCAACTGTTGAGGGTAGGGCTGGGAAGTAGCAGCAACAGACCGAGTGACATCAGAACTATATAAGTACGCCGTTCGTAGGCATGACGACACCATCTTACTAATAGCCCTAACCACACTGAGAGAGCGAGCGCTACGTACACCATGAAGCGCGATGGGAGGGCGTTACTAGTGAGCGGAAGGTGTGAGAGCAAAGTCCATGGCAACTTCAGGTGTGATGCAACGCCAGCGACATGTAATCGTGGTCCAAGAGTGGCCAAGAGAAGCAAAAGTGTTCCTAGTACCATCGTCCGACTTAGCCGGCTTCTAATAGATCCCTTTAGAAGAACGATGAGCAGAAGTAACGCCAACAGTAGGCCGATATAGCCACCCTGCTCGCTAACATTACCTGAGAATCGGGAAGCGATTGTGCGAGAGCTGCTGGTCTGAAAAAAGTCGATCACCGTGGGAATGATTAGATTGGCCAAATTTATGGAGTAGGCAGTCACAGAGTTACTGATTGATTTAGAAGCACTTATGCCACGGAAGACATAATAGATGAGTGGACTTGCAACTGCGAAGGTGCCTAGGATTACTGTCAATATCTCGCCCACTTCATTCTTTATAACCGCGACCGTCTCCTTCGGCGCGCCGATAAACAAGCAGACAACGAATCCTAGTGAAACTAGGGCTAGACTAAAGGCCATCTCTATCGAGGTATATAAGATAAAACTTAGCAACACAATAGCCCAAAATAAAAAAAAGCGACGAGAGCAGTCCCTTTTGAGATACCTGATAATAAGTGCATATAGTAGTGGAATGGGAAATACAAGTACTAGGAAGAGATGCCCTAGCAATTCAGAGAGTTCATACGAACTATAGCCAAAAGTCAGACTAGAAATAATGGCGGGTAGATGTCGTATATTTAGAGTTCGCAATAGAGCAGCTGCCGATAGGCTAGCTAGAATAGGTGCGGTGAATATTAATAGATTCCAAGTCGCTATGACGCCGAAGAGAAGAGTAATAGGCGTCATTAGTATTGCCGGGCCAGGGAGTGAAGTCAGCCACGCCGTGTTATAGCTAACTGGCCAGGAGATCGATGAAAAGAGGAAGGGATTTGTTCCGTGTAAAGGTGCCCAGATCCACCACTTTAGGAAGAAAAGGGTGACATTTGGATCTCCCGTCTCGTTGATCATCTGCTTGGTGATGCTGTGAGTAAGGACGTGGGTAAACCAAAGGCTCGCGGCGATTCCGAGGATCAGTACTACGAAGTAGTCTCGGAGGTCCCGATGTGGCTTAGCTTCAGGCGTAGGCAGTTTGTACGAAGCCATTAAAGGGGGAGCGAAGTGTTGTCCGCGACGCATGGGTGATCATGGTATCAGGAGTTAGACATTCCAGGTTGTGCTTGGAGTCGGTGCTTCATATCTATGAAGGGGCACTTAGCGTTCACGTGCAACTACTTTTACTTATTGCGTGATCTAGCACTGCATAGATCGATTGCATGTAGATAGCGGGGTGAGCTTCTCCTGGGATCGTGGAGGCTTCCGTTTTGCTGCCGTCTGGTTGGTCCAAGCTGTCTCGTAGTCGATGGGTGACTTCGAGTCTCAAGCGCTGAGCCTACGTCGGCTATTAGAGGAGTTAAAGGGGCACTTCGGAAATGAGCGAGGTGGGGTTGGGCTGAGGGGGATCCACCAGTCGCGGGGCAGGGACTTGCCGAGTCGGGGTGTTCTGTTCCGTCGATCCTGGAGAGTCCCTGTTGGAAGCTGACGCTAGTCGCATGTGCGTGCTACTTGTGGGGCTGCCTGAGGTGAGGGTGTTGGGCGTTGATGATCTTCCTGGTGAGCCGCGAGTGGTTCATATCGAACAAGCCGGGGACCGTCCGTAGTGTCACCGTTGTGGTGGCCGTTCCCGAGTCAAGGACCGTGAGCGGGTGGTTTTCGCTGATCTTCCGTGTTTCGGCCGCCGGTCACGGTTGTGTTGGCATACGTTCCGTTTGTGCTGCTGTGACTCTGACTGCGAGATGGGATCATGGACGTGGGAGGATCCTCGTATCGCTCATCCCCGCCAGGCGATGTGGGACCGGGCGGGGCGTTGGGCGACCGTGCAGGTCGGCAGACGAGCACGCAGCGTGTCGGGCCGGGGTTCCGGAGTTGTAGGCATTTTCGGGGGTCCCGGGTGACGTCGCCCCTGGTCACAGCGGTTTGGGGTCTCGAAACGTCCGAAGGCGTAGGCACACGACTAGTCAACTGACCTGCGAGGCTCACTCATAATGTAGGCCTGTACCTGCGTGAGTCCAGCCGGCGGAACAAGGACGGCTCGAAGGTCATCTACCTCCAGCTAGCTCACAACGAGCGTCACCCGAAGACCGGTTCGCCGGTGGCCAAGGTCATCCACAATTTCGGCCGCAAGGACAAGGTCGACAAGGAGGCCCTCGCGCGGCTGGTGTCGTCGATCAGCCGGGTGCTCGACCTGCCGATGACGGAGTCCACGGTTGCGTCGTCCGAGGTCGAGATCGTCGACTCCCGCCGGCTCGGCGGTGCCTTCGTGCTCGACGAACTGTGGGAACGGCTCGGGATCGCCGATGCCCTGCGGTCGGCAGCCAAGGGTCGACGCATCGACGCTGCCGTGGTGGAACGCATCTGCTTCGCGCTCGTCGCCCAGCGGTGCCTGGAGCCGTCCTCCAAGTTGGCCGCGGTGCGTTGGGCGAAGGAGCGGGTGGCCATCCCCGACCGTCCGGACTTCGACAACGACGCCGCCTATGCGGCGATGGACTTCTTGTTGGCCGCGTTGCCCGAGATCGCGGAGCGGATCTTCTCGTCGACGGCCAACCTGTTGAACCTGTCCTGCGACATCATCTTCGTCGACACGTCCTCCACCTACTTCGAGCGGGACGTGGCCGACGGGGAGGACGACCTCGACCTGGCGAAGACCGCGGAGGAGAAGGCCGCCGACAAGAACGGGACGGACCTCCCCGGCCCCACACAGTCAGCCACCCGTCGGTTCAGCAAGCACTCCAAGGACCACCGGCCCGACCTGCCCCAAGTGGTGCTCGGCATGGCGGTGACCGCCGAAGGAGTGCCGGTGCGGTGCTGGACGTTCCCGGGTAACACGTCGGACCAGGTGATCATCCGGACTATCAAGGATGACCTGGCCGGATGGATGCTCAACCGGGTGGTGTGGGTGGCCGACCGGGGATTCAACTCGGTGGCCAACCAGGCCTACCTGCAACGCGGTGGCGGCCATTACGTGGTGGCCGAGAAGCTGCGCAACGCCAGCGGCGAGGCGAGAGAAGCCCTCGCCCGTCCCGGCCGCTATCACAGCGCCGCCGGCAACCTCGAGGTGAAGGAGGTCATCGTCGGCGACGGTGAGCGACGGCAGCGCTTCGTGGTCTGCCGCAACCCCGAAGCCGAAGAACGCGACCGACAGGTCCGGGCCAACCTGACGGCGTATCTGGAGTCACAGCTCTGTGGCACCGACGAGTGGACCAAGTCCAAGCGGGACGAGCTGGCCGGGCGGTTGCGGACTACGCCGGCGCTGTGGCGCCTCGTCCGTCGGCTGAGCGACGGCCGCTTCCGCATCGACAAGGCGGCCATCGCCAGAGAAACCGGGCTCGACGGCAAGTGGTTGCTTCGGACGAGTGACGACAGCCTCACGCCAACCGATCTCGCCGTCGCCTACAAGCAGCTTCTCGAGGTCGAACGGGGTTGGCGGGACATGAAGGGCTCGCTCGGACTCCGTCCCGTCTTCCACCACCGGGAGGACCGGATCCGCAGTCACGTCCAGCTCTGCTGGCTCGGGCTGCTGCTGATCCGCGTCGTGGAGAACGCCACCGGCGACACCTGGCGCAACGTCCGCCACGACCTCGACCGCATGCACCTCGTGACGATGGAGACCGACCAGGGCCGGGTGGCCCAACGCACAACCACCACGTCCCGTCAGGCCGAGATCCTAGCCAAGCTCGACATCGCCGAGCCCGGCCGCTACCTCGATTTCGAGCTTCCGACGCCTTCCGCGTAATCCCTGGTCACAGGCTCGCTTAGTAACACGCCTCGTTTGAGCGTTCGCGGCCGATCTCCCTGCTCAACACCGCTTTCTGGGAGTGTCATGTGTCCATCATCACCGGAAGTCCGGTCCGAGGTGGCACGGGAGTTGGGCTGCGACTGGCACACGGTGAATGACACGGTGATCGCCTACGGGGGTGCCTTGGTGGACGATCCCGCCCGGATCGCCGTGACGACAGCTTTGGGGTTGGACGAGACTCTGTTCGTCCGGCGGGGGGAATGGCATCGCCAAGAGTTCGTTACGTCGATAGTCGATGTCAGCCCCGGCCGGGCAGCGCAACTACTCGACGTGGTCGAAGGCCGCAGAGCGGTTCCTGCTACAGCGTGGATAAACGGCCGTCCCAGCGCCTGGCGGGAGGGGATCGCTTGGGGATGCCCGGACCTGTCGGGCCCTTACCGCAAAGTTTTCGACGACGCCCTCCCCAACACAGCCCAAATAGCCGACCCTTTCCACGTCATAAAAGTCGCGAACGGCAAACTCGACGAGTGCCGCCGGAGAGTCCAAAACGAGACTTTAGGACATTATGCGGGTGATCTTGTCAAGAACCCCGCTTCTGGCCTCTGTTAACCGGCCTGGATCTCAATGCGTTCGAGGAGACTGTCGAAGATCTCCGGAACTCCTTATCGTATTTCCGACGAACCTCACACATGATCACTCCTTATAGTGCATGCCTCCACACTTCCAGGGGAACTTCAGCAGTCAGCTACTCTTCGACGCGTGAAGTCACTATAGAACTCCCCAAGAGGCATGTCTCACGAAAATAGCCTGCCGGCACGGCATACCCAAACGACAACAACACCAAGGTTACCTTACTCCAAAGAGACCATTATTTCCTACCACATATCGACCGGCCACATCCGGTCAATCTGGTGGCACTCCATCGACGAGATACGTCCACAGCTCCTCAGCGTACTGGTCCCAGGATCGAGACGGCCTTCTCAGGGCCTCATTGCTAAGTTTTGAGCGGAGGGAAGGGTCCGTGAGTACTGAGCGGATCCCTCTCGCCACAGCGTCCGGACTTCTCGGATCAACTTGAATACAGCCTCCCATAACTGCTTGCTCGACCATCGCTCCAAAGTTCGATGTCACTACTGGAGTGCCACAAGCCAATGATTCAGCTACCGGCAGCCCGTATCCCTCTTGCAACGAAACCGACACCGACACCGTAGCAATACGATAAGCAGCCCAAAGCAAGGGCTCTGGGGCACGCTCCACCACGATGACCGGTAGGCCCTGTTGTGACAACTCCCTGACACGTCGCAAGAAGGCGTCCGCCTTCCAAGAGTGTCCACCTATAAAGGCTAAGGCAAACCGAACCCCATCTCGCCAAAGTAGCTCAGCCGCATGCAGGACCACCATATGATTCTTCCGAGGCTCGTGACTGCCAACGGCAAGGACTATCGGAAGCTGCCCTAATCCAAGCTCGCCTCTCGCATGGTCAACGTCATTCTGGGTAGAGTTGTATGTACTGACGGCTAGGGGGACTGAGGCAACATCTGGCCCGAGCAGTCCAGTTGAACTGAGCATCGAGCGCCAACCCCGGAACTCACTCGCAGCGGCGTCCGAAATCGCAGCCACACGATGCACATACCTAGCTGCTGCAAGCATATGCATAAACCCAACTGGCATTCCCTCACCTGTCGTCTCAGACATCGTCATTGGAACGCAATCAAAACCTACCATACCTACCTGTGATTGCGAGAACTCGAATACCGCTCGAGATGCGGTCGCCCGAGCCACTTCGCTAAATAACTCGGGAACGATGATGCGCCCGTGCCAGGGGACGATTACAGGTCTTTCACCTTCGTCGCAGCGGCTTAAGGATAATGTGTCACCTTCCACGTCTCCCACGGCCCGATTCGCCTCGATCGCATCAAGTCTGCGAAGGCCATCAAAGCCGAACGTCCAGGCAACGAGAGTAACATCCTTGACCTCGGTCCAACGCCTCACGACCTCTCGGACCACTCGCTGGATTCCCGTCGACAGAGGATACCGAGCAGTATGATCTACGTCAACGAGCACACCCGAGGACACCTCCACCCGACGTAGATTGTCCGAATCGATGACGCCAATATGATCTAACGTAGATAGCACAGCCTCAGCGGGGCGACAGCCAACATAGATCGCCCTATGAAGCCTCTCTACATCAGCGTGAACCGGGAACCTCGCGCCCAGAACGGAGAGCACCAACCAGCACCGACTTTTGTCGTTCGCGCCAAGCACGCCATCCAAGAAGCTTTCACAGGACAGAGCGCTGCCACTCACCGCTTCAGCGGACTCGATACCAAGCCCATCTGCGAGAGCACCAATACGCTGGCGCAGAGCCCGCACACGTGACTCTGATCCGCCGGCCAGAAGTTGCGAAAGTCTTGTCACCGAGAACCCGTAGAGGCGCTGTCGGTCCCGTAATCGAGGGACACCTGCGACTCTCGGAGACATAGGGTCCACAGTTCGTCAGCGTAGTTCTCCCAGCTATTCCGACTAGAAGGAGCAATCGCGTCTCTCAACCCGTCAAGCGTGGTCTGGCTACAGAGCAGGAGGCGTAGATTCTGAACACACTCATCAAGATTGCGGGGATCAATACACACCACCCCACCGCGACTCTGGAATTCTTTCATAGCTCCGTAATCAGAAGTGACAACGGGAACTCCATAGGCAAGGGACTCGGATATTGGAAGCCCATATCCTTCGTGAAGCGATAAGAAGACTGAAAAAGATGCACGGCAATACAGAACCGCTAGATCCTCCTCCGAAATCTCGCGATACAGCTCAATAGGGCGACCTTGAGAACGTAGACGTTCTATCACCGCCAAGACATCTTGATCCCAGGCGCTACCAGCAACGAAGATCAACTTAAACTTGATATCTTCACTCCACAACCGTTCGCAGGCGACTAGGACTCTTCCATGATTCTTTCGAGGTTCGATAGACCCGACGGATAATATGATTGGTGATTCTAGTGATTCTAGTGATTCTGGTCTCTCAATTTCTGAGGGAGTGCCTACGCTAGGCAACGTACAGACAGAAACCGTGGGTCCCTTCAGCCCCTGCGTCGATAAGGTCGAAACAAATCCCCGAAAGTCGCCCGCTGCTGCCTCACTTATCGCAAGTATTGAGTCTGCGTGCTTCACTACTCGCAGATATGAGGCAAACTTAACTATATCAGCATCTGTCACGAGATCGGCACTTGTAACCGGGATACAGTCATATCCAACCAGAACCACCCGGTTCGTAGACAACTCAGCCAGGTCAGCTATCCGCTCGGACGAGTTCTTGTTCGGTACCTCAAGACAAATGAGTGTCGTATTCCATGGAATGATCCTTACGCAATTGCCGCTGTCAACATCATAGTCCGCCTCGTCTAGAGTACCCGTACTACTATGGGGCATCTGTGTAGCCCGGCGGAACTCGGCCGGCTTGAGTTGTCTATAGGAGTTCGCCTGATCATCCCACGCTACTGGGATGATCGTGTGCTTAGCACACCAAGTTGGTAGTGTACCTCGCACTACCCTTTGAACACCGGTATGCAATGCGGACTGCGCTGAATGGTCCACATCTACGATGACAGCGCCTGAAACGACCTTGATCTCCTGATTTTGCCGGATCGCGGTCTGTTCGGAGAAAAGCCAAGTGAGGATCCACTCGACGACATCCAAGTCGCCTTTCATCTCGATGCGGTATCTCAACTCCTGCACATCTTCTTTAAGAGGAAGGCACCCACCTAATCCAGCGAGGAGCAGCCATGCTCCGGACTCGTCGGCTTGTCTTCTGATTAAGTTGATCGCAGCTACCAGGTTTGTTGCTAGGTCGTCGGACAGCAAATCAGGCCTTGTCGTCGTCCCAACTTGAGGATTGTTAAGCGAGCTCGGCGATTCAGTGTTGCCAGTGCTGCGTGAGGCTTCCTTTCGATCGAAGTGATTGTAGCCAAGATTTGAAAGAATGACGGATAGCCTGGAGGTTAGCTGGACTGATAAATTCGAACTCATCCCCGGTTGCCGACGAATCCTGATCGAAGGAGGTCTTTTGCTCTTCTCAGCGGGATTGTCACGCGCCACGACGTAGAGTTTTGTAGTTCCTGAACTGCCGCTCGAAGGCTTGCGTTGTCGGTCCTAAGATCGCGGTTCACTGCTTTTTGCTGTGCTAATGCATCATCAGCATCGAATAGTTTCTTCTCAAGTAGCCCTCTGATGCGTTGGTTCTCAGAAATTATAGACTCTAGAGATAGTCTGTAGTCTACCGCCTTCGATCGCCACTTAGCCGTATCTACTATCAATTGGTCGATGTATACTTGGAGTTCTTGCTCACGATCAGCAGCGGATCTTTGGAATTCTGTTGAATAGTTGTCCAAAGGGCATGCCGGATAGGATGTGTTCACTTTTAGTTCGGGCAGTTTCTCTTTGCTTACATACCACCTAGAGAGCCCATCAAACATTGTCAAGGAATACTCCGCATCTTCGAGGAGGTCTTCCCACAAGTGATGCGTCTGGTGGCGCTGGGTTGGACTGGTCGACTCGACTACTACGATCCAAGGTCTCCACAGTGAAAGATTTGCTCCTGCGAGCGTGCTACGTTCTGACCCTTCGACGTCGACACTCATGAAGTGAATTTCCTCACCTTGCCATCCGAGCTCGTCGAGAATGCAATCAATCCGTCGCCGGCTTACCGGTATCGTCTTGGTTTCGTAACCTGCCGAGGTGTGTCGGCGTGCGATGGATTCGATCATTGTCGATAGGCCTGTGCCGGCGATAGCGTGGAATGGTGCCGATCCTCCATCAACATCACTTGCGATCGCTTCGATACAGAAATCTCGAGGCCTCTGCTGTCGTTGGAGGCTCGCCATCTCTGGCATCGGCTCGATAGTCAAGCCACTCCATCCTAGGTCATAGAAGGCTTTCGTGACCGAGTAGTAAGATGGATGGTTGGCTCCGACGTCTATGTAACGGCCAGCCTCTACCGACCGAAGAGCCCGCCATAGGACGACATCTTCCCCATTTTGGCTAAAGGACTCAAACGTTGGAGACATGGTCATTTCGGCAAGATAGTAGCAGTGGTCTACGTCGGCTAGTTTGCGATTCAGCGTCTTTCGTCAGGGTCGACGAGGTGGCTGAGCGTGTGACAGTCGACGAGAAGCCGAGTGATCGTGGAAGCTGCTCCGGCTGCCTACTCCTCGGATTTGGATGACAGAGGGTCGCGACAAGACTTGTTTGTCATACGTTTATACAGTCTATCAGTGTCTTCTGGGCAACTCCGTCGCCGCTTGTAAATGACTCTGTCGCTATCTTATATAGATAAGCTTAGTCGTGTCGAAATTCACAATTAGATACCCGCTCGTCTTCGATGGCCCCCCTGAGCGTCTGGGGGGAGCCCACGGTCTCGTTCGTGCCGAACAACTTCTTCGCCGGCGAGGACTTCATCGACCGCGATGACGCCCAGCGCCGAGCGGTGCCTGACCACTGCGGGGATGAGGGTGCACGGAACGCACGCCTGCCGCCCGTCGAAATGTTCAACGTGGAGGGTAAACCCAGACTATTGCTGGCTCCCATGTCCCGCTACGACCTGCCGATCTGTGCCAACGCGAAGATCCACCGCGACCATCAGATCGAGGTGGCCTAGGCGTTGTATTCGATCCAGGAGAGTCTAATCGGCGTACAGCACAGGGCCAGGTGCGGGCCGACTCGCATCTGGTCCGGATCTATCACCGCAGCGTACTGATCAAGATCCATCCCCGCCAATCCCCCGGCGGGCGGGTCACCCACGCCAAGGACCTGCCTGCCCACAAGACCGCGTATGCGATGCGCGACCTCGACCATCTGCGCCGCCTAGCCGCCAGCGAGGGCCTGCTATCGGCGCCTACGCAGACGCTCTATTGGGCACAGTACTACCATCGACCAAGCTACGCTAGATCTACGCCCTGCTCGGCCTCGTGAAGAGATGGGGCGAGCCAGCCGTCGATGCGGCCTGCGCCCGGGTGCTGGAGACCGACGTTGTCAACGTGCCGCTCATCGGCCGGATCATCGAATGAACCATGGAGAATCAGCCCACCCCGACCGTACCGGCCGCTCGACCGAGCGGCAGCGAACCCCGTTTCGCTCGCGATCCCGGCCACTTCGCCCAGCCGCCACAAGGCGAGACTCGAACAGTTGTCTCCCGACGCCGAGGGAGGTGTGCCATGACCGCTCCTGCCCCGACGGTCACAAACGAACTCAAGAATCTCCTGCGGGCGGTCAAGCTCGGCCGCTGCGTCGACACGCTCCCCGAACGCCTCGTCCTGGCCCAAGCAGAAGAGCCGGTCCTAGCACGAACTCCCCGAACTGCTCCTCGCTGACGAGGTCACCCGCAGAGAGACCAGCTCGGCCAGCCTGCGGGCCCGCACCGCCGGCCTCGACGCCGATGGACCGGGCCCGGCCCCACGCCACTGGCGGGTGAAAATGGTTCGCGCGCCCCAGGGTCCGGTTCGTAGTGTGCGCTCATGATGGCCAAACTCGCCAGTCTTTGGAAACGTCGGCTAGCGACGGAGCATTTCGATTATGGCCATGCCGTCACAGACTGCTTGGCCAAACGTATGCCAGCGTGGCACGTCGCACGCCACCGAGATGGACGTGGTCGGCCGGATCGGCGTCAACCCCCATTGCGCGTTCCTTGCCTGCTAGTTCCCGGCGAAAGCCTGAAAGCTCGCAGGGATCTGCTGCCAGACGCAGGCGGTCGTTGCCCGCCATAAGTCCGCGAGCGGCAGACGCAGAGGGATGTTCTGGCGTCGAGCTGTCTCGATGGCACTGTGAGCCTCCCGCATCTCTTACTCTAAACGCTCCAAGCGGGCTTGCTGTCTAGCCAGTGAGCATACCCCTCGGTATCATAACCGCCCGAGCCCGACTGCGACACGTCCAGATCAGCCGTCCAGCTACGGATGAAACCCAACAGCTTGTTGCGCATGTCTTCGTGGGGTACAAACCGTGTCTCAGGTTCGTGCGACGGTCTCCTCCGAAGAGCGGGAATCTGGCAAACGCTAGTTATTTCGAAACGGTTAGGCACAAAGTAGGGCTGAGGCGAACGACGACCTGCCCGACTTCCACCGAGATCCCGCTAACACTTGATTTCAGACCCTCCGTGGCCACCGTCCAACCCGTTGATGCGACGCTAGGATCGGGGTATGTACGGCTTGGCTGGAGTTCGACGTCTCGTTCAGCGAGCGCGCCTAGTGCCGTGGCGAGTCGAAGTCATGTCATCCGAGATGGGAGCAATCCGGACAGACCTTCACCGAATGAGGGACGAGTTGGACGCTTCCACTCAAGTTCTCGAGGACTCGCTGATGCTGCTCAGCCGCTCGTTGGACGACATCTCCGAGCGACTCGCTGAGGTGAGGGACCGCCAAAGTCGAGCGATCTGAGACGAGCTTGCGACATCAGAGGATCGGAAGCCAGTGAAGCTTAGGTCTGCGGACCGTACGGGAATGTCCTCGCTATCAGAGCGCCGTTCGGTGGTGTTCGGCCTCGAGGGCCTCCAGCCGGAGGGAGCCGTTCCTGAGGCAACTATCGAAGCGTCCCTCGGGTATGTGCGCGCTTTCGCTGCGCGTGAGCCCGGATTGCTGGCAGGCGTAAGTCTGGACTCGTCTTGCGAGCCGTCCCATCTCATACGACACCTTCCCGACGGGATCGCGATCGTGCCGCAGTGCGGTGTCGAAACGGCGAACCCGGTGGTTTTCCACGTCCTCAGCCTGCTCGCGAACCGATCAGCGCGAAGTCTGTGGCCGCTATGGGCGAGGAGCCCATCGGTAGCTCTGGCCGTGAGCGCCCACGACGACCTGACCCGCCAAGCCCTCGAAACCCAGACGAAAGACAAGTCCGGTCGCCTGAGGGCCAGCCGTCACCGGCTGGTCACCGTGGCGGACGTTGTCGTGGCGACTTCTCAAGCTTCGGCATTGGACGTGGTGGGCTGGGCTGGGATCGACCCTTGCAGGGTCTTCGTCGCTCACCAGCCGGCGGGACCGGACCGCCACGACGCATCCGACGGCGACGCCGGCCCGCCCCGAGGAATATTTCCCGATGGGTTCGACCCTGGGGAGGGTTTCGTGCTCGCAGCGGCGTCAGCTTCGTCGTCGATGCACAACGAGGTGCTAGTTCAAGCGTTCGCTTCTGTCGACCCGGCGCTGCGGTCCGCCTGGCGGCTCGTGATCGCCTCGTCGCTGGATCAGGGCCCGGGAATGGACAGGCTTAAGGCGCTGATCAGCACCCTCGGCGTCGACAGTAGCGTGACGGTGCTCACCGGGCTGGGCGACCGTGGCATGCGCGACCTCTACCGGACGTGCCGGATAGCGGTCATCGGCGGGGTAGTGGACGGCTCGATAGGTGCGGCGCTTGACGCAGCGAGCGCCGGGGCTGGGATAGTAGTTGCCGACCACGACGCCCTCATGGAACTGGTGGCACAGCCAGACGCCCGGTACTACCCGACGTCGGTGGACTCCACCCGGTCCGTGCTGTTGCGTTGCCTGACCGACGGCGAGTTCTGCCGTGCGAGGCGCAGCGAGACGGCCGATGCCCTGGCTGGCTACGCCGAATCGGACACAGCCGCTTCGCTGCTCAGCGCGTACCGGCGGGCGCTTGAGGCCAGAGCGCGGCGGGCCCTGCCCGCCGCGGCAGCCTCCCTGTAGAGATCCGCAAGCGCTCCCGGCGCGCTTGCGCTGTCCACCAGGTGGGCTGTCACGCCGGCTCCCTTCAGGGCTGCTCGGGTTTCGTCGCCCGCCGCTATGACCGAGTCGACCGTCCATCTCTTAGTCCCGAGCGCATCTACAATCGCGCTCCGCGAGGCTGTCGGGTCGCCGTGGATGCTAACCACGACTCCGCTGGACCGCCCAGCGGCGGCGATCACCGGGGCGGCCACAGCCGGCTCGAACGACCCGGCGTCGAGCGCTACATGCACGACGTCCGCCAGTGACATCTCGACGGCGTCTGCTGGAGAGATATCACCCGAGCCCTCGCAGCGGCCCACTGGCTGTTCGACTATGACAGCTCCCAACGAAGCCACCCGATCCCGAAACCACGCAGCGACGTCGCCGTCCCCGAAGCTGAGATCGACGAAGCCGACCCGCGGTCTGTAAGCCTTGCGCAGCAGAGACTCCAATGCGACCGGCCACCCTTCGATCTGCCCTACACGCACCTCCTCGCCGTGTCGGGTCGTAAGGACCCCACCGCCTGCAGTCGACCGGTATATCCCAACCGCGGCGCTCGTGAGGTCACTCGCGGCCATCTCGACGGTGCTCGTCACGGTCACGTCGGCAAACCCTGCATCCGGGGACCCGACAGTAGCGGCTTGGCTCACGTCGAAACCGGCGCCGGCACCCGCCGAGACGGCTTCGACCAGCTCGCCGGGTCCTTGGACGGCGACTCGCAGCGGACGGCGAAGGCCGGAGCACTCGTCGATCACAGCGCCGAGTACCGCAGTACGGTCGAAAGTCTCGAAGTACTTGACCCTGCGCCGCTGCGCCGCACGGGTGCGGTCGAGCCGTGCCTTATCGCCGAGCAAGGAGGCTACAGCGGCTGCGACCCTGGGAGGGTCGCCGCCCGCGAGAAGTACCCCGGCGTCTCCGATCGTCTCGGCCACCGCCCCGGATCCCACAGCGAACACGGCCAGTCCGGCTGCCATCGCCTCTAACAGCGGCACTCCGAAGCCCTCGTGCTCGCTGAGCGACACGTAAGCGGCGCATGACCACATCACCTCTAGGAGTTCACGCTCGTCCACCTTGCCGAGGATCTCCACCCTGCCGGTCAGGCCCTGCTCAGCGATTTCTCTGTGAATAGCCTTGACGTATTCAGGGAAGGGACCGTACCCGACCAGGATCAGGCGCGCTGAGCGATCGAACGTCCTCTGGTAGAACCCGAACGAGCGCACGAGTTCCACCTGGCGCTTGCTCGGAACCATTCGACCGACGAACAGCCAATCCCCACTTCGGCGGCCTTCGGCGGACTCCGGTGGCACGAAGCGACTCCCGTCACTCCACACGGGCAGTACGGCTGCGCTACGAAACCCGACTTCGAGTAGCTCGAGTCGGTTGTAGTTGGAGTCGGCTACGGCGCTGACACAAATATCTGGCAGTTCACGTAGCTGTTGGCGTCCCAGGTGCAAATAGAAGTTAGTGGACGGCTCGGATATGAGCTCGGCTGGGGTGATGTTGTGATAGATCACGGCTATGTCATGGCGGGCGGTGGCGACAAGCTCGAAGCAGTCGACCCCTATAGAGAAATGCCAAAGCATTAGTTGGCGCCGGGCGGGGCGGTACTGCGATATCCGCCGCACTTCGCTTTCGCACCCAGCGCCAACCTTCTCTGTGTACAAGTCCGATTCGTAACCCATGTCGCGCAGCAGGGTACGAAGTGAGAGCATCTGGGCTGTTATCGCGTCCCCGACGTCGGCGTTCTGGTGGAATTGGTCCACCCTGTCGTAGACGTCCATGCCGCGCAGCCTCTGGAGCAAAGCCCCCCTCGTCATTGGTCCCCAAGTGGGTCCGCGAGGTCGTCCTCACCGGACGCTTCTTGCTGACGGGCGAGAGCTTCGAGTCTCGCTGAGAGATCTTCTAGGCGGCGCTCGGTTCGAGCGACTTTGACGCTCATAGCTATGGTTTGGCGTCGAAGGACCCCCAGGTACTGCTTCACCTCGTCGAGGCCTTCCGCCAGGGCGGCTTCGAGAGCGGCGGTGGGCTCTTCCGCGCCGGCGGCGTTCCCACCCGACCCCGGCACTGGGACACTGGGCGGCGGTGAGTCGCTGGGCTGGCTGGCGAGAGGCCCCGCCGCCCTGCCCGCCTGAACGCCCCTGCCCGCCTGGGCAGCCCTGACGGCGCAGGCAGCCCGAAGTCTTGATAGCAGGCTGCGCGCACGGGAGGACGCTTGTGAGATCATCGTGGCGTAAGTGTAGGCAGCTGAACGCGCCGCTGGAACTTCACGCAGTCACGGGGCGACCAGGAACTCCTCGATGAGAGGCGCCGCTACTTCGGGGCTATCGACTAGGAGCAGATGGCCGGCTTCGGGGATGACCGCAAGGCGCGAACGGCGGACCAGCCGCGCAATGAGATGCGGATTGAAGGTGTCCACTATCGGGTCGTCACCCCCGGCGATGATCAACGTCCGCGCTCTCAAGAAGGGCAGGCCCGGCAGGGTCGAATACCCGGCGAGGGCGCTCAGCTGCGAGAAGTACCCCGCCGGGCTGGGCGGCCGGCCGGTTCGCGTGGAGGCGTGACCCTCGACCATATCCGAGTCGGTCCTGTACCGCCCCCCGTAAAGGCTGGGGGCGACATCCTTGAAGTACGAGCGGGAGTAGTAGCGCCGAGGTGTGGCGAGCCGGGCGGCCACGTCTAGGGGCGGCGGTTTGCCTCCCAACCCGACGGTGGTAGCGACAAGGACGAGACGCCGCACGCTGCGGGGGTGCTGGATGGCGAGGTGCTGGGCGAGGATGCCTCCCCAGCTGTAGCCGAGCACGTCCACCTGCGACAGGTTGAGCCGCTTGAGCAAAAGCCGGACCATCAACGCGTTGAAGCCCATCGTGGGAGGCAGGAAGGAGAGGTCTGAGCTGCCCGTGCCGGGAAAGTCGAACATTATGAGCTCACGCCCGTGGAGGGCCCCGGCGAGCGGCTCCCACATGTCGATGTTTCCGCCGATGCCCATCACGAGCAGGAGTGGTGGGCCCTCCCCGACTGTCCGAACCCTTATGCGGGTCGGTCCGACGTTGACGAAGAAGGTTCGATCCCCTACTTCAGGGCTGGCGACGTTCCGGGACGGGTTGCTCACCCTGCGAACCGGGTCCGCAGGAGCTTCTTGTCGAACTTCCCGACCGCGGTCTTGGGTATCTCGTCGAGCGTCTCGAAGCGGTCCGGCAGCTGCCAGGTGGCGAACCCGGACGCCTCGAGGTGGCTGCGGATCGCGTCTGGTGCCAAGGCGGTACCGGTGGCGGGCACCACGCACGCCAAAGGCCGTTCCATCCAACGATCGTCGGGTATGGCTATCACGGCTGCTTCGACCACACCCGGCATGGCCATGATCGCCGCTTCCATGTCGACCGAGGAGATCCACTCCCCTCCCGACTTGATCAGGTCCTTGGTGCGGTCCGCTATCACGAAATAGCCGTCGGGGGAGCCGATCGCCACGTCACCTGTGTTGAACCATCCGTCGTCGGTGAAGCTCTCCGCTCCGTGACCGTGAAGATAGCTGTCGGCGACCCACGGCCCGCGCACGTGCAGAGCGCCCATCGACTCGCCGTCGAAGGCTACTTCGGCGCCGTTAGGGTCGCGTATCGACACTTCGATACCCGGAAGCGGCATCCCGGCCTGGCTTCTCGCCCGGGTGATGAGCTCCGGCTCGTCGAGATCTCTCATCCACTCCTGCGGCCAGGCCATGCTCGCCAGCGGCGAGGTTTCGGTCATCCCCCACGCCTGGATTATCCTCACGCCGAAATCCCTGCCGTAGCGTTCTATCAGCGCTTTAGGCGGCTGGCTTCCGCCGCACACGATATGGCGCAGGCTCTGCGGGCGGGGCCTGCTGGCCAACGCGTCGGCCAGGGCGATCCACACCGTCGGGACGGCTCCGGTCACGGTCACACGCTCTTCGAGCAGCAGGTCGGCGAACGGCTCGGAAGCGAACGCCCCGGCGTAGAACACGAGTTTCGCTCCGACAGCCACCGCTGCATAAGGCATGCCCCAGGCGTTCGCGTGGAACATCGGCACCTGGGGCAGCACACAGTCTCCGGGTCCTATCGCGAGGCCTGCCATAGAAGAGCACGCCAGGGCGTGCAGGAACGTGGAGCGGTGCGAGTACACGACGCCTTTGGGACGGCCCGTAGTGCCCGACGTGTAGCAGATACCGGCGGGGGACCACTCGTCTATGTCCGGCTGCTCGTAGGACGGTTCCGCTTCGCCGAGAACAGCCTCGTAGGCGAGCCCGCCGGGGATGCCTTGCGCGCTGTCGGAGAGGACCACGACGTGTCGCACCCCGGGAGTCGAGGGGAGCACCTGGGCGAGCAGGGCGACGAAGTCCGGGTCTACGAGCACCACCCGGTCGTCGGCGTCGTTGATCACGAACGCCAGTTCCTCGGGAGACAAGCGAACGTTGAGCGTGTGCAGCACCCGCCTGGAGCAGGGAACAGCGAAGTAGGCTTCGAGGTGGCGGTAGCTGTTCCAGGCGAGGGTGGCGACCCTCTCTCCCGGTGCGACACCCAGAGCGTCCAGCACGCCCATTAGCTGGCGGGCCCTGGCCGCGAAGTCGGCGTAGGTGTAACGGTGCAGCGAGCCGTCCGGGGCGCGGCTTGCTATCTCGGTGCGGCCGTGATGCTTGGCAGCAGAGTTGAAAAGCATCCACGTGCTAAGCGGCATGTCCATCATGTGCGGTCCCCCGGAACGCTAGGAGTCAGTGCCGGACGTATTCGCCCGGAGCCGCGACGATCTTAGGATATCTGGCCGATCCCAGACTGCGGGGTTTGGGGTGCAGATCCCCAGAGCGGGCTTTGGTCCAGTCCGCCCAGTCGACCCACCAACTTGAGCGGACCTGCTCGGCCCCGGCCAGCCAGTCCGCCGGGTCGGAGGGATTGCTGTCGTTGGCGTAGAAACTCGCCTTCGGATTTCCGGGCGGGTTGACCAGCGCCTGGATGTGGCCGCTGTTGGAGAGCACGAAGCGAGCTTCGCCCCCCAGTTTCTGTGTCGCCGCGTAAGCCGACTGCCAGGGGACAAGGTGGTCGGTGAGAGCTCCGACCACGTACGCGTCCTGCTTGAGGGTCGCGAGGTCTACCGGGGATCCGAGGACGGTCAGCCAACCGGATTTCATGAGGGCGTTGTCGTTCCACATCCGCATGAACTCGCCGTGCAGGGCAGCGGGAAGGTTTGTGGCGTCCGCGTTCCACGCTAAGACGTCGAAGGCCGGTGGGTCCTCGCCGAGTAGATAGTTCGCCACCCAGTAGTTCCACACCAGGTCATTGGGACGGACCCAGGCGAACACCCTGGACAGCTCCCGGCCGTCGAGCACCCCCTTGCGCTTGGAGGAGGCTATAGCGCTGCGGATGGTCCGCTCGGTGGAGAACATGTTGAGGGTGCTGGTGATCTGCGTGTCGATCAACGTCACGGCCAGCGTCGCCGAACGTACCAGGTCCCTTCCGTGCGCCGCGAGGTGCGACAGGACGGCGCACTGCGTCATGCCACCCGCGCAGAAGCCAGCGACGTTGACAGAGTCGTGACCTGAAACCTCGGCGGCGACCTCCGCAGCCTCGATGCACGCCGCCGCGTAAGCGTCGAAGTCCCAATCCCGATGCTCCGGCGTCGGGTTGCGCCAGGAGATGAGGAAGATCTGGATACCCCGGCTGACCGCGTACTCCACGAAGCTACGCTTGGGAGCAAGGTCCAAGAAGTAGTACCGGTTGATCTGAGGGGGAATGATCACCGTCGGCCGGGCGGACACTTTTGCTGTCGTCGGTTCGTACTGGATCAGTTCGAACATCGCGTGGCGGTGGATCACCTCACCCCGGCTGGCAGCTATCGTCTCTCCGACCCGGAACGGCCTGGTGTCCACCTGGGAGGGCAGCCCTCCGTTGCGACGGACGTCGTGGACGAAATGTTTCGCACCGTCCACCAGGGAGCGACCCCTAGTGTCGACGGCCCTTCGTAACGCAACAGGGTTGCCGGCCAGACTGTTCGTGGGCGCCGCAGCATCGACCACCTGACCGAGCGCGAATCGAGCTCTGGCAGCACTCTTGGGGTCCAAGCCGACCTGGTCAACACTAGAAAGCAGGCTCGTGGCGCTGACGAGGTAAGACTGCGCGACCCTCCTCCACACCGGGTTCTTCCAGGCAGGATCCGCGAACCGTTTGTCCTTCGGATCCGGCGTGACCTCCGACACCCCGGCCACAACTCGCGCTTGCTCGCCCGCCCACTTAAGGCCCTCGGAAGTCAAAACCAAGGGGTGGCGCGACGCTGCACCCGCCCAGCGCGCCGCAGCCGCCACCATGTGGCGTGGCGTCATCCCCACGAACGGGTTCGCACCCTGAGCTATCTGGACGGTGGGATCGTGATCCTCCTGTTGTTCTGGCACCGCTCCCCTCCCTCGGGTTCGACCACCAACCACGGCGACCATACACCCGCCCAACAGTGCTACGCGTCCAGAGGAGTAGCCGCGGTTGAGCGGTACAGCCTCGGCGGCCAGGCGGACGGTGCTACCGTTGGGCGAGCGACGTCGGCCAAGGCTGCCGGCTGATATCTCCGAAGATGACGGCGACTCCTACCTTCGACTCCTACAGCGACAACGAAGAAGACGTGGTGCTCTGGAGGGCTTTAAGTCCGTACCCGCCGGGCCGTTACGTAGAGGTCACAGACACGCCAGCGGGCGGCGGTGACGACACGTCGCCCACCAGAGCCTTATACGAGCGAGGCTGGTCAGGTCTACTGGTGACCCCAGACGCTGATCTTGCGGCACGGCACCGGACCCTGCGCCCACGGGACATCGCAGCGACCGCTAGAGCCTCCTCGAAAGACGAGCCCGCCGCTGACCCCAAGGCGCCGTTCGTGCCCGAGCGCTGTGTGTCGTCGCTGATCGGAGATCTCGGCTGGGACAGTGAGGAGTTCCACGTCATGGTCGTCGATATGGAGCCAGACGGCTGGGCTGAACTCGAAGGCGCAGAACTAGGCCGCTGGCGACCCTGGATCGTCGTGGCGAGAGCGTCCACGGTCACGGATCTCGAGGCTCGAGGTGGCCTTGAGACAATGATGTCGGGCAAGGGCTACGACCGCACCATGTTCGACGGGCGAAGCTGCTGGTTCGTGGCCACGGAGCGCTCTCAGCGTCTCGCACATCACCTGTCCTACCCGTCCCGCCCTTTCGACGCTCGCACAAGCAGGGCTCAGCGGCTACTCGAAGCCACGATCTGCGAGCTCGAAGAGTCCCTAGCCAGAGCCAGCGTCGACGTGGCGGCGTGGCGCTCCAAGGCCCTGTCGGCTTGGGCGTCGGAACGGTGCGCTCTGGCCGAGCGAGACGAGGCAAAAGCTGCGCTGGCCGCTGCGGTTGAGTCCAACGCCGTGACCGTCCGTGCCCAGATGGAAGAGATCCGCCGCCTGCGAGCCGACCTGGCTGACTTGCGCTCGTCCACTTCCTGGCAGGTCACGGCTCCCCTCAGGCGTGTCACGTCTGCGCTCAAGCGAAACCCGTGACCGACCGCTCTACAGCCGGACTCGTGGAGGCCTCCCTGGCCGCAAGACTACGGCAAGTCCTACCCTACTTGGAGGGCCCTGGCGACTGCGACTCTGGGCCAAGGCTGACGGACGCCGGCGACCTTATCGACGCCACAGCCCGTCACGTGTGCGCTGACCCGGCTACCGACAAGTTGTGGCTTGTCCTCGCCGCTACAGCAGGGCGCCTGCCCACAGCCGGCGACGTCCGCGAAGCCCACTACCGGGCCGAGACGTCCAGTCCAACTCAGATGGCGCTTTGGATGCTCGACGATTCAGCTCGCCGTTCAACCCCGGCCAGCGCCGTTCGCTCCATACGCCTGGTAGGCGACCATGTCCTCGTCGACGCAGGCGCCAGACTGCACGTGGGCGCCTCGACCGGCCACGCCCAGCGTGGTCTGGATCGCCATCCGCTGGTTCCAGACTTCGACCGCCTCGTCGCTGTACTCACAGCCTGCTGGAAGAACAAGGATCGTTACCTGCGCGTCGCGTGGGATCCCACCTTCGGCTGTTGGACAGCCGACGACGAGCTAATAGTCCCTTGGAGGACCACCGTCGTCGTCCTTGGCACTACAGCGTTGGAGATGCGAGATCCATTGGCTGCGGCAGCGGAGATGTCGGGCTCCACATTTGCGGCGCTCGTCGATGACAACTTCCCCGCCGCCAGCGGCGGTCTCATCCCGGACGAGTACCTGGAACAGACCGTCCATCACCTCAATGCGCTCAAGCACTTCTCGCGTGTAGCAACCCTCAGCGAAGCCTCTGCTGTCGACTACCGAGGGTTCGTTTCGGCCATGCCCGCCCAAGGAGTTCGTGCACCTCAAGTCGTCTACTGTGCCTTAGCCACCGATCCCTTCCCGCCTGAGCCTGGTATCAGCGCTGAACTGCCACAAGGCTGCCGTTATACGCGTGCGCAGGAAAAGCTAGGGGATACCGCTTCGAATGGGGACTCAGAACCTCCGATAAACCAACCCATAGACCTGTCACCAGATCTTCCAACAATACTGTGCGTCGGAGCAGCTGACAGGCGATTTAACCTTGCCGGACTGCTGTGCGCAGCGGACCTTCTGTGGACTGAGGGGATCCAATTCGAGCTCAATCTCGTCGTTAGCAAACTTGGCACCGGCGACTTTCCACCGCTCAACGATCGCCTTCTACCAGCCGGACGTCCCATAAAAATCCACTTAGCGACAGACCAGATCGACCTGGAGGCCCTTTACGCTACCGCGAGGTTCTGCATCTCGGCGTCTAACCACGAGGGTATGGCGATCTGGACCTCCGAGGTCCTCTCTCGGAGCATACCCGTACTGTCATCGCCACGGAACGCTTGGAACGGCGACCGCTACACGGCGGGCGTTATGGCTGTCGACATCGACGACAGCCACGACTTGGTCGCTGCGATTCGCCTCCTCTTGACAGACGACGTCGCGGTCTCACATCTGAGGGACGAAATAGCGAGTCGAGGTCGCCGCCCGTGGGATAAGTTCAGCGACGAGCTGTGGAGCTTCCTCGTGGACGCAGCTAGCCCCCCGGATGATCGTGCTGTCGCCTTCGAACCCGCCGGCCACCAGCAGTTACCGTCCAGCTCTTAGATGACGACGTTAAGAGCCCTGGTCGGCACCTCTCACTCCTCTCGCTCGGCTGAGCTACTGGACCGCCTTCGTGTCTTCGTAGGGGCTATCGGGCCGCTCGACGGCCCTACGAGCCTTGCAGACGCCGACGAGACGTGCTCGGCGGCAGAGGCCGCGCTCGATGGAGCTCGCCCCGAGCTTTGGTGGCTTGGCCTGTCGGTCCTTTCAGCCCGGATAGCTGACACGGCAGCCGTCGAGGAGTCATGTCATGCCGTTCGACGTGGGAGCCCCCCCGGAGCAGTGGTTGTCGACACCCTGCAGCGCTTCGGCCATCTTGAGCCTGAGAGCTGGCCGCCAGTCTCGGTCCATCGAGGTGGTGTGCTCGTCGACGTCGATCAAGTGTCACGCAACCCACTCGGGACTGGGATACAGCGGGTGGTCCGCCAGACCGCTAGACGTTGGGGTGGCAACCCGGAGACGACTTTGGTCGGATGGGCAGACGGCTACGTAGGGTTGAGGAAGTTGAGCCCGGCCGAGGTCGCCCAGGCCACAGATCAACACATACTTGCGACGGATAGCAGCCCAGGCGCAGGCGGCCCCGGCAGTTCGTTCGCACCGCTAACCGGGCCCACTGGGGGCTCGGGAGCAGTCCTCATCCCGTGGCGCACGACCCTGTTGGTCGCCGAGCTCGCCATCGAAGACGAAAGGCCATCGGCGCTGGCAGGTATAGCCCGATTCGCACGCTCCTCTACCGGGCTCGTCGGCTATGACTGTGTACCCCTGACTATGCCAGAGACCACTGGCAGCGGCATGGTACAGCCCTATATGCGCTACCTCGCCGCCTGCGCCTACGCGACGAGAATTGCAGCTATCTCCGAGACCGCCGCCTCAGAGTTTCACGGGTGGCGTTCCACCCTCGCGTCCCGCGGGATGAGTGGCCCCGAGGTTCAGACCGTGGAGCTCGCTACCGAGGTGCCTCCATCTGCGCCTCCCCCAGAATCCACCAGTATGGGCGGAGGGCGCGGCCACGCGCCGGCCCTTCCCTTCGCAGGCAGCGACATCCCACTAGTGGTCGCCGTGGGAAGCCACGAGCCACGCAAGAACCACATGGCCGTGTTACACGCCGCAGAGCTTCTGTGGCACCGAGGCGAAGAGTTCTCCCTGGTTTTCATCGGCGGCAACTCCTGGAACAGCGAACCGTTCTTCGACAGGCTCGATGAGCTGCGCTCGAAGGGTCGCAGGGTGGAGTCTCTCAGCGCGGCACCCGACCATCTCGTGTCGTCTGCCTACCGTTCCGCCGCGTGCAGCGTCTTCGTGTCACTCCACGAAGGTTTCGGTCTGCCGATAGTCGAATCCTTGGCGTGCGGGACACCCGTGGTCACCTCCGACTACGGGGCGATGGCCCATAACGCCCGCCATGGCGGCTGCCTGCTCGTCGACCCGCGCGACCCACACCAAATTGCGGAGGCAATCTCAAGAGTCATAAACCATGACGGTCTGCGCCACAAACTAAGAAGCGAAGCGGCGGCCATCGCCGCCAGGACCTGGGACACCTACGCCCAAGAAGCGTGGGATTTCCTGGTCCACGGCCGCCCTCCCTCACAATCAATGCTGGGGAAGCGACAGACCGGATCAGCTTCCTAGGTGGTATCTCGCGCCGCGCTTTTGGCCGTCTTGGCGGACTTCGCCCGATTCGACCAGCGAACGTATAGCACGCGCCCAGCTCGACTCGTCGATATCCCCGGACGAGAGGATCTCGGCTTTCGACAGGGGGTGGGAGGCCTCGCGAAGCACTCGCAGCACAGCCTGGCTGGCATCGTCAGTTTCGCTACCCGCCCGCTGATCGTAGCCCCCGGAGTTGCCGAGCTCTTCGGAGTCGTGGTCGCGTGCCGCGAGGCGAACCACTCCCAACTGGTCCTCCGGGAGCGTCGCGGCCGCCGTATCGACCAGGGTTTCGTGGTGGGTGAAGAGCACAACTTGGCTCTGGCGTCCTAGCTCGGCGAGCACGCCGAGAGCCGCTGCGGAACGGTCGTCGTCGAAGTTGACGAGAACGTCGTCGAAGACGATCGGCACCGTCTCTTCGAGGTGCCCCAGTTGGTATTCGATCCCTGCTATCCGCAGAGCCAGGTAGAGCTGGTCCCGGGCCCCGTCGCTGAGCTGTCCCGCCGTCAGAAGATCCCCGTTTCGCCGCTTGGCGAGGAGCTTCTGCTTCTCGCCGAACACATCCGCCACGAGCTCACTGAACGCGCCTTCGGTCAGGCGGCAGAACACGTCCCCGGCACGGGCGAGCATCGGGCCGCGGTGGGAGTCCGCGTAGTCGGCTATCACCTTCCTGAGCATTCGTGCTGCCACGGCCGTCCGCGCGTAGTCCGACGCGTGAGCTACCGCCGACGCAAGCTCCTGGTGGGCCTCTTGCTCCAAGTCAGCGGCGCTTCGTTCGTCGGTGACAGCTTCGAGCTCGCCCCTGCGCTGACCGAGGGTCACGTTGGCATGGGCGAGATCCACTTCGTGGCGTTCCACTTCGTCGACTAGAGCCGCGCTAGCCGCGGCAAGCTCGTCGGCGGTCATGCCGAGAGCGTCGACCTCCCGTAGGACTTCGCCCAGCGCCTGTCCCGACCCGATCGCCACTAGGTCGCCCTCGAGCGCCTCAAGACGCCCTCGGACGTCCGCCAAGTCGAGGGAGCGGCCCACGACCCCGTTTAGCTCTACGTCAGCGGCGAGCCCAGCTTCGCTTCTCAGGCTGCTGACGTTGCGGTGTGCTTCGTCGAGCTCCTCGTCGCATTGGCGCAACTGTTCGTCGACTTCGACGAGGCTGCACACAAGGGTCTCGCGCCTGGTGGTCGCCTCGCGCGCCACAGCGAGCATCGCCCTTAGACCCTCGACGACCTCGAGAGGCTCTGCGTCGGGTCGGTCGACTATCCCGGCTGCCGCGTCTTTTACCCGCTGGGCGAAGTTCGCCAGGTCCCGTTCGAGGCCGGCGATACGAGCTTCGAATCCTCTGACTTCCCGGCGGGCGCCTGGCAGGGCCCTGTAGGCGTGGACTGCGGTCAGGGCGGCCGGTGGCTGCGTCATCGCAGGCAGGCCGAGAGCTGCTAAGGCCTCAGCCCATAGTGTCTCCCATCCGCTCAGGGCTTTACGCTGGGCTTCGACTGCGTTGCGACGGCTGGGGAGGGTGAGGCGTGCCTTCCCCAGTTCCGCCTCGACGTCCCGACGGGTCTGCGTCTTAGCGGATGCGTCCGCGATGATGGCCCTGGCTTGTGCTACGAGGTGTTGGAGCCCACCGGGATCTGGGGCATTCCCCGTCCCTACGATCGCCGCTCGGACAGCGGCGAGGTGGGCGGCCACCGACTCGGTGTCGCTGCGATAGGCAGCCGTCTTCGCTGCGAGCTCACGGATGAGCCCGAGCAGCTCTTGGTGCTCCTCCCGCCAGGCGATCATCCGCGCCGGCTCGTGTGCTTCGACTCCCGCCCGTTCCCATAGCCCCCGCCACAGCTCGTCGCCGGCAGCCGCCTCGGCTTCCAGACTGTCTCGGCGGCCCGACAGGACGCTCATATCCTCGGACAGCTCCTGTAGCCGGGCCCGGTGGCTTTCGAGGGAGGTGATGTCGGCTGCGTGCACGAATCTCTCGTCGGCCGCAGCGTCAGCCTCAGCCACTGCTTCCTCGTAGCCCGCCAGGAACTCGACGCCTTGCGCCCACAGCGCTGCGCCGTCCACGTCGAGGCGGCCGGTTTCGATGGCTTGGCGCGCGATGCGCCAGCCGGCGTCGCGCCGGTCGCGCGCCGATCGCAGCAGGTCGGCGTCGGGGACGCCCCGCTTGGCGAGGATGTCAGATGCGAGGCGTTCGACTCTCGCCATCTCGACCTTGAGCCTCTCCTGTTCTTGGTCGAGCTGTGCACGTCTGGCCGCGAGCTCTTGGCGCCGGCCCTGCTCGTCGCTGAGGTCCCCTGCAGCAGGGATCACCATCGCCTCGATCTCAGCGGTCGAGCGGCCGGCGAGACCGAGACGGCCGGCACGGCTGTGGACGTCGCTTTCGAGAACTCTTATCGCCTCGCGGGTGGCGACCAAAGAGGCCTCCCTGCTCATCTCTGGCGCAGCGAGAGCCTCCACCCGCGAAAGCGAGGTCACGTCCGGAGGGGCGTCGACCTCCCCCAGACGCAGGCCCAACGCTTCTATCTGCTCCTCCAGTCTGCCGAGCTCCTCCTCGGCAGCCGCCATCCCGGCGTTTAGGGCGGCGTGGCGCTGTGCCAGCTCCTCCACGTTTGCGAGCTGAACCTCGTCCACCAGGCGGTTGTCGTCGCTTAGCAAGCCGAGCTGCTCGAGGAGCTGCGACAGCTGCGACGCTGCCCTGTCTAGCTGGACGCGTCTATCCGCAAGGTCGCTGCGGTCCTTGTCGTAGCGGTCGACGCCTTTCACCAAGCCGTCGATCAGGGCCGCACGGGCCATCACTTCGTCCGCCACGCTGACCGCCGATATCTGGCCGTCTAAAGCGACCTTCCTTCTAAGCACCGAGTCGCGCTCCCGGCCCGCCCGGTCGTGGCGTTCCTGGGCTTCCCTGGCGCGCCCCGCCCACTCCCGGGAAACCACCGGACCTTGAGCTTCGATCACCGCCGCACGGGCGAGCAGCTCGACGCGTCGAGCCGCCAGCGGGACGGCTTCACTCATCCTGCGCATCCTGCTTAGCTCGACCCGGGCGTCGCGCAAGAGTCCCTGGAGCCCCTTCACGCTCTCCTCGGCTTCGAGCACGGCCTTGCGCTTGGCCTCCCAGTCACGCGCCTTAACCCGCTGCTTTCGGGCCTGGTCCATCTTGTCCCGGTGAGCCTTGATAGCGACCGTAACGCGCTGGGTGTGGCCTCGATCCTTGTAGAGCCGGTCCGCGCGTTCGTCTAGACGGCGGAGCACGCCTGTCAGCGAACCAGCCCCGAGGCTGGCCCCGAAGACCAGCCGGCCTATCTCGCCGTCCGCGTCGAGAAGCTCCTCCGATCCGCTGCGAAGGTCGTCGTGGCCGACGGAGAACAGCCTTAGGTAGAGCTCCCGGCTGACCCCGCCGAGGAAGCCTTCCAGCACCTGCGCGGGGAGCGTGGCACCCTTACCGTCGCTGGTCGCTACCGCAGCGGCACCCTGTCGGACGAAGTCGAGCCTTCCCCTCCTCGACGACACCAGGGACGCCCCTACCTTCGGGACGCCGGACGGGTAGGCGTAGCCGTCCGAGCTCTTGGCGCTAACGCCGAAAAGCGCAGCAAGGAAAGCCCGGCGGGCAGTCGACTTTCCCGCCTCGTTCGGACCGTACACGACGGTCAAGCCGCGCTGAGGTCTGGAAAGGTCGAGGGACGCACCCCTGTAATGTCCGTAGGCGACGAGGTCGAGGCGTTCGACTCGCATCAAGCACCGCCGTCCAGTTCGGCGACTAGCAGCGACTCCACTTCGTCTAACAGCGCTGAAAGGTTGTCCTCGACGAGGATCTCCCCGCCGAGCTGCGCAACCTGGCCTGCATCCGGCCCGAATCGGGATCGAAGCCTGCCTAGCAGCCCTGTTATCTCGGCTCGTAACTGTTGCGATGTGCCCGACCGAACGGCGTCCAAAGCCTCTCGGAGCGCCGAGAGGGCTTCGTCGGGCACTTCGCCGCTGCGCACGGCGGTGGGGCGAAGCTCGATACGCTCAAGCCACACGCGGTCGCTGCCGGCCGCCGCGTCGGCTCGCAGCTGAGCCTCGAAGCGGTCCGCGTCTCGCAACCAGTTCCGGCTGAGCGCCGGACCCGCGGCCAGCACCACCCTCACTGCGTGCAGTTCGGCTTCGTGGTCGGCTTGTAAGGCCTGCAGCCGGGACAGGACGGCTTCTAACGCGTCGTCGGGGGTGGCCGGCTCTTCGAGGTGGACTTCGACACGGTCCCAGCGCACGGCGTGCAAGTCGCGGTGCTCCACGCTGTGTATCCCCGAGTCGTCGTACTCGACCAGTGACGCCCCCTTGGAGCCGCTCTCGCCTACGTCGCGGCCTTGTAGATTGCCGGGGAAGACTATGCGCACACCGTGTCTTTGGTAGGACTCGCGCTTGTGCACGTGCCCGAGCGCCCAGTACTGGTAACCCCGGTTGGCTAGTCCGTCGATCGTGCACGGGGCGTAAGGGTCGTGCCCAGGTCGCCCGTCTACGGAAGTGTGCAGAACGCCGACGTTGAGCAGTCCGGGGACGGGCTGCGGGTATCGCGCTGAGAGGTCTTCGCTCACAGCGCGGGTGGGATAGCTGCGACCGTGGAGGGCCACCCCCACGTCTTGGAGGGTGTGCGTTGCCGGCAGATCGGAAGGGAACGCGTAAGTGTTGGCGGGCAACGCCAGGCGCTTGGTTATCTCGTTGGCGGCGTCGTGATTGCCGTACACGACGGCTACTGCTATCCCCGCCTCTTGGAGGGCGCGCAGCTGGCGCTGCAGGAACATGGCGGTGTGGTAGTCGTCTCGGTCACCGTCGTAGAGGTCACCGGCGATCACCACGAACGCCACCCCCTCGTCGATCGCCAGTCCGACGAGGCGCTCGAATGCGCGCCGGGTCGCTCCCCTCAACTGCTCGACGGGCGCGCCGTCGTAGCGGGCGAGACCGCGCATCGGGCTGTCGAGGTGGATGTCAGCGCAGTGCACAAACTTCAAAGTGCCCACCACCTCCTAACAACAGAAATAAAAGAAATAACACGTTAGTATACAACTGACGCTGTGACGCGACTCTGGCTTTCACCGGATGCTATCCGTAGGCTGCGACCTCCAGAGGCGCTCGCCCAGGCCGCTCGACCGTGCGACAGGGGTCGACACGGCGCGGCGAAGGGACTCCTCTGAGGCTAAGACCGTCACCCGCCTCGTAGCACGGGTGACCGCAGTGTAAAGCAGCTCGTTGGTGAGGGCTCTAGAAGTCGCGTCGGGCAGGCTGACGACGACGTGGGCGAACTCTGATCCCTGGCTTTTGTGGATGGTCGTAGCCCACCAAGTTTCGACCGACGCCAGCTGGGAAGGAGCGACAAGGCGAATCCCGGCGCTGCCAGCTAACGCCACGCTCGGCGCGGAACGCTCCCCGCCCCCGGAGCGTGAGATCACGACGCCCGTGTCACCATTGAAAACACCGGCGAGGTAGTCGTTAGCCGTGACTATCACCGGCCGTCCCACATACCATCCAGGCGCGCCGTGCGACCAGCCGGCAGGTGACCGGCCCGAATGGGCGGCGAGGACGGCTTCGATTGTTTCTCCCCACGACAACGACCCGAAGACCCCGAAGCGTGTGGCGCAGAGGACTTTCACCTCGACGCAGGCCCGCAGAGCGTTCGACGCGTCACCAGCACGGGCGGCTGCTACTACCGTCCCCGCCGCCGCTGTCACCTCCGCTCGCAGCGCGGCCACCGCAGCGGCGTCACCGGGGTCCACCCACGTAACCTCGACGGCGGAGGGGTCACGTAGCACGTCAATCGACCTGTCCGCGTCGCGGGCTTTGACGGCGTCGGCGAAAGCTGAGATCGCCGACTCGGCAGCAAAACGGTGCACCCTGTCCAACACGACGATCCTCGCGCTGAGAGGGCCGCTCGGCGTGGCGTCCCCGCGGGCGGCCGGCCCGACGACGTCGCCTAGGACAGCGCCAGCTTCGACGCTAGCCAGTTGGTAGGGGTCACCGACGAGGACCAGGCGGGTCCGCTCTCCCAGCGCGTCGACCAGGCGGGCCATGAGCGCCAGGTCGACCATCGACGTCTCGTCGACGACTACGAGTTGGTAAGGCAGCGGGTTCGTCGCGTCGTGGCGGAACTTGACCCCGTCTACGTGGCCGAGCAGCCTGTGCACGGTCCGCGCTTCGACGGCCAGGAGGGTGGCCGCTACAGGTTCGGGGGCGGCGGTCCCTTCCACCGCGGCGCGGACCGCTTCGGTCATCCGGCTGGCAGCTTTTCCTGTAGGAGCCGCCAGCGCGACCCGAGCCGGGAGCCCTGTGTCGTAGCTGGACTGGACTGCTGCGGCGAGGAGGCGAGCGACGGTGTGGGTCTTGCCCGTGCCGGGACCTCCGGCGAGGAACGTGACCCGTCCCAAAAGGGCTCTCCTGGCGCCTTCGCGCTGCATGTCGGTTTCGCCGTCGAGGCGTTGGCCGAAGTATCGGTCCAAGGCGGATTCGACAGCGGCGGTGTCGTCGAGGCAGCACTCGGCGGCTCGGGTTTCGCCGGCGGGAATGGCGCCGGCTGCGGCTGCGGTGAGGAAATCCCCGACGCGCCGCTCGTAACGCCAGTAGCGCTCCAGGTAGACGCGACGGCCGTCGAAGACGAGCGGGGCTAGCTCCGCCCGGCTCCCAGAGTCCATCCGTTCGCCGCTGAGCGGGTCGTGGCGTGCCACCGCCCGGCTGCCTTCGAGGCTTTCGGCCCACCGGGACGGTTCCGGCCAAACAAGGCGGTCCGCCCACCCCGGCGGCGCCGACCCGGCGGCGACGGTGGCGATCCCTGCGATCCACGATGGGGGGCCGTCGGGTGAGACTTCGACGTCGACGGTCTCCGCGACGCTGTGAAGGTCGACGCAGGTGTGGCCGTGACGCAGGGCTCGCACGCACAATGCGGCGGCCAGCGCTACGTCGCGCGTGACGCCCTCCGACGTGCGGGCGATCGCGGCGGCCACGTGAAAGTCGGCTTCGCTGAAGACCCCCGCCGCCAAGAAAGGCCATAAAGCGCGTACGGAGCCGGGCAGGGCCGGCCGCCGGGCGGCGCTCATTGCGATACCCCCGACGTCGGGCTGGCCCCGTCGAGCAGGTCCGACAGGGCTACGACGAGACTTGGAGGGGGACACCAGTCGAACAGCCCGTTGGGCACGCCGTTCGTGACAGGCGTCCCGGCGCCTTGCATGCCCCGAACGAACAGGTAGGCGATACCCCCTAGATGCACGCACGGGTCGTACCCGCCGACACGCCAGCGCAGGTAGCGGTGCAAGGCGACCGAATACAGCAAGCCTTGGAGGGGATAGTCGTGGGCTTGCATAGCCAACCCGAGACGGTCGGGGGTGAAATCCCCCGGAAGCGCCGAGCGCTCTGGCGGCGCGAGCCGGTTCGTTTTGTAGTCGCACACAACGAAACGGTCCGCCCCTCGCTGCCCGCTGATGCGAGCCACAAGGTCGATCGACCCTGTGAGATGCCCGGCCAGGACCGTCGATCGGGGTGACCGCCCCAGGGCGACGGCCCAGCCTCGCAGCGGGTCGTCTGCGCTTAGATGGTCGGCGATGAGCCGGCCGACGGCGGAGTCGGTGGTTCTCCCGCCGGCGCCTGCGAGGGTCAAGTCGAAGGTCATCTCGTTGATCCTGTCGGCCTGGCCGAGCCGGCTGAGTGAGATCCCGTCGAATGTCGGACCGAGCGGCGTGGACAGGAACGCTACAAGCCCTTCGACGAGAACGGCCGGCTTGACGTCGACGGTCGCCCACCTGATCCGCTCGGAGACAACGCCTTCGACCTCCGCTGCTAGGTCCGCCGACGCGAAGTCGACCCGTTCGAGGATCTCATGGACAAGCGTACCGAACGCTGCGCTGCCCGCCGCTTCCCCGAGCAGGAGAGGCGTCTCCGGCGCCGCCGGCGCATCCGGCCCGGCCGAGGACGATCCGGCGGTAGGCGTTCCGGCTGGGGTTAGTCCGGCGGGGACGGCGCCCACAGTCCGGTCTTGGTCTTCGAAGCCTTCGTCGTAGCCGCCGGTGCCGTCGACGAATGACACGTCGAAGTCGGAGGAGCCCGGGGCGGCGCTGCCGGCGTGCAAAGCTCCCGAGCGTGCCGCTGTGATCGCCGTGAAAGACCACCGTCTCGCCTCGCGGTCGACGCTGCGTCCAAGTTCCGAGACGCTCATCGGGGCCTGGGCGAACGTTGCGGCTTTCGACCACGGCCTTTGCGCTCCGACGGGCCGGTCCACCGACACGACCTCGACGCAGCCGTCGCTGCGCTCGGCGAGAGGAGCTAACTTCGCAGCGGTGGCCTCGCCGAGGGGGACTCCTGACGGGTCGCCGAACACTGATGGGTTGATCGCCGAGTCGCCGTCACGGGCGAACAGCACACGTCCCAGGCTGGTCGAGCCGGCCTTGGCGACAGGAAGCCACCAAAGAGCCGTGTGGTGGCGGGCGCGGGTGACAGCTACGTAGAACAGCCGGAGGTTCGCGCCGAGCGCTTCCCTCTCGGCCATTTGTCGTCGTCGCTGGGCCTCTTCGTCGCTTCCCCACTTGACGTGTGCTGCGACGTCGATCACCCGCTTTGAAGCAGTGTCGTCCCACCACACGTGCGTGGCGTTCTTGGTGGCGCCGGGCTTCCACAGCGTCGGGCAGCACACCACGGGGAATTCGAGTCCTTTCGCCACGAATACTGTCATGATCTGAACGGCGTCGGAGTCGGATTCCACTCTTCGGGCGGCCAGGTCGGTTTCGATGTCCCCGGTGGCGTCGCCAGCGTCGAGAGACTCGAAAGCGTCCAGGAGCGCGCCGGGAGTCGTTCGGGCTCCGCCAGCGTGGACGAGGAGCTCGCCGACGTGGTCGAGGTCTGTCATGTCCCGCTCGCCGTCCGAGCGCGCGAGGACCCTTTCGGTTACGCCGGTGTCGTATCGGACGCGCCCGACGAAAGCCGCCGGGCCGTGCGCGGCGAGGTACTCTCCCCAGCCGTGCAGCTGTTCCTGCAAGGCGGCTAGCTCGGAGTCCCCGGCGGCGCCGAGGTGGCCGGCGTCCCAGCCTGTGAACCAGCTCAAAGCGAAAGCCCTCGCCCGGCTCGGGTCGGACGGCCGGGCGACGGCGGAGAGGAGGAGATGCCATTGGGCTGCCGCCGGGGAGCTAAGCACGTTCTCGCCTCGAGCCACGACTGCCGGTATTCCCAATTTGCGCAGGGCGTCTCTAGCTTGGGGAGCTTCCCCGTTTTTCGTCACGAGGACCGCCACGTCGCCCGGCTGGAGGCTCCGCCGGCCGTCCCGGCCGTCGGGGTGAGGGATGCTCATGGTTTCGAGGAGGTCTCGTACATGGCAGGCCATGTCCGCTAGAACAGCCCGGGTGCCGGGACCGTCGAGGGCGACGCCAGGCGACCGTTTCTGCCGTGGCACGCCAGGGCCGTCCATGAGCCTGACCGACAGCGCCGGCAGAGGTCCGCCGGCGGCTGTTGGGTACGCAGAGGCCGTCGCCTCGGCTGGTGTCACCGCCTGGAAGCCGATCCTCTCGTCGCCGAAGGTCACCCCCGACAGCAGCAGTTCCGTCGCTCGCAGAGCCCGGCCGTCGGAACGCCAGTTGACCGAAAGTTTCGTTCGGGTCATCCTCTCGTCGTGCACCGCCTGCAGGTAGGTGTGCACGTTCGCCCCGCGGAACGCGTAGATCGCCTGCTTGGGGTCGCCGACGACGACGAGGTCGGTCGGCGGTTCGCCGACCCCGGCTTGCACGCCGAAGACGGCGTCGAAGATCGACCATTGCAGCGGGTCGGTGTCTTGGAACTCGTCGATTAGAGCAACGCGGTAGCGGCTTCTTAGCAAGTGGCGCACAGCCCCGGCTGTGTCGCCGTGGACTGCGTCGCGCAGGCGGACCAGCAGGTCCCCGTAGCTTAAGGTTCCCGCCTGGCGTCTCCTGGTGTCCACCTCGACGGTCACGGCGTCGACGAGACGGCGAGCGATGGCCGCCTCAGGGTGCGGGTCGGCCAGGTCGGGGACTAGCAGGGCCGCCGGGTTGTCCAGGACGGTCTGCACAGTCGCGCAAAGCGCTTCCAGCCCGGGGGGCTCCCCGGCGGGTTGCGGTCCTCTGAGGGCTTCCGCTACGAGGATGTCGGCGGCCACCTGACGGACGGCCCTGCCGGCGTCGTCGGCGAGCACCGCGTCTGGGTCCGCCGGCACCGACAGGCCGAGGGTTGCTGTCACCTGCTGGGCGAAGCCGTGGATGGTGGTTATTGTCGCCGAGTCGAACTGGGTGACGGCACGCCTGACCCGTTCAAGGCGGACGTCGCGGTCGGTGCTGCGCAGAGCGGCCAGTAGGGGGTCGTCGGGTTCCTGGGGAGCTGAAAGCGCCGACGAGAACTCGACGAGGCGCCGGCGGACCCGGTCTTTGAGCTCGGCCGCTGCGGCGCGGGTGAAGGTGACGACCAGGAGCGCCCCGACGGGCACGTCTCGCTCGGCCACGTACCTGGCGGCGAGGGTCGCGAGAGCGAACGTCTTTCCCGTCCCGGCGCTGGCCTCGACCGCCAGGCGGCCGGCAGGTAGCGGTCCGGTCTGGTCGAACATACCGCCATCAGGGTGGGGAAGGGGGCCCCCGGCGGTGGTCATCGGCCCCTCGGCGTCGAGCGCCCGGCGGGACCGCCAGAGGAAGGCGAAGCGGCACGCCCAACAGGGCGCCCAGCCGAAGGCCCATTGGAGGTGGCCGTCGAGCGTTCCACCGCACCCCACAGCAGCCTCGCGTAACGCCGAGCCCGGTCGTCGCCGGGGCCCGGCGGGTCGTGCGCGAGGATGGCCAGGCAGAGGAGGTCCGCCAACTCGGGGGTGTCGAACGCGAAGCGTATCCACTCGTCTTCGCCGTCTCCCTTGGCGGCGAACGGACGCCAGGCGTCGTCGAAGTTCGTCTCGTCCGGGCCCGCCGACGCCAGCTTGGGCGTAAGCTTTGGGAACAGCGGAAGCGCCTCTCGACTTCCGCGCCGGTAAAGATCCACGACCACTTCTAGGGCGTCAAGCGCTTTCGCTTTGCGCTCGGCGGGATCGTCCGCTGGCACTTCGAGGGTCCTTCTTACGCACTCGACCTGCTTGGAGGGCCCCGGGCGCGTCGAAGCCGGACGGTTGAGCAGAGTGGCCCGCCATTGGCGGGCCGGCTCGTCGGCGCTTAGGGCGATCGCCTCAAGCCACGGCGCCAGCTTGTCCTTGTCCTGCGCGCGAGATACTGACACTTTGAGCGGCCCGCCCGTAGCAGTTGCGACCCGGACCTCCCCGGTTATGCGGGTGCCGTCACCGAGCTCCACGTCCACCTGGCGGTGCTCCCATCGGATCCCCCGACCCTGCGTCTCGGAGCCGGGCAGCTCAACTAGCGACGCGGGGGACGCCAGCAGCCCGTCGAATTCGAGTTGTCTTATCAGCGGGTCGACTTTGGCCGCAGCGTCCGCTACCTGCTTGTCACCCAGCCGCCCGGGGGGAAGCGCGTAGCTGGCCTGCATTCGGGCAGCGAAAATGTCAACGCTCCCGCCTAGCAGCCGGTGCTCCAAAAGGAGGGCTGCCAGCTGCCAGGATTCGATGCCGTCGAGGGCGACGAGCAGGTCCCGGCCTGCGAACGGCGATTGCGGCGCTCCCAACTCCGCCGGGCGGGTGGGTTTCGTCATCTCCCGCCGGGATCCGCCGGCGGGGAGGCTGACGCCGAGAGTCCGTCTCAAGAAGTGACGGACTGGATGGTCGAGGAAGCTGCGCAGTTCGTCTAGTTCGATGCTGGGTTCGGGTCCGCCGGCCAGACGCACCGATGTGATCCCACGGGCATGGCGGGGTCGGGTCCGGCTGCGGGCGCCGGCCAGGGCGACAGAGTCGAAGCTCCACGGGCTCTGCGCTAGGTCCGGGGCTTCGGGTCCCTCCGAGAGGAAGTTGACGGCGTCGAAGCTCTGGCGCGGATGGTGAACCTCTATCCTAGACAGGGCCTCGTCGCGCCCTTCGGGCCGCAAGGTGTCGCGGATCACGTCGGCCAGTTCGCTCAACATCACCGACTCCGGCACCGGCTGGTTGGTGACGACGCTGCGGCCGTTGCGGGTGATGACCAGGTGCTCTCTTGCGCCGAGCACGGTTTCTAGGATCGCCTGGCGTGTGTCGGATCGTGCGTCGCTGTAAGCGGCGGGTTCGTCGCCGGCTGTCAGGACGTCGCCGTCTGGCGCCCCGGCTGCAAGCGACGCTTCGTCCATGCCCAGAAGGCACGTCACTCTAAACGGAACGCCGCGCAGCGGCGTGAGGGAACTGAAGGTGATGCCACCGCGGAAAAAGTCGGCGCTACCAGCGCTGCCTTGAAGGTGGCGGCTGAGCACCTGGCGCATGTCGGCGAGGGTCACCTCCAACCAAGCTGGCTCGCCGGAGGTCACAGCATCGGACGCTACCGTTTCGAGCGCCCGCTCCAAACGCCTGGCCTGCCATGCCGACTCAGGGCTGACGACGAGCAGGTCGGACGCTGCGTCACGCAGGAACGATACCCACTCGCCTGCGCAACGTGGCGTTCGGGCCTGCTCCTCCAGGTTCGCTAACCGCCACAAAAGGTCGGCTAGACGGCCGGCCCGGTCGACGCC
The DNA here is from genome assembly GCA_027391075.1 of Acidimicrobiaceae bacterium. Classification (GTDB taxonomy): domain Bacteria; phylum Actinomycetota; class Acidimicrobiia; order Acidimicrobiales; family Palsa-688; genus JAJZAM01. The sequence goes on along the minus strand of DAHYHI010000091.1, from coordinate 24,560 downwards.
GTCGCCTTCCACGGCGATCGGTGACACTCCCCCGAGGGCCAGAGCCTCGGGGGTGTCGCTGACCGCTACCCCTATGAGAAGCCTGTCGATGGCAGCGCTCCAAGAACCCCCGTCGTAGCCGGCCGGTATACCCCACCTGGCGCGATGCGCGCCGTCGACGCCCCACCTGGTGTTCGCCTTGTACGCCCAGGTGGAGATGGCAGCCAGGTCGGCTTCGCTCAGGCCGAAACGCTCCCGCACCGGGGGTAGACCGGCGAATTCGATCACAGCGTCGACGTCGAAGCGTCCGTCGAGCAGGTCGACGAGAGCGCCTACAGCGCCGAGGAGCGGCACCGAACGCAGGAGGGACCGGTCGGCTATCCGGTAAGAGAGTGCCGGAGGACCGTGGCGGTCGGCCCGGTCGGCTAACGACCCGGCGGACGGGCCGAGCACCGCTTCGACGAGCGGGGCGTACATATCGAGGGCGGGGCAGACCACGACGATGTCGTCTTCTTTTAGGGTCGGGTCCGAGGCGAGCAAGTGCAGGATCTGATCCCTGAGCACCTCCACCTGGCGGGTAGGCCCATGGCAGGAGTGGATCCGAACCGAAGTGTCCCCGGCGGCGAGCTCGTGGTCCCCGGCCGGGGCCACGTCGGCGTGGATGTCGGCTTGGATCTTGGCGAGCAGGCTGAGCGCACGGCCGGGCGGGCCGTCCGTCCGCTGGCTGTGGCGCTCACGGTCAGCTGAGGCCGGGAGGTTGCTTGGGGAGACCGCTGCAGGCCCCGCAGGGCTGGCTAGGTGGCCTGCAAGAATGGCTGCTGTCGCGAGGGAAGGTTCCGCCCACGACACGACGAGAGGGTGCGTCGCCACGTCGAGACTCCCGCCGCCCAGCACAGGGCCAGGCAGGCCGGGAACTGAAACCCGACCGGCGGACACCGCCGATACCACTTTGCGCGACGCTGCCGGTGAGACGTCACGAAACAACAGGTGCACATCGCGTGTGGCGCCTAGGGCTTCGGCCAGTTCGAGGAAGCCGGCACCGCCCGGCAACGTCGAAAGCCCGAAGAGGCACACCCGGCCGGGGACCTCGGCCGGGCAGTCGCCGTCGCGCAACGCCCGGAGACGTTCGGGTCGTGTCTCGGCCGGGCTGGGCGTGGCGATCCTGGCTCTGACGAGCCGCCAAAGGTAGGCCTGCCAGGCGTCACGGCCGGCTAGGGGCCTGCCGGTGCTGTCCACGTCGTCGCCTCCGGTCCAACGGCGGATCATCTCCGGGCGGTGGTAGATGTACCTGTCGAAAAGGTCGGCAACCCGCCTCGCCCTCCCCCACCGGGTGGCTCCGGGCACCGCGGTGCGCAAAGGCCCGAGCTTCGCGTCGGTCGCACCTTCGAGGACTTCCATGACCGCCCACGCGACCCGTTCCAGCTTCCAAGGGTCCGTGTCAGAGTCGACGCCCGGCGCTAGTACGGCCGCTTCGAAACGGCGGGGGAAGAGCATGTCAAGGTTCGCGGCGACTCCGTCTGTCCGTCCCCCGCCCGACGCACCCAAATGTCGGGACAGCTCCAGGCGGAGCCAACGCTGCGTGCCGGCCGACGCGACCACTATCCACTCAGCGGCCATCGGGTCACCGAGCGGCTCGCCTAGCACGCCCGCCAGATCCAAGGCTAACCCGTCTAGAGTTTCGGCTTTCGCCACCCGCAGCACGCCCGACAACTTACCCGGAGGGTGTGACTCTGGCCCCACAGCCCCGACCGGCAGCCCTGGCCCGTTGGGAGCCTCGGGAAGCTCGACATCCTAGAGGTCTCGGGGGAGAAGCCACCTCTTGGCGGGCCCGCAGACATGGGAATCCAAGTTCCTACCAGCCCGACCGGCCGAGCATCCGGTTTTTCAGTCCGGCGCTGCGATGTGGTCGTAGAGCGGTCGGATGATCTCGACGAAAGCCGCCTTGCCGACTGTCACGTCTAGTGCGTCCAAGCCGTCGAGGACAGCGTCGGGCCGGCCTTCGGGCGGGCCGGCCGCCAAGGTGATCTGCGACGCCGGCTCCGCTGTCACCGGGGGGCGCTGCCCGGGGGCGAACGGCCACCAAGGTGCCACCTCAAGTTCACCGCCGGAGGTGCCCGGCCCTCCCGCCGCCAGCCCGGACCGTCCAGCAGCGAGCGTTTCTAGGAGCGTGTCGCGGGGGCGTCCCCGCAGTTCCAGCACCAGCCACGGGTCTTCGTCGAGGCGGTCGGCGAACACGTAGAGCACCGCTGCGATGTGCTTGCAGGGGTTCTCCCAGTCCGGGCAGCTGCACGTGGCTTTGAGGTCCTCCCACTTCGCCGGGAACAGGGAGACCCCGCACGACGCGAACACGTCCTCCAAGTCGGTTGGGAGCTCCCCGTCGACCAGGCGGGCGGCGAAACCCACCTTGGCTTTCATCGCTTCGATGATGCGAACCCACTGCCCGTCGCTCGGCGCGCTCACGGTGACTGTCACCAGGTAGGGGGTGGCCCTGGATCCCTGTACTTGGGCTGCTATCGAGGCGGAGCCGACCTGGAGGGCGAGCACCTGGCCGCTTCGGGCGTAACGCCGGCCACGCTGCATCCTGGCGCCGAGCCCGTAGGACTCTAAGACCGCCACGAAACGACGGGACCACCAAGTAGCAGCCATCTGGCCCCGCTGCTTGGACGTCGCGATGCCACCCTTTGCCGGCAGGGGCACCGACGCCGGGTAGCGCCGCCACGCGTCGTCCCAGGCTCTGCGGGCCATCAGCCGGCTACCGCCTGCGCGCTAAGAGACACCAGGTCCCTCAGTTGCGACCCCGAAAGCCCGGTGAGCCACTCCTCCCCGCTGCCAACCGCCCGCGCTGCGAGGTCGCGTTTCGCTGTGATCATCTCGTCGATGCGCTCCTCGACGGTGCCGGAGCTGACCAGCTTGTGGACTTGCACGTTGCGGCGCTGGCCTATGCGAAAAGCCCGGTCGGTAGCCTGGTCCTCCACCGCCGGGTTCCACCACCTGTCTAGGTGTATGACGTGCGACGCGGCGGTTAGGTTCAGCCCCGTACCGCCCGCCTTGAGCGATATAAGGAACAGAGGAGGCCCGTCGGCGGCACTGAAACGCCGAACCATGTCGTCTCTAGCCGGGCGTCGCACACGGCCGTGCAACCACAGGGTTTCCACCCCGAAGCGTCTCTGCAAGTAGGGGGCGAGAAGCCCGCCCCACTCGGAGAACTGCGTGAAGCACAGCACTTTGTCCCCTGCGTCGAGGATCTCGTCGAGAAGCTCCTCGGCGCGCGACAGCTTCCCTGAACGCCCGGCGAGCGCCGAGCCGTCGGAGAGGAAATGCGCAGGGTGGTTGCAGACCTGTTTGAGCTTGGAGAGCCCGGCCAGGACGACCCCGCGCCGTTGTATGCCGTCTGAAGCGTCCGCCTGAGCGAGCATGTCGTCGACGACAGCCTGGTAGAGGGTCGCCTGTTCTTTGGTGAGCGGGCATCGGTCCACCGTTTCGATCTTGTCGGGAAGGTCCGCGATGATCGACCTGTCGGTCTTGAGCCTGCGAAGCACGAACGGCCCGGTCACCCGGCGCAAAAGGGCGGTCGCTTCGAGGTCTCCTTCGCGTTCGATCGGCACCGCGAAGCGCTCCTTGAAGACCCGGGCGGGCCCGAGCAGACCCGGGTTTAGCAGGTGCATGATCGACCACAGCTCGCTCAGCCTGTTCTCCACTGGGGTCCCCGTCAGCGCTACCCTCCTGGCGGCGTTCAACGCCGCCGCAGCCCTCGTCTGCGCCGCGGACGGGTTCTTGAGCTGCTGGGCCTCGTCGAAGACCACCCTGGCCCACTCGACGCCTTCGAGGGCTTCCCGGTCGCGGGCCAAAAGCGAGTAGGTGCTGATCACCGCGTCGACGTGGTCAGCCCGCTCCGCAAGGGTTGCGTCCCCGACATTGCGGTTAGCACCGTGGTGCACCAGCACCCGAAGAGACGGGGCGAACCGTGCCAGCTCGCGCTCCCAGTTCCCGAGCACCGACACCGGGCAGACGACCAGGGTGGGCCCGTTCGCGGGGTCTGCGATCATCGCAGCGATCAGCTGGGCGGTCTTGCCGAGGCCCATGTCGTCGGCTAGGCAGGCGCCCAGGCCGAGCCGGCCGAGGAACGCCACCCATCCGACCCCTCTTTCTTGGTAGGGGCGTAGCTGACCTTCGAAACCCGGCGGGGTCGCCACGGCTTCGACGGTCGCGTGCAGGGCGCCGTCGAGGAGGGTCCGCATCCACCTGACGGCGGTCGCGTCGACGTCTAGGACTTCCAGCCCGGGCGCAAGGTCGAGGTCTCCCAATCCGAGCCCGGCTTTGAGCAGGTCCCGGGCTTGGGCGGAGCTTTCCTCGCCGACCTTCGCGAGGAGCTGGCCGATGCTGTCGACGTCTATTCGCACCCACTGCCCGCGCAGGCGGACAAGCGCCTGTTTGGCTTTAGCCCCGCGTTGCAGCGCGGCGAGGTCGGCCTTGGTGAGGCGGCGCTCGCCGAGAGCGGCCTGCCATTCGAAGTCGACGATGCTGTCCATGCCGACGAGCCCCGAGCCGGCCCCGGCGCTGTCGTGGCTTCGCGCCCGTTTGAGTTTCGCTCGCAGCCCGAGACGCGCCGGCCGGCTCCACCAACCTGGAGCGAGGACGGCTATGCCGGCGTCCTCTAACAGTTTCGCCCGCTCCGCCAGCAGAGCTACGAGGCCCGCCGAGTCGACGTGCACGCTGTCAGGTTTGGCCTCTTCGAGCGCGCCGGCGAGCTCGGGGGCGAGGCGTGCCATCCGGGCTAGACCGCCGAGCACGTCGGCGATAGCGCTCGGAGCGAAGGGCGACTCGCCAGCCCACAGGTCCGCCAGGGGGGCGATCAGGCTCGGCTCGTCTTGGTCTTGGGCGAGCAGCTCCACCTGCCACAGGGGCTGCGCCTTCGCACGCCCCGACGGCCTCCCCCCGGAGTTGGCCGCCGCCAGCTCGACGATGCGCAGGCACAGCCTGACCCGGCCGGGGATGACCGCACCGGAGCGCACCCAGGCGGCGACCGCTTCAGCTAGCGCGGCAACCTTGGCAGGTTCAAGCGAGCCGCTCATCCAAGGGTCGGCGGACACCAGGGAAAGACACCACGCTTGGCTGACCGTCAGCCTCCCCGAGCGGCGGACGCCGAGCGGCGCTCGGGCTGCGGCCAGGCGACCCCGGACGATCCGGTCGACCGCTTCGCCGAGCCGTGTGGCCGCATCGCGTTGGCCTTGGATGGAAGCGTCGTCGACGAGAGAAGCGACAAGAGGCCTCTGCGAAGCCGCCGGGAGAGGCCACCACCAGGAGCGGCCCAGCCCGGTTTGGTCGTCGAAGGTCAGGCCGGGCACGACACGGCCTGCGTCGACGAGCAGTTCCGCGACCTCGCCGAAACGGTCGCCAGCGGCGAGCTCTACGGAGCCGGCTTGTCGTGTCAACACGGCGATTTGAGCATCACGGTCAGAGGGAAATGATGACACAGACGCCTAACCGCCCACCATATTAGGCGCACAGCCGTAGATTTGATGTAGTACTGTTACATGGCGTCTCGCGAGGAAGTCCTCGGGATCATCGAAGGTGATGTTGCATCCGACCCTGAGAGCGACGACTACGCGAACACGATTCGCATACTTAAAGAAGACCTTCAGATCCTCAAGGACGGGGTCTTGGAGTCGAGGTGGTTGAGGCACGCGGCTGGCTACATGATGCGTCACGGGTTTTTTGCTGCCAGTCCTCTGAGACAATCCGCGCTACTTGAGGCAGCTCAAGAGGCGATGGGAACGGGAGCTCTTGAGGTCGACGAGATCGAGGATCTCCTTGAAGCTGATGCTGTCTTGGTCGCCAAGCAAGGCAGCAACGGACCGGCCGTGTACCTGGTCTGCGAGGTAGCAAGCCGTCTGCACTCCGACGACATCCGCCGGGCAGCGCGGCGCGCTGAGATAGCAGTCCGCCTGGACGGCACGCCTTCGGTGGCGGTCGCCGCCGGAGCGTCCATCGACGACAGCGCTGCCGCCCTCGCTGACCAAGAGGGCGTGGCCGTGGTGATCCCAACCTCGTGGAGGAGGGCAGAATAAAAACCCCGCAGCAGGGCCGGCTATCTGCCTCATCCAGTGGGGCCGGCTGCCCGCCTCAGCCGGCGGCCGGTGGGGCGCTTAAAGCCGCGGGCTGCAGGTTACCCGCGTCAAGCTCGGCGAGGATCGCGTCGGCTTCGGAGGTCATCTCCGCGTGGTGGGCGTGCATCTCGGCGACCTCGGGGCTGCTAGCGGACAGTTCGGTAGCTGCCTGGGCTTGAGCGAACTGGCCGGCGACTTTCTGCTTGATCTCGTCGAAGGACGGCACGTCCGACGTTCGTGTCAGGTCGCTCACCTGTTTGAGGCTGGCTGCCATCTGCTTTTGCATGTTCGCCTGGTCTACCTGCGCAAGGATGACGCTCTTCTCGTTCAGCTTCTGCTGGAGTTGGTCGGCGGACTCCTGGACCGCCTCGCGGGCGTCGTTCGCTGCCTCTTCGAGCTGGGGTATCTGAGCTGTAAGGCCTTGGATCTGCTCTCTGAGGCTGGCGATACGCGTCGCGAACGTCCGGGCTGCGTCGATGTTGCCCTGTTGCTTGGCGGCGAGCGCCGACTTGGTGCAGCGGGCCTCCTCGTCGGAAAGGTCCGACAGGCGCATCTTGGCCATCTTCTCTTGGGCGATGACCTGCGTGGCGGCCGCTTCGAGGTCCCGGTGATGCTCCTGCATGCCCTCGATGGCCTGCTCTACCTGCACTTTAGGGTCGGCGTGAGCGTCGAAGCTGGCTTCCGCCTTGGCTTGCGCGTAGCTGTTGGCCCGGCTGAAGATCTTGGTCCAGCTCATATTTCCCTGCCTCCTGAAATCGTCCGACGCGCCTCTCAGTCACAATAATCCGCTCAGCAGGCGGGCGCCGGTTGGCTGGCTTTTCGACTGGTCTAATCAAAAGTGCCCAGAACTTGGCGGTACCCCCGGCGGCCCGTCCCGCTCGACGGCTTGGGCTATCGCATGAGCTCTAACCGCCTTGGCGAAACGCACCTCCAACTCCCGGAAGCGAAAGTACGTACCGGCCTGCGTGAACGCGAACACCACGACCAGCACATACAGCGTCAGGTCAGTTCCCCTTGCTACCCCCACCAGGTTCGCGAGATCCTGGGTGATGCCCGGATCGGCCACCGCAGCCACGCCGACGCCCGCCAACGCGACCGCCGTCAACTTGATACCGGCGCGCATACCCACCCGCGAGCGGTGACGGAACGCCCAGATCAGCACCGCCAGGATTGCCGCTATGAGCAGCCCCTTGATAGGCGTCACTACCTACCCCTTCCAAGCAAGGCCTTCACCAGCACGTCGAAGGCGATGTTAACCGAGTTTATCGACCGCTCCCCCTTGCCAAGCGTGTACGCGCTGTAGCGGATCTCGACCGGGTGCTCCCCGTAGCGGACCCCGAGGCGCGCCACGGCCTCCAACAGTTCGGTGGCGTACGCCATGTCCGACGAGGACAGCGACAGGCTAGAGGCGAACCGGCGACCGAGGACACGCAGGCCGTTGTGAGCGTCCGTCAGCGCCACCCCGGTCGTCACCCGCTCGAAGAGCCTCCCGGCGCGAAGCACCACCTTGCGTGACAACGGCATCCCGGTGGGGGCCGTACCCAAGAAGCGGGATCCGACTAGCAGGTCAAGTCTCTGGTCTCGCGCCCGGTCGACCATCGCCTCAGCGTCTTCTACGCGATGCTGGCCGTCCGCGTCGAAACACACCAGATACAGCGCACCAGGATCGAGTAGTGCGTACTCGATTCCTGTCTGCAACGCCGCCCCGGCACCCAGATTGACCGAATGGCTGACCACTCTCGCCCCCGCCTGGCGCATCAGCTCCCCCGAGCCGTCACTACTACCGTCGTCGACGCCCACAATATTGGGAAAGGATGCCTTCAACTCGCGCACAACCGAGCCAACGACTTCTGCCTCGTTAAAGCAGCGGACGATCACCCACACGTCACTGTTAGGGATCCCACCGGTCACGCCACGACGCTACCGCCTCGCCCGGCGGGCTTACAGTCCTGTGGCCATGAGGACGGGGAGGGCGAGCGTGGAAAGTCCCCAACACACCGCTATCGACGCTCCCTGACGGCGGGAGCGCGCCTGGGAGCAGCCGTAGCAGACAAGAGCAGCCAGAGCGGCGGGAATGTAGTAGCGGTAGACGGTGGAGAACGCCCACGAGTAGTACACGCCGACCCGGCCGACGACCATGAAGCCGCTGAGAGCCGCCACGTTGAGCGCGTAGGTTGCCCAACCCCACACGTCAGCCGACCGCCACTTCGCCAGGCTCGCCGGGCGCAACGCCACCAGTACCGCTACGGCGGGGATTATCACCATCGCCAGATCGGCGGTCTTCTCGGGCAGCGGTATCGGCTGGGGGGAGGAGATCGGGCTTGGCACCCTGCCCAGCCACGCGGCCAGGAGGACGAGGTAGACGAGGTAGGGGACCACCGACGCCGAAGCGAACCACACGGCACTCCAGTTACGCTGGCGTTGGCGGATCTCGCCGTGCCCGTCGCCGCCGAGCACCCCCAGCCACAAGCCGATCGCGAACGTCACCGCGAACAGCGCGGTCTCCTGCCTGGCGAACACGGCCGCGCACATCGCCACAGCGCCCAGGATCCGCCTTACCCGGCTCGGAGAGTCCACAGCCCACAGGGACACAGCTACCAGCGCGTAGGCGAACCCGTCGGTCAGGTCGTGGCTGACGGTGCCGACCAGGCCCGGCCACAGCCCGTACGCGAGGGCCCACAGCGGGGCCCGGCCCCGGGACTTCAGCCACAGGGCCAACGCCCAGGTGCCGCCCGCGACCGACGCGAGGGACACCGCTGTCATCGTCCAGGCCATCAGAGTCGCTTTACCCAAGGAGATGACCCTCACGACGAGCGGTTCCAGGATCCTCTGGTAGCGGTACCAGGGCACGTCGACGACACGCTTGGCCGACTCGGGGTGCACCGCCAGGTAGAAGGTGAACTGTCCGTCGGAGCCGTTGGCGCTTAGGTTCTTGGCGGTCCCCCCGTAGCGGGCTGGCAGCGCCGGCAGTGCGACGCCCTTCCTCGACGCCGCTTGCACGTAGTGGCGTCCCGGTCCGACGAAGAAGTACGGGGAGTGGTGCACCACTAGAGCCGCCAACGTCCACAGCCCGTAGAGCACCAGGACCGCTCCTGCTACCCGGCCTGGGGTAGCCACGAGCCTCTCCGCCCGACAGACCGCCCCGCGCCACCAAGACGTCGGTCGGCGCTGGTCGGCGGGCTCGTATGGTGGGTTCGCCGGCATCGGGGTCACAGGAGGTCGCCGCCCGCCGCACGCGTAGCGCTCCACGGGCGACCCGACACGCTACCAGCCTCGAACCCGGGCGAGGAGTGCGGCCAGGGTCGAGGCACAGGAGGGAGCGCAGCGTGGGGGAGGTGGCGGCGGAAACTGCGAAACCGGGGGATGGTATCACGATGCCGGCCTCTAAGGTCAGTTATTAGTAGCTGGTTGCGACAACTACGATGGCCGTCGGGTCCGCAAAGACCCGAGCACCAGTCGTGACCACCTAGACAGACCCTTGGAGACCGGCCTTGAAGGCAGCACCATCGCACGGCGAGCCGCGCAAGCTGGCGCAGGCGTTCCACCTGACCGACCTGGTACCGCTGTCAGTGTCGAGCGTAGGGCCGATGTTCTCCGTGGCCGCTACCGGCGGGGTGATGGCAGCCCAGGCGGGCTGGTGGACGCTGCCGGCTATCGCAGTTCTGGCCGTCCCTTTTATCGTGTCGGCGTTCGTGTTCCGGCTGCTTAACCGGCACTTCCCCCACTCGGGCGCCTCCTACCACTGGTCCGCCCGGATCATCGGCAAGGGAGTTTCGCGCTACCAGGCGTGGATATTGATCCTCGCCTACTTCCTGTCGATCCCCCCGATCGCCATACCCGCAGGCTCCTACACCCTCGCGCTGATAGCCCCCCACTACAACGCTCCCCCCGTCGTGCAGATGGCCGTGACCGTCTTCTGGGTTGTCTTCGCTGCGATCCCGCTGCTCCTCGGCAGCCGGCCGACGGCTCGCATCACCCAGGCGTTCTTCGCGGTCGAGATGGTCGCCCTGGCGTCGTTCGGGATCATAGGCCTGGTACGACTCGGCAAGATCGCCGTACCCGTCCACTTCGGCAAACCGCCGGTAGGCGGTATCCTCATAGTTGCGGTCATAGCCGCGACGATCCTCGACGGATGGGAGATCGACAGTTACGCCGCGGAGGAGTCGATGAAGCCCCGCGACCATCCCGGCCTCGGCGGGATCATCGGGGCTTTCGGAGCTCTCGCGTTCTACGCGATCCTCTACCCGCTCATGCTCGGCGAGACCCCGCTGCACTCCCTCGCGAACTCGGTCGACCCGCTCGCCGTGTGGGCGCACCGGCTCGTACCCGGCGCCAGCTGGACGATGCTCGTGCCGATACTCGCCTCGACCGCGGGCGGCCTGTGGCTGACAAGTTTCATCCTGACCAGGGCGCTGTTCGCGATGGGCCGGGAGAATCTGATCCCCCCGGCCTTCTCCCGCCTCAACCGCCACCAGGTTCCCTGGGTTGCAATAGTCGTCAGCCTCGGCGCCGCCACCGTCGTCGTCGCAGTGCAGCTTTTCGTGTCGTCGCTCAGCGCGTTCTTCAACCTGGTCCTTTCCGGCGCCGGCTTCTTCCTGCTGGCCGAGTTCTTCTTGGACTCGCTGACCGCCACGGTCTTCCTTACGGTCGGGCATCGACGCCTCCCAGACGTCGGTCTGCAACCCCACTCGCACCGCCTGCTGCTAGCCGGATCCGTCTTCGCTTCCACCGTGATGGGCTTCCTGCTGGTCGCGTTCTTCGTCTACGGCCCCAAAGCGATAGGCAGCGGCGTCGACCAGACCTTCGCCGTGCTCCTAGCCCTCGGACTCGCGTTCGCGTGGTGGACCAAACGCCGCAGCAAGAACACCTACATCTTCCACGGCAACGACGCCGCCGAGCCCGCCGGCACCGCCGAGCCCGTCACTCCGGTAGCGTGACCGCCGGGTGAGCCGGTCACGGAATGAGCCTTAGACCGACGGCGTGCAGGGGACGCACGACGGTCCCGTGGGGAGCCCTCCTTGTTAGTAGCGCAGTATCGCTGCACACGCCTCGTGGCGCTCCGGCCGGACTTACTGAGTTCATAGGCATTTCCAGCGGTCGTCGGCGACGACGTCCCAGGTGTCCGCTCGGCCGCGGCTGATCGAGGCGACGAGGCGGCAGTCCGCCCGTCCCGGTCGCTACCACCTCGTCAAAGGCAACCCTCAGGTAAAAGAGTCGAGCGGGGTTGGCGCGACCTGGGCGAGCTGCGGCTTCGACCGGTGGTCCATCACCGCGAGGACCGCATCAGAGGTCACGTCCAACTCTGCTGGCCCGCGCTCCTGCGCATCCGCGTCGCCGAAAACGCTACAGAGATGGGCGGCTTCGGGCCGCTCGGGGAGGAATGCCCCCCATGCCGTTCCACGCTGCCGCGTCCGCGGCTCCCCCGTGGACCCCCAGGACGGGCCGGCCGCACCACTTTCGGCGCAACAGATGACCGTCCCATCGTGAGCCACCACCTCGATCGAGGGGTAGTTCAGTCCGCCGTCATCGCTCGAATGCAAGCTGGCATGCCGCCGACCAAGGTCGAGACCTCCGGAGCACCGTCCCAGGCTACGACGCAGCGGCCTACACCGCGAGCTGGACTCTCGACCGATGAACCCTGCTGTCCACCGTCAGACCGCCCGAGGGCGAGCGGTTTCGACTTGCCGGACTCGGGCAGCCCGACAGAGCGGCAGGCTCCACGGACATCGCTTACCCATCTATGTGCTGATATCAAGACATAGAGGGGTAAGGCCAGTTGTGTTAATATTCACACAAGACTCAGATTCCGCTATTGTGTTGATATGAACACACAGGGAAAGCCTGAGTGGCGAGCGTCGAACCCAGCTGAGCTTGGCCGAGCCCTCGCTCGCGCCCGCCACAGTCGCGGGCTGAACCAAGAGACATTGGCGGCCCGGCTCGGTATTCACCGCTCCTATGTGGCCCGTATGGAGTCTGGGCTATCAACCGAACAACTGCAACGGACCTTCGCCATCCTGCGGGAAATGGGTATGGAACTGGCCATCGTCGAGAAGGAACCTCGTGGCTAGCCGGCCCACTCTGGACGTTTGGCTGTACGGCACCCGCATCGGCAGCCTCAGCGAGCCCCAATACTCGAAGATGCGATTCGACTACACCGAGGAGGCCGAGGGCCGATTCCGGCCAGGCTCGGTCGTCCTGTCGATCTCGATGCCGGTCAATGCCGCTAGGAGACCGAGGGGGGACGTGGTGCGGGCGTTCTTCGACGGCCTCCTGCCCGAGGGCGACGCCCGTGGTGTCATCTCTGATGAATTCTCGGTTCGCAGAGGCGACCATTTCGGCCTGCTGTCGGCCATTGGTCGGGATTGTGCTGGCGCGGTCGTGCTCCTGCCCACCGGGTCCCCGGCTCCAGGTTCGACCGGCGGAATCGACCCTTTGGCTGATCAAGATCTCGAGCGCCTGATAGCTCGGCTGAAGGAGCGTCCACTTGGTGCGGACAATGCGGTACGGGTTTCCCTTCCGGGAGCGCAAGACAAGCTCCTGCTTGCCCGGACTCCCTACGGAGCTTGGGGTCGTCCGGTCGGCGGGGCCCCGTCGACCCACATACTCAAGCCCCAGGACATGCGCCTCGACTCGTATGCCGCGGCCGAATCTTTCTGCCTCCGCCTTGCAAGAGACCTTGGGCTCAGCAATGTCGACTCCGAGGTCATTGACATTGCTGGACGGCCGGTCATAGTCGTTTCTCGCTATGACCGTCAACACACCCCCGCGGGGGTGATTCGCATCCATCAAGAAGACGCCTGCCAGGCGTTGGGCGTCGACTGCTCCGATCGCCCTTCCCGGAAGTACCAGTCGGATGGAGGCCCAAGCCTGCGACAGTTCGCGGAGATCCTGAGCGGGTTCGCTCCACCTCAGGATCGCTTCAAGCTTCTCGCTCTTATAGTGACCAATGTGGCTGTGGGCAACGCCAACGCCCACGCGAAGAACATATCCGTGATGCATTTGGACGACGGCTCCTCGTCGCTCGCGCCGGCGTACGACATCACACCGACGGCCTTCTACAAGGATGTTCCCACCTCGGAAGGCCCAAAGGACCTGAGCGACAGGCTCGGCATGTGGATCAATGGCCAGAAGAGCATCCACGACGTCACCGTCGACGATCTGATCGCCGAGGGGACATCGTGGGGCATGTCCGGGGCTGAGGCGTCGCGGATCGTCGAGGAAACTCTCAGGGGCATCGAGGACGTGGCGGAGGAGGCCGCAACGGCGACGGGCCTACCCGCCGTGATTCTCGACTTCGTCGCCCAACGAACAACGTCTCTCACGGTCGGCGATCCTGCAGGCACACCGAACAAGACGCGTTACTCCACGAGGTCGGCGGCCCACCGCGCAGAAGAGCTGCCGTTCTAACGTTCCGGGTCCTCCGACTCACGCAGTGCGGACCCGATACTGGGTCGCTATAGGCAGCTATCGCTATTTCGTATGGTGGTACCGGTGAACCGGTCGTGGCCACGTGGCGCTCCGCCAACATCAACAGTTCGGCGGGCTATCCGGCCGGACTTACTGATTTCGTAGGCATTTCCAGCGGTCGGCGGCGGCAACCAGCGGAACTGCCTCTGGCGGCAAAGCTCTACAACCTGCTTGGGATCACCCCCAGCATAGACCCGAACCAGCTCATCCTGCTCGGGTTGGGCGATGTCGCCTACGCGTACGCATACTCGTCCATCATCACCAACCTGTCTGGCTGCGAGACGGTGAAGGTCATGTGCATGACGCCCCTAAAGATGTCAAAGGTTCGGGAAGAACATTTAACACGTTTTGATTCAACACTTTCGCAGTTGACGTCGGGATGGATCAGCCTGGTCGAAGGCGCCCCAAGCCGGGCAGGGCGAGCCGGACTCTAACTGTATCTAAAGACTCTAAGGGTCTCTAAAGCTCAGTCGTGGTGGGGTGTGAGGAACCCTTTCACCCCAGCTTCGGCGTGAGCCCGCCGCTGGTCTCCGGTCGTGACGAGTTGATCGACGAGTTCGCTGAAGCCCTCTTGGATGGCCCGGGTTCGGCGGGTCGGGCGATTCTGTACACAGGGGCACGCGGGTCGGGGAGGACGGTGATGTCGAACGCAGTCGAAGATCGCGCGGAGACGCTCGGATGGGTGGTTATCGCTGAGACGGCGTCGCCTGGTCTCGTCGAACGGATCTCCCGAGATCACTTGCCGAGAGTGTCTAGGGCCTTCGATCCCGAAGCGGTCCGCCGGCGCCTGACGGGGATCACAGGCCCCTTGAGCGCGGGTGCGCTGACATGGAGCACAGCGCAGAGCTACGTGGTGGAGATGGGGTTGCGCAACCAGGTCGAGTTGCTCACCGATCTGCTGGCTGACAAAGGTACTGGGCTGCTGATAACTCTCGACGAGATCCACCACAACCAGATCGCCGGGCTGGGGGAACTGGTAGACCTCGCCGGACGGCGTGTCGGTGACGACGTGCTCGAAGTGATGGTCGATGGGTCTCGCGGCTATCCATTTCTGATCCACTTGGTCGGGGCTCAGACCTGGCGCCGCCACCCAGACGTGGTAGAGATCTCCATGTCAGATGCCCGCCAAGGAGTAGCCGGCGCACGGAGACGCCTCGGTTCCTTGGTGTACGAGCCGGCACTGGCATCTACTTCGGCGATCGACAAGTCGTTTCTGATGGCCATGGCAAAAGACGATCGCCCCTCGAAGATGGCTGACACCCAGCGGCGACTCGGCGTGGACGTTAACTACGCCAGCCAATACCGTCTCCGGCTTATCTCCGCTGAGCTCATCGAGTCGAGCGGTCGCGGATACGTCGACTACGCACTCCCGTACATGCGGGAGTACCTGAGGGACCATGCCGCCTCGGACATCTGCCAGCCCTCCGGGCTAGATCTTGTTCTTGGCCGCGGCTTCGAGCCGGGCCCGCAGCAGGCTCGACGGCGATTCCGCCGAAGCACTACTCGCAGCGGCTTCGTACGTGAGCTAGCCGAGGAGACGCCGCTTCGGCGAAGCGCTCAACGCGCGGTGCGGATGGACGAGATCGACGCGATCGGTGGACCTCCAAGACCTCATGGAGGTGACGCTGCCGGACTTGTCAAGGCCACCCGGCCCGAGCACTAAGCCCGAGCACTGAAACTGTGCTTCCTCGATGCGGGTGCACAGCTCGGAGGCGACGATCCCGCCGACACAAACTACGAGACCGCCCGAAGGCTTCCACGAAGCCGCAGAGTCTGGAACGACCACGAGCGGCGGTCACACGGACGCGACCGAGCGCAGCGGCCGGGCGGGGTGCGGAGCTCAAATGACCTGGCGCCAATGGGCCGTCAGTCAATGAGGCGGATGGCCGTGAGGCGAGCTCGGGCGGCGGCTAGGAGCGGCGGGTTCTCGTCAGCGACGGCCAGGCACAGCTCCGCGTCGAGATGTTCGGCGGCGGCGAGAGCTTCGAGGGACATGAGGTCGAGCCGGACGCCATCGTCGACAAGGCGGGCCATCGGCCATGCCAGTTCCCGCAGCGAGATGAGCTCGATCGAGTCGGGCAGTCGGGTGATGGCTTGGATCGCGGCTGCTGCGACCGGGGGATTCGCGCGACCGATGGCACGCGAGAAGAAGCCGACCACACCGTGGTCGCCCACTGCCCGGCACATGCGGTGGTACCAAAGCCCGGTGGTGAACACGCTGCCACCACCGGGCCTGAGCTCGTCTGGTTCGCCAACGAGGAGGATCCGCAGCAGGAGGTGATCGTCGACGACGAACCGCCTTTGCGTCATTGCAAATCAGGTTCATCCGTGGCCGCCCGCTTGGCCAGGGCGGAGTAACCTCCGGCGTCGTCGATAGCTGCGCTGAGCAATGCCCGCAGGCCGCCTCGGCCGGCCGGCACGATGAGCAGGGAATCGCCGAGGTCGGCTATCTCGACTGCTCCGCCCCGGTCGAGTTTCCAGCGGTGTCGTGCTTCAGCTGGGAGGGCCATCTGTCCACGTTCGGAAACCCTGAACTCTGAAATAGCCACCCGTTCAGCGTACATCCTGACAAGGCAACCCTACAAGGATGCTTTGGCCTACTCAGGCTAGCGGGAAAGTTCACACGTTCAACTTGGTCTCCGTCGCTGCCTGCCTCCCCTCTGTGTCAACATTGGCTGAGGCGGTCTTGTAGCTGATTTGTTGAGTTGTAGAGGGCGGGGAAGGAGTTCCCGATTGTTATGGCTATCCGTCAGCGGGTAGAGGAGTTAGCTCCCTGCGGAGGTGCGAGCGTAGAGGAGGGTTCGTCTGATCCCGTGCGGGAGGTGTTGGAGCGGGTCCGCCCGCCTCGTCAGTTCCGGGCGAAGTACAAAGCTGAGATCCTGGCCGGCTATGAGCGGGCCGGCAGGGACGGCAAGGGTGCGCTGTTGGTCCGGGAGGGCTTGTAGTCGTCGCTGATCTCTGACAGCCCGGCCGCGGTCCCATGCGCCGCACAAGATCAGTCCGGGTTCTCTACGATGCCCCTCTGGATCAGCGACTGCGACCGTTTCGAGCTCAAACCTCTTGGATCGGGCGGCTGGCGAGGATGTACCCCCCGTTTCAAGGACGAGTCCGTGGACGGCGAGATAGGAGAGTGGTGTAGGTGATCAAGAGGCTCCAGGCGGTAGCGCTGGACTGCGCAGACCCGGTGCGACTCGCCGAGTTCTATGCCGAGCTGCTCGGCGGTCGGGTGGTCATGGAACCAGACGAGCCAGACTGGGTGGAGTGGTTGAGTTCGAAGGGACGCAGCTCGCCTTCCAACGAGTGGACGGCTACCGGCCGCCGGGCTGGCCTGGGCAGGAGCACCCCCAACAGGTCCACCTCGACTTCGACGTGGACGACATTGAGCCGGACGAGAAACGGGTGCTCGAGCTTGGCGGGACCGTGCTCGAGCGCACTGACCAGCTGCGCGAGGACGCCAACTGGCGGGTCTACGCCGGTCCTTGCCAAGGGTTCTCAACGGCCGACCCTGGCCAGTCACCGCCAGAGCCAAGACGCTCGGCACCGACTGGAACAGCTAAGCCGCTCTCCGAGCCCGAACCTGACCCCCCAACCGAGGAATACGCGGAACCCGAGTATGCGACTTCACCAATAGATCCGTGGGCGGCATTTTGGGGCAGGTCGTAGGAGTGGAGGGGCAGTCGTAGAGGTCAGACTGGGATGTCGAGGAGGACTGCGACGGTTTCCCGGACCTGCCCGAGGATCATCGCCCCCACGTTCCCACGCGTGGACACGACCCTGCCCGTAGAGACCGCCCGAAGGTGCTGGCACTGTGCGGCTGACGGCTCCGACAAACCGTTGTGTCCGTCGGGAACGATCAGGACCTCGGAATGGAACCCGCGCACGGTCGATGTGAGAGGCACCACGTGGACAACGGAGGGATCGGCGTCGAGGATCCGCTGAGCGGACACGACTACGGCCGGGTGACGGAAGCCGGCCTCTCGACCTTCCGGTAACCCGAGATCGAGATCGACCACATCACCCGAGGTCAGCATCGAGCCAGGCCGACTCGTCTTCGCGCAACGGATGACCGAGCTGGCGGCCTATGCGATCCTGGCGCAGCACCCGCACCGCAAGACTCACCGTACGGCCCACGGTCGTCCCGAGCTCGTCGGCAAGCCGCTTCAGCTCTTCGTGCGTCTCTCCGTCGATCCGGACGCTCGTCGAGTGCATGCATATCAGCATACACGGCATGACCCCGACCGGGCTCGTCATCCTCCCGGCGTTCGGGGGCATCTGACTTGTGGTCGCCCCTGATCTTCGGGCACATCTGTCGGATGCCGCAGTGGTTTCCCGTTGTGCGCAAGACTCGTTGCCCTGGCTGACACCTTCGCCGATCGCTTCGCCCGGACAAGGTCGATGTTCGGGCCGCTGGTTTGAGGCCTAGACCCTTCTGGAGCTGTCTTTCAATCCTGGGGGCTGGATGACTCTCCTGACGGGCTGGACCGCTTCGTCGACCTAGCTGTCGAGGCCGCTGTGGGAGCCGTGGGTCTCGTCAAGCCGCAGTCCGCCTTCTATGAGCGTCACGGGTGGCGAGGGATCCGAACACTCGGTCAGCTGATTACGAAAGCCAGTCAGGCCGGGCTCCTCGTTATCTTGGATGCCAAGCGGGGTGATGTCGGATCCACCAACCAGGCGTACGCGGAGGCTTTCTTAGCCCGGATCCACCGACTCGACAGGGCTTGTCGGTCCTGGTGTTACCGGCAACACTCCTCGACGTCATCACCGTCCTGGTGCCGTTCATCGGCTACCCCCGATCCCTCAACGCCCTCACGGCCGTCAACGAGGCCACCGGCACCGAGCACCCCTCGGGCAGCGCATCGAGAACGCCACCGCGGCAGCCGAGGTAATGCTCGACGCCGGCTTCGACATAAGCACCGCCACCGTCGACGTGTCATCACGCGAATCAGTTCATCAGCTTGTCGAGACGGCAACGAACTTCGGTGACGTCACCGCCGACCAGGACGCAGCACTGGCGACGACCCCGACCGACGAACTGCTCGAACTTCCTATGCTCCGGCCCGACCAGGTCACAGACCCCCTCAACGCGTACCAACTCGCCGAGCGAGGAAACTCGCTGCGCGTCATGGCCGAGGCCGTCCGCTGGGGCAAGCGCGGCGCACGGATCAACACGATCAGCCCCGGCATCGTCTTCACCCCGCTAATCCACGACACCAGCCCCGTCCCGTGGCGCCACGGCCTGCTCACACTCGACAGATAACTCGCTTGTCTCGCCGGAGCATCGCCGCCCCGACAGACAGCCAACCGAGATGTCCCACCACCTATGTATCGCACCGAACCTGATCGGGCATCTGCCTGCCCCCTACCACGCGTTCCGCCTACACCAAAACCCCGGCCTGCCCTAGCTCATAAGTGCCAACTACGAGCAAGGGAAAGCGAGTGTAGGCCGAGAGCAACGTGAGGATGATCACGAAGCTGTTCGAGGCGTTCAGCTGCGGCGACGTCGAGAGCATCCTGGCCGCTCTGACAGATGATGTCGACTGGCAGGGCCCGGGAGCGACCACGCTGAGTCTCTGCCGTGGGGCGGGCGCCGCCGAGGCCGTGAGCAGCTGGCCGAGTACTTCCGCGAGTTTGCAGCCACCTCCCGATGGCACCCGATGGAGGATGCAATTTTCACGGCAGCCGATCACGGCGTGGTGGTTGAGGGCCGCAACCGCAACGAGGCGCGCTCAACGGGGCGCTCCTACGAGCACCAATGGGTGATGGTCTTCACCATCACCGACGGGCGGATAGCCCGGTTCCGCCGTTACTACGACCCGGCCGACATTACACGCGCCCTCGAGTGATAGTGATTGCGCATAGGGGTTTACCGCAAGGTGAATCGGCTCCCAAGTGTCTGCACAGGTGGACATCCGCTGCCAACGCGGATCCGGCGGTCGGCTTCCTCAGTGGTTGCCGGCGGTAGGCGCCGGCACTGACCCCGGCTGGCCCTTAGCCGTCTGCTATGGCTCAGCCTCAACATCAGCGAGCAGACCGAGATGGCGGGCGACCACGGCGAGCCGTTTGTCCGCCGTCCACAGCCGAGCGTCCGCAGTGAGCCGCGTCGCGGCGAGAAGCTGGACGTCGACGTACCCAACACCCAGCCCGTAGAGCTGCTCGGCCTCGATCAAGCCGAGCACCTCGGCATCGGTGGCGATCTCTGCCGACGGGAGGCCGGTCAGCAGACCCAAGATCTCTTGGCGCTGGACCAGGTGGCCGAGAGCCAGTTCACCCGTCACCCACGGGTGAGCGAGCACTAAGCCATAGTCGAGTAGGTGGGCCAAGGCCGGCTCGCCAACCCGGAGATGGTCCACCCATACGGAGGTGTCGACCAGGATCACCGAGGCTCAGGGCGACGGCGAGGCGGCGCCGTCAGTTCACGCTCACTGCCACCTAGCCGGGCTAGGCGCCGGGCGCTTTCCCTTTCGATCAACGCCCGCAGTGCTTCGCGCACCAGGGCGCTCTTCTCGGAGGTCCCGGTAAGACGCTGTGCTTCAGCGAGAAGGTCGTCATCAAGAGCAATGGTGGTCCTCATGGACTCCTTCCAGGCACGAAGATTAACATCATCCGATGATTCTAGCCGTGCCGTCTACGGGTTACACGTCGGCGGCCGGGAAACCTGAAGGCCGTGTCCGAAGCCTACGGTACGGAAAAAATTCGGCCCTACACGTCCTGGCGCCGGGGCCAAGGAGGCGACTTCGCGAGCTTGGGACGGCCGAGCGACCACGCCGTCACCTTCACACCCCGCTGATCGATGTGCACCCTGGAACACGCGACCCCGGCCACCAGGTACAACCAGGCGGCCGCACCGAGGACGGCGAACATCCCCCAAGTGATCCAGCGCCGGGCGGTCACGCCATCGCCTCCCTCAACAGCTCGGCGGGTTCGTCGGGCTTGAGGCCGAGTGCCCGCGCCCGGTCGGCCAGCTCCTCCACCAGTTCCGCCAGGGCAGCGCTAGCTCGTGATCGGTTCGCCACTACCACCGCCCCCCGACTGCGGTGCATGCTCACCAGGCCCTCCGCGCGAAAGCTCTGGTAGGCCCGGAGCACTGTGTGCATGTTCGCTTCCAGCCGAGCTGGGAGCTCCCGGGGCGGGGGGCGGTCACCGGGACGAACGGATCCGTCGGCTATCGCCCGTCGAAGACCGACGGCGATCTGTTCGAACAACGCGAAGCTGCTCTGGGGGTCTCCTCGTATCAGCACAGTTCTACTTGCACCAGAACTCTGCTGCGTGGCCAAGCCTGCCCGCCGTCTGCTTGTCGGCAGAACCCGATCGCTTCGCGCCGGGCTCTCCTGCGGGCTGGCACTGCGCCTCGTCACAGCCAAGGATCAACATTCGGCGTATCCGAGAAGCTCGTTAACCTGGGGAAATGCCGCAAGCCTGTCGCTGGTTTGCTGAAATGAGCAGGTGACCGTGATCGGTGCGCCGTGGGGCGGTGCCGTCGTTGCGGTAGTGGCGGCGGTCGCGGACTGTTGGGTGGCAGCTGTCCTGCACTCGGTGCCCGCTGCAACAGGCGACCCGGAGGTGGCCATGGAGCTCGATGCCGTCGCTTCGGTTCGCTCGGCGTTCATGCGCGCAGACGTCCGCACCCGCTTCGAGGTCGGATCGGTCACCAAGGCGCTCACCGGGATGCTTCTCGCCGACGCCATCGACCGGCGCGAGCTGTCGATGGACACGACGGTGGGCGAGGTCTTGCCCGCTGTTGCGGGCTCGGAGATCTCCACGGTGAGCGTCCGGGAGCTCTGCACGCACACCTCGGTGCTGCGCGGCTCGGCCAGCTCATCGCTGAGCGTGCGGGTCGTTACTTCGCTCCGCTTCTTGGCGAACGGGTCCTTTCGCCCCTCGCCATGTCTTTTGCCGCGGTGGCGACTCCGCACGACAAGGCCTCCCACGGTTGGTCGGCTACGGGCCTGCCGCGCCAGGCGTGGGTCCTCGGAGGCTACGCCCCCGCTGGAGGCGTCATCGCCACGATCGAGGCCATGGCGAAGCTGGCGGCCGCCTTGTTGGCGCGCCGAGGCGCTGCGCAAGGCGGTCACTGCTGGCGAACCAGCAGCCGCCCGGCTCGTCGTGGTGGACGGTATCGACGAGGCCGCCGCTCATCTCTACGCCCGTCACGGCTTCGTCGCCGTCCCCGACCATCCCCTCAGGCTCTACCGACGGATCGAGGACGTCCGAGCGTCGCAGTAGCCGATCCTCAACTCGGACTACTCCGCAACCTGTACAGGTCGGGTGGTGTAGGGCCCGTGTCTGAGATCGGTGTAACCGAGGCCCGCGACCAACTTGGCCGGCTGGTGAACCGGGTGGAGTACAAAGATGAACGGATCGTCCTGACTCGCAACGGGCGAGCTGTGGCGTCGATCGTGCCGGTGGCGGTGCTCCGGGCCCTGGAGGCGGCCGAGGATGCCGCCGACCTGGAAGCGGCCCGCCGTGCGGCAGCCGAGCCTGGTCCGAACGTGCCCCACGCGCAGGTGTGGGACGACCTCCTCGCCGATGAGGTACAACACCCAAGCGCGTGAGTTACGCGATCGAGTGAAAGGCCTCAGCTCGAAAGGAACTGCGTAGCATCGACGTTTCGGCACGTCGGCGCATCCTGTCCACCGTCGACCGGTTGGGCCAAGACCCACGACCGACCGGATCAGTCACCCTCACCGGTTCTCCCGGGTGGCGCCGTATCTGAGTCGGCGGCTACCGCGTCGTGTACGAGGTTCGCGACGAGTCTCTCGTCGTGCTCACCCCCCGTGTCGGTCCCCGAGGAAGCGCCTACCAGAATCTCACCGGGCAGCGCGGGCAGGCGTCCGGATGCGGATGGGCTATCGGGCGGCCGGGGTGGCTGTCAGGACGCCAGGCACTGGCGGAGGGCGTCCCTGGCGACGGCGCTCACGCTCCTGTGGTCCTCTTTGGCCCGTTGGCGCAGGGCGTCGGACAGCTCCGCCTCGACGCGGAGGTCGAGACGGGGGGAAGCGCCCCTGTCAAGAGAGGGGCGTCCGGTGGGCGTGAGGCGGGCCGCGCCCAGGCCGTAGCCAGTCTCAGCTTCGCCAGCCAGAGCCTCCTCGTACTGGCTGGGGTACTTGGCCCGCAGCCCCGCGGCGTGGATCACTCGGAGGTGCCGGCGGGTGCGGGCTGGATGAAGACCAGCCCGCAGTGCTCGAACACGATGCGGGCGGCGACCTCCGTTCCCGTGCTGGCCGAGGGTCGCCAGCCCAGTCGGTCTTGCTTGCCTTGTGCTCTGAGGGCTTCGGATCGCGCGACGCTCGCAGCGACCCGAACGATCTTCGGTAAGAGCCTCCAGAGTCGCGCTTCGAGAATGCTGCCAGGTACTTTAACGGCCGGGATAGCCGAGTATGTTCTCTCCAAATACCTTGTTCGCCGTTATGGCGGACGCAGTCACACAGAAAACGCCGGCGGGCATCCGGGGTCGTGATCACCAAAAGCCAGAACCGATTCCGCGGAATCGCAGTGGCGAGTGCACTATCCCGCCTCGCCGGTCGCAACCGGCCACAGGTGGCCACAGGCTCCCAGACCGGCCACGCTAGGCGTGCGGCAAAGGTAACGGTGTCATTGAGGTCGATCTACTGTTGGGGATCGACGTTTAGGCAGCCCGCCAGGCTGTCGTCACAACACCCGTGCCCCAGTCTTGGTATCGACTTCGATACCAGGATTGGTGAGCTTGTCTGGTGGGAGGCCGCTGGCACTCTTCGCCGAACTCGCCTCGGTGCTGGGCTGTCGCTGCGAGCTCTCGCCAAGCGGGCCGGCACCTCACATGCGACGCTGGCCGCGTACGAATCGGGACGTACCATTCCCCGCGTCGACACCCTCGACAGGATCCCCTGAGCCGCAGGCTACGCCCCGGACATAACCACGTCGGGTCGGCCCGACGCTACTGACGCCGAGCGCCAGGCGAAACGCCAAGAGGCTCTGGGCCCTCGACCTTGCCGCCCAGTTCCCCGCGCGCCACGATCAAACCAACAGCTTCTCCCCCGTTTCCGTACGGCCCGGGCGATTGAACCTCGACCCGGCAGGCCTGGTCTACAAGATGGCTGTTATCCACGGGTGCTGGCACCGTCGACCTCGACCTCAACGTGTCCGTACCTCCCACCGACGCTGCGTCGGTCCTTGCTGGCCTTCCTTTCGAAGTCGTCGCGCCAGACGCAGATCACGCCCTCCTCGAACGACAAGGCAAGGCTGTGGTGGCAAAGCACTCTAATTGACGTCGTTCTGAGCACGGCGGGGTTCCACTATCAGGTTACGGCCCGGGTCGACACCGAACCGTTCACCGGCCCGCCACCCGCCGCTGCTGCTGGCATGCCGGGACCTGGCCGCGTGCGAGGCGTTCGTCAACCGCACCAGAGACTGGGCGGACCTCGAAGCCGTGGAGTCAGCCGGATCGTGCGACGCCAGCGGGGTCGCCGCAGTACTTGTCGGTCTGCTCGGAGCCGGCGACGAACGCATCCAGCGCCGACTCTCCCTCGGCCGACAGTCGACGAGTGTTATGGGATGCGGGACGATAGCCTCGCTGGCGCCTACTTAGTCGACCGTGACTCAACATAAGGAGAGGACAGTGAGCAGAACACATAGACGGGCGCGCTGGGCGGCAAGAGGAGGTGCTGCGCTCGCTGCAAGCGCCGCCGCAGGGTTCCTCCTCACCAGCACCGGACCAACAAGCACGACCAGCCTCATACAAGCACGAGCCCAAGCGCGAGCACAGAACCCCGCAGGATTCGGGTACTGGCTTGTCAGCGCCAACGGGCAAGTCTTCAACTACGGAGTCCCAAACTACGGGGACCTCGTCGGCATCCGCCTCAACGCTCCGATCGTGGGTATCACTCCAACTCCCGACGGCAAGGGCTACTGGCTTATCGGAGCTGACGGCGGCGTGTTCTCCTTCGGCGACGCGAACTTCTACGGAAGCCACGGGGCGAGCCCCCTCACCTCACCCGTCGTAGCGGGGGCAGCCGCACCAGTACTGTCAGG
>DAHYHI010000087.1:0-67286 GCA_027391075.1 Acidimicrobiaceae bacterium | reverse complement strand
ATGTCGGTCCCTATCCGGTGTAGCCGTAGGAAATCTGAGGAAGGCTGTCCCTAGTACGAGAGGACCGGGACGGACGCAGCTCTCGTGTGCCAGTTGTCCTGCCAAGGGCACGGCTGGTTGGCGACCTGCGGAAGGGATAAGCGCTGAAAGCATATAAGTGCGAAGCTCTTTCCAAGATAAGATTTCCCACTGGGTTAACCAGGTAAGTCCCGTGGTAGACGACCACGTTGATAGGCCGGAGGTGTAAGCGCAGCAATGCGTTCAGCCGACCGGTACTAATCGGACGAGGGCTTGGAGACCTTTTTGCTCGTGCTCGCTATGGAACGCTCAAAGACACACTGGAACCTTCGCGTTCCGGTGTGCGCAGAGCAGGTTTTCCGGTGGCCATAGCGGCGGAGTCACACCCGTTCCCATCCCGAACACGGAAGTTAAGCCCGCCAGCGCCGATGGTACTTGGGGGGTTGCCCCCTGGGAGAGTAGGACGTCGCCGGAATCTTCTCAGACGAAGAAGCCCCGCACCTCTAGGAGGTGTGGGGCTTCTTCGCGTCTGGCCTTCCGGGGTATGATGGTCCTCTTATGCCTGAAAACCGACCGTCCCGCTCGCGCAGTTACCGTGCCGGTGGTGATTCGCAGCGTGGCAGCACTTCCGGCGGCGGCCGTTCGGCTTCCGCCCGCCGCAGCCAGGTGCCGCGGTTCGGTCGGACGTCGACGTGGCGGTCTGATACGGGTGGGCCTAACGAGGTGCAGTCTGGCAGACGGAGTAGCGAAGATCCCCGGCGTTCTCCACGGCGAGCCGACGAGTCGACAGCGAGCAGGGATCGTTCGATTGGGCATAGCTCCGAGGGTGTGTCGCCCAAGCCGAGCGATCCATGGGGCCGCCGGGACAGGGTCGACCGGTCGACGGAAAAGTCTCGGGCTCGGCCGGGTGACGAGCGACGCGATAGCAGGCGTGGTTCTTTTGAGCCGGGTCGTCGAAGTTCGCCGCCGAGTCGTGGCACTACCGGCGGTAACAGAGGTCGTAGTGACAATCGTAGCGACGGTTCGCGTGCAACTTCTGGGCGAGGTGATGGGCCACGTCCTGACTCGTGGGGAGCAGGTGGGAGTGCCCGCAAGCCGACCCTGGGACGAGCCGGTCAGGGGCGCGGTTCGAATGGTGGTGGCGGCTACCAGCAGGGGCCCTCTAGATACGGGCGCACGGCTGACGGACTATCGAGCCAGGCGACGCCGTCGGGTGCAGTTGATCCGCGTCGCAACGGCCTGAGACGCCCGGGGATGCCCAATGATCCTGTGGGGGGTTCGCAGCCGTCCAGGGGTTCGCAGCCGTCCAGGGGTTCTCAGCCGTCCAGGGGTTCTCAGGCGCCGAGGGGCTTGAAGCCGTCCCGTGGCGTACAGCAAGCAGGTTGGCGTGGCCAGAATCAGCCGCAGGTTCCACCTGCAGCGGGCCATAAGTGGGGTGGGGTGGCGCGAAGAGGCATAGGGGAGCTGAACCGGGACGCGAGCGGCGTCGACGGTCCGTCGTCGTCGCAGCTTTGGAGGCAAGCCGTAGAAGACGACGAACGTAAGGCGCTCCGGGCGACAGCGTGGGAGCCCGACGAGACGTGGGTTCTCGATCCCGAACCGTCACCGTCGATCGTCGAGGCGAAGCCGGCCAAGTCCTCCCCTCCTGTGGATAGGGATATTGCGGTTGGGCGGGAAGGAGCGCCTGCGCCAGGCGGCAGGAGGCGGACCGTTCCCCGTCGGGTCGTCGATGAGGTAGTGGCGTCGGCCGGGAAGGCGAAGGGCGAAAAGTTGGCGTCTCGCATCGCGGACGCCACCTACTCCTACGAGAAGGAAAGGTACGCGGACGCACTTCGGGTTCTTCGTCAACTGGTGGCCGAGGTTCCCGGTTCCGGCGCAGTTTGGGAGCTCTACGGGCTTACCCTGTACAGGTGCGGCCACTGGACGCAGGCGGCCTCCGCTCTCGAGACATTCAAAGGGCTGTCCGGCTCCTACGACCAGCACCCGGTGCTCGCTGACTGCTACCGGGCGTTACGGCGGTACGACGACGCCGAGCAGATGTGGGCAGAGCTTCGGGAGGCCTCGCCGAGCGGTGATGTCGTCGCTGAGGGGCGGATCGTGGCGGCCGGGGTCAAGGCCGATCGCGGGGACCTCGCAGGAGCGATCCTCATGTTAGAAAAGGCGTCGCGCAAGGTTGCCAAGCCCGCGGAGCGGCACCTGCGCCAGTGGTATGCGCTGGCCGACCTCTATGAACGCGTAGGGGACCTGCCGCGGGCGCGGGATCTGTTCAACCGGGTGGCGTCGATCGACGCGGACGCCTTCGACGTTCGTGCGAGGCTGAAGTCGCTCCACTGAACCTGCTCGGCCCGTCAACTTCGAAGACCCGGCCCGTCATCTTCGAGACGATGTCACACCCTCCGCCTAGGGTTTTATATGCGCTTTGTTGTGGCTGTTGGAGTCGCACTACCGCCTCTAGCCGACGCTGAGCGTCGGCCGCTTTCGGAGGTCGTCTAGCGAGCCGGACGGGTGCCTGCTCGGAAAGGTGGTGGGGAAGTGCTGAACGTCGTGGTCGTCCGGGGTGTCGTGTCGCGTCCGGCGCAGCTGGTAGAGCTGCCTTCGGGAGGTCGTCTCGTGCACGTGGAGGTAACGGTGCGACAGTCCGAGGGTCCAGCCGAGACCGTTCCGGTCTCGTGGTTCGATCCTCCTCCTTGGGCGGGCGACCTTCAGGTGGGAGCAGACGTCGTCGTGGCTGGGAGGGTCCGCAGGCGTTTCTTCCGGGCGGGTGGAGTCACCCAGAGCAGGACCGAGGTCGTCGCAGCGACGGGCTCTCCCTCCTCGTCGCAGCGTAAAGTCGCAGCGATCCTCCATGAGGCCATCAGCGTGATCGAAGGCGCCGCCGACTAGCACTTCGCCTGCGACAGGCGCTCTTGGTGGTCGCTGTTCTAGGGGGCTCTATGTCGCTGCGGCTACCCGTGGGTAGTGGCCGCCGGTGGTGACGCTCGCTAGCGTGTTGGGGCAAGATCACCAGCCCGGCCCCTTTCGGAGTCGGCATTATCACGGGAGTTCGAAGCGATGGATCTACACGGCCTTCTCGGGGCGCAAGCCGACGAGCTTTTGTCCCACGAATGCAAAGGTATCGACCGGGACAGCCTGGTGCTTCCCGGTCCGAACGCGATCGACTCGGTCATGAGTTGGTCCGACCGGTCCATACAGGTCTTGCGGAGCCTCCAGGGCATGTATTCGCACGGAAGGCTCGGTGGTACTGGGTTCTTGTCCATACTTCCCGTCGACCAGGGCATCGAACACTCCGGAGCAGCTTCGTTCGCTCGCAATCCGGCCTACTTCGACCCGAAGAACATCGTCGAGCTGGCCATCGAAGGGGGCTGCAACGCCGTAGCGACGACTTTCGGCGTGCTCGGGGCTGTGGGAAGACGTTACGCCCACAAGATCCCTTTCATCGTGAAGCTGAACCACAACGAGCTTCTCACCTATCCGGCCCAGTACGACCAGATCATGTTCGGCTCGCCCCGACAGGCCTACGACCTAGGAGCGGCCGGGGTCGGTGCGACCATCTACTTCGGATCCGAGCACGCCACCCGCCAAATCCAAGAGGTGTCCGACGCCTTCGCCGAAGCCCACGAGCTAGGGATGTTCACAGTGCTGTGGTGCTACCTGCGCAACAATGCCTTCAAGAAGGACGGTGTTGACTACTCACTGGCGGCTGACCTGACTGGCCAGGCTAACCATCTCGGCGTCACCATCGAGGCAGATATCATCAAGCAGAAGCAGGCGGAGAACAACAACGGTTACGGTGCGATCGGCTTCGGTCGCACGGATCCGCTCGTCTACGACAAGCTGACCACGGACCATCCTATTGACCTGACCCGCTGGCAGGTAGTGAACTGTTACATGGGCAGGATCCCGCTGATAAACAGCGGGGGGGAGTCCACGGGGGACTCCGATCTCGCTCAGGCAGTTCGCACCGCAGTGATCAACAAACGCGCTGGGGGGGCGGGTCTGATCTCGGGCCGCAAAGCCTTCCAGAAGCCTACTGCGCAGGGTGTAGAGCTTCTCAACGCCATTCAGGATGTCTATCTCGACCCGGCGATCACGGCGGCCTGATCGACTTCTCCCGTACCCGGTCCTGCACCGTGGCCGGTACCCGCTGTAGGCTAAGCCGGCAATCAAGCTTCTAAACGCCCGGCTGAGTCGATCAGCGGGAAGGACGACCAATGAGTGACATCAAGCGCAGCGCGGTACGAGTCATCGACGTTGACCGTGCCGTCATCCGGTTCGCCGGGGACTCCGGCGACGGAATGCAGCTGACAGGCGACCGCTTCACTAACTCCTCGGCGCTGTTTGGCAACGACCTTTCTACGTTGCCGGACTTCCCAGCGGAGATCCGTGCTCCGGCCGGGACTCTCGCCGGCGTGTCAGCTTTCCAGGTTCACATATCCGACCATGACATCCTCACGCCCGGTGATCACCCGAACGTCCTGGTAGCCATGAACCCGGCTGCGTTGAAGGCCAACCTTGCCGACCTGCATCCCTCTGGGACGGTGATAGTCAACGCCGACTCATTCGACGAACGCTCCCTTCACAAGGCCGGGTACGCGGCTAACCCGTTGGCTGACGGAAGCCTCGACGGCTACACCGTGTTCGAAGTGCCGATGACAAGCCTCACCTTAGAGGCGGTCAAGCCCTCGGGTACCAGGCCACGCGACGCGGAGCGCTCCAAGAACTTCTTTGCGCTCGGCCTGATCAGCTGGCTCTACGCCCGGCCACAGGAGCCGACGCTTGAGTGGATATCGCAGCGCTTCTCCAAAACCCCGATGGTAGCCGAGGCGAACACATTGGCCTTCAAGGCGGGGTGGAACTTCGGGGAGACAGCCGAGCTTTTCCCCAATACCTACGAAGTCAAGCCGGCGCCGCTTTCCGCGGGCACCTATACGAACATCTCCGGGAACACGGCGCTAGCGTGGGGTCTCATCGCGGCGGCTCAACTCGCGGGTCTCAAGCTGTTCCTGGGTAGCTACCCCATAACCCCGGCGTCGGACATCCTCCACGAGTTGTCGAAGCACAAGAACTTCGACGTGACCACCGTCCAGGCTGAAGACGAGATAGCCGGCATCGGTGCTGCGATCGGCGCCGCCTATGGCGGGGCGCTCGGCGTGACGACCACCAGCGGTCCGGGCGTCGACCTCAAGACGGAGTCGATCGGCCTCGCCGTCAACTTGGAGATTCCGCTCATCATCGTGGACATCCAAAGGGGTGGCCCTTCCACCGGTCTGCCTACCAAGACCGAGCAGGCTGACCTGCTCCAGGTCATCCACGGCCGTCACGGCGAGGCTCCAGTCCCGGTGGTCGCCGCTCGCACACCGGGAGACTGCTTCTACGCAGCTATAGAAGCCGTACGGATAGCGGTCAAATATCGGACGCCGGTTTTCCTGCTTTCCGACGGCTACCTGGCAAACGGCGCCGAACCGTGGCCCGTTCCCGACGTTGCCAGCCTCCCGAAGATCGACCCGAACTTCGCGACTGCTCCGAACCACGTCGACTCAAACGGAAATGAGTCTTTCTGGCCATACCTCAGGGACAGCGAGACCCTCGCACGTCCTTGGGCGGTGCCGGGCACCCCGGGCCTAACCCACAGGATCGGGGGGTTGGAGAAGGCGGACGGATCCGGGTCGGTTTCCTACGACCCGGCCAACCACGATCTCATGAGCCGTGTCAGGGTGGCGAAGATCGCCGGGATATCCAACGACATACCCCAAGCCGAGGTCGACGACCCGAGTGGTGACGCAACCCTGGTGGTCCTTGGCTGGGGTTCGACCTACGGAGCTATAGCTGCCGGGGCTCGGCGAGTTCGCCAGAGGGGCCTGAAAGTTGCTCACATCCACCTGAGTCATCTGCACCCATTCCCAAGCAACCTCGGTGACCTGCTTCGCTCTTATGAGAGAGTTCTCGTGCCCGAGCTCAACCTGGGCCAACTGGTGAAGCTAGTCCGCGCTGATTACCTGGTAGACGCTAAGCCGCTTACCAAGATGTACGGCAAGCCTTTCCAAGCGGAGGAGATCGAGACGGCGATCCTCGAAGCCTTGGACCAGCCTGTAAAGCCCTGACAAAGCGGCAAAGGACATACAGCAGTGCAGTACACGTACCGATCTAACACACGAAAGCGACGCTTTTATGACTGACCTGGCAGAGCCACTTACCCCCTCGGCGCGCAACACATCGCAAGGCGACGGCGCTCCAGCGACGTCCAAGAAGGACTGGGCAACTGACCAGGAGGTCCGCTGGTGCCCGGGCTGTGGTGACTATTCGATCCTGACCGCAGTGCAGATGCTGATGCCCGACTTGGCCGCCAAACGAGAGGACACGGTCTTCGTTTCCGGCATAGGCTGCAGCTCTCGGTTCCCCTACTACATGAACACCTACGGGATGCACTCGATTCACGGTCGGGCTCCCGCCATCGCCACCGGTCTCGCGGTCAGCCGCCCCGACCTGCACGTGTGGGTGATCACAGGGGACGGCGACGCGCTGTCGATAGGCGGAAACCACCTGCTGCATGCCCTGCGCCGCAATGTGAACCTGACGATAATATTGTTCAACAACCAGATCTACGGGTTGACGAAAGGCCAGTACTCACCTACGTCCGAGACGGGCAAGGTGACCAAGTCGACACCGTTCGGCAGCCTCGATCAGCCATACAACCCTGTTTCGCTCGCGTTGGGGGCTGAGGCGTCGTTCGTGGCCCGCACCCACGACATGGACCGCAAGCACATGATGGAGACGTTCAAGGCTGCCTACGAGCACCGCGGAGCGGCTCTCGTGGAGGTGTACCAGAACTGCAACGTCTTCAACGACGGAGCCTTCGAGGCGATCCTCTCCAAAGACGCCCGTCCCAACATGCTGATCCCGCTCCGTCACGGGGAGCCGATCCGTTTCGGCCCTCAAGGCGAGCACGGAGTGGTGCTCGAGGACGGCCAGGCAAAAGTAGTCGATGTAGACGAGGTGGGCGAGGGCTCACTGCTCGTCCACGACGCCCACCGATTGGATCCGACGCTCGCCTTCGCCTTGTCGAGGCTGTCCACGGGCGTAACCTCTCCAACGCCCATCGGTGTGTTCCGTGCCGTCGAGCGCCCGGACTACGGGTCGCTGGTGAACGCCCAGGTAGCCGACGCCCGCCGGGCGAAAGGGCCGGGCGACCTGGCGAAGCTACTTACTTCAGGCCCCACATGGACGGTGGGCTGAACAGCCCGTCTTTTCTCAGCAGCTGAGCTCTCTGACCACCATCCCCGTTCTTGGCTTGGGCCAGAAGAAGGTGGTCTTCGGAGGCATCCTCGACGCGCCGCGGCTAACCGCCGAGATCTGGCCGACCGTTGCGGGTCGCAAGAGCACCGCCGCAGAGGCGGCCCCGGTAGCGACGGAAGCTGCTGCGTCGTCCCAGCCGTGCTGGTAGACGACGGTGTGCTCCGGCAGCGAGCTTAAAGCGACGTCGAGGCGGCTGGAGTCCAAGTCGTAGGCGGCGGCCGCAAGGGTTCGTTCGGTCGGCCGAGCGAGCCACGCCGAGTCTGCGGTCAACACGCCCATAGTGGCGGACTCCTCCATCCGTGAAAGGATCGACCGGTCGACGGGGCCGGCGGGTACCAAGTCGAACCACTCCGACAGGCCGGAAACGATGTCGAAGCCGGGTGGCAGGCCTTGGATCAGCCGGTGAATGGCCTGCACGTTCAGCTGACGGTCTGCCAGTTCGACCGCTAGGGCCATCACATAGTCCTGCCCCCCCGCCGGCGAAGACCCTGCCATTAGCTCGTCGCGGAAGGTGAGGGCTGTTTCGTAGCGGTGATGTCCGTCGGCGACGAGGACGGGATTCGCTCCGACGGCCTCGGATATCGACCGGACGGTTCCGTCATCGGTTATGGGCCACAGTTCATGTAGGACCCCCTCGGCGTCGTGGGCGTGCTCGACTGGGTGCTCGGGTGCTTCCAGGAGAGCGCTCAAGCCTGACGTGGGCGACAGGACCCAGATCGGCGAAAGGTTGGCTCGGGTGGCCCTGATCAGCTCGAGGCGATCGCTCTTGGCTTTCGGTGTCGTCTCCTCGTGGGGGAGTATGCCCCTGCCTGGCTCCTCAAGCCCTAGAGCGCCGATGACTCCGATAGTTCGGCGTGGAGATCCCAGCGGGTCTCGGTATGACATGCGGTAACCGTAGAAGGCCGGCTTGGCGTCCCGCTGTAGGATCCCGCCGTCGCGCCATGCGTCGAGAAGGCTGCGGGCGCCGGTGTAGCGGTCTGTTCCGCCGTGGGGAAGCTCGAGTCTCACCACGTTGTAGGGGCTGCGCCCCTCTAAAGCGATCCTCTCAGGCTCGGATATCACGTCGTAGGGGGGACAGATGACTTCCTCTAAGGACCGAACGTGTGAAAGGGAGTACCTGAGACCTGTGAAAGCTTCGAAGCGGGGCACGGCGTGACAGTCTTCCAGACGCGAAAGCCGAGCGTGGGACGCCGGGCGCGTAACGTGTCGCGTCATGCTTTGCGTTTTGGACCTCGACGGGGTCATCTGGTTGGCTGGGAATCCGATAGAGGGTTCCCCCGAGGCGGTCACCCGGCTACGCCAGGCCGGGGTCTCGGTGGTCTTCGTGACGAACAACTCGTCCACGACCGTGATCGACTATGTCGGCCGGCTCGAGCGTGCCGGCGTCGAGGTGGACCCGAGTGAGCTGGCGACGTCCGCTCAAGCTGCCGCCACGCTCCTGCGCCCCGGGGAGAGGGTCAGCGTCATCGGCGGACCCGGCTTGTCCGAGGCTGTCGCGGCGACCGGTGCGGAACTAGTCGAGCCCGAAGCGAACCCTGACGCGGTCGTCGTCGGCAGGACCGTGGAGCTGGACTTCGGACGGCTGAGCCGCGCTTGCGCGGCGCTTCGTGGTGGAGCCCGCTTCGTAGCGGCCAACAACGACGCTACGTTTCCGACTCCCAACGGTTTGGAACCAGGCGCTGGAGCTCTTATCGCCTTCTTGGAAGTTGCCTCCGGGTGTCGTGCCGAAGTGGCCGGCAAGCCGAACCAGGCGATGGCGGACCTCGTCAGGCGACGCCACGGTGTGCCAGACCTCGTTATCGGCGATAGCCCGAGAACCGACGGAGGTTTCGCCGAGGCCCTCGGCGCTCCCTTCGCGCTCGTCTTGAGCGGCGTTACGGCCAAAGACGGCGTACCGGTCGATCCGCCGCCCAGCATCGTCGCAGCCGACGCTGCTGAGGCTGTCGACGTGTTCTTAGCGGCCGGAGCCTGATCCGGCGACCGACTTGCGGCAGCCTTAGTGCTAACTGCCGCAAGCACTAAGCGCTTTTGCTGGTAGCATTAGGGTATGCCCCGAGATGAAAAAGTAAGAAAGGCCCAGTCGGCAGGAGTCGACTTCTTGGAGTTGGCCCGGTCCAAGGCGGAAGAGTTCTTAAAGGAGCTCTCCCGGTCAGGTGAAAGTGCCCAGGAGGCCCTCGACGACCTCGCCAAAGGATCGAAGCGCTCCACTGACCGATTGGTTGACGCCATACGCAACGAGGTGAGCCGTCAGCTGACCGCTCTAGGCCTCGTGACCAAGTCGGACCTCTCGGCATTGGAGGGCCGTTTCGAGGAGCGCTTCGCTTCCCTCGAAGCTCGCTGCGCCCCAGCGCCTCAAGCACCCACGAAGTCCGGCAGCGCAAAGCCACCGAGGCCGCCATCGAAGGCCTCGGTAGCGAAGGCCGCGGGAGCGAAGGCCGCGGGAGGTCCGTCCCGGCGCAGGGCTACAGTTCCTGGTGGGACCTCCACTTCGGGGCCGTCCGATAGTGGTAAGCCTTCCGAGGGCTCCGGGGACTGAGCTGCGCCAACCCAGACGCCGACTTGACGTGGCCCTAGTAGAGTTGGGTCTTGCCGAGTCTCGATCTGCCGCCGCAGCTTTGATAGAGGTCGGCAAGGTCCTGGTGGGTGGCTCGTTGGCCATGAAGGCCTCACGACTTGTCGGAGCGGGTGAGCCGGTCAGGGTGACAGGTGAACCGCCGAGATTCGTCAGCCGCGGAGGGGAGAAACTCCATGCCGCGCTTGAGCATTTCGGAGTGCAGTCTGCTGGAAGGCAGGCTCTGGACGCGGGCGCATCGACCGGCGGCTTCACTGACTGCCTCTTGCAGAGTGGCGCCGAGCGGGTTGTCGCGGTGGATGTCGGCAGAGGCCAACTACATCCCCGCATCCGGTCCGATCATAGGGTCACTCCACTGGAGAGGACCGATGTCCGATCGGAGGCGCTGGACGTCTACCGGGGCAGGATGGACGTAGTCGTCGCTGACCTCTCCTTCATCGGGCTCAGAAGCGTCGCCCCGGCGCTGGTCAGTTTCGCCGCTCCGGGCGCTGATATCATCGTACTTGTCAAGCCACAGTTCGAGGCCGGGCGGGCTGAGGCGTCGCGCGCCAAGGGAGTGATCCGCAGCCCTGACGTTTGGAGGTCAACTCTTGAGTCGGCCACCGCTAGCGTGCGAGGGGCTGGAGTGGTAATGATGAATCTGATGGTCTCACCCCTGCGAGGAGCTGGCGGCAACGTGGAGTTCCTGTCACATTTCCGGGCATCCGAACGCCGGTATCCCCAGCTGCGAAGTGATATCGGGGGAGCCGAGGAGCCGGCTGGGCCGATCGAGGTCCTAGTCGACCGTGCGGTGGAGGCAGCGCTGCAGGCTTGCCAGGGTGCGCAAGGCGCGGACAGCCTCGGAAGTGGCCGGGCTTTTAGAGGCGGAAGGTAAAGGCCGTGGCTTGCATCGGCTTTGTCTTCAACTCGGCCCGTCCGAAGGCGGTGCAACTCGCCGAACAGACGGCCTCCTGGCTCGTGGAGAACGGACATCGAACGCACATCTTGAGCGCCGCTCCGTCGGCGTCCGAGGGCAGCACTGTACCGCCAGACCTGGATCTGGCTGTCAGCCTCGGCGGTGACGGCACGATGTTGAGAACCGTGGACCTGGTGAGCAGCCGTGAGGTGCCTGTGCTGGGTGTCAACCTCGGGCATCTCGGCTATCTGACCGTTGCGGAGCCGTCAGGTCTAAAAGCGGCGCTGGAGCGCTTCTTGGAGGGCGACTTCACCGTCGAAGCGCGAATGACCTTCGACGTGACCCTCGGCAAGCCGCCGCCCGGAGGCAACGGCAGGGCGGGAAGGGTGTCGCGCAACGCCCTCAACGACGTCGTGCTGCAACGGTCCCTTGTCGGCCACACCATACACACGACCGTCGCAGTCAACGGCAGCCCTTTCCTGGCTTTCATCTCCGACTCGCTGATCCTCGCCACGCCGACCGGTTCTACCGCGTACAACCTCTCAGCCCGTGGCCCGATCGTCTCGCCGAAAGCCAGAGTGTCTGTTCTCACGCCGGTAGCCCCACACATGCTCTTCGACCGATCTGTGGTCCTTGTCGCCGAGGACGAGGTCGCCATAACAGCGTCGGGCGAATACCCGGTGGAAGTAGTAGTCGACGGCTGGCGGACCGCCACCCTCCAGCCCGGTCAGAGCGTCCAGTGCCGCCAAGGGGAGAAGGACGCTCTGTTGGTTACGTTCGAAAGTCGCGATTTCCACCGGATACTGAAAGCGAAGTTCAACCTGAAGGACCGCTGAGCATGCTCGTCGAACTGCGAGTTTGCAACCTGGGGGTCTTCGAGGACGTTTCGATCGCCTTCTCTGCGGGGATGAGCGCTCTGACGGGGGAGACAGGCGCCGGCAAAACGCTCATAGTGGATGCTATCGCTCTCCTTGCGGGCCGACCGACCGACCCGCTCGTGGTACGCCCCGGAGCTTCGGAGGCGCTCGTGGAGGGAAGGTTCACGCTCTCCGGGCGTCCCGGGATGGATCCCGAAGCTAACGAGGTGGTCGTCTCGCGGGTGGTACCAACAACGGGGCGCAGCCGAAGCTACGTAGACGGCAGGATGGTGAGCGCTTCGGCGTTGTCCGACGTGGTCAGGAACCTCGTGGAGATAAACGGCCAGCATGCGTTCGCCTATCTTTTGTCTCCTCAGGTGCAGCGGGAACTCTTCGACCAGGCGAGCGCGATCGACACGGTACGCCAGCGAGACCTCCGCCGGGAGGTAGCCAAGCTGCGATCCGCGCTCGAAAGTCTCGGAGCCGACCCGGTAGCCAGGGAGCGCGAGACGGACCTTCTGCGCTACCAACTTCAAGAGATCGACTCGGCGTGCGTAGAGGACCCTGACGAGGAGACGTCGCTTAGAGCTGAGCAGGAGTCCCTCGCCGACGCCGCCGGCACCGTCGACGCAGCCCGCGCATTGCGGGAGGCCCTTGTTGGAGACGGGGGCAGCGCTGAGCGTGTCGGCGACGCGATAGCACTTGCCGGCTCACGCCCTGCTCTATCGTCGATCGCCGCCAGACTGGCGGCGGCCTCCGAGGAGATAGTCGACTGCGCTGGGGAGGCGAGGCTCCTGGCTGAGAATCTCGAAGCGAACCCGGAAAGGCTGGACGCGGTTGGGCAACGCCTGGGGCTGCTCGCAGCGCTCCGGCGCAAGTACGGACCGACCCTCGCCGAGGTCGTTGCCTACCGGGAGCGGATCCGCTCGCAGCTCCACGAACTGCACTCGCGCGACGAGCTCATTTCTACTTACCGGGAGCATCTCGAAACCGCCGAGAGAGACCTGCGAGCCGAGGATCGCAGGGTCTTACAGGCCCGCCGCGACGCTGCTCCGTGGTTTGCGTCTCTGGTCGAGGATCAGCTCGCCGGCCTTGCATTGCAACGTGCGCGATTCGGCGTCGAGGTTGTTTCCGACACGGGCAAGCAGGTCGTCACCTGGCTCTTCGCGGCTAACCCTGGCCAGCCGCTGTTACCCCTTTCCAAGGTCGCTTCCGGGGGCGAGCTGTCGAGGGTTTTGCTTGCCACCAGGCTTGCGGTAGCCCGGGCCTCAGGAGGTTCCGTTGCCCAGCTGACCGGGCCGGAGACGCTGATATTCGACGAGGTCGACGCCGGGGTGGGCGGCCAGGCCGCAGCGTCGGTCGGCGAGGCCCTCGCCGAGCTTGCGTCGAATCGCCAGGTTCTGGTCGTCACCCACCTCGCCCAGGTCGCCGCTTTCGCTGACCACCAAGTCGTCGTCACGAAGGACATCGTGGCGAGCGGTGACGGCGACTTGACGAAGGCGTCGGCATCGCTGCTAGACGACGATGGTCGCGTAGTCGAGCTGGCGCGAATGCTATCGGGTCAGCCTGACAGTGCAACGGCACGGAGCCACGCCCGCGAGCTGCTCGACACCAGCAGGGACGGACCTGCCCGCCGTGGTGGCCACGGCCCCTGAAGCAGTCCTCGCCGTTGCCACGCCGTGCGCCCCCAGCTTCCACGGTACGTCCCGTTCGGCGGTGCCGGCGGGCGAGGTAGGATCGAGCCCGGTCGGTGGTGGTCACCGGATGCGCACGTCGATCGGAGTGGAGGACTCATTTGGCGAAGCACATCTTCGTCACGGGCGGGGTGTCAAGCTCCCTCGGGAAGGGCTTGACAGCGTCGTCGCTTGGTCGGCTCCTAAAGAGCCGGGGTCTGAAAGTGACCATGCAGAAGCTCGACCCGTACATAAACGTGGATCCAGGCACGCTCAACCCGTTCGAGCATGGCGAGGTGTTCGTAACTGACGACGGCGGGGAGACCGACCTGGACCTTGGCCACTACGAGCGGTTCGTCGACGAGAACCTCCACCGGGACTCCAACGCCACGGCGGGGTCTATTTACCAGTCGGTGATAGCGAAGGAGCGTCGCGGCGCCTACTTGGGGCGAACCGTCCAGGTGATTCCCCACATAACCGACGAGATCAAAGACAGGATCCGACGGCTGGGCGGCGAAGACGTCGACGTGGTCATAACCGAAGTCGGCGGAACTGTCGGTGACATCGAAATCCTTCCTTTCTTGGAGGCGATACGCCAGTTCCGAAAGGACGTGGGGCGTAACAACGTCTGCTATGTGCACGTCACGCTAGTGCCCTACCTCGGTCCTTCCGGTGAGCAGAAGACCAAACCTACGCAGCATTCTGTGACCGAGTTGCGCAGTAGGGGCATACAACCGGACGTGATCATCTGCCGCAGCGACAGGAGCATCTCCGATGGCCTGAAACGTAAGCTGTCGCTGCTATGCGACGTGCCGGTCGAGGCCGTCGTTTCGTGTACTGACGCTGCCAGCATCTACGAGATCCCGGTCTCTCTGCACGAGGAGGGCCTCGACGACTACGTCTGCGAGCTTCTCGGGTTCGAGCCGTCGCATCACCCGCTGGACCTTTCCGCGTGGGAGTCCATCGTCAGGCGAGTCGAGTCAGCAGACCGTACCGTTCGCGTCGGCCTTATCGGAAAGTACGTCAACTTGCCCGACGCTTACCTGTCGGTGGTGGAGTCTCTGCGCCACGGAGGGTTTGCCCAGGGGGTCAGGATCGACCTGCAGTGGATACAGGCCGAAGAGGTAGAGGGTCTCCTCGGTGCGGGTCGCCTGGCCAACCTGGACGGCATCGTCATCCCCGGAGGTTTCGGCGAGCGCGGAGTCGAAGGTAAGGTCGCTGCGGCCACATTCGCCCGAGAGGCGTCCATCCCGTGCCTTGGGCTTTGCTTGGGATTGCAGGTGATGGTCATCGAATTCGCCCGTAACGTCGTCGGGCTCGCCGGCGCCAACTCCCGTGAGTTCGACGCCAGCGCCGCCCACTTGGTGATTGACTTGATGGACGAGCAGCGCGAGGTAGTCGACATGGGCGGCACGATGAGGCTCGGACTTTTCCCGGCCAAGCTCGCACCAGGCAGTGTGGTAGCCGCCGCTTACGGGGAGGAGCTCGTCTACGAGAGGCACCGTCACCGCTTCGAGGTGAACCCTCGTTACCGTTCGAAGCTCGAGTCGGGCGGTCTGGTCTGCTCTGGGGTCTCCCCGGACGGGCGCCTGGTAGAGTTCGTCGAGCTTCCAGCGCATCCGTTCTGGGTCGGAACGCAGGCCCATCCGGAGTTCCGAAGCAGGCCCGACCGTCCCCACCCGCTGTTCGTCGCGCTGGTAGCAGCGGCAGCCGAAAGGGCCGAAGGCCGGTCCCCTCACCTCCTCGACGTCCCCCAAGCCGATGAGCTCAAAGTTCTTTAGGCTCGACGAGACGGTCCGCTATGTAGGGCCGCTCGTCTCTGCGGTAGCGCTGACCCTGAGAGGACCTGACGGTGAGACGCTAACCCGGGAGGTGATCCGCCACCCGGGAGCTGTCGTGGTAGTTGCCGTCACCGACCGGCGCACCTTCCTGCTCGTACGCCAGTACCGGGCGGCGGTTCAAGACGAGCTTTTGGAGGTTCCAGCCGGAAAGCGCGACGTCGAAGGTGAACCCCCCGAGCTGACCGCCGAGCGGGAGCTCGCCGAGGAGGTAGGGCGCCGGGCGGGACGACTCGAGCTGCTCGCACGCTTTTACAACTCCCCGGGTTTCACCGACGAGCTCACGCACCTGTACCTAGCTCGTGACCTCGCCGAGGTACCCACCGACCGCCAAGGAGCGGAGGAGCAGAACATGGAAGTGGTGGAAGTACCTTTCGACGAGGTCCCTTCGATGATTGCCGACGGCACCCTCGTAGACGCGAAGACGATCATCGGACTCACGCTGGCCTTGCAACGCCTACAATGAGTTTCCATGCCGACCGACGCTTCGACCTTCGAGCCCAAACAAGCCTTGGAGCACGAACGCGACAGCCTGCACACCCAGCTCGGCGAGCTCGGCTACGGCAACCGTCTCGACTACGACCCGAATTTTGCCGACTCGAGCCAGGTGACCGCCGAGCGTGGTGAGAACGACGCCTTAATAGGGGAGCTGGTCGAGTTACTTCACGAGGTGGAGCATGCTCTCGCCAAGTTCGACACCGGCGATTACGGGCGTTGCGAGCGTTGCTCCAAGCCTATCGACCCAGCCCGCCTTGAGGCTCGGCCCGAAGCCCGCCTGTGCATCGAATGCGCCGCCTCGAAGCGCTAGAGGGACTTTACTTTCACAGTCCGAACTTTCACAGTCCGACAGCACTGTAGGCCCGCTGCAGCGTAGCGGAAGCCACCTCGTTGGCCCGTCTGGCGCCGGTGGCCAGTACGTCGGAAACGTAGTCTCGCTCTGCGGTGAGCTCCTTGAAGCGCCGCTGGATCGGCTCGACGGCGTCGAGGACCGCCCGGGCCACGTCCGCTTTCAAGTCCCCGTAGCGGGAGTACCCTTCGGCGACGCGGTCGGGGTCCTCACCTCGTAGAGTTCCGAGCAGCTCAAGCAGGTTGGACACTCCGGGCTTGGTCTCGCGGTCGTAGCGCACCGAGCCGGGTCCGCTGTCGGTGTCGGTGACCGCACGCTTGACCTTGCGTTCTATGACGGCAGGTTCGTCGAAGAGGCCCACCACGCCCGCCGGCAGGTCGGTGGTCTTGGACATCTTGCGAGTCGGGTCGGCGAGGTTCATTATCCGGGCGCCCCTGCCAGGGCGGGGTATCGCCGCTTGCGGAACGACGAAAGTCGGACCGTAGGCAGCGTTGAAACGCTGCGCCAAGTCGCGGGTCAGTTCGAGGTGCTGGCGCTGGTCCTCGCCGACAGGGACTCTGTCGGCGTCGTAGGCGAGGATGTCGGCCGCCATGAGGCACGGGTAGGTGAAAAGTCCGACCCTGGCCAACTGCTCACCGCCCTTGGCCGTCTTGTCCTTGAACTGGGTCATTCGGGAGAGCTCTCCGAAGCTGGCGGTGCATTCCATTACCCACGCGAGCTGGGAGTGTGCTGGAACGTGGCTTTGCAAGAACAGCGTGCACGACTCGGGGTCCAACCCCGCAGCGAGAAGCAGGGTAGCCATCGTCAGTGATCCCTGGCGGCGCTCGGCGGGATCGCCGGGCACGGTTAGGCCGTGCAGGTCCACCACGCAGTAGTAGCAGTCTCCCAGAGCCTGGTCTTCCACCCAATAGCGGATAGCGCCGAGCAGGTTTCCCAGGTGCGGTTCACCTGTCGGCTGTATGCCTGAGAGGACCCTCGGCGGCTTCGGATTAGCTGAGCTGAGCACCCGCATAGGCTAGTTCCACGTTCCACCGGAACAGTTCCAATAGGATTGGCGCATGCCCTATACGGTTAGCACGCCCGTATTCGAAGGGCCCTTCGATCTTCTGCTGCACTTGATCAGCTCCGACAAGGTTGAGCTTTGGGAGGTGTCCCTCGCCGATATCGTCGACGGGTACGTGGCGACGCTTGCAGAGTTCAGCGATGGCCTCGACTTGGAGACCGCCACCGAGTTCCTCCTGATAGCAGCGGTACTCCTTGAGCTCAAGACACGCCGTCTCCTGCCGGGCAGGGAGAGCGTCGAGGCCGAAGAGGAGTTCGCCCTGTGGGAGGAGAGAGACCTCCTCGTGGCGCGGCTGCTCGAATGCAAAACCTTCAAGGACGCTTCGCGCGAACTTGAGCGTCGCATCGACAACGCGTCGCGCTCGTGGCCGCGCCGTGTCGGCCCCGGTGAGCTCTACCACGCGGCGCGCCCCGACGTGATGGCTGGTGTCACCCCGGAGCGGCTGCGCAACGTGATGCAGCGAGCTTTAGAGCCCAAGCCTGCAGTCAAGGTGGAGTTGACCCACGTCGCACCGGTACGTGTCAGCGTCGCAGACGCGGTCGCAGGACTCGTCGTCACCCTTCCCGCGCGCCGGAGGGTGTGCTTCGCCGATCTAGTAGTGGGTGTTCGGGAGCGCCTCGAAGTGATCGTGTGCTTCTTAGCTGTGCTAGAGCTGTACAAACAGGGCTGCGTAGACCTCGAGCAGGCGACGAGCTTCGGGACTTTGGAGGTGATCTGGCTCGGCGGGAACCGCGACGGCGCTGCCCGCGACCCGGTGGTCGTCGAGGACTACGAAGGTTAGGATGCGACGGTGACAGAGGACTCCAAAGCGATAGAGGCGATAGTCATGGTCGCCGAGGAGCCCGTCGGTGCGGGGCTGCTCGCTCAGCTGTTGGAGATTACCCCGTCGCACGTGGAGGTGCTCTGCCACGAGCTCGCGGAGTCGTACCGCCGGGAGAATCGGGGCTTCGAGCTGGTCAAAGTAGCTGGCGGGTACCAGTTCCAGTCCCGGCCGGAGATGGCTGCTTACGTCGAGCGCTTCGTGGTGGACGGCCAGAACGCACGTCTGTCAGCGGCGGCGTTGGAAGCGCTCGCCATAGTCGCGTACAAACAGCCTGTGTCGAGAGCCCAGGTGGCGGCGATACGAGGGGTAAACGCGGACGCGGTCATGCGAACCTTGGCGGCGCGCGGCTTGATCAGCGAAGTTGCGCGCGACGACGGCCCGGGCCAGGCGGCTCTGTTCGGCACGACAACCCTGTTTCTGGAGAGACTTGGGCTGTTCAGCATCGAGGAGTTACCTCCGCTCGCCGACTTCGTTCCGGGACCCGAGATCATGGACTCTTTAGAACGGAGCCTTCTTGCGGATTCGGCACCCAAGGTGGATCTCAGAGGTGGAGGCGAACCCGACAGTGACGTCACCGAGCCCAGCCTCTAACAGCGAATCCGGTGGCGGCCCTCAGGGGGAGCGGCTCCAAAAGGTTCTTGCCGCCGCTGGAATAGCCAGCCGGCGGCGTTGCGAAGAGCTGATAGCCGAAGGCAGAGTCCAGGTCAACGGTGTGACGGCGCAACTGGGAAGGCGGGTCGATCCGCGAGCAGACACGGTCAGCGTCGACGGGGTCCGAATAGCCACCGAACCCGGGCTGGTCTACTACGCCCTGAACAAGCCGGCCGGGGTGCTGAGCACCGCCGCCGACCCCGCCGGGCGTCCGACCGTCGTGGGACTCGTACCGTCCGATCCGAGGGTCTTCCCAGTGGGGCGCCTCGACGCCGACAGTGAGGGCCTTATGTTCTTGTGCAACGACGGGGGCTTGGCCTACTCGTTGACGCACCCCTCGAAGGGCGTCGACAAGGAGTACCTGGTGCGAGTTCAGGGCCATCCCAAGGCGGGAGCGATCCGCCGGATGAGAGAAGGCATCGACCTGGACGGCAGGAGGACAGCCCCGGCAAAAGTGGCCCTGGTCGAGGCGGACCTGCTCAAGGTCACCATCCACGAGGGCCGTAACCGCCAGATCCGCCGGATGGCCGAAGCGGTTGGACACCCTGTCAGGCAGCTCGTCCGAACCCGGATAGGGCCAGTCAGGCTTGCGGGTCTCGCTCCGGGTGCTCACCGACTGCTGTCCCAGGAGGAGGTCAGAAAGCTCGAACGGGCAGCGGGAGCCGGTGGAGCCGGTCCTCTCGGATCGCAGCCTGGCGAGCCGCTGGGAGCACACCACGCCGGCTCGGGGACGGACTGGTAGTGGTATCCTTCGGCGCCGTGGCCGACGGCGAGCACACCCCGAAGTTTGCGCAGGTGATAGGAGCAGGCCTGATCGGCGGTTCGATCGGCGCGGGTCTGCGCGCCAGCGGGTGGCACGTGACCATGTCCGACGTAGACGAAGCTCGGACGGCCAGGGCCGTGGAGATCGGATCAGCCGATAGTGCCGGGAGCGACGCGAACGCAGAGATCGTCTTCGTGGCTGTGCCCCCGTCGTCGGTACCTGACGTCGCGCTCGACGCGCTCGACGCCTACCCAACGGCCGTGGTCACCGACGTAGCGAGTGTGAAGCGGGTGATAGCCGAGAAGGTCGCCTGCCCCCGCTTCGTCGGAGGCCACCCCATGGCGGGCTCCGAGCAGGAGGGCGTTGACGGGTCCGACGCGGGCATGTTCGTCGGAGCCACTTGGGTGCTGACGCCCGGGTCCGGCACGGACCCGGTGGCGTTTGCTGCCGTGCGTGCCGTCATTGCTTCCCTAGGGGCTAGCGTCGTGGAGTTAGACCCCTG
This sequence comes from Acidimicrobiaceae bacterium, assembly GCA_027391075.1. Classification (GTDB taxonomy): domain Bacteria; phylum Actinomycetota; class Acidimicrobiia; order Acidimicrobiales; family Palsa-688; genus JAJZAM01. The sequence goes on along the minus strand of DAHYHI010000087.1, from coordinate 47,491 downwards.
GCGTCACGACCAACTGGTTGCGATGGTCTCCCACGTGCCTCACCTGACAGCGGCGACGCTTATGAACCTTGCCGCTGTCTCAGCCGACGAGCACTCCACGCTTCTGCGCCTCGCTGCTGGAGGCTTCCGGGATATGACCCGAATAGCGGCCGGCGGTTCGGCGATCTGGCCCGATATCTGCGCCGAGAACCAAGATGCAATCCTTGAGGTGATCGACCGCCTGCGAGATTCCCTCGGGCGCGTAAGGGATCTCGTCGCAGGCGGGAATCGCTCGGGACTGGTCGAGATGCTCGAATCAGCACGCGAGGCCAGGGTGAATCTTCCCGGTCGTGTGGTGCAGTCCGAGAGGCTCGTAGAGGTGCGGGTCGTCGTTTCGGACCGTCCCGGGGTGCTCGCCGAGGTCACGACGCTGCTCGGCGAGATGGGAGTCAACATCTGGGATTTGGAGATAGCCCACAGCGCGGAAGGCGACCGAGGGGTCCTTGTCATGGTGATAGACAGCCTCCCCCTCGACTCGGTTCGTGTGGCGCTGGCGTCGAGAGGGTTCCAGTGTTCCTACAGGCAGGTCGGAGCTTGAGCTCACTGACCGTCGACTCTCACGGAAAGCCACTGTCGGGAGTGATGCAGGTGCCCGGCGACAAGTCGATCTCGCACCGGGCCGTCCTCATGGCCGGCTTGGCGCACGGCACGTCGCGTATAACCGGGCTTTCGTCTGGCTTGGACGTAGCCGCCACCCGCCGAGCGCTTGAGGCGTTCGGGGTGCCGGTGCAACCAGCGGGCGCTCCCGGCGCGTGGAACGTCACCGGCGGAGGGCGACGTGAAGCGGAAACGGTCATAGACGTCGGTAACTCGGGGACGTCTATTCGCCTGCTGTCGGGTTGGTCCGCTTCGATGGACGCGCTGACCGTCCTCGTCGGCGACGAGTCCATAGCGAAACGTCCGATGGGCCGGGTGGTGGAACCGCTGCGCGAGATGGGAGCCATGCTCGACGCAAGGTGTCAGGCCACGCTACCTCCCCTGGTCGTGAGGGGAGGCGACCTTCACGGTATCGACTACACCGTCCCAGTCCCGAGCGCTCAAGTGAAAGGGGCTGTCCTCCTGGCGGGACTCTCAGCGGAGGGAGAGACGACAGTGCGCGAAGGCCAGCCGACGAGGGCTCACACCGAGGAGATGCTGCCGCTGTGGGGCGCGGAGGTGGTGGTCGGGCGCGGCCACGTCACGGTCCGACCTTCTAGGTTGCACCCCTGGGACTTTCACGTGCCCGGCGACCCGTCACAAGCGGCGTTCTGGGTTGTCGCGGCGTGCGTCACGCCGGGCAGCGAGGTCACCGTCGAGAAGGTCTACCTAGGCCCGGGACGTGCCGGGTTCGTCGACGTGCTGAGGCGCATGGGCGCTCACGTCGAGGTCGTCGACTACGACTCCGAAAGCGCTGTCGGGGATCTTCACGCCAGTTACGGGCCGCTGCGAGCGACGACGGTTGGAGGCGACGAGGTGCCCGGTCTGATCGATGAGATCCCGGTGCTCGCGGTGGCGGCGGCGGTCGCTTCGGGTACCACCACGTTCGCCGATGCTGCCGAGTTGCGTCACAAGGAGAGCGACCGGGTGTCCTCGACGGTTGGGGCGCTGCGCTCGGTGGGCTTCGAAGCTGAAGGCATGCCCGACGGTCTGGTGGTGCAAGGTTCGTCTGGCCGGCCCGCCCGGGGTGGGACGGTCGACTCTGTCGGCGACCATCGGGTTGCCATGTCGATGGCCGTGGTGGGCCTGGCGGCGTCGGAGCCGGTCACAATCCAAGGCTGGGAGTGCGTCCGGACGAGCTACCCGAGTTTCGAGGAGGACATGGCCAGATGCCGGGCGCGCTGAGAGTAGTCGCGTTGGATGGCCCGGCGGGCTCGGGAAAGTCTACGGTTGCGCGGGCTGTCGCAGCCCGGCTGGGTTTCGACTACCTCGACACCGGAGCAATGTACAGGGCGGTCGCCTTCGAGGCGATCCGGCGGGGAGTGGACCCACACGACGCCGTCAGGATCGGCGAGATCGCCAGACAGATGCAGCTTGAGGTCACCGACCGGGTGCTGGTCAACGGGGCCGACGCGACCATAGAAATAAGAGGTCCGGAGGTGACGCGTGCAGTGTCGGCTGTCGCAGCGCACCCACAGGTGCGCTCGGAGATGGTCCTCCGCCAGCGCGAGTGGGCGGCCGGCAGAACCGGCGTGGTGATGGAGGGACGTGACATAGCTACGGTTGTGTTCCCCGCCGCCGAGGTGAAAGTGTTCCTCACTGCAAGCGAGACGGCACGCGCGGAGCGGCGCAGCAGGGAGATGCTGGACAGGGAGTACAACGAGGTCGCAGCCGACATGGTCCGGCGCGACCGAGCGGACTCGACCCGGGCGGCTTCGCCGTTAGCCGCAGCCCGGGACGCCGTCGTCATAGACACCACGGCCCTCACCAGCGAGAACGTCGTGGAGAAGGTCCTCGAGATCGCCGCAGCGATATGGGGAGAGCCAGATGAAGCATAAGGTCGAACTGGCCTGGTACGCATTCGCTCGCGGCGTCGTCGAGGTCGTCTGCCGGCTTGTCTGGCGCGTTCAGGTGGTCGGCAAAGAGAAGCTGCCGGCCAGTGGCGCTTACGTCATAGCCCCGGTTCATCGTTCCAACGTCGACACTCTCCTCGCGGGATGCCTCACGCACCGTCGTATCCGCTTCATGGGCAAGGACAGCCTGTGGAAGTACCGCTGGACGGGAGCGCTCTTCAGCTCCCTCGGAGCGTTCCCAGTCCACCGCGGCGCACCGGACCGTGAAGCTCTGCGCTCAAGCGAAGATGCTTTGCGCTCCGGGGAGCCGGTGGTGCTGTTCCCCGAAGGCACGCGCCGCAGCGGGCTTCGCTTGCACCCGCTTTTCGAGGGCGCGGCGTTCGTGGCGGCACGGGCCGGGGTTCCGATCGTACCTGTTGGTATCGGCGGGAGTGAATGGGCGATGCCCAAAGGAAGCCGCACCGTGCACCCGGTGAAAGTCGTGATGGTGGTAGGAGATCCCATCTTCCCGCCGCCGGCCGGAGCATCCGGACGCGTATCGCGGCGCGCCGTATCAGAACTGACAGCGCAGCTCGCCGAACGCCTTCAAGAGTGCTTCGACGAGGCGCTCATCCGCTCCGGCCGAGGGTGAGATCTAGCCGACTCCTACGGCGGTCCTCGACCCGGATAGACGTGATCGGCTGGGCCTAGCCGGCGGACAGTCTGGCGAGGGCCGTCGCTGCGGACATGGCCCTGTCGTCGACGCCGGCCAGCGAGGTGGCGTCAGGGGCGAGGCCGGCGAGAGCGCTGAGCGCTCCCAGTCGACGTAAGCCTTCGCGAAGTTCGCGTGGCAGGGGGAAGTACTCGTCTTCGTCGGTGTCGCGCACCTCCTCGGTGCCTTCGCGAGGGTCGAGACGTGCGACTATCGCCTCCACCACCTCCTCGGGCGCGGAAGCCCCGGCGATCACGCCGACGGTTCCCTGCAAGCTGTCAGGTAACTCGGAGGGGTCGTCGACACGCAACACTGTCGGGCATCCGGCGCTCTCAGCTGTGCGTACCAGAGCCAGCGTGTTCGAAGACGTGCGTGATCCGACGACCACGATGGCGTCGCAGCGACCGGCGATCGCCTTCAGGGCAGCCTGGCGGTTAGTTGTGGCGAAACACAGATCCGAAGTACCTGGCATCCAAAGATCCGGCCATCGCCGCTTCGCAGCGTCGGCGATGGCCTTCCACTCGTCTAAAGCCAGCGTGGTCTGAGCGAGGAACGCCACCTGCCCGTCCGGGTCGGGCAGAGCCGCAAGCTCCTCCACGCTCTCTATGCGTCTCACGGCCTGGGGAGCTACCGCCTCGGTGCCAACAGCCTCCTGATGGCCTTCGTGCCCCACGTAGACGATGCTGTAGCCCTTAGATGCGCGCACTTTGACCTCGTGGTGCACTTTCTTTACCAGGGGACACACGGCGTTAACTACGACGCCCCCGCGTTGGCGGGCGGCTTCGACCAAGTCGGGGGGCGACCCGTGGGCTGAAAGCATCAGCGGGGCGCCGGGCGGCACGTCGTCGAGGCTCTCCACGAAGCGGACGCCGGCGGCCTTGAAACGCTCGACGACGAGGTCGTTGTGGACGATCTCGTGAAAGCAGTAGACGGGCGGCTCGAAGAGCGTCGTCATCCACGCAAGCGACTTGATTGCCATTTCGACGCCTGCGCAGAACCCTCTCGGCCAGGCCAGAAGCACCCGCTCAACTCTCTCCACCAGCGCAGAGTACCGTGTTTGGGCTATGTCTCTGCCTGCCGTGGTCGCGGTAAACCCTGGGTCGCCCGCTGCGAGAGCCGGCCTCGTTCCCGGCGATCAGATCGTGTCGATGGACGGGCAGGTGCCGCGCGACGTCATCGAGTACCAGCTTCTGGCCGACCAGGAGGCCTTCGAGATAGAACTGCGAAGGGGAGGCGTAGAGATGTCCGTCAACATCGAACGCGACGCAGGCGAGCCGCTTGGCATGCAGGTCGACTCGGCGCTGTTCGACCGGGTGCGGACCTGCGACAACCACTGCGCGTTCTGCTTCATCCACCAGCTTCCCAAGGGAATGCGCAAGAGTCTCTACGTTCGAGACGACGATTACCGCCTGTCGTTTCTGTATGGAAACTTCACCACACTCACCCGGTTCAACGAGCTCGACTTGGAGCGCGTGGTCGAGCAGGGTCTCTCCCCGCTTTGGGTGAGCATCCATGCCACCGACCCCGACGTGAGGGCATCGATGCTACGTAACCGTCGGGGAGCGACGAGCCTTCGCTGGCTTCGGGCGCTGCTGGACAACGGCGTTTCGGTCCACGGTCAGGTGGTTGTCTGCCCGGGTGTCAACGACGGCGCGGTCCTCGAATCCACATTCGCTGACATAATGGACCTATACCCGGAGATGGCCAGCGTGGCGTGCGTTCCTCTCGGCGTAAGTCGATGGAATGTCGAGCAGTCGATGCGGGCTCACAGCCCCGCCGAGGCCGGTGCTGTCGTCGACACGGTCGAGGATTGGCAGGGTTACTTCGAGAGCGCGGTAGGTCATTCGATGGTTTACGCCTCGGACGAGTTCTACCTCCAAGCGGGACGTAACCTGCCGCCCCTGGAGGCATACGGTGACGTCGCCCAGCACGAGAACGGGGTCGGTCTCGTCCGGCTCTTCGAGGCTCGCTTTTTCGGGATGGCCGGGGTCGACGGTCCGCGTCCGGGCGGCTTCTTCGCCTCGGTGGACGGAGCCCCGGCGAGCGGCTACAGGGCTCCTAGGACCCAGTCGGCTGCTTCGGGTGTGGCTGTGGCGATCCGGCCTGCGCGAGCGTTGTCCGCATCGGGCGGCGACGCGCCGCAAGCGCCGGTGAGCGTCATCACCGGCGAGTACGCCGCCGGGCTGCTCGAAGCGTTGGTCGCCTCCGTACGTCCAGACGCGCAGGTTATCGCCGTCCCAAATAGCTACTTCGGCGGCAACATCGCCGTTGCGGGCCTGCTGACAGGAGTTGACGTCGCCAGGGCCCTTAGCGGCTCTCCGCCGGGACGGCGCTACCTGCTTCCCGACGTGTGCCTATCGGCCGGGGTGTTCTTGGACGGGATCAGCGTTGCAGAGTTACCGAGGCCAGTAGAGGTCGTCGCGACCGACGGGGAGGCGCTGCGCCTAGCACTGCAGGGAGTTGCGAAGTGAAACCTCTGGTAGCCGTGGTCGGGCGTCCCAACGTCGGCAAAAGCACCCTCGTCAACCGCGTCGTCGGCAAGCGAGAGGCGATCGTCGAGGAGCACCCCGGAGTGACCCGGGATCGCAAGTTCCTTCCGGCAGAGTGGGCCGGGCGTTCGTTTACCATCGTGGACACCGGAGGTTGGTTGACTGCAGGGTCGAGCTTGGACAGGCAGGTGTCGCGCCAGTCCGAGAAGGCGATCAGAGACGCCGACGTGGTGCTGTTCGTGGTCGATTCTGCCGTGGGTATAACCGACGACGATGCGAAAGTCGCAGGACTGCTGCGCCGCAGCGCCGAGCGGGTGCTGGTCGTGGTCAACAAGGTTGACTCCTCCCGACGGGAGAGTGACGTCTGGGACTTCACCAAGATCGGCCTCGGCGACCCCTACCCGGTGAGCGCCTTGCACGGGCGGGGCACTGGGGATCTCCTCGACGCTGTCGTCTCCAAGTTCCCACCCGAGGACGACGCTCAGCCAGGCCTAAGCGCTGAGAATGCCGCCGGTTCCGATGCCGGCGACGGAGCTCCGGCGGTTGCTATCGTCGGCCGCCCGAACGTCGGTAAGTCGACGCTGTTCAACCGCCTGATCGGCGACGAGCGTTCAGTCGTCCATGACATGGCTGGAACGACCAGAGACAGCATCGACACCCTCATATCAACTCCTGACGGGGACATCGTCTTGGTGGACACGGCCGGTATGCGCCGGAGGGCCAAGGAAGCAGCTGGCGCCGAGTACTACTCTATGGTCAGGGCTCTTCAGTCTCTTGACCGTGCCCGCTGCGCAGTCCTCGTCCTCGACGCGTCGGAGGGCATAACCCGCCAGGATCAGCGTCTAGCCGAGCGCGTCGACGCCGCAGGGGGACCTGTAGTTCTCGTGCTCAACAAGTGGGACGCTCTCGACGCAACCGCAAGGGCCGCCCTTCGACTCGAAGTGGCGGACCGTCTGGGCTTTCTCGCCTACGCCCCAGTTCTCACCGTGAGCGCGCTCACCGGCCTTGGCGTGCACAAGCTCCTGCCCGCCTTGCGCAACGCGATTGAGGCGTCCGCTAAACGGGTCCCGACCGCCGACCTCAACCGGGTGATCGCCGCAGCCCAGGCGGCTCACGCTTCGCCGGGTGGACGGGTCCTCTACGCGACCCAAGGGACGGTGGACCCCCCGACGTTCACCCTCTTCGCTACCAAGACGGTGCCGGGTCCCTACCTTCGGTATCTGGAAAGACGCCTTCGAGAGCATTTCGACTTCGGCCCAACCCCGCTGGTCTTCCGGGTCAGGAGGCGCAGCTCGTAGTCTGCCCGTAGCCCTGGACGTCCCTCCGAACGGGCCCGGCAGGTCTGAAAGCACCTTGGAGGCCCCGAATGCCACTAGCCTAGTCCTATGCCTCCCAAGCCTTGGATGGCCCTCGCGGCGCTTCTGTGTGTGCTGGCAGCGGCCTTGTGGGGTAGAGCGGCAGCGCGACTGGCGAGGGCCGCTAGACGGATAAAGGCCGAGACGGCGGCCTCGTCAAGCGGTCGCGAAGCTCACGAGCTCGCCCGAGCAGCCTTCGACAAGGACCTCCACGCCACACTTTTGTACTCGGTCCTGGCAGTAGCTCTCGGTATCGGGGCCGAGTCGAAGTCGGTGTGGTACTCGGTGCCGTTCGTCGCGGTGGCCCTGCCCGTGGCGATGACTGTCCGCTTCGCCCCGAGGTTCCTCGCCGAGGCCCGGACAGCAGAGGTGAGAGCCATGCTCGAACGCCGCGCAGAGGAGGTCCTCGCTCAAGACCAGCTCGCTCCCCGGCGCTGGGCTGACCGCCTCGCCCCGGAGTCGCTACCCCAGTTCGAAGGTTTCGAGCTAGGCCGGGTCTACGAGCCGGGCAGCGGAATGATGGCGGGAGACTTCTACGACGTTTTCTCCACCACCGGAGGGCGAATCGCCGTGGTTATCGGGGACGTCGCAGGCCACGGCATAGACCCGTCGATCACAGCTTTCCAGGTCAAGTACCTGCTCCGAACGTTCATCAGGCAGTTCCGGGATCCGGCGCAGGCGCTGGAAGAGTTGAACCGGGCACTTTCGATAGGTTCGAGGCCAGAAGATCTCGTGTCGGTGTGCGTAGTTGTGCTCGACCCTTCCGCAGGAACCCTGCGTCACGCCTCGGCAGGTCACCCGGCGACCTGGTTGTGGCAGGACTCGGAGATCCACGCGCTGAGAGCGACCGGCCCGCTGCTCACGTTGGACCCTGCCGGAAGCTTCTACTCCAGGGAGCGCCCCTTGCTCGTCGGCGACGTCATCTTGATGTACACAGACGGCCTTGCCGAGGCCCGTTCGGGAGGTCAGATCTTCGGGGAGGACAGGATCGCAGCCGCCTTGCGACGCGATCCAGGCCAGGATGCAGCGATTTTGTGCAAGGATCTGCTCGAAGCCGCCAGGGACTTCGCCACTGGGCCCCTCGTCGACGACGTCGCCATCCTGGCTGTTCGGAGGGTTTGAGACCATTGCCGTGGTGTGAGGACTGCAGTCACTTCTGGAACGCCAAGAGCCTCGCCGAGGGAGGCAACTGCCCGACGTGCGGGGCTCACCTGGAGGCTGCCGGGCGCGGAGTCCCGTGGCATTTCAAGCTGCTGCTCGTAGGCTTAAGTGGCTACTTGGTCTACAGGGTGTACTGGTTCATCGAGTGGCTACCCAAGCATGTTTGACGGGCGGTCGGCTGGGTCGAGTAGCATCTAGGCCATCACGGGCGGTGGCGCAGTTTGGTAGCGCACCAGACTGGGGGTCTGGGGGTCGCGGGTTCAAGTCCCGCCCGCCCGACGGGGCGGCTCCGGGATACCGGGGCCGCCCACGAGACCCGCAACCGGCCCGAGCAGATGATCGCACCGCCGTTCAGGGCGTGCGGTTCACCAGCGGGGGGTGTAGCCGCCCCGTCCCATCGAGGCGCTCGTTTCCCAGTCGATGTCCTCGTCGACGCTGCCGATGACTTCGGTCACCCATTCGAGGCGTTCCTTGAGGATCCGCTCAATACCGGCCTGCAAGGTCGTTGAACTGATCGCGCACGACGAGCACGACCCTTGCAGCTGGACTTCGATCACCCCCGTGTCGGGATCGGCGCTTACGAGCACCAGGTCACCGCCGTCAGCTTGCACTGCGGGCCGTACCAGTTCGATCAGCTCGTTGAGCTCCGCCAGGCGGCTTTCGGCTTGTTCGTCGTTTTCGAGCATTGAACCTCCACCGACAGAGTACCGACACCGCCGGTTACTTGGCGCGCGCAGCCCAAGAGCGCCTCGGCGTCACAGGCCCGCAGTGTCAAGTCCGGCCTCGCTGTTCCATCAGGCGCAGGACCATCGGGGTGAAGATCAGCTGCATGGCCAGTTCCATCTTCCCGCCGGGTACGACGATGATGTTCGGACGGGACATGAAAGAGTCGTGGAGCATGGCGAGAAGGTAGGGGAAGTCGATTCCCGCCGGGTTCGCGAAACGGATCACAACGAAGCTCTCGTCGGCGGTCGGGATGAACCGGGCGATGAACGGGTCGGAAGTGTCCACGGTCGGTACGCGCTGAAAGTTCACGTGGGTCCGGGAGAACTGGGGGCATATGTAGTTGACGTAGTCGGCCATTCGACGCAGGATCGTGTCCATGATCGCCTCGGTGGAGTGGTGGCGTTCCACCCGGTCGCGGTGAGCTTTTTGGATCCACTCCAAGTTGATGATCGGTACCACCCCGATACGCAGGTCGGCGTGGCGGGCGACATCGACCGTGTCAGTGACGACAGCGCCGTGTAAACCTTCGTAGAGCATCAGGTCGCTGCCGGGGTCTATGTCCTCCCAGGGGGTGAAAGTTCCCGGGGTGGCCCCGTAGGCTCGGGCTTCGTCGTCGTCGTGCACGTAGTGGCGGGTCCTGCCGGTGCCGGAGTCCCCGTAGGAGCGGAACAGCTCTTCGAGCTCCGCGAGGAGGTTCGCTTCCGGGCTGAAATGGCAGAAGTGGTGGTTGCCCGCCTTGTCGGCTTCGACGGTGGCTGCCTTCATCGCATCCCGGTCGTAGCGGTGGAATGAGTCACCCTCCACCTGAACAGCCGTGATCTTCTCCCGACGGAAGATGTGAGCGAACGTGCGGGTCACCGACGTCGTGCCAGCTCCTGACGAGCCGGTAACTGAGATGATCGGGTGTTGAGCTGACAAGGTGTTGTTCCTCCGACAAGCGTTCGGACATTTTCGTCGCAACGCGAACTTCGCAGCCTTCCTTCCGGCGGCCTGCAGGGACGGTTCAGTCCCGGAAAAGCGAACGAGTGTTGAACAAAGCGAGCCCGGAGCGTTCCTGCTTAGCCGGCGGAGTGTTGAGGTGGTACTCGTCCACGCGTCTGACTTCTTGTGAGGAGCCGAAGATGAGCGGCACGCGCTGGTGGATGCTCGACGGCACGACGTCTAAGACCCGTGCCAGTCCTGTGGTGGCGAGACCCCCTGCCTGCTCGACGATGAAGGCGATCGGATTCGCCTCGTAGAGCAATCGGAGCCTTCCCTGCGGGCACGACGAGGTCGTGTCCGCAGGGTAAAGGAAAACCCCGCCGCGGGTGAGGATGCGGAACGTGTCAGCCACAGCGGAGGCTATCCAGCGCATGTTGAAGTCTTTTCGCCTTGGGCCGCTCGTACCAGCTAGGCACTCCTGGACGTAACGGCGCACGGGGGGTTCCCAGAAGCGCTCCTTGGACGAGTTGATAGCGAACTCGGCGGTCGAGTCGGGGATAGTCATGTTCGGGTGGGTGAGGATGAAATCGCCGACGTCACGGTCGAGCGTGAAACCGTTGACGCCGTCGCCGGTGGTGAGCACGAGCATCGTCGCCGGACCGTAGAGGGCGAAACCGGCGCATACCTGTTCCCGTCCCGGCACCAAGAAGTCCCCGACCTCAGCCGGCTGGCCGGGGCGGGGATGGCGCAGAACTGAAAATATCGAGCCGACAGTGATGTTGACGTCTATGTTCGACGAACCGTCGAGGGGGTCGAAGACAAGCAGGTATTTCCCCACCCGGTAGTAGTTGGGTATTGGAATGACCCCGGCCACCTCCTCGGAGACCATTCCCGCTAGGTGACCGGTCCACTCGGTTTGGGCGATCATCGTGTCGTTGGCCAGGACATCCAACGTTTTTTGGACTTCCCCCTGCACGTTCGTGCCCCCGCCGCTGGCGGAGGTTTCGAGCAGGGCCCCCCGGTTGACATGGTTGGCGATGACTTTCACTGCGGTCGCTACGGCGTTGAGCAGACCCGAGAAGTCACCGGTGGGGGAGCGCTCCGCCAAGGCGTGCTCGGTTTCGATAGTAAAGCGCGTCAACGTCTTCTTTGGCGCAGAGCCGCCGATCCTGGTGGACGTCGAACGCTCGGTTGCGTTGCGCATGCGGCTCTCACCTCCCGATCGGCCGAGCGGGCCGCTACCTGCGGACCGCCGTTCGTGTGAACATAGGCCTAGGCCGCAGGAAAGACATCCCCGCAACGGGGGATTCCCGGGGGGATTATCGATCCCCCGCCGGCGGTGCTTGCGTATCGTGGCTGGCAGCTAGGGCTTCAGCGGGACCACTCCGCCAGGCCGATGACGTGATCGACGAACATCTGCGCGGTCGCCGGCAGGGTCCGCCCGGAGCAGACCACGAGGTGCCAGGCGCGCTGGAGCGGTAGAGGCTCCACCTCCCATTCGATGAGGCTTCCCTCCGCGAGCTCGCGCTCTACCGACGCCCTGGGCAAGAGGGTGACCCCAAGGCCCACCAAGGCGCACTCGCGTATCGCGCCGTTGGAGCCCAACGTCAGGCGGAGCGGGTTGATCCCCAGCTCCGCCAGCAGCTCGTCGGCGCTCAGGCGGGTTCCCGAGCCGGGCTCCCGGACGAGCCATGTTTGCTCGGCGAGAGCGCGCACGTCGAGAGCGGCCGGCTTCGAAGCAGCGGCGCTGACAAGGACGAGCTGGTGGGCTGAAGTGGCTCGAACCTCGAAGCCACCGGGCTCAGGCGGGCGTCCGGCGACCGCCAAGTCGACCTGGGACCTGTCCAGAGCCTCCCATACGCGGCGCCGGTTGGCGACCTCCAGGTCGACTCGTACGTGGGGGTGCTCCCGGCGGAATGAGGAAAGGAGGCTCGGCACGACGTGCTCGCCGGCTGTGGTGACCGCGGCGAGGCGAAGAGTGCCCTTCTCGGGGTCGGCGCTGGCGTTGACGGCGACAGCGGTTTCTTGCCACAGGCCTTCTATGCGCGCTGCGTAGTCGGCGAGGGTCCGCCCTGCGTCGCTGAGCCTCACCCCGCGTCCGTCGCGCTCCAGCAGAGCCACGCCGAGCTCCCGTTCTAGCGCTGCCACCGCCGCAGACACCGCCGGTTGGGTGACAAACAGGGCGTTAGCCGCTTCCCTGACCGACCCCATTTCTGCGACGGCGAGGAAGCTTCGAAGCTGATGCGGAGTCACATAAAGAATCCTTAATGAATACGCGGAGATATTTCAATAGACACCTAGCTGATTGGTCGCGAGTATGGCTTGGCGAGCGGCGTCCCGAGCGTCGGAATAGGCCACTCGAAGCCCGCTTGCGATAAAGCCCGTTTGCGATAGAGGAGGACATGATGGAAGCAGCCGTGGTGCCGGCTGAACCTAGCGACCGTTGGAGTGCTGGGGTGATCCCCTACGCTCAGATGGGCTACTGGAAGCCGGATTACGTCCCCCGGGACACCGACGTGCTCGCCGCGTTCCGCATCACCCCTCAGCCGGGTGTACCTGCCCACGAGGCGGGGGCTGCAGTTGCGGGGGAGTCGTCGACGGCGACTTGGACGGTCGTGTGGACCGACCGCCTAACCGCCCACGAGCACTACCAGGCTAAGTGTTACCGGGTCGACCCGGTTCCCGGCTCGGAGGGTCAGTACATCGCGTACGTAGCCTACGACCTAGATCTCTTCGAGGAAGGATCGGTCGCGAACCTTACCTCGTCGATCATCGGCAACGTCTTTGGGTTCAAAGCGCTCAAAGCGCTGCGCTTGGAGGATATGCGTATCCCTACGCAGTACGTGAAGACCTTCCAAGGTCCACCCCACGGCATCGTCATGGAGCGGGAGTACCTCAACAAGTACGGGCGGCCACTTCTCGGCGCGACCACCAAGCCGAAGCTGGGATTGTCAGCACGCAACTACGGACGGGTCGTCTACGAAGCCTTGCGCGGAGGACTGGACTTCACCAAAGACGACGAGAACATAAACAGCCAGCCGTTCATGCGCTGGCGTGACCGTTACTTGTACTCGATGGAAGGCGTCCAGCGGGCGCAGGCGGCGACAGGAGAGGTAAAAGGGCACTACTTGAACGTCACGGCGGCGTCGATGGAGGACATGTACGAACGAGCCGAGTTCGCCAAGGAGGTCGGGAGCGTCATCATCATGATGGACCTGACCGTCGGCTACACGGCGATGACGTCAATGTCGAAGTGGGCTCGCCGCAACGGCGTGCTGTTGCACCTTCACCGGGCCGGTCACGGCACTTTCACCCGCCAGAAGACCCACGGTGTCAGCTTCAGGGTGCTCGCCAAGTGGTGCAGGCTGCTCGGCGTCGACCATCTTCACGCGGGTACGGTCGTGGGCAAGCTCGAAGGAGACCCCAACGCCACCCGCGGGTTTTACGACACGCTCCGGCTTGATCACGTCCCGGCGAACCCGGCCCACGGGATACTCTTCGAGCAGGACTGGGCGTCGATGCCAGGGGTGATGCCGGTCGCTTCGGGCGGGATACACGCCGGACAGATACACCAACTCCTCGACTACCTGGGCGAGGACGTGGTACTGCAGTTCGGCGGCGGGACGATAGGCCATCCGATGGGAATAGCTGCGGGCGCGACGGCCAACAGGGTTGCCGTCGAAGTGATGATCAAGGCCCGCAACGAGGGGCGCGACTTCCTACGCGAGGGCCGTGACATTCTCAAAAAGGCGGCACGTACCTGCCCCGAGCTTCAACAGGCCCTGGACACCTGGGGGGATATCACCTTCAACTACGAGTCGACCGACACCCCAGACGTTTTAGCCACACCGAGCTTTTGAGCTGACCATCTCTACATCCACCGAAAGGTTTGTAACATGCATTTGACGCAAGGAACTTTCTCCTACCTGCCTGAGCTGACCGACGGGGAGATCACCTCGCAGATCGAGTACTCCCTGGCGCGCGGCTGGGCTTTGGCAGTGGAGTTCACCGACGATCCCCACCCTAGAAACACCTACTGGGAGATGTGGGGTCTTCCGATGTTCGACCTTGCCGACCCAGCAGGGGTGCTCGGGGAGGTAAAGCGCTGCCGGGACGCTTACCCGTCCCTTTATATACGCCTGTCGGCTTACGACGCTTCGCTCGGACGTCAGACGACCGCCTTGGCTTTCATAGTGAACCGTCCCGCCTACGAACCTGGATTCCGGGTCGAAAGACAAGAGACCTCCGACCGCAGGATCCGCTACACGCTCCACCCGTACGCGGCTGATCGGCCTCACTGGGAACGCTACGGGGAGCGCTGAGTTGTGTCTCAGGAAACCAGGCGCACCGCGTTCTCGTCCGGCGGAGCGCGACCAGCGGGCGCGGGCGGTGCCGGCACAGCTCGCGTCGGGGCTGTCGCCGAGGCCGCTCGGGTCGACGAGTTGCCCGGCGTTTTGGCGGTCTTGGACGACGACGACCGGCTCGACCTTCAGGTCGAAAGGTCCGGGTCGCAAGTCGACGAGGTGATCACGCGGCTAGAAGCGGAGCTGGTAGGACTCGCCCCGGTCAAGGCCAGGGTTCGGGAGGTCGCTGCGCTCCTGCTAGTCGACCGGGCCCGCAGACGTTTCGGCCTGGCCTCAGGCCGTCCGAACTTGCACATGTGCTTCACGGGAAGTCCCGGAACCGGCAAGACGACTGTAGCCCTGCGGATGGCGGAGCTGCTGCACCGGCTCGGCTACATACGCCGGAACAGTCTCGTCTCGGTGACACGAGACGATCTTGTCGGACAGTACATAGGCCACACCGCCCCCAAAACACGGGAAGTGCTCAAACGGGCGATGGGAGGCGTGCTGTTTATCGATGAGGCGTACTACCTCTACAGGGCGGACAACGAACGCGACTACGGCCAAGAGACCATCGAAATCCTCCTGCAGGCCATGGAGAACGACAGGGACGATCTTGTGGTGATCCTCGCCGGTTACAAGGATCGTATGGACACGTTCTTTTCTTCCAACCCGGGTATGGCTTCCAGGGTGGCACACCACCTGGACTTTCCTGACTACGACACGGCGGAGCTTCTCGCGATCAGCCGTCTGATGCTCCAAGACCAAGGTTACGTCTTCGGTCCCGGAGCGGAGGAGGTCTTCGAGGCCTACCTTACCCGTCGCATGTCCCAGCCGCGCTTCTCCAACGCTCGCAGCGTCCGCAACGCCTTGGAACGGGCGAGACTGCGCCAAGCCTACAGGCTGGTATCGACCGCCGGGACGGTGAGCAAGGGCGACCTTATGACCATCGAGGGCGAGGACATAACCAAAAGCCGGGTGTTCGCCGATCCCGACGCCGGCTCGTAGCCAGACCCGCCACGTTCGAGGCGGGAGGGTCGGCGTATCAGCACGACCTTAAGGGGACTTCCACGATCACCGTCGTGCCGCACCCGGCCGCCGAGCGCACCTCGAACCTGGCGCCGAGCAGCGCCGCCCGCTCGGCGAGGTTCGCAAGGCCGTAACATTCGCTTCGCAGTTGGGCGTCCAAGTCGAAGCCAACGCCGTCGTCGCTCACCTCGAAAAGCACGGACTCTTCAAGGCGGCGGAGGCGCACCTGAGCGCGCGACGCCCTCGCGTGTTTAGCGACGTTCTGCAGCGCTTCTTGGGCGATGCGGTACAAGGCGATCTCGACGTGACCTGCCAGCCGGCAGTCGTCGAGTTGCGCCTCGACGGTCAGGTCCGCCCCAAGATCGGCCGCCACGCTTGATATCGCGGCGGGCAGGCCGAGGTCGTCGAGGATCGTCGGGCGTAGACCTGCGATGGCTTTGCGCGTCTCGTCTAGGGCGTCTCTTATCAGCCTCGCAGCCGCAGATATCTGCTCCGAGTTTCCCGCGCCTGCTCTGTCGCTGGCGGCTGTCAAGTAGTACCCGGCGCTCACGAGCCGTTGGCTGACACCGTCGTGGATGTCGGCCGCTATGCGCCGCCGGTCCAGTTCTTGAAGTTCGATGGTGCGAGCGGCGAAGCGCTCAAGTTCGTGCTCTCTGACGGTCAACTTCTCGTAAAGGACGGCGTTGTCTACCATCCCGGCGACGAGATCCGCGACCCGGGCGAGTCGTTCGACGTCGCCGGCCCCAAAGTAGCGGGCCCTTCGGGAGTGCACGTTCAACACGCCGACCACAAGGCCCTGGGGCCGGCGCATCGGGACCGACACGAGGGATGCGAAATCCTCGCCGCGAAGAGCCGGGATGTAGCGGTAACGCGGATCCGCCCATTTGTCGTCGACCAGGGCGGCCTCGCCGGTGCGCGCCACCCAGCCCGCGATTCCGTCTCCGAGCTTCAAGCGGATAGTACCGGCGAGACCGGCGAAACGCTCTGGGGTCGCCCCTACTAGGGTCAGCTCGCCCCGTTCGTGGTCGACGACGTGCACGAAGCAAGCGTCCGCCTGGGTGGCTCGCACTACCAGGCTAGCGACACTCCCGGCGAGGAGCCGTATGTCGCGCTCCGTGGAGCTCAGCTCGACGATCTGACCGAGAAGCCCTTCCCCGTCGGGCGCGGGCGCGCCAGGTGGTGTTAAGCGGATCGGCCCTGTCACGTGAAGAGGCCTTCTCGCAGCGCTGTCGCCACGGCCTGGGTGCGGTCAGCCGCTCCTAACTTGCGTAGCAGGGAGCGTACGTGCGTTTTCACCGTCTCTTCTCCTATGAACAGGGCTTTAGCTATCGCCCGGTTCGAGAGGCCTTCGACGAGAAGTCCGAGCACTTCGCTCTCCCTTTGGCTCAGACCGAGATGGGACCCAGCCCACAAGCCCCCTCGGTCGACCTGCGCTGCGCTTAGAGCGAGACGTCCGGCAAGCGCGGGATCCACAACGGTGTCACCGGACATGACCCGCTTGAGGTGTCCTAGGAGCTCTTGCGCCGACAGAGCCTTGGTGAGAAAACCGCGGGCTCCGGCTCGCATCGCCCTATAGAGGTATTGCTCGTCGTCGTAGACGGTGAGGAGCACGACCTTGAGCTGAGGGTAGTCGCCGAGCAGCTGCTCGCAAAGCTCCAAGCCGCTCATCTCGCGCATCCTCACGTCGAGCAGGGCTATGTCTGGACGGGCAGTCTCTACGAGCTTCGAAGCTTGGCGAGCGTCGGTGGTAGCGGCGACGATAACTGCGCGATCGGCGTGCGAGCTCAGCATCGCCCTCAGCCCGTCTATGACCATAAGATGATCGTCGACGACCAGAAGTCTCACAGGCCTGGTCGGTTCGCCGCCACGGGCGGGTTCGCCACCATCGGGGAGTCCCGGCGGCGGAGAACTGGTCATAGCCAACAATACGACGCTGCGAGCCGGTCGCACGCGACGGAGCTGGACTAGCCTGGCGATGATGCAGGCCTCTGAAGGCGTGGGAGCCACGACCGGGGCGCAGCCCTCGAAAACCGGCGGTGAGCAGGCGAAGGCCAGACGATCCCGGCGGGGGTACTTCCTGCCCGGAGTGATAGCCCTTGCGGTGCTTCTCGGTATCGGAACGGCCTTTGGGGCAGGAGACTTGGACCACCAAGCGCCCCGGGTTCTGTCCGGAGTTGAGGTGGCCTCCCAGGTCGAGCTGGGTCTGCAAGCCGAGGTAGGGGGCGCCAACCTGCCGTACGTGACATGCCCCGTTAGCGAACCGGTGATAGCCGGGCTCACCTTCGCATGCCTGGAACATCCCCACAACGGTCCTGTCAGGCCGATATCGGTGACCGAGATAGACGCCCACGGTCAGCTCCGGTTTGGTCTTCCCGGGTCTTGACGACCACTTTGGGGTCATACGTCTGGTCGAGTCCGTAGACTCGCCGCTATGGCGCAGAGCTTGGGATCTGGAGGGGACCGCATCCTAACGGTGCCGAACCTGATCACCACCGTCAGGCTGGCGCTGGTTCCTGTATTCGTGTGGCTCTTGCTACGACCCGACCGCCGCGGGTGGTACCCGGCGGCTCTGCTGTTGGGCGGACTCGGTATCACCGACGGTGTCGACGGTTTCGTCGCCCGCAGGTTCGACCAGGTCTCCACCGTCGGGAAGCTCCTGGACCCTATCGCCGACCGGCTGTTGTTAGGCGCTGCGGCGGTAGGCACGGTTGTCCTTGGCGCCATCCCGGTGTGGGTCGCCTGGCTTGCTATAGGGCGCGAGGCGATCGTCGCCGCCGGCTTTGTGCTGGTCAGCGCTCTCGGCGGAAAGCGCATGGACGTGAGCACGGCCGGCAAGGCGGGGACTTTCGGGCTGATGTGCGCCATCCCGCTCTTCCTCGCCGGTCACGCCGCTGACGACTGGCGCCGGGTGGCCGAGGATCTCGCATGGGTTTGCATAGTCCCCGGCCTCGTGTCGGGATGGTACGCGGTGGTCGGTTACTTCCACCCGGCCATCGAATCCGTCCGGGCGGGGCGTGAGGCCACCGCGGGGGCGACGTTGGCCAAGCAAACAGGCGAGCCGCCCAGATGAAAGCGGTGATCATGGCGGGAGGCGAGGGAACGAGGCTGCGCCCTTTGACCTCCAACCAACCCAAGCCGATGATGCCCGTCGCCAACAGGCCGATGATGGAGCACATCGTCGAGTTGCTCAAGGGACACGGCTTCGACGAGATAGTTGTGACCGTGGCGTTCCAGGCGAACGCTATCCGCACCTATTTCGGTAACGGAGCCGAGTTCGGCGTGAGGATGGCCTACGCGACCGAGGAGTCACCCCTAGGGACGGCTGGTTCGGTTAGAAACGCCATGGACGAGCTCGACGAGCCCTTCCTGGTCATATCCGGCGACGTCGTCACCGACATCGACCTTGGGGCGCTCGTCGAGTTCCACCTCGCTAAGCGGTCGATCGCGACGATCGGGCTGAAAGAGACCCCCAACCCACTTGAGTTCGGGATTGTCATAACCCGCCCGGACGGTGCGGTCGAGAGGTTCCTGGAGAAGCCTACCTGGGGACAGGTCTTCTCCGACACGATCAACACCGGCATCTACGTGCTCGACCCTTCGATCTTCGACTACATCGAACCGCAGAAGGCAGTGGACTTCTCCTCCGACGTGTTCCCCAGGCTGCTAGACGACGCTAAACCGTTGTTCGGCTGCGTGGTCGACGGCTACTGGGAGGACGTCGGAACACTCGAGGCGTACGTCAAGGTGCACCAAGACGTGCTCGACGGGCAGGTGCGCGTCGCTATCAGCGGTTTCAAGGTACGAGACGGAGTCTGGTTCGGGGAGGGCTCGGAGATAGACCCGAACGCGAAAGTTGCCGGACCGGCAGTGATCGGCGACAACTGCCGGGTCGAGCCCGGCGCCCGCCTCGGCGAGTACACGGTGCTCGGATCCAACGTGAGGGTTGGCACCGACTGCGTCGTCGAACGTTCCGTCGTGCATGACAACGTCTACCTCGGACCGGGTGTTCGCCTGAGGGGGGCAGTCGTCGGCCGTTCGAGCGACTTGCGGCGCGGGGCGCGCCTGGAAGAAGGCGTGGTGATCGGCGACGAGTGCTTTGTCGGAGATCATGCTGTGATCAACCCCGGGGTGAAGGTCTACCCGTTCAAGACGGTGGAGCAGGGCGCCGTCGTCAACTCGTCGATAGTGTGGGAGTCCCGAGGGGCCCGACACCTCTTCGGGCGGCGCGGTGTTGAGGGCCTCGCCAACGTGGATGTATCTCCGGAGCTGGCGGTGCGCCTGGCGATGGCTTTCGGTACGACCATGAAGAAGGGGTCTACCGTCGTGGCTTCTCGTGACACGAGCCGTGCCGCCCGGGTGCTCAAGCGGGCGGTTATGGTGGGTCTGAACGCCGCCGGCGTAGACGTAGCTGACCTCGAGGTCGCCACCGTCCCGATCACGCGTTTCGCTGTCCGTAGCGAGCACGCCACAGCCGGCGTGTCGGTGCGACTGGTGCGCGACGACCCGCAGTCGGTGCTGATCCGGTTCTTCGATTCGAGCGGCATCGACATATCCGAAGCGACGCAACGCAAAGTGGAGAGGCTGTTCTACAGAGAGGACTACCGCCGGTCGCTGGCCGGAGAGATAGGTGAGTTGCGTTTCCCCAACCGAACAGCAGAGTTCTACACCGCCCGCCTGATGGACAGCGTCAACGCCGAAGCTCTGCGCTCGGCCCGCTTCAAGGTGGTCCTCGACTATGCGTACGGAGCGGCCAGTTTCATCATGCCCAACGTGCTCTCCAAACTCGGAGCGGACATCCTTTCGGTCAACCCTTACGCTTCGACGCGCCAGTCACTCGGCTTCGATCGTTGGGAGCACGCTGCCCAGGTATCGTCGTTGGTCAAAGCGTCGGGAGCTCAGCTCGGCGCCGTTATCGACCCCGACGGGGAGATGATCACTCTCGTGGACGACACGGGGGTGGTTCTAAGCGACGACCAGGCGTTGATGGCGGTCCTCAGCCTGGTCGTGCGCAACGGCGGCCAGCCTGGCGCCGGACCGACGAAAGTCGCTCTTCCGGTCTCCGTCAGCCGCCACGCCGAGCGGATCTGCGCCGACGCAGGCGCCGAGTTGATCTGGACGAAGCTCTCGACGCCTTCGCTGATGGAGGCCGCTTCGAAGCCCGGGGTCCGGTTCGCCGCGAACCAGGAGGGCGGCTACATCTTCCCGGGTTTCCTGCCCGCATACGACTCGCTGGCAGCGTTAGTCGAGACCCTAGCCCTGCTTGCCGGCGAAAAGGTGAAGCTGTCGAGAGTAGTGTCCGCCTTGCCGGTACCCCGAATGGCGCATGAGTCTGTCGTAACCCCATGGGAGCGTAAAGGTCTTGTGATGCGGACGGTGATGGAGTGGGCAAGCGATCGAGAAGTTCTCCTGGTCGACGGCGTGAAAGCCATATACGACGACGGTTGGGCTCTAGTGCTACCCGATCCCGACGAACCCTTGTCCCATGTCTGGGCGGAGGCTTCCAGCGAAGCTGAAGCCACGGCTAGAGCCCAGGAGTTTGCCCGCAAGATACGTTCCGTAGCGAGGTCGTAGACCCCCGGCGTGCGAGGTCTTCAGCGCTACCGGGTGCGCCAGGGCGAAGGGGGCGGCCGAGGCGACGCACGCCTGCGCCTTTACAGTATGTTGAGGGTTCATGAACGTGCCGGAGCATCTTCGTTACACCTCTGACCACGAATGGGCCCGTGACGACTCCGACGGCGTGAGGATCGGGATCACCGACTACGCCCAAGATTCGCTCGGCGATGTCGTCTTCGTCCAGCTTCCGACGCCCGGGAGGCGTGTAACCGCTGGCGAGTCGATAGCCGAAGTCGAGTCCACTAAGTCGGTGTCTGATATCTACGCGCCGATCGACGGTACCGTCAGCGAGGTTAACCAGGATCTGACGGACGCACCTCAGCGCCTGAACGAGGACCCCTACGGCGAGGGTTGGCTCTGCGTGATCACCCCTGACGGTGACACGCCCTTGGCGCCGCTCATGAACGCGGACGCCTACCGCGGTCTCATCGAGGGTTAGCCGGTCCGGGGTCGTGACGTTGATCTTCTGTAATCACTGCGGGCACCGCAACCCTGACGGGTCGAACTTCTGCTCGTCTTGCGGTCACGTCCTGGAGCGCCCCGGTCACTCCGAGGAGTCCACGACGATGACGTTCGCGCCCGTGGAGGCTGCCGGAGAGGTCGCAGACGAAGAGGTCAGTGTCGACATCGGCGACGAGCCGCCCGGCGCTGGGATATTGGTCGTGCGACGTGGGCCGAACGCTGGGTCGCGCTATTGGCTGGAGGACGGGGTGACGTCTATCGGCAGGAACCCGCAGAGCGGGATTTTCCTCGACGACGTGACCGTCTCGAGGTCTCACGCTCAGATAACCAAGCGTGACGGAGTCTTCGTAGTCGCCGACGTGGGATCTCTAAACGGGACTTATCTGAACCGTGAACGGATCGACAAGGCGACTCTTCACTCGGGCGACGAGCTTCAAATCGGGAAGTTTCGCCTTGTGTTCCTCCACGAGTCGGTAGAGGATTGACGCGATTGGCGAGCCGATCACATCTGTCCATAGGCGAGGTGCTCTCGTTGCTTCGCGGGGAGTTCCCCGACGTCACCATCTCCAAGATCCGCTTTCTCGAAAGCCAGGGGTTGGTGGACCCGGAGCGCACGCCGTCGGGCTACCGCAAGTTCTACGAGGCCGACGTTGAGCGCTTGAGGTGGATCTTGCTTCAGCAGAAGGAGCATTTCCTTCCGCTCAAGGTGATCAAGGATCGCCTCGAGTCCTCAGAGCTCATCGACGACGCGCCGTTGGCCGGGTCTTCTGAGGGTCTGGGAAGTCTCTCGGATCCCCTTGAAGTGCCCGAGGTGATTGTCGACTCTGCTACCAAGTCGCCGGCTGACAGTGCTCACAACTCGCTGGCAGAGTCCCCACCTGAAGGCTCGGGTCCTGTAGGTGTCGCGGGTACGCATAGACCACCAGGCGCCGCAGCCCCCGACACGTCCGTCTCTTCGTCACCTCGCCCGGCGATCTTCGCTGGTCTGCACCGAGAGTCTGCTGGCGGGACCCGGGCGTCCGCTGATCCGAGCAGGGCTCTTGGCGGCGAACCAGGTGGTGGCAAAACTGGTGGTGGCGGAGGCGGGGAACTCCGGCCAGGAGAAACCGTCCAGGACTCCTACACCGAGGCTGAGCTTGCGGCGGCGGCGGGGTGCAGCACCAGGCTGGTGGCAGACCTAACCCAGTTCGGGTTGGTAGGGCCGCTAGGCCAGGCCGGGGGAGCCCCCTACTACGACCGCTGCGCCGTCGAGATCTGCAAAGCGGCGTCGAGGTTCGCCGCTTTCGGCGTGGAACCCCGACACTTGCGAGTTTGGCGCAACGCGGCTGTCAAGGAGGTCGAACTGTTCGCACAGCTCGTTACCCCTCTTTTGCGTCAGCACAACCCGAGGGGTCGGACCGACGCAGAGGACACCTTGAGCGAGCTAGCCGCCGCAGGGGCCCAACTTCGGGCTGCTCTGGTAGAAAGGGAGATCAGCTCGATACGCTGAGCGCCGGGGGAGAACTAACCTCGCGGCCATGGTGGAAATGAAGCTCGAAGCGCTCAGAGTGGAGATCCCTAGCAACAACCCGCTGCTGCTGCTCCAAGAGAAGTCGGGAGCTAAGCGGTCGTTGGTTATCTACATCGGCCCCGCCGAGGCGCAGGCCATCGCTTTCGCCCAGCAACGCGTGGTCACCCCGAGGCCGATGACACATGACTTGATACGCGACCTCGTCGAGGCTCTGGGAGCCACCGTGGACTTCGTGGTGGTCACGTCGCTACGTGACAGGACCTTCTTCGCGGAACTGCACCTGGCCGGGCCTTCGGGCCGCCGCCAGGTTTCGGCCCGTCCTTCCGACGCGGTGGCCATAGCCGTCCGGGTCAACTGCCCTATCTTTGCCGAGGAGGACCTCCTCGACGCGGAGGGGGTAGTGCTCGACGCTGAGGACGACGATTCCGAAGGCGAAGCGGAGCTAGTCTCGGAATTTAGGAGTTTCATCGAAGGGATCCGGCCAGAGGACTTCGGGTGAGCCATTTGCGACCCCGGGTGCTGTCGGCCACACTGTATAAAAGCGCTGTGAGACAACACTTTGCACGGAGGTGCACCGGATGAGGCCGACACAGTTCGACCCCGAGAACTGCGGGCCACGGTTTGGATATAGAGGTCCCCAGGTCTGCTCGATAGTCGGGATCACCTACCGCCAGCTCGACTACTGGGCCCGCACCGGCCTGCTCGAGCCTTCGGTCAGCAGGGCCCGCGGCAGCGGCTCCCAAAGGCTCTACTCGTACTCTGACCTTCTGCAGCTCAAGGTCGTCAAGCGGCTGCTCGACTCGGGAGTGTCCCTTCAGTCGACGCGCAAAGCGATCGAATGTCTGCGCGGCGGAGGCGACGACCTAGGCAGCGCAAACCTGGTGATCGACGGAGCGACCTCGGTCCTTGCCCGCAGCGGGGAGGAGATCATCGACCTGCTCAAGGGGGGCCAGACGGTTCTGAACATCGTCCCGCTAAGAGGCGTGGTCAGCGAGCTCGAAGCCGCCATCACTGACCTTGCGCCCGAGGGGCCGCCCAAGCCAGCTGGCGCCCGCGCAGAGGCCTCCTGAACGGTGTCCCCCGGCGCCGAGGCCCTTCGCTTGTCGCCTCTCGACGCTGCCCACCGGGCGCTCGGAGCGAAGATGGTTCCTTTCGGGGGATGGGAGATGCCGCTCAGCTATCCCGAAGGGACGATCGCCGAGCACATGTCGTGTCGCAGTGATGCTGCCGCCTTCGACGTAAGCCACCTTGGCACTGTCAGGGTTCAAGGCTCGGGGGCCTTGTCGACCCTCCAGTCGGCGTTCACTAACGACCTTGGTAAGATCGCTCCTGGTCGGGCCCAGTACACGCACCTACTTGACGACACCGACGGGAGCGTCCTCGACGACATCATCGTGTGGTGGGTGAGCGAAGATCGCTTCGACGTCATGCCGAACGCTTCCAACACTACGAGGGTACGCGCCGCGGTTGGTGGCGTCGACGTGACCGCCGAGCGGGCCGTGATAGCGCTCGCCGGTCCCTCCGCCCGGGTGAAGCTCACCGGCGTCGCCCCGGCGGCCGCCGCTGTGGGACGCTTCCGGGTCGAGACCTTCGAATGGCGTGGCGCCGCTTGCCTGGCAGCAGGCACGGGCTACACCGGCGAGGACGGCGTCGAATGTGCTGTGCCATCCGGTCGTGCCCGAGAGTTCTGGGAGGCTGTCGTCGAGGCTGGCTTCACCCCGGCCGGGCTAGGAGCGCGCGACACCCTCCGCTTAGAAGCGGCCCTGCCCTTGCACGGTCACGAGCTCGGCCCTGGTATCACCCCGTTGCAGGCAGGACTCGGATGGGTGGTGGCTTGGGATAAGCCGGACGGTTTCCCAGGTCGGGCTGCTTTGGAGCGGGAACGCCGGAGCGGATTGCGGAGGCACCTGGCTGGGATCGTGACCGCCGGCCGCCAGCCGCCGCGCGCAGGAGCGGAGGTGCTCGCCGGGGGTAGCCGCGTCGGGGAGGTCACCAGCGGCAACTTCTCCCCGGTCCTGGGGCGCGGCATCGGACTCGCGCTGGTGGAGGGAGCCAACCAACCCGGGGCAGCCGTCGAGGTCGACTCTAGAGGTCGGCGAATCCCAGCCACCGTGTGCGCCTTGCCGTTCGTGGACAAGAAGCTCTGACAGGCAACTCCAAAAGGAAGGTGTAACCCAGTTGGGTCATTTTGTTCCCCACAGCGACGCTGACGTAGCGCGGATGCTCGCCGACATTGGACTCGCCTCTGTCGAGGAGCTCTTCGACGTTATACCCCAGGCGCTGCGCCTGGCGGGTGGCCTCGGACTCCAAGCCGGGCTTTCGGAGTCGGACGTAGCCGCCGAGTTGGACCGTCTCGGGGGGAGGAACCGCTCCGGCGCGGACCTGGTCTGCTTCGCGGGGGCGGGCGCCTACGATCACGACATCCCTGCCGTGACGAGGCGCCTCGGTAGCCGCTCGGAGTTCGTCACCGCGTACACCCCATACCAGCCGGAGGTATCTCAAGGGGTGCTTCAAGCCCTATTCGAATACCAGACTTTCGTCGCTCGCCTGTCAGGCCTAGACGTAGCGAACGCGTCGCTCTACGACGGCGCCTCGGCGACGGTCGAAGCGCTCAACATGGCCGGCGGGACGAAGGGCCGCCAGACGATGTGGGTGAGCGGCGCCCTGCACCCCTACTGGCGCTCGGTTATATCCACTTTCGCAGCCGGCTCAGGCCACGACATAGTAGAAGTTCCCGTGGCGGGCGGGATGACCGACTGGGGCAGCGCCCCCGACGGTCAGCCCGCGGCGATCGTCGTGGCAAACCCCAATTTCTTCGGGGCGTTCGAGGACGTTCCAGCCGCTAAGGCTCTCGCCGAGGCTCATGATGCTTCTCTCGTCGTGGCCTTCGACCCTGTGTCAGCCGGGCTGCTTCGGACTCCCGGTGAGATGGGCGCCGACATAGCAGTGGCCGAAGGGCAGCCGTTCGGGACGCCCCTCTCCTTCGGCGGTCCCTACCTCGGCCTCTTCGCCTGTCGGAGCGACCTGGTCCGCCGCCTGCCGGGGCGGCTCGTCGGGCGTACCCGGGACGGGGAAGGCCGCTCCGCGTACGTGACGACCCTGCGGGCCAGAGAGCAGGACATAAGGAGGGAAAAGGCGACTTCGAACGTCTGCACCAACCAGACCCTCATAGCGGTCGCTGCGATGATCCAACTGTCGTGGCTTGGAACCGGCGGGCTCGGCGAGTTGGCGTTGCGCTGCGCCCGGGGAGCGCGATACGCACGCGAGTCGCTGTTGGCGGTGCCGGGCATCACCCCGTTCGCAGATGCGCCGACCCTTCGGGAGTTCGCAGTGCGAACGCCTCTCGACGCATCGACGGTGATAGATCGCATGGCCGAGGAGGGGTTCCTCGCCGGAGTGGCGGTCGGCGTCGACGGGGGAGTAGCGACCATGGGAGGGGAAGCGCTCTTGGTGGCTGTCACCGAGAGGCGCACCAGGCCAGAGATCGACCGCTACGTGGAATGCATGGCAAAGGTGACAAGATGAGCACTCCCCACGACCTAGACGAGACGGCACCCTCCAAGTCGGTGCGGACCCCGGCGCCCGCAGGCAAAGCCACCAGCGCGCCTGTAATGGGCAGAAAGTCGGAGCCGACGATCTTCGAGTTCTCCAGCCCCGGCAGGAAGGCCTGGTCGTTCCGTACCACCGGGATCCCCGAGTGGGAGCCGTCAGAGCTGGTCCCGGCGGGGATGTTGCGCGACCGCCCGGTGGACCTGGTGGAGGTACCCGAACGCGACCTGGTTGCGCACGTCACCAGGCTCACCCACCGCCAATACTCCGTCGACCTCGGGGCGTATCCCCTCGGGTCGTGCACCATGAAGTACAACCCGAAGATCTGCGACGAGACGGCGTCGCTGCCCGGCTTGACAGGCGTGCACCCCGCCTCCCCGGCCGGCCTGTGCCAGGGATGGTTGGAACTTCTTTGCGGCCTCACGGAGGCTCTCTGTGAGGTGACCGGTATGGCGGCGGCCACGCTGCAACCGCCGGCGGGCGCGGCTGGAGAGCTCACAGGGCTGCTGCTGATGCGAGCATGGCACGCGTCCAACGGCGAGAGACGCACCAAGGTGATCATCCCCGACTCGGCTCACGGGACCAACCCGGCTTCGGTCACTCTCGGCGGCTACGAGACCGTCACCGTGCCCAGTGACGAGCGCGGTCTCGTCGACATGGCGGCGCTCAGATCACGCCTCGATACCGACGTGGCCGGCATCATGTTGACGAACCCGAACACACTCGGTTTGTTCGAGGAAGACATCGCCGAGATAGCAGCGGCGGTGCACGACGTGGGCGGCTTGCTCTACTACGACGGGGCGAACCTGAACGCGATACTCGGGGTCACCCGCCCCGGTGACATGGGATTCGACATCGTGCACATGAACCTTCACAAGACTTTCGCTGTGCCCCACGGCGGTGGCGGTCCCGGCGCCGGCCCGGTTGCGGTGTCGGAGCGCCTGGCGGCGTTCCTGCCCGGTCCGCTGCCACGCCGATCTGATAACGGCAGCTTCGAGTGGTACACCCCGGCGAGGTCGGTTGGCAGGGTGCACGCCTGGCACGGCAACGCTCTCGCCTTGGCGCGGGCGTGGACGTACATCCTCCTAAACGGAGGGGACGGCCTGCTAACGGTCGCCCAGGCGGCGGTGCTCAACTCGAACTGGCTCCGCCAGCGCCTGAGAGGTTTCTACGACATCCCCTTTGACCGGCCGGCGATGCACGAGTTCGTAGCCTCCACGTCGAGCCTGAAAAAGTCGAAGGGTATTCGGGCTCTCGACGTGGCGAAGCGAATGTTAGAGGAGGGCTTCCATGCCCCTACGGTGTACTTTCCGCTGGTGGTCGACGAGGCGTTGATGATAGAACCCACCGAGACCGAAAGTCTCGAAACGCTCTCGGCGTTGGCGGACTCTCTCGTGACTATCGCCACCGAGCCGCCAGGGGAGGCCGCCCTTGCCCCGCGCTCTACGCCGGTCGGGCGGGTAGACGAGGCGCTCGCCGCCAGGCGCCTGCAGGCGACGTGGGACGCGGTGCTCGCCGGCGATGGGCAAACGGGGTAGGCGGCCTCAGCTTTCGTAGGTGTTAGCGACGTTGGAAGCCCCGTAGTTGGGCGGGGCGTTCCACTTCTGGGTGAGGTTTCCGTTGCAAGCGGCGACCTGCAGCATCGTGAAGCTGGCACCTGAAAGACCACTTGGGTACACGAGCCCGTAGGCGTCGTTAGCTTGAAGGCAGTAGCCGCGGTAATCCTGGTAGGTGTAGATGACCGACGAACTACCCGTCGAGCCGTTGGAGATCCAGATCTGCGACGAGTTGCCGGTCAGAGCTGATTGCCCCTGGCTCGCAAGGTTGGAGATCAACGTCGAGCAGTTCTGGACAGTTACTGCAGTCGCACCAGCCGACGGGTACACGATCGGGTACCCGCCCGAAGGCTTGTCCGCAGGGTCGGTAGCAGGGTCGGTGGCGGTCGTGAGGCAGTAGGGCGTTACACCGCTCGGCGGGGCTAGGGGATTGGAGGGACAACCGGCGCTGGCGTACTGAGGGGTGTATAGAAGTACGGCGTTGGCGGGCTCCCCGTAGGTGCTGAGCGGTACGGTGCACCACCTCTGGTTCCAGATCGGATAGGCGGAGGTGTCAGGAAACTGCTTGCAGGTGTAGTCGATTAGAGCCCCGAAGTTGACGTCTTGGTTGGTGACGTCGATGCAGCGGCCGAACTCGGCGTAGTTGATCAGCTGGTCTGTGGGGCCGATCGTCCCTGGGACTGGGTTGGAGCCGCCGGCACCGACGGTCGCCTGCATGGTCCACGTCTGGTCGGTAGCGAAGCCGCCTTGCCCGCAGAGAGACCCCACGTAGGTTATCGACCCGTTGGGGTTGTAATTGGCGGGGCTGTTGGACGATATCGAGTTGTCAAGGCACCAGCCGTTGGGCCCTCCCGAGGAGTTGACGCCTTCGATGGAGTCGGAGTCGTTGACACCCCACTGCTGGGACAGCGGGGCCGGCGACACGCACGGGGCGACGTAGACGGTGGTGCTCGAAGGACTCGTCACGGTTGTGGATCCGTTCTGGCCCGGGTCGACTATGCAGTAGGCGACGCCACCGACGAAGGTCTGCAGGGTGTAGTCCTGCTGGTAGGAGAACACTAGGGAAGGGCTCGGGTTCGAAGAGTTGCAAGTCGACGACATGACCACTTCGTAGCCGTTGGAGAACGCCGGGCCTACCTGGGCGCAGAAAGTCTGGCCGGTGGCGTCAGGATAGGTGTAGATCAGCCCGCCGGGGATGTTCGCGTCCGTCGGGGACGAGAAGTCGTAGGTGGAGTTCTCCGTCCTTGATATTCCTGTGGAGCTCGACAGACTGTCGCCTCCCACGGAAGTTATCAGCGCATCTTTAACGCTGAACGCAACGGTCGACGACGACGGCAGGGGGCCGGATCCTGTCACGCACGAAGCGGCCGGGATCGTGCCGGCCGATGTCTGAAGCTGGTAGGAGATGGTCGCCTTGTAAGAGATCGTCTTGCCGCCCGAGCCGCTAGACGACACGGTCCCGTCGATGGGCCCGCAAGGCAGGGCTGCGACGTCGCCGACCACGTGAGAGCCGGTGCCGGTGGTCGCCGAGCGGATAGCGGCCACTGCCGCTTGGACTCCGGCGAGGGCGCCTTGCAGGGCGTCGTCGCGCTGGTTGGATTGGGTCGCCTGTCCGAGACTGAAGAAGGCCTGGTTGGCGACGGAAGCGAGCACGATCGAGGCGATCATGAGCAGCGTGAGCGCCATGACCAGCGAACCACGTTCGTCGTCTCGGCGAGCTGTTCGGTGGCGGTCGTGTGGGTGGAGGCACAAATCTGTTCGTGTCATGACAAGGGGCACGCTGAGGAGGTGGGAGGGGCCGCCGCGGTCGAGTTGACGGCGGTGAAGGTGACCTGCGCGGTTGAAGAGACGGCCGGCACCGTTCCCGCCGAGGAGGCAGCGAGCGACACAGTCACTTGTTGGCGGACGATGGAGCCGCTGGTAGCGTTCGGTATTGCGAAGATCGC
Source organism: Acidimicrobiaceae bacterium (assembly GCA_027391075.1). Taxonomy (GTDB): domain Bacteria; phylum Actinomycetota; class Acidimicrobiia; order Acidimicrobiales; family Palsa-688; genus JAJZAM01. Next base: position 17,612 of record DAHYHI010000087.1, on the reverse strand, counting down.
AGCGGAAGGCGAGGTCGAGAGGCCCGAGCCGATGATCGACCATCCGCCAGCACCGGAGACCGATCCCGTCGCGTTCCAAGTCCGCTGTTCGAGAAGTCCTCTGGCGGTGTCGTAGAGAAGCTCGGTGCACTGCGGGTGGCCGAGCGTAGCGGTGGTGTAGGTGGAGTAGAAGGTGAGGGCGTAATCGCCGCTCGGAACGGACGAGGAGTCGCTCGGAGCTGACGAGCAGGGCCCAGCACTGCTGCTCGTCCAGCCGTAGGGACAGTCGATCGTCGCTGCGTAGCGGATCTCTTTGTCCAATGCTATGAAAGCGAGACCCACTTGCGACGAAGTGCGATCCAAGGAGGCCGCCTGGTTCTGCTGGGTCATGACGTTCACCAACGACACGAGGACCATCACCGCTACCAGGGCCATGATCGCGGTAGTTACGAGGAGCTCTATGAGCGTGAAGCCCTCCTCGGTTCGGGTTTCGCTCACAGCGACCATGCCTTGGTAGCGCCGTAGGCAGTCACGTTGGAGCTCCACGTGCTTTGCGAACCGGAGGCGTAAAGGGTGGCCACCTGTGAGCTCGACAACGCCGACGGGAAGAACGCCGCGTCTGAAAGCGAACCTTGCAGGAACGCCTGGCCGGGGTGGTCCGGCCATCCGGATGAGTTGTCCCAGCCGATGTTCCAGTAACCCGTATAAGGTTGGGAAGATGTAACAGACGAGTTGGAGGCCACTAGCGAACCGTCGACGTATAGGGCCATGCCCGAAGTGGTGCTGATGGACGCGACCGCTAGGTGCCAATCTCCGCCGTCGAGGCTGTCGGAGCTCTTGATCTCCACGGTACTGCCCGGGTAGGCGCCGAAGACGACGTTGCCCGAGCCGTCTACCCAGAGCATCTTGTCCCAGCTAGAACCGCCCGATCCTGTGGCCGTGTTCGCGAAACCCATCAGAACCCCGGGATTGGACGTCTTGAACCATATTGCGATCGTGAAACTGGTGCTAGAAGGTCCAGGCGAGCTGCTCAGTTCCGATCCGTAAGATCCCGAGCTTCCCGTGAAGTCAACCGAGCCCGAGGGGGGGTTGGAGTCGGCGAAAGGCCCGGAGTTCGCTTGCGCTGATGCTCCGTACACGCACATAGGGTCGCTCGCCGTGGCGCTGTCGGCTAATGCCGTAGCCCCGGACGGGCACGACGGTGTGGGAGAAGTCCCCGTAGGAAGGACCTCGTTGAACTTAGGGTCGGCGCCGGTGCTGATGAGGCTGGAAGTGACGTAGTCGCACACGTTGCCGGGACAGACACCTTTGGCGGGCCACGACACGGCTACGACCGCCCGAACCATCGGAGCGGCCGAGCTGGTCGTAGTGCACGAAGCGCCGGCTGCGGCCAGCTGAAGGTAGCAGACTCCCATGAAAGTCTGCGTGGTGAAAGTGTAATTGTCGATGACCGTGGTAGTCGACAGCGGCACCGCCGGAGTGCCTGCGCTGTCGTCGTATTGGTCTGTGTTGGTCAGGTTAACTCCAGCCGGCAGCGTGGCGGGCCCACCGGAGCTTCTGCCGTCTAGGAGTTGGCTCGGGTCTATTGCACGTGTGAAGTCGAGAGCCGTGTCAGCGAGGACTGTGGCGACTTGGCGGATCCGCCCCTGGTTGCCTGCTTGGGTCCCGCTCGTAGCAGCGGAGAGGAACATCGGGAACAACAAGGCGAGTATCGCTACTGCGATCACGGTCTCCACCAAGGTGAAGCCGTTGCTGGTCTGGGCCGCACCTTCCAGGCTTCGGCGCATAGCGCGTTTCGGACTGTGGACCCGGCTCACCGTGTAGCTGTCGGCAGGATCGCCCCGGCCCTTAACCCGACAGGTTCGCAAGTCGGGAATACTGCGAAGCAGGCCGCGTGCTCCGCCGCCGTGGCCGTTGGCCTTCTAGGTCAGAGGGTCCTGAGGTGGGGGAGTTACGAGGCGGTATCCGACGCCGCGGACGGTCTGGATTAGAGGTGTCATCCCCGGCAGGTCGATCTTGCGCCGGAGGTAACCTACGTACACGTCGACTACGTTGGAGCCTGGCTCGAAGCTGTAACTCCACACGTTGTTTAGGATTTGGGATCGTGAGAGAACCTGGCCGGGATGTCTCATGAAGAGCTCCAGGAGTACCCATTCTCTCGGGGCGAGCTCGATTCGGCGACCGTTACGGCTAGCAACTTTTGTAAGCAAGTCGAGGTTCAGGTCTCCCACGCTCAAGTCGGTTGCGGAGGACTCTCCCGGCCTGCGGCAAACAGCCCGGATACGTGCCAAGAGCTCGTCGAAGGCAAACGGCTTGGTCATGTAGTCGTTCGCACCAGAGTCGAGGCCTCTTATCTTGTCCTCTAGCTCGTCCCGGGCGCTCAATACGATGACGGGAGCGAGGAGCCCGTGATTGCGGGCGTCGCGCAGCAGGTCCACGCCATCGCCGTCGGGGAGTCGGAGGTCGAGAAGGACTAGGTCGAAGCCCATGAAGGACGCTGCAAGCCAGTGTTCCGCCGCAGCCTTGGTCGGCGCAACCGTGACGGCGTGACCCTCGGAGCGGAGACCTTTTTCTAGGAAGGACGCTATTCGGTCGTCGTCCTCGACGACAAGGACCTGCAACTCAAGCTCCTCCAACCTGGTTGTAACTCGGTGACCACGACGGATCGGGCACTGGAACCGCTATGACTGCGCGACAACCACCTAAGGGCGAGTCACCGATGTCGACGTATCCTCGATGTGCGCGCGCAACAGCTGCGACGATGGCCAACCCAATACCGGAACCTCCTGGGTGGCTCTGAGCTGTCCGGCCGAAGCGGTCAAGGATCGTGTGGCGGATCTCTGTTGGAACACCGGGACCCGAGTCGTCTACGACCAACTCGATGTAGCGTTCCTGGTTGCGCGACGCCATGACAGCCGACAGCCGTATCGTGTCGACCTGTGAGGTGGCCTTAGCGGCGTTGTCGACGAGGTTGAGGAGAGCGCTCCTTAGTTTGTCGAGATCGGCGACGATCACGACGTCTGGGATGTCTCCTACGTCCCATCTTCTCGGCGCGAGTGCTCTCGCCACTTGGTCGACGTCGAGGATCAAGGAGCGCACGTCTACTGGGCAAGCGTCTTTTAGGTCGCCTTCGATGGAGCGTCCGAGCAGGAGGAGCCTCTCGACCATCCTGCGCATATGGTCGAGTTCGTCTATAACGGCGGCGACGATCTCCTTGCGTGATCCTGGGTCGGCTAGATCGTCGTTGCTCATGACCTCCAAGTGCCCTCTAGCAGCGGTGAGAGGCGTCCGCAGCTGGTGCGACACGGTTGCCATCATCTGCTTCTGGGAGGTCATCGTGGATTCGATCTTGTCGATCATCGCGTTGAACGTCGCTGTCATCTCGCCTACCTCGTCCCTGGAATCCTGGTCGTCAAGGCGCATGCCCAAGTCGCCATCGAGGGCGATCTCGGCGGCCGTTCGGGTAAGCCTGCGGACCGTGCCAAGGAGGCGGCGTAACAGCAGGTAGACGCTGACGAAGGCAGCGATTACAGTAATTGTGCCTTCGGCGACAGTTAGCTCCACCGTCCGTCGCTGCACAGCCTGGAAGTTGACAAGGCTGCCGGTTGTGAAGAAGGTGCCGACTGGTCGGCCGGCTACGACAATCGGCACCGCAAGGACAAGCGTGGGGGCGCCAGCAACTGTGACTGTTCGGATCGTCGACTTCGAGGGAGCCGCCGCGCTGAGCGAGCGGACCACGGGCACAGACATGAGAGCCGCCACCCCCGGGGAGCCCAAGGTCGCGTGAAAGGGGGGCAAGGCGATTGCGAGTTGATCGCCGCCTGTCTCTCCGTGGGAGGCAAGGAAGGCCCGAGCGAATGAGGGGAGGCTCTGCGTCGGGGGCCTCGTTGCGGCCGCTCGGTCGAAGACCGCTACGTTTTCGTAGAGGTCCCTCGTTATGGTCGCCCGGTAGCGATTCGAGAACTCCAACGTTAGTTGCAGTGCCACGATTGCGAGTACGGACGCGACCACAAGCGCGTGAAAGCCAGCGAGCCTTCCTACGGTGCCGATGCGAGGCAGCCGACGCAACGACGAGCTCAGTTGTCGCCCGATGACGTCGAAGGAGCCGTCGTCGAAGTCGACGACGGCTCTTGGGATGGCGATGTGGCATCGCCAGAGGAAGAGCTCGCCGGCATACCATACGTAGTCGTCGTCGCATGCTCCGCTGGGGGGGCGCTGGTAGCCGGCGGAGCGTTTTGGGTGGCCACCTCCACGACATCGTGGGTTGGCTGTACCACCATTGGCGAGGACCCAGCTGTGCTCGTATGAGGTGTAGTGGTCGTGGGCGGTGAGTAAGGGATCCCTGCGGGTGACGGACTTGACGTCGTGGTGCTGGCGGGCGGCGCGGTGGCTGCGGTGCCAGGCGACGAGACCTTCGGTGAGGAACCCTGAGTCACCCCGGCCGTCTGGGCAAGTCTCGAAGCTGACGCTTGGTTTGACTGCCTGACGACGGGGGAGGACGCGTTGATCGGTCCGGGTAGAGACTTCGACGTGAGCTTGAAGCTTGTCGCTGCGATGGCGGCGGCTGCAACGGCGAAGACCAGGAATCCGACGTAGAGTGCCGGAAGACCTCGTAGCGCCTTCGAGCTACTCGTGAACGCTTTCAGGCGGAGCCACGGTGACAAGGACTTACTTCCCATTTTAGTAGACGGATTCGTCCAGCATCCCGACTGTCCAACATAGCGGCGGCCACACTACCGGGTAGAAGGTGCTGGGAGTCCCGCGCCCCACGCCGTAGACGGTCAAACCTGCCCTACCCCAGGAGACGAGGTTGCACGCCCCACTCGCGTCGAAGACGACGTCACCCGACATCACCTCGGCTACCTTGACTGGGTCGAGGCTGCGGTACTCCTCGGAATCGACTCCGATGACAACCGCGTCGGCTCCATCGATAACTTCGAACGACGACATGAGACGTCTTACTCCCGAAGGTGTCGAGGTTCGAGGAGCTAGTGGATCGTATGCGGACACTGTGGCACCGCTAGCTACGAGGTCCTCGGCTATCTGCACGCTCGGGGAATCGCGAACGTCGTCAGTGCCTTCCTTGAAGGCCAGTCCCAGAAGGCCTATTCGCTTTCCGGTCAAGGTCCCGAGAGCTTCCCCAAGGCGAGCGGCGATCCTCATGCGGGAGTGCAAGTTTTGTTCTTGAGCCGCCAAGGCGAGCGAGGTTCGAGTTCCCGCTGACCTTCCCAAAGCTATGAATCCCGACACATCCTTGGGCAGGCACGAACCTCCGTAGCCTGGGCCGGGATTTAGGAACTGCCTGCCTATCCTGTTGTCTGCACCGACTCCGTCGAGCACGTCAAGGGCGTTCGTGCCGAGCGCGTCGCATAGTTGCGCTACCTCGTTAGCGAAAGAAATCTTGATAGCGAGGAACGTGTTTGCCGCGTACTTGACGAGCTCGGCCCCCCTGCGGTCGCATCTGACGACTGGGCTGGCTGGAGGGTAGAGACTCGCTACTAGTTCAACGACCTCAGGGTCGCTCGCACCGACTACGACGCGGTCGGGACTTAGGAAGTCCTCCACGGCACGCGACTCGCGAAGGAACTCGGGGCTCGACGCGACCCTGATAGTTACACCCAACTCGGCTTCTTCCGCACAGATAAGCTCGATCGCCTCGCACGAACCCGGCGGAACCGTGCTCTTCACTACCACGACCAGGCTCTGTGTGGCGGCCCGGCCGACTTGGCGGGCGGCTTCTGCAAGCTGGGTCAAGTCGGGCTGGCCGCTTGACGCCGGCGGAGTGCCTACACACAGCAGCACGATTTGAGCGTCTCCCAGCCCGGAGGCGACATCGGCTGCCCAACGCAGCCTGCCGTTGGCAACTTGTTCCGATACGAGCTCACCAAGTCCGGGCTCGTGGATCGGGATGCCTCCGCCTCTTAGGACGTCAAGGCGACCCGGGTTTGCCTCTACGCACGTGACGCTGTGGCCCAGGTGTGCGAGGCATGCCGCTGCGGTAAGGCCGACATAACCTGCACCCACGACGCATACCCTCCGCTCCGTAGGGCGGGCGACACTGCCGGCTGCCGACGAGTCAGGCACCGGGCGCGGCACCTGTTGAGGCGACAAGCAGAGCGTGGTAGGCGGAGCTTGATTCGACGAGGTCGCCGTGAGTTCCATGTTCGACAATCCTTCCTCTGTCCATTACGGTGATGGAGTCGACGTCTCGTACCGAGGCGAGGTGATGTGTGACCATCAAAGTGGTCCGCCCCTCACTCAGACGGGCTAGGGCCTCTGCGACTACCGCATGTGTCGCTGCGTCCATCCCCGTCGTCGGCTCGTCCAGGAGGATCAGCCGGCCACCCCTCGCCATGGCCCTGGCGACAGCGATACACTGCCGTTGCCCACCCGACAGGGCGGAGCCCGCCTCTCCAACGGCAGTGTCGTACCCGTCTCGCAGACCCGCTATGACTTCGTGAACGCCGGCGGCACGAGCCGTCGAGATCGCCTCACTCCGACTGGTCAGGTCCGACCCGTAGATTATGTTCTCCCAAACGGTGGGTCGTAGAAGTGCTGCCTCTTGAGGTACGAAGGAGATCTGACGTCGAAGCCAGCGGACATCGAGCGCTCGAAGGTCCTCGCCGTCTAAGAGCACCCGGCCGGCGTCGGGATCAGCGAAGCGCAGTGCTAGTCGTAGAAGCGTGCTCTTCCCCGACCCGGTCGATCCTACGATTGCGTGGCGTGATCCAGCATCGACGGTGAGCTTGATCCCGTCAAGGAAGACAGTCCGGCCGGGGTAGGAGAAAGAGATCGACTCGAATTCGAGCCGGCCATGTAGCTGCGAGGGCCGCACCGGGACCTTGGCTTCCGGCGTTTCGTCGTGGGTATGTAGGATCTCCAAGACCCGCTCGGCGGAGGCCTGGCCCCTCCCCATCGTTCCAGCAAGCTTCGCCAGCTGACGGACGGGCGTGTACACACTCCTGAAGTAGGAACTGAAAAGCAGAAGATCTCCCGGGGTGAGTCGCCCTGAGACAACTTCGCGTCCTCCTATGAGGACGACGGCGGCTGTAGACGTGGTCATTACGAATGTTACGAGCGGGGTGAAACGTGACTGTAAGACAACAGCGAACTTGCTTGCCTGTAGCGCCTCCAGCGCACTCGCCCTATAGCGTTCGACCTCGTCGTCCTCAGCTCCCGCTGCCTGCACTACCGCCAGGCCGACCACCACTTGTTGAGCGATAGCGCTTGATGCTCCCTCTGCTCTCCGTGCGATCCGCTGAGCGTTCCTGATCGTGGAGAGATAATGACGAACGAGGACTCCCAGCACCGGAATGACGCAAATCGCGAGAAGGCTGAACTGCCAGTCGACAATCGTCATGATGACGAGCATGCCGGCGACGGTCAGTGTGTTCTCCGCCACGACGGGCAATACGTTGACCACGGCGCTTTGCATCGCTTGAGCGTCACCGCCGAGGCGAGCTAGCAGGTCGCCGACCGGCCTGCCCGTGTAGAAGTGACGCGACTGGCGAGTGAGGTGGGCGAAAAGTCGGCAACGCAAGTCGACCACTACACGTTGTCCGGCTCCGGCGAGGAGCACAGCGGCAGCGTATGAGCACGCACCGAGGAGCGCCGCAATGACGACCATCAGCCCGCACAGGCTGTAAAGGAGCGGTAGCCGACCCCCTGGAAGCCACCGCAGCTCAGGAGGCAGCGGATGAGCTCCAAGCACATTGTCGAAGACAACCTTGAGTGGCACTGGTACCAGCCACTGCAGGACTGCCCTGGCAAGCGAAAACCCTAGCCCTGCTAAGAGGGGTATCTTGACGCTGGTCAAGTCCAGTTCCCACGACGTCAGCGCCAGGCGGCGGCTCACTTGCCAGCTCCCTTCGACCGTCCCATCTGCATTGCATCCGGAGCCGACGCGTCGCTTGAAGCGCCCGAAGCTGCGAGTATCTCGGCGATGAGCGCGTCGGCTACAGCCGACCAGCTGCAGCGCTCCACCGCGCGCGCCCTGGCAGATGCTCCAAGAAGCCGACGCGTGCCGGTATCGCTGATGAGGCGATGCAAGGCTTGTGCGAGCAAGTCGCTGGAGCCAGGTGCCACCAAGACGCCGGTCTCGCCGACGAGTTGGCGTATTGGTGGGAAGTCCGAAGCAACGACCGTGCGTCCAGCAGCCATCGCCTCTACAACCTTGAGAGGAGAGAAGTAGAACAAGTCGGTCGCCACATACGGAGCTGCGGCAATATCCATCGCTGCGAGATGCTCCGGGACCCGAGAGAACGCAACGGCGCCGGTAGTGACGACAGTCGCGCCGGGTGGGAGCCCTCGCAGTGAGTCGGTCACCCTGTCCCGTTCGGGGCCGTCGCCGACTATCAGCAGGCCAAGCTGGACCGATCCGGCGATGAGTGACACTGCGTCGATTAGTACATCAAGGCCATGCCAGGGTTTGAAGCTTCCTGCGAAGCCGATAACAGGCTGGGACATAGAGAAGCCGAGCCGCCTCCTTGTTGTAGGAGCGAGAACCGAAAGACGGCTCGGGTCGAGCCGGTCGACGTCCGCTCCGTTGGCGATTACTGAGGCGCTACAGGCGCCCATGTGGATGGCCCAGCTTGCCAGCGGTGCTGACACGGCGACGACCTGAGCGTCGCTCAACGCACGGTGCTCTGCTTCGCGTGCCTCCTCTTCGAAGCGCAGCCCGAAATGGCGTTTGCGTTCCTCGGCTACCGGGGCATTGACCTCGACGATGCGTGCGACCCCAAGAGACTTGGCAAGCGTAGCTCCACGGCCGGCAAACAGGCTCAGCCGCTCGACGATACAGCTCGGTTTTCGCACTGACATGTGCCGTTCTACGTTGTCGAAGAACTTCTCGACGGCTTCGATGCGAGACGTGTCCGCGTTATCCCCCGACGATACGGGCCCGACGTCTATCGGTATAACTCGCACGGTGTCAGACCCGCGCGACGTCATCGGCCCTGACACTCGAGCTGCGTAGAGCGTGACGTCGACCCCTCGACGAGATAGGGCAGCACAAAGTGACTCGACATGCACCGAGGCACCCTTGGTGCCACCGACTGGAATACCTGGATCGGGAAGTACGTAAGCCACCTCGAGCCCGGTGGAGTTCCGACTGGTCACGCTTTTGATCCTGACGGTGCGGGGTGAGCGGAAGCTAGTCGAGATCCTCCGGCGTAAAGGCTGGGGCGTAGGATTTCGGCGATGGGGGCAATGCAGCTCTGCTTCGCCAAGTGCGCCGCCACGTAGCGTCGAGCTGCCGAGGAGAGCCGGGCTCGGGTTTCGGGATCGGCGGCTAGTTCTCTTATCGCCTCGGCGAGTGCAGCGGGGTCTGCTGGAGGCACTAGTAGCCCTGTCGTTCGGTGGTCGATCACCTCGGGTATGCCTGCTACCGAGGACGCCACCACGGCAAGTCCGCTGGCCATGGCTTCGAGGACGACGTTCGGTATGCCGTCGCGATCACCGTCAGAGGTGATCACGCTTGCTTGCACGAAAACGTCGGCTTGGTGGTACTCCGCGATGATCTGGTCTTGGGTGAGGGAACCCATGAAGCTCACGTGGGAACTCAGCTCCAAGACAGACGCTTGCGCTACAAGGCAGTCTCGTAGATCGCCACCACCCACGACCCGACACTCGAAGTCCTCCCCCTGGTCCCGAAGGATTCTTAGAGCCTCCAATAGAGTCGAGTAGCCCTTCTTGGGCACGAGGCGCCCGACGGCGAGGATTCGAAGGCGCCTCGGCCGGGATGCTTCGTCGCGCAGCGCGTTGCCTGCGGGCTGGAAACGGGTTGTATCTACGCCGTGCGGCGCGTACACGATGTTAGGGCGTCGACCTTCGAAGTCCGGGGGCTGCTGGGAGTGGACTATCCGTCGCAACTCGTCGGAAGCGCTGTGCGAGCAGACAAGAACGAACTCGGCAGCAGAGGCCTTTACAGTGAGGATGTCCGGGCTCGAAAGGTATAGGTCCTTGGCGTGCGCAGCGAAGGAGAACGTCCGTCCAGTGAGCATGGACACGAAGTGCGCGATGGTCGCTGGTCCGTGAGCGAATGCTGCGTGGATGTGCGTGGCACCGACGCGGTCCATCTCTTTCGCCATGAGCCCCGCCTCGAGGAGGTGGCGTAGCGTCGAGCGGTGCCTCCGCGATATGACCACGTGTCCGACGACCGCAAGCCATCGCAACGGGTGGCGAAGTAGGAGGGCGATGTGGGCGAACACGAAGCGGGTATTGTCACTGAGCACGGCTGCCCGTCCCGTTCCGCGGCGGAGGTATTTGACCGGACTCACTACGTTAGCTACCCTCGTTTGGACGTGGCGCTCCGCCGGGTGGGCTATTGCGAAAAGCCGCAAGGGAACCCCTTCGGACTCCAGTCCTAGGATCTCGTCGAGAATGAACGTCTCAGATAGTCGAGGGAAGCGCTTTGTAAGGTAGCAGACCGTCGCGGTTCCTGTGGAGTTTCGAAGTGACATCTGCTCGGCGTCACGGGCACTTCTCGTCACGCCGGGATCCTTGCCAGCAAGGTGTCGTCTTCGCAGTTGACAAGACGGCTGAGGTGTGCGACGGCTTTTGGCGCGCCTCTCAAGTCTAGACGGAAACTACTCCGGTTCGGCGTTGCGCTTCTCAGAAGTCTCGGTAGGGCCGAGCGAAGATCGGTGCTGTCGTCTATCACTTCCACAAGGCCCCGTTCGGCGAAGGCCTCAGCTCTCAGCACCTGCTCTAAGCGCGGCGCTCGTCGCGGGACTACGATTGTGGGCACGCCCAGGCCAATCAGCTCACAGAGGCTGTTGTAGCCCCCGCGGGTTACCACAGCAGCTGCCCTGGCTGCCACAGCCGCTGGTTCGGCCAGATGTTCTACCGTGTGTACATCACCAAGCGGTGCCGTCGCGCGGTCCAGGCGCTCACGATCAGCGCGAGACATGAGCGGACCCGTACACAAGACGCATGCGATGCCGGCGAACGAAGCTGCTACCGCCGTATCGATCAGCACCTGAACTCCGTCACCTCCCCCTCCGACCATGGCAAGTACGAACCGCTTGACGTCTGTGAGAGACGGCGGTAGTGGAGGCGTCGCAGGCTGGGGAGTCGTAACGTAGCCGCAGTACTCCATGCGATCGGCTATCGCCATAGGTAACTTGTAGAGCGCTCCGATGTCGAAGACGTCGCGTTGACCGTAAACCATTACCGAGTCGTAGATACCCGCAAGGGTCGAGTAGACACCTTCGGCTGTCCAAGAGTCGATGACCTTATTGGGTTCATCGAGAATGTCCCGCAGGCCGAGAACCAGTCTCGTGGCGAGCCCGGTACTTCTTATGTAGTCGAAGACCGGAATGAGCTCCCCCTTCATCCCGTGGGGGGAATGATCTACTAGCAGGACATCTGGCTTCCAGCGCGCCACTACGTCGACTAGTACGGCTGAACGCGCGCGCCGGACGAGGGAAATGTCGAGCGGGCTCTCGAGGGAGCGGTAGTCGCCTTGGGGTGTCTTCGTTACTGGTGGCAGCATCGCTGTGGCCAGTCCGTTTGGAAGTGGGACCCTAGATATGGCCGGCGAACCCGAGGCGAGAACGACCAGTGGGGGTTTGGCCAAGTTCAGAAGTTCCCGTGCTATCGAAAGATTTCTCCGGAGGTGCCCGAGGCCGTAAGTATCGTGAGAGTACAACAGCACACGCTGTAAGGATCCCGGCGTCTTCATACCGGCACCCCCACCTTTTGGTCGAGACGTTCCCGTAGCCACGCAACTTCCCTTTCGTAGCCAACTTCGAACGGGACGAGGGGTGTGAATCCGAGCAGCCGCTGGGCGCGGCCCAGATCGGCCGAGGTCGTCTTGACGTCGCCACGGGCGAAGGGCTGGCGGTCGACCTGTAATCGGCTACCGGTCAAGCGTGCCAGTAGGTCCAGTACCTCTGCGATGCTAACCGCGCATCCACCCCCCACGTTGATCGCCAACCCTGAGACAGGACTGTCTGCTGCGGCGACCGTCGCGCTGACGACGTCGGTGACGTAGGTGAAGTCACGACGCTGGGTTCCGTCCCCGAGCAATGTGATCCGTCCGCCTGTCAGGGCAGCCTCGGCGAACAGTCTCAGGCCCATATCTGGTCGCTGGCCAGGGCCGAACACGGTGAAATAACGCAGGGCCGTGGTCTCGAGGTCTCGCCCGCCCGTATCTAGGCACACTCGCTCCGCTTCGAGTTTGCTCTTGCCGTAGGGCGAGATTGGCGACAGGGGAGCGTCCTCGTGAAAAGGCACCTCGCCGTCGCCGTAAACCGACGACGAAGAAGCGTATATGAGACGACGGACCCCGCCCCTGCGAGCGGCCCTCAGTAGCCGCTCGGTGGCGACCACATTGTCTCGCATGTAGAGCGCCTCCGATGAGAAACTAGCCCGCACCCCTGCTCTCCCGGCAAGGTGGAATACGACCTCGACGCCATCTAGGTGGGTATCCAACTCCATGTCGGCAAGGTTCCCAACAGCTAACTTCATTCCAGCGAGACGTGCGAGGGATGCCGCTCGCATCAGCTTTTCCACCGGGTCGTAGCTGTCCGTGAAGCCGTCTATCCCTGTCACCGTCCAACCGCCGCGCAACAAGGTGCGACAGACGTGGCTTCCGATGAAGCCCGCAGCCCCGGTCACCAAAGCCCGCCGCCCAACGTTCGACAGTGCTGCGTCGAAGCTGGCGGGGACGTCCGAAGTTTCTGTCACAGTGACCTCTCTTGCTGTGTCTGCACGCATCCTCGTGCTCGTAATGGGATATACAGACACTGTCGGCGCTGTAGGTGACGCCTCGATGACGCCCCGGTGAGAAAATGCTCATGTTCCCCGGGTCCCCGGTGTCCAACTCGCTGGCAACGCTCGCAGTCCGGGCCATCGAAGTCAGAGTCTTCTGCCCCAATAATTCCTGCCGGTAGAACGAAACCGTACAGTACTGTGGCGGCATGCAGCAAGCAACAGCCTCGTCGGCTAGGGGAGCAGAGCGCGAGCGCGAGATACTCGACGTCGCCCTTGCCCTGATTGGCGAGGTCGGCTACGAGCGCATGAGCATGGATTCCCTCGCAGCCCGGGCGCATGCAAGCAAGGCAACCCTGTATCGGCGCTGGCCGGGGAAGGCCGAGCTCGTCGTCGAGGCTCTCAGGAGCCGTTCTTGCACCATCCCCGGAGGCAATGCTAACACCGGAAGCCTCCGGGGAGATCTCCTGGCGTGGCTTCGCGATCAACGCGACATCCTCACTGGCAAGGACGGGCCCTTGCTAGTCGGTTTGATAATGGCAGCCCGCGGTGACCCAGAGCTGGCATCGCTTCTTCGGGAGCAGTTCGGCGAGGACAAGGCGGCGGCCGCCGGAGCATTGCTCGGCCGGGCCATCGCAAGACAAGAGATCCCTCCCAACGCCAGCCCGGGTGTGTTCACCGAGATAGCACCGGCGATGCTACTCATGCGGGTAATCCTGAGCGACCAACCAACCGACGATGCCTTCCTAGCCCACATCGTCGATGACGTCCTGCTTCCAACCCTGCGCGCCTCGACCGCCGAGGCGTAGACCGCTCGCCGCAAACCGCGGCGCTACCACCAACGATATGACACCTGGAGTTATCGAATGACTTTATCGACGCGCCTCGACGCGACCCGTGACGATTCGGCGCAGGACCCGAGACGGTGGCTGGCTTTGGCCATCATCGCTGTCTCACAACTGATGATCGTTCTCGACGCCTCTATCGTCAACATAGCCTTGCCTTCCGCTCAGCATGCGCTGCATATCTCCACTGCGAACCGCCAATGGGTGGTTACGGCCTACACCCTGAGCTTCGGCGGCCTCCTGCTTCTAGGTGGTCGTGTCGCGGACTACCTGGGCCGTAAACGGGTGTTCATCGTCGGACTGGTCGGGTTCGCGGCTGCTTCCGCCCTCGGCGGCTTTGCCCCTGACTCCGCAGCGCTCTTCGCCGCACGGGCGCTCCAAGGGGCTTTCGCAGCACTGATGGCTCCGGCTGCGCTCTCGCTGATATCCGTGACCTTCACCGAGGCACGAGAGAGGGCCAGGGCGTTCGGAGTGTACGGTGCCATCTCTGGGGGAGGCGCCGCCATCGGGCTGATCGCCGGGGGAGTGCTCACCGAGTACGCCTCGTGGAGATGGTGCCTCCTCGTCAACGTGCCCGTCGCCGCCGTCGCCGCCACAGCAGCACTCTACGTCGTGCGTGATAGCAGCACCGAGAGGAGCCGAGGGCACTACGACCTTCCTGGTGCGGTGACTTCCACTCTCGGGCTCGTAGCACTGGTCTACGCCTTCACCCAGGCGGAGACAACAGGATGGCTGTCGGCGGGCACTCTGCTACTTCTCGCAGGGGCCGCCCTTCTGCTCGGGTCATTCGTGGTCGTGGAGATGCGCTCGCAACGTCCCCTGCTGCCCCTGCGAGTCGTTCTCGATCGTAACCGTGGAGGATCGTACCTGACGTCGCTACTGGCCGGGCTCGCACTGTTCGGAATGTTTCTGTTCCTCACCTACTATCTTCAGGGGACGCTTCAGTACTCGGCGCTCAAGACGGGTTTTGCATTCCTGCCTTTCTCCTTGGGTATCGTCATCAGCGCCACAGTCGCGGCCCAACTTCTACCTCGTGTCGGGCCGAGAGCTTTGATGGTCACTGGAATGTTGATGGCGACCGCCGGGCTGATCTTGTTCACCCGTGTGGGTGTCCACTCGGGCTACGTGGCCGACGTCCTTCCGCCGGTCCTTGTCATAAGCCTCGGCATGGGCCTCGTGTTCGTCCCTCTGAGCAGCACGGCACTTATCGGCGTCGACGAAAGCGACGCCGGGGTGGCGAGTGCGCTGGTCAACACGACCCAGCAGGTCGGAGGTTCACTAGGTACGGCACTGCTGAACACTGTCGCAGCTACGGCGACGGCCGGCTTCCTGCGGTCCCACGCAACTACCCCGGCGGCCACGGCCACGGCCGTCGTCCACGGCTACGGCGTGGCGTTCAGTGTCAGTGCCGTCCTGCTTGGCGTCGGAGCGCTAGCTGCCTTGGTGCTCGTGCGTGCCAACCGCAGTCACATTGCGCCACCGGACTTTGCTCTAGAAGCGGCCTGATCAGGCGCAACCCTTTTGTCGCGTGCGCCCTGGCGAGTAGACTCAGGGCTAAGAGGGGAGGAGAGCAATGGCTAGGGTAAGCACCTATCTGAATTTCAAAGGTAACGCAGAGGAGGCCTTCGAGTTCTACCGTCGAGTCTTCGGCACCGAATACATCGGAGAGGTCCAAAGGATGGGCGAGGTCGCATTCGACGCGGGCGGCCCCTCGCTGTCCGAGGAGGAGAGGCAGATGGTGATGCACGTCGAGCTCCCGATCCTCGACGGACATGTGATCATGGCAACCGACATGCTCGAGTCGTTGGGCCACGAGCTACGGATCGGCAACAACACAACGATCAACTTGGAACCCGACACCCTTGAAGAGACGAGGCGGCTTTACGACGCCCTGTCAGAAGGCTCGACCGAAGGGGCTCCGCTGGCCGAGATGTTCTGGGGTGCTACCTGGGGAACCTGCCTCGATCGTTTCGGTGTCCGCTGGATGTTCAACTTCAACCCGGCGACCGCATAGCCGTCTCGACCAGTCTGCTCAGGTTAGGGAGGTTTGATGACTGGCGTGCAAGTCTTGGTGGGCACCCAGAAGGGCGCCTTTGTACTGAGCGCAGACGGGCGGCGTAAGACCTGGGAGGTGACCGGTCCGCTCTTTGGCGGTTGGGAGGTCTACCACGTGGTCGCTTCGCCCGCCGAGCCGGCGAGGCTCTTCGCCTCGCAAAGCCTCGGATGGTTCGGCCAGGTAATACAACTCTCCGATGACGGTGGAAGATCGTGGAGACCGGCTGGCAACGACTTTCGCTACGCCGACGGGGGTGGCTCCCACCAGGACTTCGATGGGACGCTGCAACCCTGGAAGTTCCGGCGTGTCTGGCAGCTCAGGCCCTCGGACACCGATCCAGGCACTGTCTTCGCGGGTGTCGAAGACGCAGCGCTGTTCAAGTCGACCGACTCTGGCGAGACCTGGGAGGAGGTCGCCGGTTTGCGGAGCCACCCGTCGGGCTCCTCATGGCAACCGGGAGCGGGCGGAATGTGCGTCCATACGATCCTGATCGACCCTTCGAATCCGCAAAACCTGCACGTGGCCATCTCGGCGGCGGGTGTTTTCCGTTCTGCCGACGCCGGAGCGACATGGCTTGCGGCCAACCGCGGTCTTCGCTCGGGAGGCATCCCCGACGAGGACGCCGAGGTAGGACATTGCGTGCATCGCATCGCCAGGCACCCTGCGAAGCCCGACACCCTTTTCATGCAGAAACACTGGGATGTCATGCGAAGCGACGACGCCGGCGGTTCGTGGAGAGAGATTAGCGGCGATCTCCCCACCGACTTCGGTTTCGCGCTCGCGGTGCACAGCCACGAGCCCGACACCGTGTACGTGGTGCCGATAGCCAGCGACTCAGAGCATTACCCGCCGGGCGCCAGGCTTCGCGTCTACCGGACGCGCTGCGGTGGCGGGGAATGGGAGCCGCTGACGCGTGGCCTGCCTCAGTCGGACTGTTATGTCAACGTGCTGCGTTCGGCTATGGCGGTGGACGCGATGGATCCTTGTGGTGTGTATTTCGGCACTACGGGAGGCCAAGTGTACGCTTCATCCGACGGCGGGGATTCGTGGAGCCCGATCGTCAGGGATCTACCGCGCGTGTTGTCGGTGGAGGTTCAGACCTTGCCGTGATCCGAATTGCGCTTCCGTACCACTTGCAGATGTTGGCGTCCTGCGGGCGAGTTGTCGAGCTCGACGTCAGCGCGCCGGTCACGCTCGGACGGGCATGTGACGCGTTGGAGGAGCGTTACCCGGTGCTGCGCGGTAGTTTTCGTGATCGTCGCAGCGGGGAGCGCAGGCCCTTCATCCGCTTCTACGCCTGCGACTTGGACCTCACCCACGAGCCAGTTGACGCTCTCTTGCCTGCGGCGGTCTCAGAGGGCCGCGAAGCGCTCTTCTTGGTAGGAGCGATGGCGGGAGGTTGACAGGGGGCACGCCTGCAGATAGTCCGGCCTACCATCAGTGCATCTCAATGCTGGAGAGCCGTAGAAGCCAGCAACGCGGCCCGCCTCCCGGTGGCGCCACTCGACCTCACACCTTCAGACCTCGACCGGTGACGGCTCGCCGCGTAGGACGGTTCGCGTCGAGCGAAGTCTCGAGCCGGCACCCCTCCCTACCAGAGAACGACCAAGCCGGGACCTCGCAAGAGGGAAGTCCTCTTGGTGTGGACGGTCAGGTCGTGGGAGTGAAGCGCCGGTGCTGGTGGATGGGGCTCATGAGGTCGACGTCGTTGCCAGCGCGGTCGCGTACGACCGCGTAGCAGGCGCCGAAGAAGGCGTTCTAGGGCTCTCGGGTCCAAGATGGCCGGTGGCGGTGAGTGCCCTGTAGGTGTCGACGGTGGCCCGCCCGGAGGTTAGGGTGAAGCCGAAGACGACTGGGCGGTCTGTGGAGTCCGGGGAGCGCCATGCGCCGTGGTAGATCGCCGCCATGGCCGGGAGGTCAATCTCGACGATCGGACGGTCGCCGTTGTCGAGCGGGACGTGACGGGTGCCGCTGCCCGCCGGCCACTCGCCGCCGGGCAAACGGAGTCGCGGAACTTG
>DAHYHI010000066.1:0-6307 GCA_027391075.1 Acidimicrobiaceae bacterium | reverse complement strand
TCGCGTTTCCCGGCAGTCCATCCCGCTGCAGACCACTACCCAAGCATCAGCTCGAACGAGTCCCCCCCCACGACGACGAGCAGCCGCCGGATGAGGGCTCTCCTGGTCCTCGCTTCCGGCTCGTTCTCCCAGGATGGCGTTATGTACATACTAGTTGTTAAACTCGTCCCGTGAGCTCACGGGATCGGCTGACGGGAGCGATGACGGAGCTGCTGTGGGAGCGCGGCTATGCGGCGACGAGCCTGTGCGTGCCGGAAACCCGGAACGGGTCGTGAGCTGCACAAATGCTCTCGGTCAGGACGGCTCTCGCACCAGCGGTAGGTGGTCCTCAGGCTCGGTACTACCGGTGGTAGGAGTAAGACCGGTAAGGGTTCTCCACTTGAGCGGAGTTGGCACCACTGGACCCAACATGTGGCGTCCGCTGCCGTGGAGTGACCAAAACCTGCTGTGGTCGCTCCGCTTAGATGGAGAACCCTTAGACCGGTAAACGTGGTGCGATTCGCGAGCAAGGCCATCTGCCCTGGTCACGGGTGCAATCGAGTATTCGGCACCCACAGGTCGCAAAGCAGACCACCGAGCACGACGTGATCGTCGCTGGCAGCGCCAGCGTGGTGCACGTCCTCGCTGCACAGAACCTGGTCGACGAGTACAGGATCCTCGTGTTTCCCGAACTGGTCGGTCACGGAACCAAACTCTTCGACAGCCAGACAGCGCCCGCCCAACTGCTCCTGGTCTCCACCGAAGCCGCCGGGCCCGCCGTGCTCAACCGCTACGAGCGGGCGGCAGTCTGATGGCCACGGCCGCCCGGTTCCTCGTGCTGTGGAGCCGACCCGAAAACCCCGCCAGCTTCGAGCGGCACTACCGGGAAGTCCACATCCCCCTGGCCCTCAAGATCCCCGGCCTGCGCCGCTACACCCTCAGCCGGAACATCGCCCCGATCCGCGGCGACGACCCCCACTACCTGGTGGCCGAACTCGACTTCGACGACCTCGCCTCTCTCCATGCTGCTTTCCAGTCCCCCCAAGGCCATGCCACCGCCGCCGACGTCGCCAAGCTCGCCGAGAACGCCGCCGTGAAAAGCATGATCTACGAACTCGAAGACCTCTTGACCGTGCCGCACGTCAGCTGACGAACGGCCTACGGCCACATGGGGGTGAAGCGAGCGACCGTCGCCCGGGTCGCAGAAGCGGACCGCCACTGGCACAGTGGAACCGCTTCTCAAGGGTCGGAGGTCAAAAGGGTTTGAGCCTTTCGAGTCCACATCGGGTGTCAGCGATCGGACCGTTGGAGGGTCCGACCGTCAGGCAGGGTGCGGCCGCTCAGGAGCGCGACGAGGAGGTCGCTGTCGGCTCGTACGGTCGTGCCGGTGCCCCAGCTCCAGTCGGTGTCGGCGGCCTCGAGGCGGGTACCGGTCAGGTCGAGACCGAACAAAGCGCCATTAGCGCCGGTGAGCTGGTCGAGGACAGAGACCACGCCCTGCTGCGAAGCGACCGGCGGACGCCCGAGCGCGACGGTCACGTCGAGGGAGTGGATGACGGCGTGGCTGAGCGCACCGGCCGGGCCACTGCCCGGCGGCTGCCAGGCATGCAGCAGCGGGGAACGCAATGCCGTCAGATGGTCAGCGAGGGGGAGGATGGCGTCACGCTCGGCCACGGCATCGGAGAGCACGGTGAAGTCTCCGCCAGCTGCCGCCATCTCGGCGGCGAACTGCTCTGGAGTCAGTCGTGCCGGCATCGTCATGTGGGCGATGACGTGGCGGACCTGCCACCGCTCGCATAGCGATGGGGCATCCCACGTGTGGCCGGGCGCGTCGGCGAGCAGGTCGGCGAGGCCGTCGTAGGTAGGTGCCACTAGGGCTTGCAGGTCAGTCACGGTTCTCTCCTGTCGGGTGAGGCGGGCGAGGTGCTCCTCGAGCTTGTCGAGAGAGGTGAGGAAACCGGCGCGCGCTTCGGCCGAGCGAATCGGCTCGGGGACGTGGCGCTGGTGAATGACGACCTCGGTGGTGCCGTCACCGAGGTCGGTAAGGGAGACAGTCGTGTGCATGCCGCTGGCCGGTTCCATCCAGGCGAGCCGTTCAGGCGTAACGACCTCGGTGAAGGTGGCGACCAATTGGTGGCTGCCGCCGTCGCCGACCATCCGGGTCTCGAACCGTCCCCCGACGCGGAGCTCGACGACGATGCCCTCCAGTGGGGTGGTCATGGCGCGCGGACCCCAAAACTGGGTGAGTTCTGCGGGCTCGGTCAGGCACTGCCACACCAGGGATCGCGCCGCGTGGAGGACCCGCCGATAGACCAGCTCGTCGACGTTCACGGCTGGCGGGCTTGAATCCGAGAGAGATGCGTGTCGAGCCGGTCCATCCGCTGCACCCATGTCCGACGGCTCTCCTCGATCCAGGACTCCACGGCCTGGAGCGCCTGGGGTTCCAATCGGCACGGGCGGGTCTGGCGGTGCCGGCCGCGGCTGACCAGGCCACAACGCTCGAGGACTGCGATGTGCTGGGATACCGCTTGAAGGCTCATGGCATAAGGCGCCGCCAGCTCCTTGACCGTCGCTTCACCCTTGCTGAGCCTGGACACGATGTCGCGTCGGGTGGGATCGGCCAGCGCGGCGAACGTTGCGTTGAGCCGTTCGTCCCCAGCGGTGACCGTCATGACCGCTATTCAACCACCCTCTTGATCAAGCGTCAACTGGATAAGGAGTGGGTCCACAACGACGGCGACCGGCTCCTTGCTGCCCCGTTCGTTCCCCGCGAGGCGGACCCCCGTGCGGTGATCGACGGTGGCCCGGTCTGGCCCCCCTGTCGCGCCCATAGGGGTTGGGCGCGACGTCGGCTTCGGATGCTTGCGGCCGCCGGGTTCCCTACGAGCGTTGCCAAAACTGGCACGCGGACGCTGCCCACTGCTGAGCGCAACGACTTGAGGGCGCCATAGCGTACTGGAACGGACGCTGGCCGTGACTGGCTCGCCGGCCTCGCCTCGGAACGGCCAGCGTCGCCGGCGGCTTCGCGGGGTCGCGCCCAAAGTGACTCTCGGCCACGGCGGCCCAGCATCAATGGCCCGGCTGTGACAGGTGAGACATCTGCAAGCGTTGGTTGCACATGGCAGCGCGATGTGCTACCGTAGGTTGCAGTTCGATGCGAAGGATTACGGGGTTAAGTGGCGGAAGAACTGAGGTAGTGCCGAGAGCCGCCGCCGAACGTTGGAAGGGACCAACTAGTGATGCCAGGCCTAGCGATTGAGCGGGAGGTGGTCATCGAAGCACCTGTGGAGGTGGTTTGGCGCACCATCACCGAGCCCGACCAGATGAGCCAGTGGTTTGCCGACCGGGTCGACCTCGTCGTCGAACCCGGCGCGCAGGGCTACCTGGGATTCGGTGACCAGGGCGGCCAGGTCGTCGTGGAGGCGGTCGACCCGCCAAACCGATTCTCGTTCCGCTGGAACCATCCCCCTGGCGAGGAGCCCGTGGCCGGCAACTCCATGCTCGTCGAGTTCACCCTGATCCCCGAAGGCGACGAGCGGACCCGTGTCCGAGTGGTCGAAAGCGGCCACGACCAGCGCGCCTGGTCCGAGGCAGAGAAGCAGCGTTACGCCGCCGAGCACCAGGGTGGATGGGGCGAGTTCCTGGACCGCCTCGCCAGCGTGCTCGCCTAGGACCAGTCCGATGACGATCCAGGCTGATGACGAACTGTGGTCAGCGATCGGCGACCCCTCTCGTCGCCGGGTCCTCGACCTCCTTGTCACCACGGGCGAGGTCAGCGCTACCTGGCTGGCCGGTCAGGTGGCGTTCTCTCGCCAGGCGGTCTCCAAACACCTGGTGGTCCTCGAGGGCGCCGGGCTCGTCAGCCGGCACAAGCAGGGTCGGGAGGTTCTCTACCAGGTGGAAGCCGACCGCCTCGATCAGGCCGCTCGAGCCATGACTGACCTCGCCGCGCAGTGGGACCAGAGGCTGAAGACGATCAAACGACTGGCCGAAGCGGCACACGCAGAGGCAAAGAACAAGGGAGGCGATGAGCATGACAAGAGGAGAACAGAGCCATGAACGATGACGCGACGGACCTAGGCGATTCGCGGGGCAAGGCCACCGACGAGGCGATCTTGCCCGCCATTGTCGACCGCGCCGTCTTCCACGCCGAACTGGACCAGTTGAGGGTGCGGGAGAAGGCGCACACCCGAGAAGGAGACTCCATCGCCGCTGCCAGACGGCGCCTCCCGATGGTCGAGGTGGATGCCAGCCTCGAACTCACCGGGGAGGACGGGCCGCTCAGCCTGCTCGACGCCTTCGAAGGACGCCGACAGCTCATCGCCTACTACTTCATGTGGCACACCGGCCAAGGCGCGGCCGAGCAGTGCGAGGGTTGCACGTGGGCTACCACCCAGGTCGGGGAGCTGTCCTACCTGCACTCACGCGACATCACCTACGCCGTCTTCTGCCAGGGCCCCTTTGACGAAAGCGTCCGCTACCGCCAGTTCATGGGCTGGCACATGCCGTGGTACTCCGCCGAGGCGTCTCTCGACCACCTCCTCGTCGGGCGCCGGATCGGCCTGTTCCACCTCGTGTGCTACCTACGCCACTCGAACCGCGTGTTCGAGACCTACTGGACCACCGGCCGCGGCGTGGAGGCATTGGACTACAGCTATGCGTTGATGGACCTCACCGCCTACGGACGCCAGGAGAGCTGGGAGGACTCGCCACCTGGGTGGCCGCGACAAGGTCATCTATTGCGCACTGATGGCGGCCATCCGGCCTGGCCCCGCCTGTCTGGGTGGCCTGGCGGACGCCCCACCGCCCAATGGTCACGACTCGAAGCGGGACGCTCCGACGATCTGCGACCGCCGTCGGCACGGCGTTGAACGCCCGAGTTCTCCAAGCACGTCGTCCCCTCGAAAAGGACATCGCAGTGATGTCTATGACCTGCTTCCACTTCCAGCGACCGGCTGCAACACTCGGGCGCGACGTGGCTAGGACGGCCGTCGCCTTGATGACGACTCTCGGAGTCGCGGCCATGTGCTGGGTGATAGCCGTCCAACAGATGCCAGGTATGGACATGGGCGCTGCTACGACGCTCGGCTCGTTCGAGTCGTTCGCCCAATCGTGGACGTCGATGATGGTGGCCATGATGCTGCCGGGAGCGGTCCCAGCGCTGCTGCGACGAACCCACTCCGCCGGAGTAACCGCGGCAGCCCTGTTCGCCGTCTCCTATCTCGCTGTGTGGACGGCGGTGGGCGCCGCGGTGTACTGGTTGTACCGACCCCATGGGACTGTCGCCGCTGGCGTTGTGGTGCTGGCTGCAGGTGTCTACGAACTGACGCCGATCAAGGGCTACTTTCGCCTGAAATGCCGTGACGGCACGGGCTCCGGATTCGTCTTCGGCCTGAACTGCGTGGGGTCGAGCGTCGGATTGATGGCCATGCTGGTCGGGCTAGGCATCATGAACGTCCCTTGGATGGCGGCCATTACCGTCGTCGTGCTCGGCCAGAAACTGCTGCCCGCCAAGGTCACTATCGACGTCCCGCTCGCGCTCGCCCTTATAGGGCTCGGGTTTGCCATCCTCGCAGCCCCAGCGTCGATTCCAGGGCTTCTGTCCGCCACCCGTCATATGCCAGTCAAATGAGAGAACGACGAGCGCGTGACCGGTGAGCCGAAATCTGACGACCGGCTCGCAGGTCGGTTGTTCTCCTCCGGACCTGGACGAACATACACGGCATGGCGAACACCCGTTTGGCCGGCGCTGCCGGCTCACGATCGTGAGGAGTGCCAAGGGGCCGTATCGGAGCAATCCGGTAACCCTTGATCGGAATGCCCAGCTCTAGCTGGTGACTCGAAATGCAAACCACAGAAGGGAATCAGCACGATGACCAGCCACAGGATCGGATCCCGTGAGGAGTGGCTTGCGGCAAGGGCTGAGCTGCTCGATCGGGAGAAGGAACACACGCGGGTCGGCGATACCCTCGCCCGACAGCGTCGGGAACTTCCGTGGGTGCCAGTCGAAAAAGAATACCGGCTGCAGACCGCAGATGGCCCACGGACGCTCGCCGAGCTGTTTGACGGAAGCTCGCAACTGGTGGTCTACCACTTCATGTTCGGCCCTGATTACAAGGCCGGATGCCCGTCATGCTCGTCGACCGCTGACAGTTTCGACGGTGTCCTACTCCACCTTAAGGCATGCGATGTGACGATGATCTGCGTTTCGCGCGCCCCAATCGACAATCTGCTCGACTACCGGCAGCGAATGGGCTGGAGCTTCAACTGGGCATCCAGCTATGGCAGCGAGTTCAACTTCGATTTCGGCCTCTCCGACGGCGAACCG
>DAHYHI010000052.1:0-6739 GCA_027391075.1 Acidimicrobiaceae bacterium | reverse complement strand
CTTAGAGGGGACAATGCCAAGTACCTATACGTGGGCGTTCCAACTTCGTATCCGCCAGAGGATCTTCGGCGGTGAGGCGATCGAGGAACCCGCCTTAGATGCTGGGCAATACGGGAGGTACTTTCGCGAGATGTTCTGATCTAGTAAGAGCTTCTCGCAGGCATTGAGAGTCGGTGCTCACGATCGGCAGCGAACTTCAACCCAGCACGAATGTTTGCTTCGGTCAACACTGGACCTCAGTCGGCGAGGCCACGACGACGAAATGTGAAGGCGAGGTAGAAGCGGAGAGCGGCTGCGCTGGGTCAACCCTGAGTTGAACGCGAGTCCTCTTGCCTCATGCGATGGCCGGCCTCCAGCCATGCGCCGCGGTGGTGTGGACGGGGACGGGTCGGAAGCGCTGATTGGCGGTGTCGCAGGATCCACTCGCTCACTCAATTATGGAAGGCGAGACTGGTGATTGCATCTATCAGCTCACTCTCCGTGTCGCTGGCCTGGGGGCCAATCCGCCGACAGTCTCACGAGGCATGGTGTAGCATCATGCTGGGTCGCAGGGCACCCTCGATCTGTCAGGAGATTTGAATATGCCGACCGATGATGCTGTTGAACGCAACCTTCAAGGAATGGATGATCTCGACTTTACCGGGTGGAATGGCGCCGATTGGACCGGCGTCTTCGCTGACCATCACACCGACGATGTCCTGGTTGACTGGCAAGGTCAGCCAGCGACCCATGGCATCGAGGAACACATCGCGGCCATGAAGGCGTACGTCGATCAGACCGGGGGCGGTACGCCACCGCAGATCACCTCGCATCCGATCAAGTTCGGCTCTGGAGATTGGACCTGCGTGATTGGAGAATTCGAGAACGGCGCCCGCATGGTGACCGTTGCCAAATGGCGCGACGGCGCCATTTCCGAAGAATACATCTGGTCGTAATCCGTTGTCTGACTCTTCCCGAGACCCACTCGATCGGGTCGTCAATCACGTCCTCCTCCCTGCTCCCGGTACCTACGAAATCGACCCGATTCACACCTTCGTCACCTTCCGGGCCCAACATCTGATCGTGGGCCGGGTGAGAGGTCGCTTCGAGTCAGTAACCGGTACGGCAATAATCGCCCAAGAGCCCACTGAGTCTATGGTCGACGTGCAGATCGCAGCGACCAGTATCAGCACGCTCATGTCGCTTCGGGACGATGACCTGCGCTCTGCGCACTATCTCGATGTGGAGAGGTATCCCACGATTGCCTATCGGAGTTCGAGACTGGCTGAGGAGCCCAATGGCAAATGGCTGCTTAGTGGTGACCTGACTATCCGGGATACGACCCGGCCGGTAGATCTCGTGGTGAGTTTCGGGGGCGCTGTCGCCGACTCATACGGGAATGCCCGATTAGCTTTCCAAGCACGCGGCTCGATCACCCGCATGGACTTCGGACTCGACCACGAGTTAGAGAAGGAGGCCGGAGGCAAGAAGGTGCGCGGTGACATCCTGATAGACATCGATGCCGAGTTGGTTCGGCCGCTCTGACTGGATGCATTGAATGAAATCTATTGAGCGCCTGTCGGAAGCGGGAAATAGTCACCGCAGCTGATGGCCGCGCCCGGACACTGGAGGCGAGTCAAGAGTCCTCCTCCGATGTCGAGCGTGGTTTCGGTGGGACTTCCGGGCGCGAGGCGGGGACGTTCAGGTTGAAATGTACCCCGAGCATGCGGATCGTGAAGCAGGTCGCTGCGGCCACTACGGCAATGGCGCCGCCGTAGAAATGAAATTCGAGCGCCAGAGCGGTGAGCGTGGCGCCGCATGCGGCGGGAATGGCATACAGACCACTGGAGAGCACCGTCGGTACCTTCCGGATCACCATATCGCGAATGGTGCCCCCTCCAACGCCGGTGACGGTCCCCAAGACGACCGACTGGAACGGCCCGAGGTGAGCTGCGAACGCGGTGGTTGTGCCCGTTACGCAGAACAGCGCGAGGCCGGCGGCATCTAACACGGTTATCGACCGCCACACGCGCACCCAGAAGCGGCGGGCGAGGAAGGCGGCGATGCCGGCCCCGCCGCCGACGGCGAGGTAACGCCAGTCCCGGAACGCGGCGGGCGGCAGTGAGCCGATGAGTATGTCGCGGATGATCCCACCGCCGAGAGCGGTGATCACCGCCAAGACCATGACGCCAACGATATCGAGGTTCTCGGCTTCCATGGCCGTGAGCGCGCCGTTCAGCCCGAACACGAAGGTACCCGAGAGGTCGAGTGCCAGCTGGAGGGTTGAACCTGTGCTCAAGTCTGCCCCTGAGGGGCGTCGACGGAATCGGGCTTGCCGAGCGATGCCAAGGCGGCGACGACCATGGCCTCGATCCCGGTGTCGAGGGTGGGTTGGATAACCGGGGCGAAGTAGGGGGAGTGGTTGACGGGGATATCTTGGGCCACGCGACCCTGCAGTTCGGCCTTGCGGTAGGTGTCGGGGTCGATGCCGCCGATCCCCCAATAGCAGTATGGCACGCCGAAGGCGTTCGGGATGTCGCTGAAGTCCTCGCTGGCGGTTTGCATCGGCAGCGGCCGGGATCGCTCACCGAAGTACGATGCGAACGCGGCGGCAACCTTGGCAGTCGTGTCGGGGTCGTTGTCCGTGAGGGGGAACCGGTCGAACAGCTCGTAGTCCGCCGGTTTGGGGCATCCCGACGCCTGGCATTCGGCATCCACGATCCTTCGAATGGCGTCGAGGACCGAGGTCCTTGTCTGCTCGCTGTAGGTGCGGACGTTCAGTTCGATCACAGCGTGGTCGGGGATGACGTTGCTCTTGGTCCCCGCTTGGATGCTCCCGACGGTGACGACGACCCGCTCGCCGGGGCTGGTCTCGCGGGCAACGACCGTCTGGAGGCGGACGACGATCATAGCAGCGAGGACTACCGGGTCGACCGACGCCTGGGGCATGGAGCCGTGCGCCCCTCGCCCGTGCAGCGTGATTCTCATGCTGTCCGACGCGGATAGAGTCGGTCCTGCGTTGGTGCCGACGAGGCCCGAAGGTGCGGGGAGCACGTGCTGGGCGAGTGCAACATCGGGGGTGGGGATAACTTTCGCCAAGTTGGCGTCGAGCATGCTGCGCGCCCCGTCGCCGGTCTCCTCGGCGGGCTGGAATAGGGCGATGAGGGTGCCAGACCAGACGTCGCGGGCTGTAGCTAGTAGGTGGGCGACGCCGAGTAGGCAGGCGACGTGCATGTCGTGGCCGCAGGCGTGCATCACAGGCACCTCGTTGCCGTCTCCGTCGGTGGCGGTGGCCTGGCTGGCGTAGTCGAGTCCGGTCGCTTCGGCGATGGGAAGGGCGTCCATGTCGGCTCGTAGCAGAACTGTGGGCCCTTCGCCGTTTCTGACAATGCCGACCACCCCTGTCCCTCCGACTTCGGCGTGGACCTCGATGCCGGACGCCCGAAGGCGCTCTGCCACCTTGGACGCGGTGGAATGCTCTTGGTGAGGCAGCTCGGGATGGGCGTGTAGGTCACGGTAAAACTCAGTTGCCCACCCTCGGATTGTTTCGAGCCCCGAAAGCACTGAGGTGGCAGGTGAGGAGGTTGGCGATGAAGTGCCCATCTCCCCGATTGTACTCGGAAAGGTCATCGGATGTGAGCCCGCTCGCAGCGTCGTATCCGTTGGCAGGCTGCCGACTGACGGAATTTTGTTCGCCTCTTTCGCTTTGTCTTTTCATAGTTAGATGAAATCTGGACCACCCGAGAACCTCTCTGGTTCCCGAGAATTCGGGTACCGTTGGACCCGGCCTCCCCCCCGTTCTTGCCGGCTGGTTTGCTGGCATCCGGTCAGACGATCGGGTCCCCCATCGCGGTCTCCCGTCGAATGACGGGGAGGACCTCAGAGGCGAGCAGCTCGATCGAGCGGGCGGTGTCGGCGAAGGGAAGTCCACCGAGACCGATCTGGGCTAGGAAGCGGTCGTGGCCGAGCAGCTCATGCTCCCAAAGGATCTTGTCGATGATCTCCTGCGGGCTGCCGGTGAACAGCGCCCCGCGTGGGCCGGCCCAGGCGTCGAACGCGTCGCGTGGGAGCAGTTGCCCGCGTGCGCCGGGCATGTTGTTGGCGATGTAGCGGGAGTAGTAGGGGTAGAAGGTGTCGCGGGCGCCTTGGGAAGTGGGTTCGGCGTAGAAGTGACTGGTCACCCCGACCCGCAGTGCGTCTGGGGTATGGCCGGCGTCGGTGGCGGACTGTCGGTACAGCTCGGCGAGGGGAGCGAACCGCTCGGGCTGCCCGAGGATGGCCAGGTACAGCGCCAACCCGTGGCGCCCGGCGCGCACGACGCTTGCCGGGGTGCCGCCGACGGCGATCCATACTGGCAGCTGGCCTTGTACGGGACGGGGGTATACGCTTGCGTCGACGAGTGCCGGCCGGTGTCGGCCTGACCAGGTGACGTGCTGGCCGTGGTTGAGACTCAAGAGGAGGTCGAGCTTCTCGTCGAACAGCTCGTCGTAGTCGGCGAGATCAAAGCCGAAGAGGGGGAACGACTCGGTGTAGGCGCCCCGGCCGGCAGTGATCTCGGCTCGCCCTCCCGAGACCAGGTCGAGCGCCGTAAAGTCCTCGAAGACCTTCACCGGGTCCGACGTCGACAGCACGGTGACGGTGCTCGTGAGACGGATGCGCGCGGTTGCCTCGGCGACCGCCGCGAGGACCACCGGCGGCGACGCGATGGCAAAGTCGGGTCGGTGGTGCTCGCCGACGCCGAAGACGTCGAGCCCGGCCTGGTCGGCGATCCTGGCCAGATCGATGAACTCGCGCAGGCGCACCGCCGGGTCGATGGCCTTGCCTGTCACCGGGTCGGCGGTGAGCTCACCGAAGGTGAACGCTCCGATCTCGAAGGTTCGCGATCCGGTCATCGGGTCACCGTCTGCGAGGCCAGGAGCGCCTCGAGCCAACGCCGCAGTTCGCCGAGCGCCGCCGGGCTGAGACCGTGACCTCCCGGGTCACGGAACCCCGTGGTCGTGGCGCCGGAGCCGTCGTGCAGGTAGGTCCAGGTGCGCTCCAGCAGTTCGCGGGGGATCACGACATCCGCGTCGCCGTGGAGGACGAGGACCGCCGTCCCGGAGAGCCGGTGTGAAGTGGTGGGCACCCCGGCGTCGAAGGGAAGGGTGCCGTACAAGATGGCGGCGCCGGCGTACCGGCTGGGGTCGTCGAGGATGAGCCCGCCGGCGAAGGCGGCGCCGCCGCTGAACCCGACGAGCACGACCGGCCGCCCCGGAGGGGCGAGCTGGTCGAGCCAGGCCCGGAACCAGGCCATCGTGTCGGTCAGCGACGCGGCTACGGGGCGGCCGATGCCGCGATTGGCGAACCAGGCGTAACCGCCGCCCTCGGCGATCGGCGCCCGCGGCGCGGCGTAGACAGGCCCGGCTGGCAGGTGGTCGGCGAGGGCGATGATGTCGGTCTCGTCCGACCCGCGGCCGTGGAGCAGCACGACGAGCGGACGGGTCTTGTCGTCCTCGCCACGGCAGGCGACGACGGGGGGTGCGAAGGTGGTCATGACCGTGCCCCCTCGGTGTCGTTTGCATCTTCGGTGTCGTTTGCATCTTCGGTGTCGTCTGTGATGCGTCCGGCGGTGTGCACCCCGGACCATCGGGCGACCTCGCCGGCCAGGTCGAGGTGGTCGATGGGGGCGGCGTGGTCGTATTCACCCCATGCTGTGCGGGGCAGCATCCACATGATCTCGAACTCGTTGCCGTCGGGGTCGGCCCCGTAGATGCTCTTGGTGGCGCCGTGGCTGGACTCGCCGGTGTAGGCGCCGGCGTCGAGAAGGCTCGCCCGGGCGGCGGCCAGCTCGTCGATAGTGTCGACCTGCCAGGCCAGGTGGTAGAGCCCGATCGCGCCGCGGCGCTTCGGTCCGCCGGCGGTGCCGACACCGAACAGGCCAAGGTCATGGTGGTTACCGGACCGAGGGAGGCGCAAGAAGGCGGCGTTGGCACGCGGCTCTCTCACGACAACCGACATGTCGAACAGCTCGGTGTAGAAGCGCACCGAGCGATCCAAGTCGGCGACGAAGAGCACCGCGTGGTTGAGACGGACGGGGGAGAACGACATCGGGAATCCTTTCTCTTGTGGGTCGCCGGGGCTGACACGGGGCGGTGGCAGCCCCGGCGGTGTGACGGGCAGCCGGTTCGCGGTCAGGCGGTTGTGGCGTCTTTGATGGCGGAGATGTCGAACTCCAAGGTGACCTTCTCGCTCACGAGCACCCCGCCGGCCTCCAAGGCGGCGTTCCAGTTGACGCCCCAGTCCTTGCGGTTGATCGTGGTCGAGCCTTCGAAGCCGACGCGCTGGTTGCCGTAGGGGTCGACGGCGGATCCGGCGTAGACGAGGTCGAAGGTGACGGGCCGGGTGACGCCCTTGATGGAGAGGTCACCGTTCACCCGGTAGGTGTCGGGCTCGACCTGGGCGACCGCGGTCGAGGCGAAGGTGATCTGCGGGTAGTGCTCGAGGTCTAAGAAGTCGTTGGAGCGCAGATGACCATCTCGGTCCGGGTTGGCGGTGTCGACGCTCGCCGCCTCGATGGTGAGTTGGAGGCTCGAGCGCGAGGGGTCTTCGACGTCGAAGGTGCCGGTGCCGGTGAACTCGGTGAACGAGCCGCGGACCTTGGTGACCATGGCGTGGCGGGCGACGAAGCCGATCCGGCTGTGGGCGGGGTCGAGCCGGTAGGTCCCGGTCGAGGTGGCGGGTGCGGTGCTGGTGGTCATGGTGTTCCTCCAAATCTCGGTGA
>DAHYHI010000042.1:0-185366 GCA_027391075.1 Acidimicrobiaceae bacterium | reverse complement strand
AGCGGGATCTCCAACGCAGTCCTCCGCTCGGTCAACTGGGTTCCGGGCATGGGGCAGTCCACCGCAATGGGCGCACTGCCGATCCTAAGGGCGGCTACCGACCCCGACGCTTCGGGCGGCCAGTATTACGGGCCGAATTGGAGGATCGCTGGCCCGCCGGTACTCGAGGTCCCGTCGCGTCGGGCGCGCGACACGGGCTCGGCCGAAGCGCTGTGGGACGTGTCGGAGAAGCTGACCGGCGTCAGATACCCTTCCTGAGGCCTCGCCATCGTCGCCGCCTCAGGATCCCTTTCTGCTATGCCAGCCGCCTCCCCAACCTCCGCCGACGCCGCCAGTGACTACGTTGGCACCACCGGCCCCGGCCGTGCAGGCCAAGCGACCGGGGAAGCCGCCAGCAGACGGACTTTCGCTATCATCAGCCACCCCGACGCAGGCAAGACGACCCTGACGGAGAAGTTCCTGCTCTACTCGGGGGCGGTCCAAGAGGCTGGCGCTGTCAAAGCCCGCGCCGGACGGCGGCGTGCGACGTCCGACTGGATGGCACTCGAACAAGAGCGGGGCATCTCGATCAGCTCCACGGTGCTTCAGTTCAGTTACCGGGGGTCGACGATCAACCTGCTCGACACGCCCGGCCACAGGGACTTCTCCGAGGACACCTACCGGGTGCTAACTGCGGCGGACGCGGCGATCATGGTCCTAGACGCAGCGAAAGGAATCGAGCCGCAAACGCTGAAGCTGTTCGAGGTGTGCCACGCCCGCCTCCTGCCGGTGATCACCTTCATCAACAAGTGTGACCGACCGGGCCGCAACCCCTTGGAGCTACTCGACGAGATAGAAGACCAGATCGGCCTGATACCCACGCCGGTCACGTGGCCGGTGGGTGAGCCAGGCGTCTTCCACGGGGTCATAGACCGCAGAGACGGCAGTTTCGTAGGTTTCAACCGCACCGGCAGGGGAGGGTCCACTGCCGCGGAGGAGTACAGCCTTGACCCCGAACAGGCGGCCGAGCGCTTCGGTGCTGACTGGGAGCGAGCCCTTGAGGAGTGCGCCCTGCTCGACGAGATCGGAGCGGTGAGCACGCCCGACACATTCGAGATGGGCATGACAAGCCCCTTGTTCGTCGGGTCGGCTCTCACCAACTTCGGTGTCCGCCACCTCCTCGACGCCGTCGTGGAGATGGCGCCGAGCCCCAAACCGGTCTCCGACAGAGCCGGTGCCGCCAGGGGTCTTGACGACGACTTCTCCGGGTTCGTGTTCAAGATCCAGGCCAACATGAACCCCGCACACCGAGACCACGTGGCGTTCGTCAGGGTCTGCAGCGGCCACTTCGAGAGGGGCATGGTTCTCACGCACGGCCCGACCGGCAAGCCGTTCGCCACCAAGTACGCGGCGTCGGTGTTCGGATCCGAGCGCGAGACGATCGACGACGCCTGGCCCGGGGACGTGGTCGGCCTGGTCAACGCTTCAGGTTTGAGGGTCGGCGACAGCCTTTACGCGGGGGATAAGCCTGTCGCCTTCCCGCCGATCCCGACGTTCGCTCCCGAGCTGATAGCCACGGCGCATCCAGCTGACCTGTCACGTTCGAAGCAGTTCAAGCGGGGATTGGCCCAACTCGAAGCCGAGGGTGTCATCGCGATACTCCACAGAGGGGATGACCCTACGCCCGTGCTTGCAGCGGTGGGAGCGATGCAGTTCGAGGTGCTGTCCCACAGAATGGCCAACGAGTTCGGGGCTGCGATACGCCTCTCAGGTCCACACGAGCGCACCGTTCGCCGCACCGACGAGGCGACAGCCGAGCACTTGCGCGGTCTCGGCGGCGTGGACGTCCTAAGCAGAGGGGACGGGACCCTGCTGGCGGTCTTCCAAAGCCCTTACTGGCTTGAGCGGGTCGCATCGGACCATCCCGACTGGACCTTGGAGCAGATCGTCACCACCTGAGCTCTGCCATGATGGGATCGTGAGCGATCAAAAAGAGATGGCAGTACACGGCGAGGTGGCCGGAGGCTACGAAGCGGTAGCGGACGCTTTCCGGGAGAACTTCGTGTCGCGGGGCGAGGTCGGCGCGGCGTTCTGCCTCTACGTGGCCGGGCGTAAAGTCGTGGACGTCTGGGGAGGACTCGCGGACCGCGGAAGGCAGATCCCGTGGCAGGATGACACGCTCACCCTCGTGTTCTCGACGACCAAAGGGGCGACGGCTATCTGCGCCCATATACTCGCCGAAAGGGGCGAGCTCGACCTCGACGCCCCGGTGGGGGAGTACTGGCCGCAGTTTGCCACGGCAGGAAAGCAGAGCACCACGGTCCGGCACCTGCTATCGCACCGGGCTGGCCTGCCCACGCTCGACACGGCGATGACACCCGAGGAAGCCCTGGCGTGGGATCCGCCGGTCGAAGCTCTCGGCGCGCAGAGCCCCGCATGGGAGCCCGGCAACCGCCACGGATATCACGCGGTTACCTTCGGATGGCTGGTGGGCGAGGTGATCCGCCGTGTGAGCGGTCGAAGTCCCGGCCGGTTCCTCGCCGAGGAGGTGTCGGGCCCTCTCGGCCTGGACCTGTGGGTCGGCCTACCCGAAGCCGAGGAGTCCCGGGTGTCGAAGCTGATCCCAGCGCCTGTGGTCGCCCCGGACCCGTCGTATCTGGCTTCGATCCCGCCTGCTCAGGCCGAGCGCTTCCGGGCCATGACGTCGCCGTCGTCGCTGACGGTGAGAGCTCTGAACCCGACGACGCCGCCCTTCTCGTTCAACTCCAGGGCTGTGCACGCCGGCGAGCTGCCCGCAGCTAACGGGATAGCCACAGCCCGTTCCCTCGCCAAGATGTACGCAGCTACCATCGGCGAGGTCGACGGGTGCCGACTCCTCAGCGACTCCACGGTCGCCCAAGCGACCGCCGTGTGCTCCGAAGGGCCCGACGACGTGCTCATCGTCGACACCCGATTCGGATCAGGTTTCATGCTGCCCACAGCGGCGTCGCCGCTACTTGGGAGCTCCAGCTTCGGCCACTCCGGCGCCGGCGGCTCCCTGGCGTTCGCCGACCGCGAAGCCGGCGTCGGGTTCGCCTACGTGATGAACCAGATGCAACAGAACCTAGCCGGGGATCCCCGCCCGGCGGCGCTGGTAGAAGCTGTCCGCGCCTGCCTTTAGCGACCCACGTATACGACGGTGAGACCGTCGTATCCTTTGGAGCCGACGGTCTGTATCGTCGTAGCGGAAACCCCGGAGATGCCGGCGAGCAGGTCGTGGAAATCGCGCATCCCGACGACGTTGGCGTCGGAGCCGGAGTCGTCCACCAGGCGCCCGTGGCGCACCGAATTGTCGACGATTATCAGGCCTCCAGGTCTCGTCAGACCCAGGACCTTCTCGAAGTAGGCGGAGGTGCTCGGCTTGTCGGCGTCGATGAAAACAAGGTCGAAGCGCTCGCCGCTCGCCGCAACTTCGGCGCTGACGTCGGGCAGCGACTCGATGGCCGGCCCTACTCGGATCTCCACTTGGTCTGCCAAGCCAGCCCGGGCTACATTCGCCGAGGCCACCTGGCCGTGTTTGGGGTCCACCTCCAAGCTGACAAGCCTTCCGTCTCGTGGCAGGGACCGTGCGAGCCAGATCGTCGAATAACCCCCTAGAGTCCCGATCTCTAGGATCCGCCTTGCGCTGACCGCCATGGCCAGGATCGCCAGCAGCTTGCCCTGCGGCGCCGACACGGCGATCTGGGGCAAGCCGGCACGGTCCGACTCCTCCAGAGCCGACTCCAAAGCGGCGTCCGAACCGATGAGCTTGGCTTGGATGTAGGCGTCCACCTGGGACCAAAGCTGCTCGCCTTCCACAAAATCGGATGGGGTCATGCCGACACCTTAGAGCCCGGCGTGCTGGGAACAGCTAAGGTACATCCACCTTCACGACGGTGCCGCCTTGTAAAGTTTTCCTTTGTGCCCTGGTTTGTGCCCTGGTTTGTGCCCTGCTCGTAGTGCCTCTGATCTGACGACGACCATGACCGAAAGTTCGCTCCTATCTCGAGCTGAGCGCGCCCTTTGCGGGCAGCGCACCCTTTGCGGGCGCAGCGCGCTCCTACGCCGGCCCGTGCTGCGGGGTCTGCGAGCGCAGCGACGCAAAGATGTCGTCGCTGCGCCGGTCCGCTCGGGCTCCTGCGCGCGAAACGCTTTTCGCTCCGCCCTGCCTTCGAGTCGCGACTCCGACTTCGACGAACCATTCGCGAGCGAACACAATTCGGAACACAAGCCGTGGCAGCCTCGCGAAGACGGCGAGCGTCCGAACCGAAGCGTCGCCAGTAGCCTGGGATGCATGGGCAGCCATTGCATTCCGTTTGGCACGGGTGTAGCGGCCCACTCGAACCTGGTGGGTGATGAGGTCGGGGTCCGCGAACGCCGTGTCAAATCTGCGTGGATCCCATTCCGCCTCGTCGACTTGGAGAGCCCGGGTGACGCCCGAAGCGCGCAGCGCGCCGAGGGCTCTGCGCAGAGCCCGGCGGTCGACAGTGGCCTCCAAGACGACCGGTGTTCCCGCCAGTTCGGCGGCGGCGACCCCGACACGGCGTACGGCGACGTGGTCAGGGTGTCCGTAGCCTCCAGCCGGATCGTAGACGGTGAGCACGTCGGCGTTCAGTTCCCTGAGGATCTCGGCGAGCCTTCCGGCCGCCGCTTGTGTGGGAACGTCACAGAACCTGGTCCCATCGAGATTCGCGCCGCTGGCGGGTCGCTCGAGGGGAGCGCCGCCGATCTTTTCCCGGGGCGCCTCGTAGCCCGAGTCGGCATACCCGAGGAACCTGACGTCGCCGCAGCCGAGAGCAGCGGCCGCCGAGCGGAGCTCCTCCCGTCGCCGCTCTCCGAGGTCCCCCTGGCCGGCGATCCCCGAAGACACCAAGCCCATAGCTCCGTCGGTGGCGCACACGACCACCACCCGGTGGCCTTCGGCGCTGGCGCGTGCGATCGTGCCCCCAGTAAGCAACGCTTCGTCGTCGGGATGGGCATGGAAACAGACGAGAGTATACAACGAGACTTGTGGGTTCGTCTCCCTGCGGGTCACCTCTCCATCCTGGCAGCGGCAGCGACCGCCTGTTCGAGCTTTGTGCGCTCTGTAAGGCTGGTGTGTCAGTGAGGATTGCCCATGTAACGGACTGCTACCTTCCCCGACTGGGGGGCATCGAACTGCAAGTTCATGACCTGGCTTCACGCCAAGCCGCCCACCACGACGTGACGATCTTCACGATAACGCAGGGCGCTGCTCGCTTTGGAAGGACCCGAACTTCGTTCGACACGCACCACGAAGTCGCGAAGATCGTCGCCGTAGGCGACAGGGGAATGTCGCACCAAGGTGGCGGCCTAGATCGGATGGCTGGTCGTACCGGAAGGATTCGCGGCGCCGCTTTCTCTGGAGCCGCACGCTTGGGAGGCGCCCGACGCGTGGCCACCAACTCCAAGACCACGACGGCCGGCGTCACAGTTGACGTGAAAGCACAGGAGAAGATCAGGTATCTCAGGGCCAGGTTCGGCCCTTCGTGGGTCGGAGCGCACGACTTCGACGTCGTGCATGTCCACGCCTCGAGCTTTTCACCCCTTTCGTTCCTGGTCGCGCGGAACGCAGCCCTCAAGGGGGTTCCCACAGTCGCGACAGTTCACTCCATGTGGGCAAAAGCGTCACCGCTATTCGACGCCGCCGACCTTCTGTGCGGCTGGGGTGACTGGCCTGTAGCGTGGTCGGCGGTGAGCAGCGCTGCGGCCGAGCCGCTGCGGAGCATCGTGGGAAGGCGGGGGGATGTGACTGTGCTAGCCAATGGCGTGGATCCCTCCCAGTGGGACATCGACCCCCAGCCGCCGGCGCCTAATCAGCTGAGGATCGTGTCGGTGTCGCGTCTCGCTTCCCGTAAGCGGGTGGTGCAACTCGTGCATCTCCTCCGAAAGGCTCGCCAGAAGGTCCCTTCCTCGATAGAAATGCACGTGGAGATTCTCGGAGACGGGCCTCAGATGGGCGAGATCCGTTCATATCTGGAGGTCAACTCGATGACCGGGTGGGTCCACCTTCGCGGCCGGGTCACTCGGGCTGAGATACGAGACACTTTCGCAAGGTCCGACCTCTTCGTAGCACCTGCGTCGTTGGAGTCCTTCGGTATCGCAGCCTTGGAAGCTCGAACCGCTGGGCTGCCGATCGTCGCCAGAACCCGTACAGGGGTGGCCGATTTCGTGATTCACGGTGTCGAAGGTTGGCTAGTCGGCTCCGACGCTGCGATGGCCGAGACAATAGCGTCGCTGGCCAGGTCACCCGAGCTGGTCGCCCGGGTAGCGGTGCACAACCGCCTATACCCCCCACGAGTTGACTGGCAATCCGTGGAGTACTCCTGCGAGGCCTTGTACCGCAGGGCCGCCCGGATCCACGGCAGGCAGATCGAGTCGGTATTCCCCCGCGCCCCGGTCACCTTTTCGCCTGGCCCCGAGGCGCCCGCCCTGCGCCTGGCGGTTCCCGGTAGGGCGGCGTTACACCAAGAGGTGAGCCCGACATGAGCCAGCTTTCGATCGTCTTGGTAGCCCTAGCCTCGGCGCTTGCGGCGGCGGTGTCGAGCATCCTTCAGCATCACAGCGCCCGGCGCGCTCCCGACGGTCGAGCCCACCGACTCCTGCGACATCTACTCACCCGACCGGCGTGGCTCATTGGAGGAGTGGCTGCAGTCGCTGGTCTGGCCCTGCACGTACTCGCTCTCGACGGTGGGCAACTAGCCGTAGTGCAGCCTCTGCTCATATCGGGAGTGCTGTTCGCGCTGCCGGTCAGTGCCGTGTTGGAGAAAAGGCGTCCGTCCGTTAGAGAATGGCTCCTTGCTCTCGTCTTAGTAGCCGGGCTGGCGATGTTCCTCCTAGCCGCCAAACCCACTGCAGGTCAGGTGCCCATCGACTCGGATCGCCTCGCGTGGTCTACGGTTGGCGGCAGCGTGGTGGTGGCTGTACTGACTGCCTTGGGTACCCGCAAGGGCCGTCTAGCGTCACGCGCCGCTCCGGCTGTGCTCGGAATGGCAGCCGGTGTCGGCTACGGCCTGGTGGCGGGCCTACTTAAAGAGCTGACGATTCTGGTGCACACCGGCGTTGGCAGCCTTTTCGTCACGTGGCCTCTATACGGTCTGGCGGCTCTCGGAGTAGCGTCCGTTCTTCTCACCCAGATGGCCTACCGTGCCGGCCCGCTGTGTAGGTCCATGCCGGCTCTGACAGTCGCCGACCCTGCAGCCTCGGTGGTCATCGGCATGGTGGCCTTCCAGGAGCGCCTAGACGCAACAGCCCTTGCTGTGCTGGTACAGGTAGTTGGCTTCATTGCCATGGCGGCAGCGGCCACCCAACTCGCTCGTCGAGAAGCCAGCGACGCAGTCCACCCGGTGGTCGTCCAGCCACCCCTGTGACCAGGCTTGGCCGCGCGACCGGCCGGCTTACTGGGGGGCTGTCGCCCGCGGCCGCCAGTTTGCGCTAGCATGGCCCTTGGCCCTAGGGCCGGTCGTAACGCGCCCATGACTGTCAGCCGGCAGAGGCCTCGGGTCTCTTAAGGTGGCCAGGACGGGGTTGCCGCGAGCCGCCGAGGGCCCATCCCGGTCTTGACCTGGGAACCCCTGTCCAGAAACACATCACCCCACAAGCAGTCGACGAGAGGTTCTGTTGCCGACAATCGCGCAGTTGGTCCGAAAGGGCCGTGAACAAAAGACGGCCAAGACCAAGACCCCAGCTCTTCGCGGGGCTCCGCAGCGCCGGGGGGTGTGCACCCGCGTCTACACGACCACCCCCAAGAAGCCGAACTCCGCTCTTCGCAAGGTGGCTCGAGTCAGGCTGACCAGCGGTGTCGAGGTGACGGCCTATATCCCCGGCGAAGGTCACA
This sequence comes from Acidimicrobiaceae bacterium, assembly GCA_027391075.1. Lineage (GTDB taxonomy): Bacteria > Actinomycetota > Acidimicrobiia > Acidimicrobiales > Palsa-688 > JAJZAM01. The sequence continues at coordinate 177,514 of DAHYHI010000042.1, read as the reverse complement.
ACCTGCAGGAGCACTCGATCGTGCTCGTCCGGGGTGGGCGTGTGAAAGACCTGCCCGGGGTGCGTTACAAGATCATTCGCGGAACCCTGGACACCTCGGGTGTGCGTGACCGCAAGCAGGCCCGTAGCCGCTACGGTGCCAAGAAGGCCTAGACGGCGCCAAGGAACGAAGGACTAAGAAAATGCCCCGTAAAGGACCGCCGCCCCGGCGTGATCTCCAGCCAGACCCGATCTACCGCTCGGTGCTCGTGACCCAAGTCGTGAACAAGGTTCTCGAGCGGGGCAAGCGAAGCCTCGCCGAGAGGATCGTCTACGAGGCCCTCGACATCGTCAAGGATAAGAGCGACGGTGACGCTGTCGGCGTGCTCAAGCGGGCTGTGGAGAACACCAAGCCCCAGCTTGAGGTCAAGAGCCGCCGTGTCGGTGGCGCTACCTATCAGGTGCCGGTCGAAGTGAGGCCGAAGCGCGCTTCGACTCTGTCGATCCGCTGGCTGGTCGGCTATTCACGCCAGCGCCGCGAGAAGACGATGGCCCAGAAGCTAGCCGCCGAACTGCTCGACGCGTCGAACGGTGTCGGAGCTGCAGTCAAGCGCCGTGAAGATATGCACAAGATGGCGGAGTCGAACCGTGCCTTCGCCCACTACCGCTGGTAGCGCCCCGAAGCGCAAGCGAAGAAGTTGAGCAGAGAGAACCCATATGGCTGAGTCCAATGCAGTACGCGCCAAGCCGCTAGACAAGGTCCGCAACATCGGGATCATGGCCCACATCGATGCGGGCAAGACAACCACGACCGAACGGATCCTCTTCTACACAGGTATCAACTACAAGATCGGGGAGGTCCACGAAGGGGCCGCGACGATGGACTGGATGCCCCAGGAGCAAGAACGCGGCATCACGATCACTAGCGCTGCGACCACTTGTGAGTGGGAAGGCACCCGGATCAACATCATCGACACCCCCGGCCACGTGGACTTCACCGTAGAGGTCGAACGGTCCCTTCGTGTCCTCGACGGGGCTGTCGCAGTCTTCGACGCGGTGGCCGGCGTAGAACCCCAGACCGAGACCGTCTGGCGCCAAGCCGACAAGTACGGTGTGCCGCGAATGTGCTTCGTCAACAAGATGGACCGCATCGGCGCCGACTTCTACCGCTGCGTGGACATGATCAAGGACCGCCTAGGGGCGACGGTAGCTGTAGTGCAGCTACCCATCGGCGCTGAGAGCGAGTTCAAAGGCTGCATAGACCTGCTCGGAATGCGGGCCCTCGTGTGGAATGACGAGGCGGCCAAGGGTGAGAAGTTCGACGTCGTCGACATCCCCGCCCACCTGCTGAGCGAAGCTGAGACTTACCGCAGCGAGTTGGTAGACACCCTGTCCAACTTCGACGACTCGATCACAGAGAAGTACCTCGGTGAGGAGGAGATCACCTCCGCCGACTTGGAGAGTGCCCTGCGGGCGGCCACGATCGCCGGTCAGCTGGTGCCCGTGCTGTGCGGGAGCGCGTTCAAGAACAAAGGCGTGCAACCGATGCTCGACGCCGTCGTTGCGTACCTTCCGAGCCCGCTCGACATCCCCCCCACCCGCGGCACGGATATGAAAGGCATCGAAGAGCTCGAACGCAAAGCGGACGACTCGGAGCCTTTCGCCGCTCTCGCCTTCAAGATCATGACCGACCCGCACCTCGGGAAGCTGACCTACGCCCGGGTGTACTCGGGCAAGTTGACCGCAGGTAGCGGGATCTTGAACTCATCCAAGGATCGCAAGGAGCGCGTCGGGCGGATCCTCCAGATGCACGCCAACCACCGCGAAGACCGGGAGGCAGCGTTCGCCGGTGACATCGTCGCTCTGGTCGGTCTGAAGCAGACGACGACCGGCGACACTCTCAGCGATCCGGGCTCGCCGATAGTGTTGGAGTCGCTCGACTTTCCTGAGCCGGTCATCCACGTCGCCGTCGAGCCGAAGACCAAGAACGACCAGGACAAACTCTCCCGGGCTCTGCAGGCGCTCTCTGAGGAGGACCCGACCTTCCAAGTCCACTCCGACGAGGAGACAGGCCAGACGGTTATCGGCGGAATGGGCGAGTTGCACCTCGAAGTGCTCGTGGATCGGATGCTCCGCGAGTTCAAGGTCGACGCGAACGTCGGTAAACCGCAGGTCGCCTACCGCGAGACGATCAAGAACGCTGTCAGCAAAGTCGAGACTCGCTATGTCCGCCAGACGGGCGGTAGAGGCCAGTACGGCCACGTGGTCCTCGATTTGGAGCCGACCGGACCTGGCGGTGGTTACGAGTTCGTAGACAAGATCACCGGCGGCATCATCCCCAAGGAGTACATCCCCTCCGTCGACGCCGGCATCCAAGACGCGATGGCATCAGGTGTGCTCGCCGGCTACCCGGTCGTCGACATACGGGCGAAGCTCGTGTTCGGCTCCTACCACGACGTCGACTCGTCGGAAATGGCCTTCAAGATCGCCGGCTCGATGTGCTTCAAGGAAGCTTGCCGAAAGGCCAAGCCCGTCCTCTTGGAGCCGATCATGTCGGTGGAGGTGGTCACCCCCGAGGACTACATGGGAGACGTGATCGGCAACCTGTCGTCGAGGCGCGGCAAGGTCGAAGGTATGGAGCAGCGCGGCAACTCCCAGGTAGTAAGGGCGCAGGTTCCCCTTGCCGAGATGTTCGGCTACGCTACAGACCTGCGTTCCCGAAGCCAGGGTAGAGCTACCTACAGCATGCAGTTCAACTCGTACCAGGAAGTTCCAGACTCGATCGCCCAGGAGATCGTAAAGCGGATACGGGGAGAATAAACCCCCCTCCGGTCCACCCCAAACCGGGCTGCGGCGGTCCACCCGCAGAGGTACTAACGTATAACACCGCGTCCACCCCCCGGCCGGGCGGCCGGCACCGCATGAGGAGCATGCCCAACATATGGCAAAGCAGAAATTCGAGCGCACCAAGCCCCACCTGAACATCGGAACGATGGGGCACATCGACCACGGCAAGACGACGCTGACAGCGGCGATCACCAAGGTCCTGTCTGAACGCGACCCGTCCACTAACAAGGCGGTGGCGTTCGACCAGATCGACAAGGCGCCCGAGGAGCGCCAGCGTGGTATCACGATCAACATCGCTCACGTCGAGTATCAGACCCCCAACCGCCACTACGCGCACGTCGACATGCCCGGTCACGCCGACTACATCAAGAACATGATCACCGGCGCTGCGCAGGTCGACGGGGCGATCCTCGTGGTAGCCGCCACCGACGGCCCGATGGCCCAGACCCGTGAGCACGTGCTGCTCGCCCGTCAGGTGGGTGTGCCGTCGATCGTGGTGGCGTTGAACAAGTCGGATGCCGTCGACGACGAGGAACTACTCGACCTGGTCGAGTTGGAGGTTCGCGAGCTTCTCAACAGCTACGAGTTCCCTGGCGACGACACCCCCGTCATCCGGGTGTCTGCTCTGAAGGCCCTCGAAGGCGACCCGGAGTGGGAAGAGAAGATCATCGAGCTGATGGACGCAGTCGACAGCTTCGTGCCTGAGCCGGTACGCGAGCTAGACAAGCCGTTCCTGATGCCGATCGAGGACGTCTTCACCATCCAGGGACGTGGAACCGTGGTCACCGGAAAGGTCGAGCAGGGCCGTGTCAAGGTCGGCGACGAAGTCGAGATCGTAGGACTGCGCCCAACCGCCAAGACCGTATGCACCGGCGTGGAAATGTTCCGCAAGCTCCTCGACTCCGGCCAGGCCGGCGACAACATCGGGGCTCTGTTGCGCGGCACCAAGAAGGAAGACGTCGAGCGCGGCCAGGTACTCTGCAAGCCGGGCTCGATCACGCCGCACACCGAGTTCGAAGGCACCATCTACGTGCTGTCCAAGGAAGAAGGCGGCCGTCACAAGCCGTTCTTCAACAACTACCGTCCGCAGTTCTACTTCCGTACCACTGACGTGACCGGCAGCATCACCCTGAATGAGGGCACCGAGATGGTCATGCCCGGCGACAACGTGGACATCAAGGTCGAGTTGCAAAAGCCGATCGCCATGGACGAAGGTCTGCGCTTCGCTATCCGTGAAGGCGGTCGCACGGTCGCATCCGGCCGGGTGACGAAAGTTATCAAGTAGCAAACCGAGCTGGCACAGCTCCGGGAGGTTGGCTTAGGCGAGCCTGCCCGGAGCTGTCGCTTCGGCGTGAAGCGAAAAGCTGAGAACCGAATTTTGACAACCCGAATCCGATCTGGAAATGGAGTCCCACCGTGGCTGACGCCGCCAAACAACGCATCCGTATCCGCTTGAAGGCCTACGACCACGAGATCTTGGACCAGTCCACCAAGAAGATCGTCGAGACGGTGTTGAGAACACAGGCTGTGGTGAGAGGCCCGGTCCCTTTGCCGACCGAGAAGAACCGGTACACGGTTATCCGCTCACCCCACAAGTACAAAGACAGCCGTGAGCACTTCGAGATGCGGGTCCACAAGCGCCTCTTGGACATCGTCGACCACACCCCCAAGACGGTCGACTCGCTGCAGCGGATCGAACTACCCGCAGGCGTCGACATCGAGATCAAGATACAGCAGAACTAACCGCGCGGTAACTTGAGACGCGTTGACGTAGGGCCTCCCGTATGGGAGGCCCTACGTCGCGCAGTTCGCCATACGGTACGCCAACGCCGGCACTCGGCGGCACTACGAGCGGGACCTGAAGGCGCTCGTCTCGTTCGCCGGCGTGGACCATCCCAGGTTGCTCTCTTAGTCGGTCGTCCTGGCGCGGTGTGGGCAGGAGAGAGCGAACAACACAGTTCGCAACACGCTCTGCCGGGCGTGCACCTTGCTGCGCTGGAGTGTGCGTCAAGGCGAGGTCGATGCCGCCTTGATCGAGGCGCTGATGAGCCGGGACAATCCGCTGCGCCAGATCCCGCAGCTCTACGGGAAGGCGCGGGGTGTGCGCCCGGCGCGCTGGCTCAGCCACTCGGAGGCGTCCGAACAGTTGATCGGAGCGTGTCGGGACGGGACCGACCTCGGGTTGCGGGACGAGGCACTGATCCGGCTCGGCCTGGCGGGGATGCGGGCGGCCGAGATCTTCCGCCTACGGGTCGGCGACCTCCGTCTCCACGACGCCGAGGCCCGGATCGAGTGGGTCGGTAAGAGGCGTCTGGCCCGGGTGATCGTGGCGGGCCCATCGTTGATCGCCACTCTCGACGCCATGTTCGATCGGTGGCAGCAGCTGCTCGGTCGGCCGCTACGCCCCGACGAACCGGTCATCTGTTGTGGCAAGTCCGGCGCCGGCAGCGGGTTGCTGATTCCCGATCAGCCGATCGCCCAGACGTCTCGGTGCGGCAGATCGTCGCCCGCCGAGCTCAAGTGGCCGGACTCGGGCACGTCGCTCCTCACGACCTGCGGCGAACCGCCGCCGGGTCTTGCACCGGTCAGTCGGCCCGGACCGGTCGCACCACTTCGACTTACTGGACATCCAGAAGGTGCTCGGCCACTCCGACCCCGCCACGACCATGCGCTCCTACCTCGACCCGCTCGATACCGGCGTGCTCAACCGGGCGGCCGGGGTCCTGGACTAGCTGCGTTCGACATCTGATCCCGATGGCCAGCGGCTGGACTCAGCCTCGAGCAGCTCGACGGTCGGCTTGAAACCGCCCCGGTAACCGAAGGTGCCAAAGTAGCGACCGACGGTGCCGTCGGTGGTGATGTTCGACCACATTCTGAGTAGTTCATCTGCGGTCTGTCCTCCGTAGCCGCCACCGATCGGTGGTGTCCACCAGCGGCCCTGACGCTTGCCGTGTTGGCGGACGGTCTCGTTCCCGAGCCGCGTGAGGATCTGGAAGGTTCGGTAGTGGAGATCGGACATCGAGTCGGGGCCTTTCGTTAGCAGGTGGATATGCGGGCGGCCCTCGGCCAGCTGGAACCCCTTGGTCCAAAAGCCGACCGGCCGCTCCCCGAACGCCTGGAACCAGGCTTCGCCAAACGCCGTCGGTGACGCTCCAGGGTCGCGCCGTCGGCAGCCCATGTCTGCCAGTCGCCCGGGTAGGTGAGAGTGATCCACAGCGGCCGATCCCCGAGCATCTCGGACGGCAGGGACAGCACCCGCCGACACATCTCCCGCCGGCTTCGCTCCGACATTCCGTTGGCCCCCCCGACCCAGCCGCTCCCGGACGGCCTGCCTGGCTGCTTCGAGCTCCTTGGCTTGGAAGTAATGGGCCACCTCGTCGGGGTCAAGAGTGTCGAGGAACAGCTCCTCGTTCTCGCGGCAGGCCTCTTCCTCGGCGACCAGGATTTCCGCTTCCTGGTTGGGGTCGAGCCGGCTGAGCTCGATCGGCTCGCCGGCGTCCTCTAGGTCCTCGGGCTGGCGGACCACCTGCTCCATGAGCGGGCCGAGTCGATCGCGGCCGAACTTGGTGCGCAGCCCCAGCTGGTGGCGCAGCCTCACGAGCTCGGGGCCGACCTCTACGTAGAAGCGCTCACGGGGCACGATCACACCCCGGCGACCCAGATCGTGACTGCGACATTGTCCGTATTGTGCACGATGACAGTGACGGCCTGGCGACGAGCGCACTCGGTAGGGGCCGCCCCTCAAACGTGCGGCGGATCAGCGTCTCGTTCGGAGCGGCTTCGGGGATTGCAGAATCCCGGACGCGGCTGATGCAGGTGGGGCATGCTGTGCTGTGCAGCATGGCCCGACAGGAAAGCGTCTCCGGTGGCGTCGCCTCGGCGCGGTTATCGCCGGTTTAGCGGGGGCTGGCGGCGACACTGCCTATCCGACAACGAGTCGGTAATCCGCCGCCTTCGGCGTCGCTTGACACGGTCGCCTGGAGGCGACCGCTTGGCTCGAAGCGAGTTTGAACGGCCTCTTGGCTGCAGGGACCACGGGAACCCTCCGGAAGGGCTTGAGCCGTGCGCCGGCGAGCGAAATGTATTACACTAATCCCGTGTGGAGATCCACAAGTCGGCACATCGACACGGATTCACCGACGAGGACGTTCTACATGCGGTCGAGCATCCGTTCGCTGTGGTCGACTTCGATCCGGACTCCGACCCCCCGAAGGTCTTGGTCATTGGACCCGACCGAGCGGGGAACATGCTCGAGGTAGTCATCCTTCTGTTTAACGACGACCGAATCCTTGCCGTTCATGCGATGACTCTTAGGAAGAAGTTCTACCGATTGCTCGAGGGGACACAGGGTGACTGAGAGGAAGACCTATACGACCCGGACCGGCAAGGTGCTGACCGATGCCGACATCGAAGCAATAGCCGATGAGGTCGAACAAGGCGACTACGACGTGGAGGTTCTCATGTCGAGGCGTCGACCGCGAGGCCGCCCGATGATCGGGGACGCCCCCTCTGAAGTTGTTCCAGTCCGCCTCGACCCGGCGCTTCGCCAGGCGGTTGAGGCCAGAGCGGAGGCGGATCACACGACCGCCAGTGACATCATCCGCCAGGCCCTCAAGCGTTTCTTGGACGTCGCATGACTCTTGAGGCGGGACACCCAGTGACCGATGCCGACCATGACGCCAACGATGTCGTGCAACTATTGCAGTAGATCCCTTTCAGGGATCAAGATGCAGACCATTTAGCGCTCCGCGTAGCGGGCGACCACGATGAGTGGTTAGCCCTCTCCTTGTTGATCGACCGGTTCGTCAGCTGCTACACCAACCCGAGGACGTCGCACCAGTACCGGGCTGAGCTGACGGCCTTGTTCCGCCACGTCGGTGTGACCCATCCGCGACTGCTCGGCGACGCCGCCGTCAACCGGTGGGTCGCCCCGGCGAGAGCCAACAACACCCGTCGCAACTGACTCACCCGGATCTGTGTATTCCTGCGGTGGTGCGCCCGCTACGAGTTGGCTGATCCAGGCTCGTCGAGGAGCTGCAAAGCCGTGAGAACCCGCTGCGAGACACGCCTCCGCTGTACGGGAAGCTGCAGGGCAAGTACCCGGCTCGGTGGCTGACGCACGAGGAGGCGTACAACGTCCTGCTCGGAGTCTGTGACACCAGTGATGTTGGTCGCAGGGAGGAGTTGGTCTTGCGCCTCGGTCTGGCCGGGATGCGAGTGGCCGAGATCATCCGGCTCCCCGACGGGAGGCGATTCTTCTTCTGGACCGGCAATGCCGAGACCGGGCTCCTCGCCCTTCGCGACGAGGGCTTTCCGGTAGGGCGAGAGGAGCGCTCTGAATCGAATTGGTAGGTGCTGGTCAACTTTGGGCGTTGACTACGAGCTCCCGAACAGGCGTGCCTGGCCGGGCTGTGCACGGCATCCCCGATACCGACGAGGTTTAGATCGAACCCGGGTAGAGAGTATGGGCCTCGTCCCCGGTGAGCCGCAAGGTCTGGTCTGGGCCAGCCGGCGGGTCCTCGTACAACGCATTACACCTCGGGCACCGAAGCAGGATCATCCCCCGATCCGCGTTGCTTCCGATCTGGTCGAGGTGGCCGTAGAACCGGTTCGAGTCGTCGCGGCAGTCGTCACAGCCGAAGTCCCAATCCGACTTCCGAGGCACGGGTACATCCTGCCGGAGCGCGGAGTGACGGTGCACTCGCGCCCACCCGTCCCGCTCGGGACCTCGCTTCCGACGTTCGGCATAGTCGAGGGGAGAGTCAGTGCCTGAGCTTCCGACTCTTGCGAGCAAGTCGGTGACCCCGCCGCCTTCGGCGTCGCCCCCCACGGTCGCCTGGAGGCGATCGCTTGGCTCAGGACAAGTCTGAACGGTCACACGGGTGCGAGAACATGGGCACGCCATGCAACGAGTGGACCACCGCGCACCGACGGTGGAACGATGAGGCCCCCCGAACCTCCGGATCGAATCCTGTACGACCTGGAGGAGGCGCTGGAGCTGCTGGCTGCCTTGGAGGACGCTCTTGAGGTCGTGGCCGAGAGCGACTACCTCGGTGTGGTGGCCGAGGTCGAGACCGAGGTAAGCGGACTGCACCGTAAACTGGGGTTCGATCGTCCGTCTGGAGGTGAAAATGGCCGCTGAGCTTCTAAGAGCCCCAGAAGCTGCTCGCCGGCTCGAAATCCCGACGAAGGAGTTGCTGCGGCTCATCTACGAGCGGAAGATCCGCTACGTCATGGTGAAAGGGATCGCCCACATTCCTGACGATGCGGTGGAGGAGTACCGTGCCAAACCCGCCTGAGATAGCCGGTGGCGAGGCGGTCCGTGCAACTACGGTTGCATTTCCCCTTTCAGGGGATCGAGATACAGCAGAACTAACCGCGCGGTACTAGCGGGCCGCTGGTCCGTGAGCTCTGCTTGCGCTACAACAACCCGAACACGCGCCGTCAGTACGAAACCGAGCTGGCGGCGCTCGTCGCGTCTGCCGGCGTGTCCCCCCAGCTTCGTGACCTACTCGGCCGTGCTGTGCTGGGTGGGCCAGGCTCGGGCCAACAACACCGTCCGCAACCGGCTGTCCCGGGTTTGCAGTTTCCTGCGCTGGTGCGTCTGATCGCCGAAGCGATCCCACCTCACATCGAGTCCATACAGGAGCAGAGCGAACCGCTCCCCACCCCGGCGGTGGTCGCCTCGATGAAACTGAGGGTCACACTGACCTGACTGAATAGTGGGCATGCCCCGGGTGAGCTTCTTCCACGGGATCGCCATCTACATGTACTGGAACGAGCGCGACCATCCCGTCCCGCACTTTCATGCCGTCCAGGCAGGGCGAAGAGCGTCGGTCTCCATTGATGGTGTAGTCCTCGCCGGGGAGATCGACGCCCGGGCGCTAATACGGGTGACGAAGTGGGCTGCTCTTCACCGGGACGAGCTGCTCACCAACTGGGAGCTGGCCCAGGACAGAAAGCCGATCCGTCCGGTCACACCTCTGCCATAACATGGCCTCCGTGAGTGGGACCTACCTTCCGGTTGTCGTCGGAGTAGCAGTGATCCGCGACCATGTCCTCCGCCTACTGTTCGACGACGGCACTGTGGGAGACGTCGACTTCTCCTCCGAGGAGTGGACAGGCGCCCTCGCAGCGCTAGGCGATGCGAAGTACTTCGGCCGCGTTCGGGTGGATGCCGAGGCTGGAACCGTCACCTGGCCCAACGGCGAGGACCTGGCCCCTGAGCCCCTCTACGAGCAGGCCCGAGCCCACCCGCTCGCTGCCGTCTGAGGAGGCCGAGATGACCGAGGAGCCGGAACTTCGTGCAACTACGGAAGTAGATCGTCAGAGATGATCAAGAGACAACAGAACTAAATCTCGATTCCTTTAGTAACCTTGCGATCCTTCCCTGTGGCTAGATTCTATTCGAGCCTTCACTCACCGCTACAGCAACGCCGGTACCCGTAGGCAGTAAGAGACCGAACTGCCGGACAGCAGCACGCAAAACTCTCGCTCTCCTCCACGGCCCAACCCGACCGGCAACACCACGGAACCAGCGGACTGCACCAGGACGATACCCGGCGGCCGCTTGGCTCGAAGGAGGTTTGAACGGCGATGCGGTTCGAGGCATCGAAGAACCTGTTGGCGGAGCTTCGATCGGATCCGACATCGGACCACTCTTGACAAGAGTAAAGAATCCCGTACAATTGTCCGTACGGGAGGAGTTGCCATGGTTGCGAAAGATCACCGGCGGGAGTTGCGGTTGTCGTCGAGCGACGACGACCTGATCACCGAGGCGGCAGGTCTTGTCGGCTTATCGGTGTCGGAGTTTCTCTTGGGGCGGGCTGTTGCTGATGCCGAAGCTATCGTGGACGCTCACCACGCTGTGCGTCTGCAGCAGGATTCCCGCGATCGTTTCCTGCTCGCGCTCGACTCGCCTCCCAAGCCGGTGGCTAAGCTCGTCGATCAGATCCGAAAGAGCCGGCCAATCAAGCACGCCGACTGATGCAGGTCGAGCGACTCGGCGACGAGCACGATCTCGCTGGCTTTAGCTGTGGCAACAAGTCTCTCGATGACTGGTTGAGGCTCCATGCGTTAGAGAACCAGAGCCGCAGCCTGTCCCGGACCTTCGTCTTGGCAGACGACGGTGGTGCGGTCACCGGCTACTACGCCTTGTCGACGGGTGGAGTGGCCAAAGACGAGCTTGCGCGCCGACTGGGTCGCGGGTTTCCCGGCTACCAGATCGGGATGGTGCTCCTTGCCCGTCTGGCTGTCGATGCCCGCCATCAGGGGGAAGGACTCGGCCGTGACCTACTGGTCGACGCCATCCTTCAGGCCGCCGTGGCTGGTCAGCATGCTGCTGCCAGATTCATCGCCGTCGACCCTATTGACGAGTCCGCGAGAGCTTTCTACAGCCGTTTCGGTTTCACGAACATCGAGGGTGACGAACACGGTCGGATGTTCATCCGGATCGACGAGGCCCTCGCCGCTTTCGAGGAGGTCAGAGATGACGACTGAGCCAGCTGATTCGAGGAGGTTCGAAGCAGTGTCCGATGAGGTTCGTGCAACAGGCTCAGGGGATGAAGGTACACACCAACGACCGAGGATGCCGGCTGCGTGGTGCGACGGCCCCGGGCCAACCTGGAGCGCGTGGCGGCCGCTCTCAAAGACCTCAACGCTCGCCTCCGGGTGGCCGGCATGACTGACGAGGACGCCATGGCACTGCCAGTTCGGATCGATCCAACGACGCTGGACCATGCTGGCATGATCACCTGGATGACCGACGCAGGGCCGTCGGCATGGCTAAACACCGGTTGGCTGGGCTGCTCTACGATGGCGTCTCAACCTCAACGAGCGCCAGGCTTTGGTCTGGGCGCTAGTCAGACTCCCGGCCGGCGCCTGTGGCGCGACGGCAGGTCCCTCGGGCCGTGGTCTTCCGACGCACATGATGGGCCTGCTCGGCGTTCATCGCCGGACTAGCCGGTGTGGAGAGCTGCGCTTTAGTCTGGTCTAGTGGAACAGGAGATGGAGGAGATCCGCGACGGCGATACCGTTTGGCGTTTCGACGTGTCGTTTCTCACCTCGACGTGGAACTGCACCTGGGGTCGGGGATGTCTTGGGATAGGGCCCGAACCAGCGCCCGAGCTCGGACTGGGCTGCTGCTCAATAGGCGCAGATCTAGGCGACGAGGACGAAGCCCGGATGATCTCGGCGCTAGCGGCTACTCTCGACCCGACGGTCTTCGAGCGTCACGGCGAAGCGCAGGACGGCGGGATCTTCAGCGACGAGAGGCGCCTGCACACCCGAGTGGTCGACGGGGCATGCATATTCTTGAACAGGCCTGGCTTTGCCGGAGGGCCGGGATGCGCCCTGCACGTCGCCGCGCTAGCAGCAGGCGAACTCCCCACGGAGTGGAAACCCTCCGTGTGCTGGCAGCTGCCCATCAAAGTCGACTGGGAGCCGGCCCTTGGGGGAGCCGAAATCGCGACCGTACGCCGCTGGAGCCGCGACGACTGGGGCGAGGATGGAAAAACCATGGCGTGGTGCTGCACCGAGGGGAGCCTCGCCTACGACGGTGAGACCACGGTGGTCGACTCGCTGCGAGCCGAACTCTCCGAGCTGGTCGGCGCCGAAGTGCTCGCAGAGCTGCGCCGCAGGATTACCGCCCGAGAGGACTGACCTTCTAGGAGGGCTTCTCCTCTACTTTCACGCCCCTCCAGAAGGCGACCCTCCCCGTGATCGACTTGGCAGCCTCGCTGGGCGAAGGGTAATACCAGGCAGCGTCAACATTCGTATTGCCGTCCACCTCAAGGCTGTAATAGCTGGCTTGGCCCTTCCAGGGGCAGCGAGAAGTCGTGTCGCTCTTTCGTAGATATTCGGAAGCGACCGCTTCGAGAGGAAAGTAGTGGTTTCCTTCGACTACGACGGTGTCGTCACTTTCGGCGATTATGGCGCCGTTCCAGGTTGCTGTCACCATAGTGAGAGGAACCCGTTCGGCGGAGGGTTTCTTCCGGCGCGATGATCCCGTCCGCGACGCCCGACCGCCGGGCCGTCGCTACCATCTCCACAGGCCAGCGAAAGCAGCCGGTCTGTATATAGGCGGGGAGGCCAGCGTGGAAGCCGAACAACACCAACAAGCGGGGGGTCGCACGGCCGATCAGATCAGCGACGAGGTGGTCCGCCGCTTCGCCACCACTCCCGACGCTCGGCTACGTCTGCTCATGGAGGACCTCGTCGCGCGCTTGCACAGCTTCGCTATCGACAACTCGCTGAGCACCGACGAATGGCGCTCAGGAGTAGAGTTCCTGACCGCTGTCGGCAAGCTCTGCAGCCCCGAGCGCCACGAGATGATCCTCCTATCGGACACGCTCGGCTTGTCGATGGTCGTCGACGCCGTTGCCTCCGCCTCGGCTACTCGGAATGCAACTGAGTCAACGGTGCTAGGCCCCTTCTACAAGGAAGGGTCGCCCGAAAGGGAGATGGGCGCGTCCATCGCAGAGACCACGGACGTGAAAGAACCGACGCTCGTGTGTGGCAAAGTCCTCGACGAGTCCGGGGATCCCGTCGGTGCTGCAACACTCGACGTGTGGCAGAACGCGCCGAACGGGATGTACGCCCTTCAAGATCCCGGCCAGCCCGCCGGCAACCTGCGGGGAGTCTTCCGAACCGGCGTCGACGGGCGGTTCTCGTTCTGGACTGTCAGGCCGACCGACTATCAGATACCCGACGACGGCCCGGTCGGGGCGATGCTCGCAGCGACCGGCCGTCATCCGTGGAGGCCCGCTCACATCCATCTCAAGGTGTCGGCGCCGGGGATGCGGACGCTGACCACCCACTTCTTCGACGGCGAGAGCCGCTACTTGGAATCCGACGCTGTGTTCGGGGTGAAACCGTCGCTGGTGTGCAGTTTCGTACGCCACGAGCCTGAGGAGCCTGGAACCCCGAAAGGCTGCGACGGCTGGTGGTACAGCCTCGAACGTGACGTGGTCCTAGCCCGTGACAGCGTCTAGCGGCGCGAGCGCCAGTACAGGTCGGACATCGCAGCGAAAACCGACCCGGAGTTGCCGCGCCTCATTTCAAGGGTCGCGCCGAGGTCCCGGTAGACGGCGCGAACGTTGACGGCCATGCGCTCGGAGTCCGTCCAACCCGAGTAGGGTCCTGTGCCGATGTCGGCGGCAGCGTCAGGGGCTGTCATCCCCGCTTCGAAGCGCACCCTTGCCTCCTCGAAGAGCCATCGGAAGTAGCCGATCAGGTCGTCTAGAACCTCTGGGCCGGCTAGTGGGCCGTGGCCTGGCACTACCACCGACGGTCCCAGGGCTGCCACCCGCTCGCAAGCGGCGATCCAGTTGGCTACGGGACCCGCCCATATGATCGGGTGCCCGCCGTGGAAGACGATGTCGCCGGTAAAGACGACGCGCTCGTCGGGTAGGTAGACGATCACGTCTCCGCCGGTGTGGGCCGGACCGACCTCGATCAGCTTCACCGTCCGGTCACCGACTTTGAGCTCCAACTCGCCTTCGAAGACCCGCGACGGCAAGGCGGCTTCTATCCCGTCGAAGTTGAAAGCCCCGAAGATCGCCTTCAGGAACGCTCCGACCTCCCCAGCTTCGTCGACGCCGGCCATCGTCGCGGCCATCTCAGACGGGGGCGACTTCGCCATCTCGGCCGCGCAGGCTTTCGAAGCGACGATCTCGGCGTCGCGTACCAGCCAGTTCCCGTAGCAGTGGTCGCCGTTCGCGTGGGTGTTTACGACCGTGGAGATCGGAGCGTCCGGTGTCGCCTGCCTGGCCAGGACGTCGAGCATCTCCCTGGTCAGGTCCAAGTCGAACAGGGTGTCTACCAGAAGCGAAGATTCGGGGCCGCAGACGAGGCCGGCGTTGGACCATCCCCAGCTGCCGTCGGGCTGCAGGTAGGCCCACACGCCGTCGGCCACCTCCAACGCTCCTCTGACGTATTCCCCGGCCATGAAGGCGACCTTAGCCTGCGCTGACAGCGACAGGTGGGAGAGCGTTCAGGCGGTGGACGCTATGCGGAAACCGATTAGAAGTTCGGGACTCTCCTCGAACACTTCCAGGCCCGTGACCTCCGCTAGAGGAGGCCCGCGCCGGCACCATTCGACCAAAGCGACGACGTCGCCCGGCGGGCCTTCGAACACGGCTTCGACCCGCCCGTCGCGGTGGTTGCGCACCCAGCCGGCGACGTGACGCCGGGCCGCCGCGGCGAGCGCCGCTTGGCGAAACCCTACGCCTTGCACCCTCCCCGACACGACAACCCGGCGCCGCATCGGCGTCTCGGCGATTCGATCATTCCGTCGAGGGTCTGCTGGGGGAGTGACTCCATAGCCCATCCTCTCAGCCAAACGTGGTGCTCGGAGTACCGTTGAGTTCGCCGTCGAGGTACGTCATCGCTTTCACCAAGGCGGCTCTCTCCTGGGGGCTCAGATGCTCCATCGCCCTCACCAACGCAACGTTGGAGCCGTCCAGCCAGCGCTCGGCGCAGCCGCGCCTGGTGGACGGCACTCTCACGATCGTCCGGCGGCGATCTACGGGATCGCTGTAGCGTTCGGCGAAACCCGCCCGCTCCAAGTCGGCGATCAGCCCGCTGGTCGTGGCGAGGTTCAAGCCTAGGGTCGCCGCAAGCGAACCGACGGTCGCCTCGCCGTCGTAGATCGCCGACAGAAGCGAACGGTGCCGGTTCCCAAGTGCCGCATCTGCGTCCGTAGTGGAAGGGACGGTCCGTCGTAGACCCCGTGCGACCCTCGGGAACAGCTCGATCAGCTTGCGGACTCCTTCGTGCACGCCGCAGGCCTGGACGGGGCCGCCTCCGTAGCTTCCGTCGTGTGCCGCGGTCCCGGGGATCCCCTCGCCAGCAGGCCGGGCGGGCACGTCGGAGCTGTCAGGGCTATCCGATCGAATGTCGGATTTGCGGGATCCTCCAACGGCCACCATTCCAACTTAACCGACCCAGCCATGTACTATACTTTGAAAGCACAAACTATTTGTATCTCAGAACTGCTGTGTATCGAAGAGCTAACTGTGGAGGTAGATGTGGATCAGGTCGAAACCAAGAGCGTGGACGTGAAATCCCTGACAGGGAAGTGGGTTCTCGACGCTGCCGGGACAAGCGTGTCGTTTACGACGAAAGCCATGTGGGTTCTCGGGGTGAAAGGAACCGCCAAGGTACTTAGCGGCATCGCCACTGTGGGCGACGACGGCGCCCTCTCAGCCGAGATCGTTGTCGACATGAGCTCCGTCAGCACCGCTAACAAAAAGCGCGACGCCCATTTGCAGACTGCTGACTTCTTCGAGACGGTCAAATATCCCACGATGACACTGAACGTGACCGGAGCTACGCTGCGCTCGGAGGGGAAAGCCGACGTTCGAGGTGACCTGACAGTTCGCGGGCAGACTCGACCGAAGACCTTCCCGGTAGAGTTTTCCGCGTCCGACTCGTCGATAGATGTCACCTCCGAGTTCGACCTCGACCGGCGCGAGTGGGGTATCTCCTGGTCCAAGATGGGGGCAGGACTCGTCAACCATGTGACGTTCAAGGGGCGCTTCGAGCGGGCTCTGGGTGCTGAGCCGGAGGGTGGTAGCGCCGCGGGCGCCGAGTAGACCCAAGCGTGCGCGGGGAGCGCAGCGTAGGATCGGTGGCATGGAGACAGACGCCAAAGCCGCCGGGATGGACCCCACCCGCCTTTCCCGCATCGACGAGCACCTGCGCAGGAACTACGTCGAGCGGGGGAGGGTGGCAGGCTGCCAGGTGGCAGTGATGAGACGGGGCGCCGTCGCCCACTACGGTGCCGTCGGCCTCGCAGACCGGGAACGCGGCGTCCCCGTCGCCGAGGACACCATCTGGCGGATCTACTCGATGACCAAGCCGATCAGCGCCGTGGCTCTCATGACGCTCTACGAGCGGGGGATGTTCGCCCTGTCGGACCCTGTGAGCAGGTTCATCCCGTCCTGGGCGAACCTGCAGGTCGCCGAGGTGGACGACTCGGGCGCCACCCGCCTTGTGGAGCCGTCCAGGCCGGTTCAGATACGGGACTTGATGATGCACACCGCCGGGATCGGCTACGGCCTGGCCAACGCGGACCTCGAAGTCGAAGCGTTGGGTACCCGTTCACGGGCGCGCTTTAGGATCGACCCCGACTTGGAGGCCATGGCCGAGCGTCTCGGTCAGACACCGCTGCGTTTCCATCCCGGCACGCACTGGCTGTACTCCCTCGGCCTCGACGTGTGCGGCCGTCTCGTCGAGATCATGTCGGGTAAACGCTTCGACGAGTACCTCGAAGCCGAGATCTTCGCTCCGCTCGGCATGTCCGACACCGCCTTTTACGTGAAGTCCCAAGACGTTCCCCGTTTCGCCGCGTCGTATGGGCGTAACGCCGACAAACAGTTGATCCTCGTGGACGACCCGGCGGACAGCGTGTACCTGAGCGAGCCGTCGTTTTTCTCCGGCGGCGGCGGTCTCGTGTCGACGATCGGCGACTACCTCCGTTTCGCCGAGATGATGCGCCGGGGAGGGGAGCTCGACGGCCGGCGGATACTGGGCCGCAAGACCGTCGAGCTGATGACGATCAACCACCTGCCCGGCGGCGCGACGATGCCCGACTTCGCCCTGCCCGGCGGGTACGGGGAGGCCGGCTTCGAAGGCAAAGGGTTCGGCCTTTCGATGGCCGTTTCCGCCGGCCCCGCCCAGGCCGCGGTGATCGGCTCCGCAGGCGAGTACATGTGGGGCGGCGCCGCTTCGACGACGTTCTGGGTGGACCCGGCCGAGGACCTGGTGGTGGTTTTCATGACGCAGTTCCTGCCGTCCGGGACGTTTAACTTCGCTGGGCAGCTTCGCGCCCTGGTCTACCCGTCGATAGTCGACTAGTCCTGGGGGATCCGGCCGTCCATGCCGGCGTTGGGAGCCGCCCGGCGTACCAGGTCCAAGACGACCGGGCCGAGCTCGGCCGGATCCCACCGGCCGTCCTTGTCCGCCTGAGGGCCGGCGTGCCAACCTTCGGCGACGCTCACACGGCCGCCGGCGACGTTGAACACCCGTCCAGTCACGTCTGCCGACTCGGCGCTGGCGAGCCACGCAGCGAGAGGGGCGATGTTATCAGGGGACCTGGAGTCGAACTCCCCGGGCTTGGGCGGCTCAACCCCTCGCGCCCGCTGGAGCTCCTCGGTCATCCTGGTGCGCGCCCCGGGGGCCAGAGCGTTCACCGTAACCCCGTAGCGGGCCAGTTCCTTGGCGGCTATGACAGTGAACGACGCTATCCCCGCTTTCGCAGCCCCGTAGTTGGTCTGGCCGACGTTGCCGTAGATACCCGACGACGAGCTGGTGTTGATCACCCGGGCGTCGTTGGATTCGCCGTCTTTAGCCCGGTCCCTCCAGTAAGCCGCTGCCCACCGTGTCGGGGCGAACGTGCCGCGAAGGTGGACCCTGATGACGTCGTCCCACTCGTCGATGGTCATGTTGACGAGCATGCGGTCTCTTAGGATCCCGGCGTTGTTGATCAAAACGTCTAGCCCGCCGAAGGTGTCTATGGCGCAGCGGATCAGACGCCCGGCGCCGTCCCAATCCGACACGTCCTCCCCGTTCGCGACGGCTTCGGCTCCCATCGAG
This sequence comes from Acidimicrobiaceae bacterium, assembly GCA_027391075.1. Lineage (GTDB taxonomy): Bacteria > Actinomycetota > Acidimicrobiia > Acidimicrobiales > Palsa-688 > JAJZAM01. The sequence continues at coordinate 159,092 of DAHYHI010000042.1, read as the reverse complement.
CGGATCTCGTCGACCACCTCCCCGGCCGGACCGTCGGAGGAGCCCGAACCGTCCACCTCCGCCCCCACGTCGTTGACGACGACCCTCGCCCCTTGGCGTGCAAGCTCGACGGCGTGCGAACGGCCTATCCCCCTGCCGGCGCCGGTGACGATAGCTATTCGACCTTCGCAGATACCTGCCATTTAGTGCCGTCCTGTCCTAGCGTTGGGGTTCTTTGGGGAGACCGAGAGCGCGTTCCCCGACGATGTTCTTTTGTATTTGGCTCGTCCCGGAATAGATGGTGCCAGCCCGGCTGGAGAGGAACACGTCCTGCCAGTCGTCGGTGGCGTAGCCGTCCCCGCCCGGCCGGACCATAGCCTGCGTCCCGACGACGTCGAGCGCTATCTCGCCGAAAGTCTTGTGGTATTCGCTCCAAAACAGTTTCGAGATGGACGCCTCCGGTCCGGGTTCCTTACCCCCGGCCAGGGAAGCGAGCAGCCGCAGACCGGCGAAGCGCATGAGCTGCACGTGGGTGTACGCCCACGCCAGGCGCTGACGGGTCAGGGGGTCGTGGCTTTTGCCGTTCTTCTGCGCCACGTGGATAAGGTCCCACAGTTCCTGCTCGAAGCCGAGATGGGCGGTGGTGGCGTTACCGCCGCGCTCGAAGCCCAAAGTGGTCATCGCCGGCGCCCAGCCGTTGTTGAGCCCGCCTATGACGTTGAACAGCGGGGCTCGTGAGCCCTCGAAGAAGTCCTCGCAGAACTCTGCAGCACCCGAGATCTGCCGGAGAGGTCGGACGGTGACACCGTTTTCGGGGCCGAAGGGAACCAAGACGTACGACAGTCCTCTGTGCTTGGGGGCGTCAGGGTCGGTCCGGCACAACACGAAGATCATGTTCGCCCGCTGGGCGCCTGACGTCCACACCTTCTGGCCGTGGATGACCAGCTCGTCGCCGTCGAGCACTCCGCGTGTTTCTACGGCGCCCAGGTCCGAACCGTGGTCAGGTTCGGAGTAACCCTGGCAGTAGACGTCTACGCCGGCGACGATGCGCGGCAGGAAGTACGCCTTTTGCTCGGGGGTGCCGTGGACGATGATCGCGGGACCGACGAGAGTTTCTCCCATGCCGCGCCGAACGACTGGCACGCCGTGACGGCGGAGCTCCTCGCTGAACACGGCGAAGCGCACGGCGTCCCATCCTCGCCCCCCGTACTGCTCGGGCCACGTCGCGCATATCAGGTGGGCGTCGCTCAGCCGAGCCTCCCACTCCCGGTAGATCGGATCCTCCATGGCCTTGAGCCGCTGCGCACCTTGACGGCCGCCCGCTACCGGCTGCCACCCCCAGTTAGCGAGACCCTCCAGACCCGCCGGGGCGTTATTCGAGATCCACGAGCGCATCTCCGCCCGAAACTCGCTGTACTGGGGACCAAGGTCCAGTTCCATGATGTCCTCCTCGTCTAGTCAAGTGCCACTTGTTTGCGGACATTTTCAGGCCAGCGCCTCGAAGGCGGCGCGGCGGGGTGGAAATGTTCGTGATACCGGCTGTGGTCATGCGCCGGCGACAGTCTCTGTGCCGAGCACCAGCGTCCCGGCGGACATGAACATCCCCCCAACCCCTTGTGCGACGCTCGTTTGCACCCCGGGGACCTGCGCTGACGCCTCGCCGCGTAGCTGTCGTATCGATTCTTGAACCAGGAACATGCCGTACATGCCGGTGTGGGTGTAGGAAAGGCCGCCGCCGTTCGTGTTCATCGGCAGTCGCCCGCCCGGGGAGGTGTTGCCTTCCTCGATGAAAGCCCCCGCCTCGCCGCGCCCGACGAAGCCGAGGTCTTCCAGCCCGTAGATCGGCAGGTGAGCGAACGCGTCGTAGACCATCAGATGGTCAACGTCGGACGGTGTGATGCCCGCCTCGGCGAAAGCCCTCGACGCGGACACAGTGAAAGCTTTCGACGTGGTGAAGTCCTCCATCATCGACACGAGCGGCGTTTCCGCGGCCTCGCCGGTGCCGAGCACGTAGACCGCTGGTTTGGGCCCCGGCAGGGCTTTAGCCCTCGCAGCGGACGTGACGACCAGGGCGCCTCCACCGTCGGTGACCAAGCAGCACTCCAAAAGGTGCATCGGGTACGACACCATCCGCGACGCCATCACATCCTCGACGGTTATCAGGTCACGGAACATCGCTCTGGGAACCCTGGAGGACCAGCGGCGCTGAGCGACCGCCACCGACGCCAACTGCTCGTGGGTCAGCCCGTAGCGCTTCATGTAGCGAAGCACTCCCATGGGGAACAGCGTCGGCGGTCCGAGAGTCCCGTACGGCGCCTCGAACTGTCCTTGGGGGGAGGCGGGGTCGGCTGCGCGCGGAGGCGCTCCCGTCCGGGACCGACCGGACTCGCCGTGGGTTATCAAGATCACGTCGGCGAGGCCGGCGCTGATCGCCGCCGCCGCGTGGCGTACGTGCACGAGGAACGAGCATCCCCCGATGGACGTGGCGTCCACGTAGTTCGGGGTGATCCCCAGGTAGTGAGCTACCGATATAGGTGACAGACCGGCTGCTGCCACCCCGTCGACGTCGCCGAGTGTCATCCCAGCGTCGGCGACCGCCCGCCGAGCGGACTCGGCGTGCATCTCAAGCGCCGACACGTCGGGCACCACGCCGATGCGCTCCGTCTCCGCCGCCCCGACGATAGCCACTCTGCCTTTGGCGGTCATGGTCTGCCTTTCGGGTTCATGCCGGGCTCTCCGCCGGGCTACCTGCCACGCTCCCCGCCGCGTGCCCCGCCGCGTTCTCCGCTCGGCTCCCCGCCGGACGGAACACGGGCACCAGTTGGGCTCCCCGAGGCTCGAAGTCCACTTCGAGGTCCATGTCCAACACCAGGTTCTCGGGAGTGTTGTCCACCCCGACGACGTTGGTCATCATCCGGGGGCCTTCCTCCAGCTCAACGACGGCGATCGCGTAGGGCACCTGCTCGGCGAACCCGGGGGCCGGGCGGTGGCTTATCAGGTACGTGTGAAGCCGGGCGCGCCCCGAAGCGACGAACCACTCGACTTGCTTCGAGTAGCAGACGGGGCAAGCCGAGCGCGGGTAGAAGAACGCCTTCCCGCAAGACGTGCACCGTTGGATCGCCAGCTCCCGGCGGTTGGCTGCGTCCCAGTAGGGTTGGGTCTCGGGGGTCGGCTTCGGAGCGGCCTTCGGCCGGTCGCCCGAAAGTGACTGCTGCGGGCTCACTTGGGCGCCCCGAGGGTGATCCCCAGTTCGTCTAGGAGGTCCTGGCTGTAGGCGATCCTGCCGGTCAGCTCCCTTGGAGGTCGCGAGCACAGGGCCAGCGCAGCTTCGGCCATCACATCGGGGGCTTCGACTTGCTGGTCGGGGTCGTCTGGGCGCACGAGGTGGTGGTACAAGGTGCCGGGGGTAGGCACGACACGGTTCGGCGACAGAGCGTTGACAGCCACGTTGTCGAAGTACGCCTCCGCCGCCAGGCCGGTGGTGAAACGCTCCAGAGCTGCTTTGCACATGCCGTACACCGTGCCTCCAACCGGCCGGTTTGGGTCCGGTGGGATCTGAGGGTGACGCGCCGCGCCGGAAGAGATGTTGAGGATCCAGCCCTCGCCTTTGGATCTCATCGCTGGTAGGACCAGCTGCGCGAGGTGCATGGGCGCTGCCACTTGCACCTCGAACATGAGCTGGTGGCGTTTGGGGCGGAACTCTGCGATGGGAGCGAAGAACGTCACCGCTGCGTTGGACACGAGCACGTCGGGCTTGCCGAGACGGGCTTCGACCTCGGCGATGAGCCTCTCGCGCTCGTCGGGACGTGACATGTCAGCCGCCACGGCTTCGGCCGCCCCCCCTTCGGAGCGGATCCTCTCGACCGTCTCGGTTATCGTCCCGGGCAGGGGGGAGTCGCCGGGGGCGACCGTCCTCGCGCTGACCGCCACAGCGGCTCCCGCACGGGCGAAACGTTCGGCTATGGCTGCTCCTATCCCGCGGCTCGCTCCGGTCACCACGGCAACCCGGCCCGCGAGGTCCCCGTCAGGCATACGCCGGTGACTTTCGCTCGCCGGAGTGACGTTGGTGTGGTGTCATTCGTGTGCTCCTCTCATCGACTGGGTTCCGCCGGGTTCCCGGGCGGCGGACTCACCGGGCGGCGGACTCACCGGGCGCCGGCATCCCCGACAGCCCCGACGGGTGTTGCGCCCAGATAGCCAAGGCGTCTAGAACTTCTACGCTGCCTTCCGAGGCCCAAAGCGGATTGACTTCCAAAGTGTCCAAAGCGTCACCCAGACCTTCGCCGAGCCGTCCGATGGCCGCTACCACCTCGGCTAGACGACCGACGTCCACGCCACGGGTGCCGCGAGCTCCTCGCAGGACAGCGGCGGCGCGCAGTGAGGCGAGCATCTCTTCGACGTCCGCTTCGCTTGCGGGAAGAAGTCGGATGGCGGCGTCGCCGAGCAGTTCGACCCAGACGCCGCCCAGAGCGACCGACAGGACTTTGCCCCAAGTGGCGTCGGTGCTGACCCCCACGAGAAGCTCGACGCCGTCCGGGAGCATCGGGGAGACGAGAACCCCGTCCAAGGTGACGTCTGGCCTTGCCTGCCCAACCCGTGCGATCAACTCGCAGTAGGCAACCCCGGCTTGCGCGGGGGCGACCCCCAGGCGTACCCCTCCGACGTCGGACTTGTGGGCTATCGAAGCGGATGCGACTTTGAGCGCCACGGGCACGGCGAAGGCTTGCGCTGCTGCGAGGGCTTCGTCGCTGGAGGTGACCAGCCTGGCCGGCACGACCGGGATCCCAGCGTCTTCAAGTAGCCTCCGAGTGAGGTGCTCAGGCCACACCCCGTGCGCCCCGGCGGGAACCTCCAGAGGTTCCGAAGGCGCCGGGGGGGCAACGCTGAGACTGCGAGCGCGCTGCTCGTGGTATCGGGCTCCATGTCCTATGGCGCGGGTGCCGAGCTCGATGCCGTCCAGGATGTACAGGCCGCGTTCGGACAGCAGCTGCCTGCCGTAAGGCGTGAGGTCGGAGCTAACCGAGCTTTGCAGTACCACGGGCACCGCCGACGAGTCCCTGGCTTTGGCGACGGCGTCCATGCGAGCCTCGGCCAGCGCAGGGTTAGCCGGAGGCTGGCGGGGTACCGCGGTCGAATAGACGATCATGTCGTAGCGGCCTTCTGCCTCGCGTCCCACGATTCCGAGCGCGGAAAGGGCCAGCGTCGGGTCGACTACCACGTAGCCGGTCACGTCGAGAGGGTTATGCGGGTTGGAGAAAGCCGGGAGGATACCTTGAAGGTCCTCAAGCGTGGCGGGGGGGAACTCGGGAAGTTCGAGGCCTTCGTCCGATGCCCGGTCGGCCAGCAGGTCGCAAGCCCCTCCCGACGCGGTCACTGCGGCGATACGCCGGCCGGCCAGGCCGGGATGGTAGCCGAGGTAGCCGGCGGTGGCCAGCATCTCCTCCAAAGAACCGACCCTGATGACGCCGAGCTGGCGGAACGCCGCGTCGACGACACGGTCGTCGCCCGCGAGCGCCCCGGTGTGCGCCAAGGCCGCTCGCGCCCCTGCAGCAGTCCTGCCAGTCTTCAACGCGACGATCGGCTTGCCGGCGGCGAGCGCCATCCCGGCGACCCGTCGGAACTCGGCGGGGTTCCTGACCGACTCCAAGAACGCAGCGATCACCCGGGTGTGCTCGTCGGCGACAAGGTAAGAGATGATGTCGGTCGCGGAAGTGACAGCCTCGTTGCCCGTCGAGCACAGAAGGCTGACTCCTATGCCCCTCGACTGGGCCGCCGAGAGCACAGCGCTCGCCAATCCACCCGACTGCAGGACGATCCCGACGGGACCCGGTTCGAGGGGCGGGGTTATCGGCAGCCCGTAGGGGGTCACCCCGCGGGCGACGTTGATGAACCCGTTCCCGTTCGGACCTAGGACCGTCAAACCCCGCCGCCTGGCCAGCTCCGCGAGCTGGGCTTCCAGCGCCGCCCCCTCCTCGCCCGCCTCGGCGAAGCCGGCGGTGAGCACCACCAGGTTGGTCACGCCCGCGTCCGCGGCTTCTTCGACGACGTCGAGGACAGCAGAGGTTGGAACCATGATGTAGGCGAGGTCCACTTTCGCGCCGATGGCGCTAAGCGACGGTACGGCGGTCCTGCCGTGCACCTCGCTGTGGCGGGGATGCACCACGTGGACTTCGACGTCGGGCGAGAACCGGGTCAGGTTCTCGTATGTGTACACAGACCACTGGGAGCGTTCGGTCGCCCCGATCAGCGCGACCGAGGCGGCGTTGAACAGCGAGCGCAGGTCCGCCCGGTAAGACGCAGCGCCCTGCGGCTGTCCTCCTGGTGGGTCCGAGTTCGTGTGGCACCTCCCCCTGCGGCTTGCGTTGGTGGGTCGCGTCTGCGATGGCGGCGACCGGCCTCCTTTATAGGCCCGCCGGGTGAGCCGGCACAAGGCCACCCAGGCGCAAAACGGTAGGACGACCGACTGTCGGTCTGGGGGAGATGTAAGAGGAAGGCCCGACCTGCTACTTACAAGCCGGCTTTACGTCACCTGGTCTCGGAATGCCGATCGATACCGTGACCACGACGACACGGAAAGTCCACGTCCTCCACCGTCACCAAACCGTGGCCGATCATGTTCTCGACGGTGGGGACGAACCGTCCGATGTTGATTTCATCGTCTACGAAAACGACCACCACTGGAAGGTTGTCGGAAGACGACAGCATCCGGGCGGTCGCGAGATGTCGACTCGCCCCGAAGCCTTCGATGCCACGCATCGCTGTCCCACCGGCGATTCCCTCGTCGCGAGCGGCCTCGATCAGGGCGTCAACGAGCGGCTGATGACGGAATCGATCGGCCTCCGAAATGTATACGCAGAGACGCTGCCCTTTCGCTGAGTTAGCCATGATGCTCCTGAATCCTTCGAGTTCGAGAAGGGGCGACAAGCCAAGGCACCGGTTCGGATTAGTGGATTAGTCTCGTACAGCTTCGCAGATCGCGGGCGCTGCGACTCTCAGGGTCGCAGCGTGTTAGAGGGGATGTCAGCGGGGCGCGGTGTAGCGGGAGAAGAAATGCCATCCCACGAACGCCCACACGGCCACGAGAAAGACACGCCCGGCTCGGCGCTGCCAGAGCCAAGAGCTGACCGTAGCGAGGCTAGCCCAGCGGCCCGGGCGCAGGTGACAGTAGAGCTCCCAGGCGAAACCCCCTGACAGCAAGACGAGCCAGACGACGGTGACTATCAAAGCTGCGGTCCCGTCTGCTGCGGTCCTGGGCTAGACGGGCGCTGCGACATTCGCCTCCACGGTCCCGAGAGTGGTCTCGTTCCGACCTCCAGCCACCCTAAGAACAACACGAACCGGGAAGCGTGCCACCGCAGCGCGTGGTCGACGACGGTGCTCAGGGTGGGAACCACCGGGGAGCGCCCGCCCAGCGCCAGTCCGGCCGCCTCCAGGCAGGCCGCCACCGCGACCAGGGCAACCCACGGCGCGACAGCTCGCAACGCCAGCGGGCCTCGCGGCGTGCGACGGCCAGCTGGGCTTAGCAGGCCGAACACTAGGAGGATCGCGGCGGCTACGAACACCGCCTCGTAGGCGGAGTCAGTGAAAGGTCTGAGGCCCGTCGCGTACCAGGCGTAGGCCACTGAGATCAAGGCGAGGGCTGTGAAGCGCCTTGTGGGAAGGCCCCCGAGAAGCCGGGCCGCCTTCGAGGGCTTGGGCGTCATGTCCTTTCAGTCATCGGACACTCCCGGTGTTCGAGCCTTAACAGACAGTACCCTTAGGTGTGATCCTCCTCGCAGCAGCACTGGCTTTGGCGGTGGAGATAGCCGCGTTCGTGGTGGTGGCTGACCGTGTCGGGGTGTTACTCGCGTTGGTGCTCCTCTTCGGGGTGAGCGCTCTAGGTCCGTTCATAGTGAAGCGGGTGGGTTTAGGAGTGTTGGCGCACACCCGGGAGCGCTTGGAGCGCGGCGAGCTGCCGACGAGAGAGCTCCTCGACGGTATCGTCGTGCTGGTCGGAGGTGTCCTGATCACAGTGCCGGGCTTCGTCGGTGACGCCTTGGGCTTGGCGTTGATGGTCGGGCCGGTGCGCCACGCAGTGATCCGCTTGGGCGGCCACCGCCTTGCCCACCATGTTCGGCGCTTTCCCGCCGGCGGGGGGTTGGTAATAGACGCGAGATCATGGAAACCCGACGACGACGCCGCCGGTGAGCCCAAGCCGCCGATGCTGCCCGGCGAGAGGACTGGCGACCCCCGCCGGTGGCCTGGCGGTAACTCGGGTTCTTAAGGCCTGCCGAAGCTGTTCCCGCCGGGCGCGACCGACCACCGGAGCTGGGCCGGCTATCGGAGCTGGGCCGGTCAGTCCCTACCGTGTACGTACCGGGCCCACCAAGGTCCGATGTCGAGGCCGGACCATGCTTTGAGGTGCGCCGCGAGGCCGTCGGTGGTGACCATCTTCCCGGCGTTCGCACGGTACCAGTCGGCGAGTGCCGCCCTCATCCTGTCCGCGCCGCCCATGAGGTTGGCTATGGCACCTATCAGACGTGGACCTTCGCTATAAGCGGCCGCTGGGGTGTGGCGGGACCAGGGGTGCGGCGGGTACAGCTCGACGGGGGGCTGGTCGAGGCCGAGATCCTCGGTCAGGAACCTTGGATGCTCGCTGCGCCGGCTGGAGGTGGACCACACGGCCAGAGCTTCGTCGATCCAGCCGTCCGATGCCCTTGCTGGCTTGACGCCTCGGCCGAACCAGCTATGGAACACCTCGTGCTCAAGCGCCGACACCGACGAGGTGGTGGCCCCGTCGTATTCCATCCCGCGTGTCGAGCCCCACAACACCGCCCAGAAGGTGTCACCGTGGGCCCACGGCTCGTATCGGGAGGCCAGGTAGGATAACCAAGCTCGCAGGTCGGCTTCGCATGCGGCCAGGTCGGCACCTGCGTCGTCGAGTTGAGCGACCACCAGGCCCAGCGACCGGCTCCGCCCCGCCACCCGCACCGCCGAGCGTCTAGTTTCAAGGCGCTCTGCGGGGGCTATGACCAGCATAGGCGACAAGGAGGTGTAGTGAGCCGGGTACACGAGACTCCAGTGGCGCCCACCCTGAGTCGCGTCAATTCCGGCGGTGTTGGCAAGAAGCTTGTGGGGTCTGTCGACGCCGTCGAGGGTGATGTCGAGATGCAGTGCGAAGCGGTCGTGGACGAGCGGCGCAGGCACCCACATCTCCAGGTAACGTCCAGGGTGAAGGTCAGACATCCAAAAGTCGAAGTCGACCGCCCCTCTCGTCCAACCGATCGCCTTGGCGCCTTCAGCGTCGGGGGTGCCGAGCTCGTAGCCGACCTCGAGGCGGTGTCGGCTTCCGGCAGGCAGGTCGACGTCGAGCACCCGCATCCGCTGATCCCAACCGGCCCCGAGGTCCAGGGGAGCGAAGGCATCAGTAGAGAGGTTCTTGGAGTCGAGGCGAACCCAAAGGAGATCCTGGCGTAGGTCGAGGGCTGGCTTCCCGTCGAAATCGCCGGTGGTGAATTCGACGGTTGCGACGGCCCGGGCTTCGGCTGCCTCGGCGTCGAAATGGAGTTGAGCTCGGATCTCTGACACCCTGGGGGCAACAGCACTCGACGTCCCCAGCTGTGCCGGGGGAGGAGCGAAGGCGTAAGGCATCCTCTAAGTCTGGCCGAAACCGGTCCAGGTCGCGACGGAATCCGCTTCGCTTAGCAGCTGCTGGCGCGCGAGTCACACGGGGCGGCTATACTCGCCCTTGTCGTAACAACGGTGTCCGCGTGTGTCCGACGCGCCCTCGTCCCGCTAGCGGGTCGAGGAAGCTGAGGAGACCCCGCGGCGAAGTCATTTTTCGAGTGCTCCGCCAGTGCTGCTGAGCGGAGCATCCGCGTGTGAGGTGGGTCCTTAGAAAGCCCACCTCCGCCACGAGCCCCAGGAAAGAGTTCAGCTGTGCCATCCAAAGCGATAGTCGGCGAGAAAGTCGGCATGAGCCAGGTGTGGGACGACCAAAACCGCGTGATAGCGGTTACGGTCGTCCGGGTAGACCCTGTCCGTGTCGTGGCAGTCAAGACCCCCGAGCGCGACGGTTACCGTGCCCTCCAGGTCACCTACGGCCAGAAGAAAGCCCAGAGGCTCAACAAGCCCGAGGCCGGACACTTCGCAGCTGCAGGTGTCGACCCGGGCAAGCGCCTGGTCGAACTTCGGATCGACGACACCGACGGGATCGGGGTCGGAGACGAGATAACCCTCGAAGTCCTGGCCGCCGGTGACAAGGTCGACGTGACCGCCATGAGCAAAGGTAAGGGTTTCGCCGGCGGGATGAAACGCCACAACTTCTCCGGCCAGGGCGCCAGCCACGGTAACCACAAGCACCACCGGGCTCCCGGCTCGGTCGGGGCGTGTGCGACGCCGGCGAGGGTGTTCAAAGGGACTCGCATGGCCGGCCAGTACGGCTCCGGCAACGTGACCACGCTGAACCTTGAGGTGGTCAAGGCCGATACGGAGCGCAACCTTCTGCTCCTCAAAGGGGCCGTGCCCGGACCCCGAGGTGGAATGGTTGTCATCCGGGACGCGATCAAGGGAGGTAAGCGATGACCCTGACCGTGCAACGACGCTTCGTGACCGGCGAGGTCGACACAAGCGTGGACCTCGACGAGACCGTGTTCGGTGTCGACGCGAACATCCCTCTCCTTCACCAGGTCGTGACCGCTCAGCTAGCCGCAGCTCGCGCTGGGACACAGTCCACCAAGACAAGGGCTGAGGTATCCGGCGGCGGGAAGAAGCCTTTCAAGCAGAAAGGCACCGGCCGGGCCCGCCAGGGTTCCGAGCGGGCTCCGCATTTCACCGGCGGTGGCGTGGCACTAGGCCCCAAGCCGCGCAGCTACCGCCAGCGGACGCCGCGCAAGATGGTGCGCTTAGCTCTTCGCTGTGCGCTCTCTGACAGGGCGGCGCAAGGCCGAGTTGCGGTAGTCGACCGCTGGCCGTGGGAGACCCCCAGCACCAAGGACGCCCGCTCCGCCCTCTCCGTGCTCGGCTTGGACGGGAAGGTGCTCGTGGTGCTGACCCGAGCTGACGAAGCCGCCTACCGTTCGTTTCGTAACCTGCCCGAAGTCCAGGTGATTCTCGACGGCGAACTGAACGCCTATGACGTTCTATGTAACGACTGGATCGTCTTCACTGCAGCGACCCTGCCGGCTCCGGCCGACACCTCGGTGCCAGTTGCAAGTCCGACTGTGGCCAAACCCGCCCAGACACCGCCTTCGGCGGAATCGTCCCCAGACCCAGAGCCAGCAACGTCGCAAGACACCAGCGAAGACGCCGAGGAGGCGGGAGATGAGTGATCCCCGGGACGTGATCCTGCGCCCCGTCGTGTCGGAGAAATCCTACGGTTTGATCGACGCTGGCGTCTACACGTTCGTGGTTGCCCGCAGCGCGGACAAGCCTGCGATACGCCGTGCCGTCGAGTCGATCTTCGCAGTGAACGTAGTCAAGGTGAACACCTTGAACCGACCCGGCAAGCGCAAGCGCAACAGGGGCAAGCCGACCTTCGGCAAGCGCCCGGACACTAAGCGGGCGGTCGTGACGCTCGCACCCGGCCAGAGCATTCCGATCTTCGAGGGGAACTGAAGTGGCTCTCCGCAAGCGTAAACCCACAAGTGCCGGCCGTCGTTTCCAGACGGTCTCCGACTTCGCTGAGATAACGAAGACAAGGCCGGAGAAGTCCCTTCTGGCGCCGAAGTCGAGCACCGGTGGGCGTAACTCCTACGGGCGCAAGACAGCTCGCCACAAGGGTGGTGGCCACAAGCAGCAGTACCGCATAGTCGACTTCAAGCGCACCAAGGACGGCGTTCCCGCCACGGTGGCTGCGATCGAGTATGACCCGAACCGAAACGCTCGCATTGCCCTTCTTCACTACCACGACGGAGAGAAGCGTTATATCCTTGCCCCTGCGAAAGTGTCGGTAGGGGACCGCATCCAAAGCGGCCCCGGAGCGGACATCAGGCCTGGGAACGCGTTGCCCATGCGCTTCATACCCGTCGGTTCAGTCGTCCATAACGTCGAGCTCAAACCGGGGGGTGGCGGCAAGATAGCCCGGGGCGCAGGGATGAGCGTGCAGCTGGTCGCCAAGGAAGGTGACTTCGCCACCCTGCGACTGCCGTCCACCGAGATGCGCAGAGTTCCGATCGACTGCCGGGCAACCCTGGGCGAGGTCGGAAACTCCGAAGCAGAACTGGTGAGTATCGGCAAAGCCGGCCGTAATCGCTGGAAAGGCGTGCGCCCCCAGACCCGTGGTGTCGCCATGAACCCGGTCGACCACCCTCTCGGCGGTGGCGAGGGCAAAACTTCAGGCGGTCGCCACCCTGTGTCGCCGTGGGGCAAGCCCGAGGGTCGCACCAGAGACCGTACCAAGCCATCAGAGAAGCTAATCGTCCGCCGCCGGCGCACCCGCGGCGCCCGGAGGTAGATCGAGAACATGCCGCGCAGCCTCAGAAAAGGTCCATTCGTCGACGACCTCCTGCTCAAGAAGGTCGACGACTTGAACTCCCGCTCGGAGAAGCGGGTGATAAAGACGTGGTCCAGACGTTCGACGATCATCCCCGACATGGTCGGCCACACCATCGCCGTGCACGACGGGCGCAAGCACATACCCGTCTACATAACCGAGTCGATGGTCGGGCACAAGCTCGGAGAGTTCGCTCCGACCCGTACGTTCCGCTACCACGCAGGCCAGGAGAGGCAGGGTAAGCGCTGATGACCGGGCCGAAGACCAACGAACGCGAAGGGACCAGAGCCGTCCTTCGAAACGCCCACATGTCTGCCTACAAGGTTCGCGAAGTTCTCGACCTGGTCCGTGGCCTTCCCGTCCAAGAGGCCGCCGACATCCTGCGCTTCTCCGAGCGCGACGCCGCCCGCACGGTAGGCAAGCTGCTGGCGTCGGCAGTCGCCAACGCCGAGAACAACGACGAGTTGGATCCCGAGTCCCTCTACGTGTCAGCCTGCTACGCAGACGAAGGGACCACGGCCAAGCGCTGGCGTCCCAGAGCCCGGGGGCGGGCTACCCGCATTCGCAAGCGCACCAGCCACATAACGGTCATCGTCAGCCAGTTGGAAGGGGAGGACTTGGAAAGGCTCCGCTCTCACCGCCGAGCCGAGCAGCTAGCTCAGCGGGCGCGGCGCGTCGCCGGGGCTCGGCGCTCTAGCGACGACACCCGCAACAGGGCCGACCGCCGCCGCGGTGCCCCGATCGAGGAGGCGCCCACCGAGGAGGCTCCGGTCGAGCTGGTCGAGGAAGTCACCTCCGAGACGGGTTCCGGCGAGGAAGCCACCACTGAGGCGCCGGACGCGGACACTGAAACTGCCGGGCACGAAGCGCCCAGGGCCGAGGACGGCGACGCCTCGGAGGTAGATGCCGGGAGCGACGACGTGTCTGACGTGGAAGACACCGAAGAGGGAGACGACAAGTAGATGGGCCAGAAGGTCAACCCCTACGGGTTCCGCCTCGGCGTGACAACGGAATGGAAGTCCCGGTGGTTCAACGACCGCGACTACCAGGACTATCTAGTCGAGGACTGGAAAATCCGCGACTACCTCAACCGTCAACTCGAACGCGCCGCTGTCAGCAGGATCGAAATCGAGCGCACCCGCGACCGGCTTCGAATCGACCTCCACACGGCGCGTCCGGGGATCGTGATCGGCCGTAAAGGTGCCGAGGCTGACCGTCTCAGGACCAAGCTCGCCGAGATGACCAAGAACCCCAAGGTTCAGCTGAACATCCAGGAGATCAAACAGCCTGAGCTCGACGCAGCCTTGATGGCTCAGGGGATAGCCGACCAGCTTGCCGGTCGTGTCAGCTTCCGCCGCGCTATGAAAAGGACCGTGCAGACCGTCCAAAAGGCGGGGGCCCTCGGAATACGCGTCCAGTGCGCCGGTCGCCTCGGCGGAGCAGAGATGTCCCGGCGGGAGTTCTACCGTGAAGGCAGGGTTCCGTTGCACACCCTGCGAGCTGACATCGACTACGGCTTTCGTGAGGCCAAGACCACTTACGGGCGCATCGGCGTGAAAGTGTGGATCTACAAGGGCGACATCTTGCCCTACAAGGTTTCCGGCGAAGAGAAGATCAGCCGTGAGGCGGCTATGGCGGTAGGAGAGACCTCTGGCCAGGTCAAGCCGCGCAGGGTGGTAACAGCCGGCGGGGGACGCAGACGGGCTGACGGAGCAGATACGAGCGCTCCGTTAAGTGCACCGGCAAGCCCTGCCGAGGTTCCAGAAGCCCGCGAAGCCGATCCGATAGTCGCCGTCGACCCAGAGTTGGAGCGTCTCCTCGCCGAGGAGGAAGACATCGAGCGCCGAACTAGGGGCGACCACCACGAGCCTCCCCATTTTCCTAAGGACCTGTAGCCATGTTGATGCCACGCAAGGTCAAGCACCGCAAAGTCCAGCGGGGCCGTCTCACCGGCCAAGCCAAAGGCGGGACGACCGTCAACTTCGGTGAGTACGGGATCCAAGCTCTTGAGCCGGGTTGGATTACCGCCCGTCAGATCGAAGCCGCTCGTATCGCCATGACCCGCCACGTCCGCCGTGGCGGCAAAGTCTGGATTCGCGTGTTCCCGGACAAGCCTGTAACCGCCAAGCCGGCGGAAACCCGTATGGGTTCGGGCAAGGGAAACCCCGAGTTCTGGGTAGCTGTCGTCAAGCCCGGGCGGATCCTCTTCGAACTGGGCGGCGTAAGCGAGACCCTCAGCCGTTCGGCCCTCGAACGGGCCGTGCAGAAACTGCCTATCAAAGCCCGCGTTGTCGCCAGGGCGTCCCAAGAGGAGGTCGAAGTCGGATGACCAAGCCGTCTGAGCTGCGGGAATTGACTTCGGTCGAGTTGGCGCAAAAGCTCCTCGAAGCAAAGCATGAGCATTTCAACCTGCGTTTCCAGCTTGCAACTGGCAAGCAGGACAACTCGGCCAGAATCGGCCAGGTGAAAAGGGAAGCAGCTCGCATCGCGACGATCGTTCGCGAGCGGGAGATCCAAGCCGCCGAGCAGGCGGAGGAGAAAGTCTGATGTCGGAACCAACAGCACCCGAGGCTGAACCCACAGCCGGCGCCGAGAGGCCAAACCGTCGCAAGATTCGTGAAGGTCTTGTCATATCGGTGAAAATGGAAAAGACAGCGGTGGTCGGAGTCGTCGAGCGAGTGCGCCACCCTCGTTACGCGAAGACAGTGCAGAGAACGAAGCGTCTCTACGCCGAGCACTCTGACGAGGCCCTTAAGCCCGGCGACCGTGTTCGCCTCGCGGAGACGCGTCCCGTTTCGAAGCTGAAGAGGTGGCGCGTGGTCGAAGTTTTGGAGAGGGCCAAATGATCCAGCAGGAGAGCCGGCTTCGTGTCGCCGACAACTCGGGCGCCAAAGAGGTGTTGTGCATCAAGGTGCTCGGGGGTTCGAGACGGCGTTACGCCTCTATCGGCGACGTGTTCGTTGCGACGGTCAAAGACGCCCTTCCCGGAGCGAACGTCAAGAAGGGCGACGTGGTCAAGTGCGTCGTGGTCAGGACGAAGAAGGAGAAGCGCCGCCCCGACGGCAGCTACATCCGCTTCGACGAGAACGCGGCCGTCCTGATAAACGATCAGCAGCAGCCCCGAGGAACCCGAATCTTCGGTCCGGTCGGCCGTGAGCTGCGGGACAAGAAATTCATGCGCATCATTTCTCTTGCCCCGGAGGTGCTCTAGGACATGGCCAGGTTGAGAAAGGGTGACGAGGTCGAAGTTCTCTCCGGCAAGGAGCGGACCAAGAGAGGGACCGTCATGCGGGTCCTACCCAAGGGCGACAAGGTGATCGTCGAAGGAGTCAACGTTGCCAAGAAGCATCAACGCCAGACTCAGGCGCGGGTACAAGGTGGGATCATCGACAAGGACATGCCTATCCGGGCCGCCTCTGTTGCACTCGTTTGTCCTAAAGATGGTGCCGTCCGGGTAGGTTTCGCCTACAAGACCGAAGGGGACAGGCGTTCCAAGGTGCGAATATGCCGCAAGTGCGGGAGGGAGCTGTGATGTCAGCCGCAGCTACCAGCGCTGGCCAGCAGGGCGCCCCGCGCCTAAAAGCCCGCTATAACGAGACGATCAAGGGTGAGCTCAAGGACAAGTTGGGTCTCCCAAACCCGATGATGGTCCCTCGCCTAGAAAAGGTCGTCATCAACATGGGAGTCGGTCGGGCCACCCAGCAGCAGTCGCTGCTTGAGGGGGCGGTCCGCGACCTGACCGCAATATCTGGTCAGAAGCCGATGGTCACCAAGGCGAAGAAGTCGGTGGCTGGCTTCAAGCTTCGTGAGGGTAACTCGATCGGGGCGAAGGTAACTCTGCGCGGCGATCGCATGTGGGAGTTCCTGGATCGCCTTATCAGCCTTGCGATTCCAAGGATTCGCGACTTCCGTGGTCTGCCGACAAAGGGATTCGACGGTCGGGGGAACTACACCTTCGGAGTGACCGAGCAACTGATCTTCCCCGAGATCGACTACGACAAGATCGACGCTCCCCGCGGTATGGATATCACGATCGTGACCACCGCTCGAAGCAATGCCGAGGGCCGAGCTCTGCTTGACGCCTTCGGGTTCCCGTTCCGCCGAGATGGCAACGACTAGACAGGGCGAGTAGAAGATGGCCAAGAAGGCGCTAATCGTGAAAAGCCAGCGCAAGCCGAAGTTCAAGGTTCGTGGGTACACCCGTTGCAGGCGGTGCGGACGTCCGCACTCGGTGTTTCGAAAGTTCGGCATGTGCCGCATTTGCCTGCGCGAACTGGTACACGCCGGTGAGGTCCCCGGCGTGACAAAGGCGAGCTGGTGAAAGGACCGCGCCGATGACGATGACAGATCCGATAGCGGACATGTTGACCCGCATCCGCAACGCGAACGTTGCGATGCACGACACGGTGCGTATGCCCTCGTCGAAGCTGAAGGAGTCCCTCGCAGCGGTTCTCGTCAAAGAGGGCTACGTAGAGGGTTTTAGGGTTTCGGATGCGGTCGACAGACCGGGGAAGATTCTCGAGATCGACATGAAATACACGAAAGACCGTCGCAGGACCATTTCCGGGGTCCGTAGGGTCTCCAAACCTGGACTGCGGGTCTATACGGCGGCCGACAAGCTCCCGAGAGTTCTCGGGGGTCTCGGCGTCGCCGTCCTGTCCACCAGCCAGGGTCTCATGACCGACCGCGAAGCGCGCAAGCGCCGAGTAGGCGGCGAGATCCTCTGCTACGTCTGGTAGCGCAACGAAAGAAAAAAGGATTCGATGTCGCGTATAGGACGCTCCCCAATATCCATACCACCCGGGGTCGAGGTAAGCCTCGAAGCACGCACGGTGACCGTAAAAGGGCCCAACGGGGCCCTCACCCGTCACATTCCGGGCGAGATAACACTGCGCCAGGAAGGGTCGACTCTTCTCGTCGAACGGCCAAACGACGAACGGCAAAACCGGGCTCTCCACGGCCTTACTCGCAGCCTCGTGTCGAACATGGTGACCGGAGTGACCGCCGGTTACGCCAAGAACCTCGACATTGTCGGCGTCGGCTACAGGGCGATACCTAAGAGCCCCGAACAGATCGAACTGGCCCTTGGCTTCAGCCATCCGGTTATCGTCGACGCTCCGGCGGGTATTACTTTCGAGGTTCCCCAGCCGACGAGGATCTCGGTTAAGGGGATAGACAAGGAGCTCGTAGGCCAAGTTGCAGCGAACATCCGTAAGATCCGCAAGCCCGAGCCCTACAAGGGCAAAGGGGTCCGCTACGAAGGTGAGCGGGTCCTGAGGAAAGCCGGGAAGGCAGCCAAATAGATGAGCTACTCCACGAAAGACAAGCAACTTGCCAGGTCTCGGCGACACTTCCGTGTCCGCAAGAAGGTTGCTGGGACTGCGGAACGCCCTCGCTTGGCCGTGTTCAGGTCGAACAAGCACATATCGGCTCAGGTGATCGACGACCGCGCCGGCAGGACACTGGCTGCAGCGTCGACGGTCGAGGCTTCCTTGCGGGCCGCCGGGGGTACCTCCAACCAGTCCGGCGCGACCAGCGTGGGTCGTCTGGTTGCCGAACGAGCGAAGGCCGCTGGAGTCACCCAGGTCGTCTTCGACCGGGGAGGTTTTCAATATCATGGCCGGGTGGCCGCTTTAGCAGACGCGGCCCGCGAGGCCGGACTGGAGTTCTGAGACACGATGGCTGAGCAGGTATACGAAGACCGTACGATCAAGGTCAACCGTGTCGCAAAGGTCGTAAAGGGTGGGCGTCGCTTCTCCTTTGCGGCACTCATGGTGATAGGCGACGGCCGGGGCAGTGTCGGCCTCGGCTACGGCAAGGCCAAGGAGGCAGGCCTGGCGGTCCAAAAAGGTATCGAAGAGGCCAAGAAGAACCTTTTCACCGTCCCGCTCGCCGGCTCGACCATCACTCACCCCGTCCTGGGGGAAGCTGGCGCTGGCAGGGTTCTGCTCAAGCCTGCAGCCCCCGGTACCGGGGTTATAGCGGGTGGTGCGGCGAGGGCGATCCTGGAGATGGCAGGCATCCACGACATTCTGGCGAAGTCGCTCGGGTCGTCCAACAGCATCAACGTCGCCCAGGCGACAGTCGCCGGTCTCAAAGCTCTCAAGCGGCCCGACGAGATAGCGGCCCTTCGAGGCCTGTCGGCCGAGGAGATCGTCCCCGGCGGACTTTGGAGGGCGTACCAAGAGACCAAGAAAGGTCCTTTCGTGCCTCAGGAGGTGGCGTAGCCCGTGCCGAAGCTCGAAGTGACTCAGATCAAGTCCTCGATCGGGACTAAGCCCAAGCACCGCGGCACCCTGCGTGCGCTTGGGCTTCACGGGATCGGAACATCGAACACCCTCGACGACCGACCTGACGTACGCGGGATGATCGCCAGGGTCCCTCACCTGATCAAAGTTGTCGAAGGGAAGGAATCCTGATGCAAGTTCACGATCTGAAGCCGGCTGCTGGGTCGAGTCGGCAACGGCGTCGGGTGGGGCGCGGTATCGCCGGTAAGGGCGGTAAGACCGCCGGCCGGGGTACGAAAGGTCAGGGCGCGCGCGGCCAGGTGAAGCCGGGCTTCGAGGGTGGCCAGCTCCCACTGACCCAGCGAATCCCCAAGCTGAAGGGCTTCAAGAACCCTTTCAGGGTCAGCTACAACGCCATCAACCTCGACACTTTGGAGTCGTTCGAAGGTGACTTGGTGAGTCCCGATACGCTGCGCGAACGGGGAATGGTTCACAAGCACGGTCTGATCAAAGTGCTCGGTCGAGGTGAGCTGACACGTCCGCTGCGCGTGTCCGCGCATGCCTTCTCCCAGTCCGCCAAGGCCGCCATCGAGGCGGCCGGTGGCAGCGTCGAGGTAATCCCACCTCCGTTCGGGCATGGGCGGCCACCGGCGCGAGGTAACGCGCTCACAAACCGCTGATCCTTCGCTCGTGGTGATCGATGGCCCAAGCCGCTCGGCGCGAGCTACCCTAGATCCGTTCCCGGGGCGGCCCCGGGAAGGGAGGACTTGATGCGAGGCACGTTCAGCAACCTGGCAAACATGTTCAGGGTTCCGGACCTGCGGAACAAGGTTGTCTTCACCGTGTTCGTCATCGCTGTGTACGCTTTCGGCGCGAACATCCCGTGTCCCGGCATCCAGTGGAGCCAAGTGCAGTCCCTTGAGGCCGCTTCGAGCCACGCCGGGGTAGTCGGCTTCTTGGCGTTGTTCTCCGGTGGGGCATTGACCAAGATGGCTGTGTTCGGATTGGGAATCATGCCCTACATCACGGCGTCGATCATCATCCAGTTGATGGTCGTGGTCATTCCCAAGTTCGAGCAGTGGCGTGACGAGGGCGCAGTCGGTCAGAAGAAGCTCACCCAAGTCACTCGTTACCTGACTATCGCCTTGGCGATCATGCAGTCGACCGGTCTCGCCTACGTGTTCCACAACGGAGGTGGGGGCCTTCTCGGTAACGGGTCGGGCTTGAACGTCGACCTCATTCCCAATTTCACGATACCCAGAGTTCTGCTTTTGGTCCTGACCATGACAGCCGGGACGGTGGTGGTGATGTGGCTTGCCGAGCTGATCACCCAGCGGGGCGTCGGCCAGGGCATGTCGGTCCTGATCTTCGCGAACGTCGTCGCCACGATGCCCGCAGGCGGTGCTGCGATCGAGGCTGAGGCGGGCTGGTTCAAGTTTGGCGTCGTTGTCGCCCTGTCGCTGATCCTTCTGGTGGCGATAGTGTTCGTCGAGCAGGGACAGAGACGTATCCCGGTGACCTTTGCGAAGCGCGTCGTTGGCCGGCGAATGTACGGGGGCCAGAGCACCTACATTCCGATGAAGGTCAACACTGGCGGAGTTGTTCCGATCATCTTCGCCAGTTCGGTGCTTTACTTTCCGATCCTTATTTCTAACGTCCTGCCGAGCCATGGGTTCTGGAAGAGCGTCCAGGATTGGATCTCCACTAACCTCGCCCAGCCCAACAACCTCGTCTACATCGTCTTGTACGGGGTGATGATCCTTTTGTTCGCCTACTTCTACGCCGCGGTCACTTTCGACCCTGCGCAGCAGGCTGACATCATCCGCAAGCAGGGCGGTTACATTCCCGGTATACGTCCGGGTCCGCACACAGAGCGGCACCTGCAGCAGATCCTGAGCCGGATCACCCTGCCCGGCGCTTTGTGGCTCGCGGCGGTAGCGCTCATACCGTCGATCATGCTCGCCGTGTGGAATATCCAGAACTACCCGTTCGCA
Organism: Acidimicrobiaceae bacterium; assembly: GCA_027391075.1. GTDB lineage: Bacteria > Actinomycetota > Acidimicrobiia > Acidimicrobiales > Palsa-688 > JAJZAM01. Next base: position 138,420 of record DAHYHI010000042.1, on the reverse strand, counting down.
GGCACGAGCCTGCTCATCGCCGTCGGGGTGGCCCTCGAGACCATGAAGCAGGTCGACAGCCAGCTGATGCTTCGCAACTACGAAGGGTTCCTCAGCTAGTGCCATGCCCTCCGACCTGACCGGGGAGGCCACGGCGCCCTCCGTGTCCCCGGGAGCGAGGTTGGTGATCCTCGGCAAGCAGGGTGCTGGCAAAGGGACGCAGGCGATCCGCCTGTCTCGACACTATGTGGTACCTCACATCGCTACAGGCGACACTTTCAGGGCTGCGATCCGCTCCGGGTCGGAGTTCGGGATCATAGCTAAGCGGTACCTCGACGCTGGAGAGCTCGTCCCAGACGAGGTCGTCATAGGTGTGGTCAAGGAGCGCCTAACGCACCCCGATGCGTCGCACCGGGGCTTCGTCCTCGACGGGTTTCCGAGGACCGTAGGCCAAGCCGAGGCGTTGGAGGCGATCCTGGACCCTTTGAAGCTCGACCTGGTCATCAACTTGGACGTCCCCACCGCTGCGGTCCTCACCCGTCTGGCGTCAAGGCGGGTGTGCTCCTCTTGCGGTGCCAACTACAGCGTCCCTGACAACCCCCCAAAGGTTCCTGGGATATGCGACGTGTGCGGCGGGGACGTTGTGCAGCGCGACGACGATACTGAGGCTGCCATACAGCGGCGCCTCGAACTCTACGAACGTGAGACCGCCCCGCTTGTCTCTTGGTATTCGCAGCGGTCCCTCCTAGCGACGATCGGCGGGACGGGTCCTCTCGACGAGGTGACGGAAAGGATCGTCACCGAGATCGACAGGCGCAAACGGGGAGCCGTCTAGACCCCGGTGCGCTAACGTAGTAGAATACTCGTCCGGCCATGCGCGCCCACGCGCGGCCATGCCCCTATTCGATGGAGCCACGGTGAAAGTACGTCCAAGTGTGAAAGCAATATGCGAGCACTGCAAGGTCATCAGGCGGCACGGCCGCGTGATGGTTATCTGCACCAACCCTCGTCACAAGCAGAGGCAGGGCTGAACTGATGGCCCGCATAGCAGGAGTCGACATCCCACGCGAGAAGCGTCTCGCGACATCCCTCACCTACATCTTCGGTATCGGCGACACGACCGCTACAACGGTCTGCGAAGGTACCGGAATAGACCCAGCCACACGGGTCCGTGACCTCACAGACGAGGAGGTCGCCCGCCTGCGCACGTGGATCGACACCAACCTGAAAGTCGAAGGTGACCTGCGCCGTGACATCTCGCAGGACATCAAGCGCAAGATGGAGATCGGTTCCTACCAGGGGATCAGGCACCGCCGTGGCCTTCCTGTCCACGGGCAGCGAACCCACACCAACGCCCGCACCCGCAAGGGTCCGAAGAAGACAGTCGCCGGAAAGAAGAAGGTACGCAAGCACTGATGGTTCGTAACTGATGGCCAAGCCAAAGCCGGGTGGGCGGCGTCCTCGCCGCCGGGAGCGCAAGAACGTCACCTACGGGGTCGCTCACATAAAAAGCTCATTCAACAACACGATCGTGTCCATAAGCGACCCAGAGGGCAACGTCTTAGCGTGGGCCTCTGCAGGGAACGTTGGTTTCAAGGGTTCGCGCAAGTCCACGCCGTTCGCTGCTCAGATGGCGGCCGAAGCGTGCGCCAAGCGGGCGATGGAGCACGGAGTGAAGAAGGTGGAAGTCCTCGTCAAAGGCCCAGGATCGGGACGTGAGACCGCTATACGCTCGATCATGACGGCCGGCATCGAAGTCGCCGGGATCAAAGACGTCACGCCGGTTCCTCACAACGGTTGCCGGCCGAAGAAGCGGCGGAGGGTGTAGGGATGGCCCGTTATATAGGACCAGGGTGCCGGCTGTGTCGGCGCGAGAAGATGAAGCTGTACCTCAAAGGCCCCAAGTGCGACACGATGAAATGTCCAATCGAGCGGCGACCCTACCCGCCGGGTGAGCATGGCCGGGATCGTATGCGCCAGGGTTCGGAGTACCTGACCCAGCTACGTGAGAAGCAGAAGGCTCGCCGCATCTACGGCATCTTGGAGAAGCAGTTCCATAACCTCTACGAGGAAGCTAACCGTCAGCAGGGGATCACTGGAGAGAACCTGCTCCGGATGCTCGAGTTGCGTCTCGACAACGTGGCTTTCCGAGCAGGCTGGGGGTCGAGCCGCGCCCAGTCGCGCCAGTTCGTGCGTCACGGCCACATACTCGTGAACGGTAAGAGAGTCACGATCCCGTCATACCGTGTTCGTAAAGGTGACGTTGTCTCTATAAAGGGCAAGTCCCGCGACATGATCGTCGTGCGCCACAACATGGACACCCTGGGCCGTTCCGTCCCACCGTGGCTAGGAACGGGTGGGGAAGGCCACGAAGTCACCGTCTTGGATCAGCCGCTTCGCGAGCACATCGATGTGCCGGTTCGTGAGTCGCTGATCGTCGAGCTCTACTCGAAATAGGAAGTCACATGCTCATCATCCAACGCCCGTCAGTCGAGGCTATAGGCGAGGAGCGCGCCAACCGGCAGAGCTTCGCTGTCGGCCCGCTCGAGCCGGGTTTCGGCCACACCCTCGGTGTCGCCCTCCGGCGTACTCTGCTGTCGTCGATCCCAGGCGCGGCCATCACCGAGGTCCGCTTCGACGAGGCGCTCCACGAGTTCACTACGATCCCGGGCGTCAAAGAGGACGTCACCGAGATCGTCTTGAACCTAAAAGACGTGGTCCTCGACGTGCAAGGCGACGACCCAGTTACGCTACGTCTCGATGTGAGCGGGCCTGCGACAGTCACCGCAGGTGACATCCCGGTCACCGCTGACGTGGAGATCCGTAATCCGGAGCTGGTGATAGCTAACGTCGCAGCTAAGGGCCGCCTCGCCTTCGAAGTGACAGTCGAGCGCGGTACCGGCTACGTGTCAGCGGAGCGTAACAAGCGTTCCGCAGTGATCGGGGTCATCCCGATCGACTCCATCTTTTCCCCGGTACGCGTGGCAGCCTTCAGCGTCGAGCCGACACGGGTGGAGCAGTCGACCAACTACGACCGCCTGGTTCTCGACATAACCACCGACGGGTCGATCACTCCCCGGGAGGCTCTAGCCTCAGCGGGCGACACGCTGCGCTCGCTGGTGTCGCTCATCGCTGATATGAGCGACCAGCCGCGAGGCTTGGAGCTCGGCGAAGTTGGGGCGGTGACCGGCGGTTCGCCGGATATAGACCTACCGATCGAGGAGCTTGACCTTTCAGAGCGTCCCCGTAACTGCTTGAAGCGTGCTCAGATCAACACCGTGGGCGAGCTCATCCAGCGCAGCGAGGAGGACCTTCTCGCTATAACCAACTTCGGCCAGAAGTCGCTCGACGAAGTCCTGGCTAAGCTCGACGAACGGGGGTTGGCTTTGCAGCCGAGCCCCCACGACGGAGGTGTGCGATGACAGCGCTCCCAGGGCGCCCGAAGAAGGGCCGGCGTTTCGGCGGAGACGCTGAGCACCAAAAGGCGATGATCGGGAACATGGTCGCCTCCCTGATAGCAGCGGAGGCGATCGTGACAACTGAAGCGAAAGCCAAGTACCTTCGCCCGGTTATAGAGAAGTGCGTTACGAAAGCCAAGAAGGCCGCAGCTGACCAGGATAGGGCGGTGCACCTGCAGCGCCAAGTCGTCGCCTTGATACGTGACAAGGACATGGCCCACAAGCTGTTCTCGGAGATCGGTCCTCGCTACTCCGAGCGCGCCGGTGGCTACACCCGGATTCTCAAGCTCGGACCGCGCCACGGTGACAACGCTCCCATGGCCCGTATCGAGTTCGTCTGACCTTCTAGGTCCTACAACGCCGGAACTGGGGGCGTAGCCCTGACTCTGTTCTCGGACCAATCTGTGCCTAACGCCCCGGAGGCGGTGACGACCCTGCCGACGCAGCGTCTTCGGCTGCTCGTCGCCTACGACGGCTCTGGTTTTCACGGTTTTGCCGCCCAGCCCGGTGTGGTCACGGTGGCCGGCGCGCTGAGCGGAGCCTTGGAGCGCTACCTCCGCCATACCGTCGACCTGACTTGCGCGGGTAGGACTGACGCCGGAGTGCACGCTTGGGGTCAGGTCGTGACCTTCACCGCGCGTGAGGACGTCGACGTCGCCAGGCTCCACAAAGCGATCAACAAGACGCTGCGCCCATCGATCGTCATCCGAGACGTAGCAGTCGCCGACGACGACTTCGACGCTCGGCGTTCGGCCACAGCCCGCCTATACCGCTACAACATCTTGAACTCGCCATTTGCGGACCCGTTCGTAGCCCGGACCACTTGGCATGTGGCACGCCGTCTCGACCTGCCGGCGATGCGGCTCGCTTCAGACGCCCTGATCGGTGAGCACGACTTTGCGTCCTTCTGCCGGCGGCCTCCTGACCCTGCAGCCTCCCTTGTGCGGGTCGTTGCCGACGCCCGCTGGTATGAGATCGGGGCCGGCAGGCTCCGATTCGACATCGAGGCGTCGTCTTTCTGCCACCAAATGGTCCGTTCTATCGTCGGCACGCTGGTCGAGGTCGGCGCAGGGACGAAGAAGGCGGGGGAGGTGACTGCCATCTTGAAGGCCCGCTCACGCTCCGCGGCCGGGCAGCTCGCACCGCCGCACGGGTTGTGCCTATGGGATGTGCGCTACGGGGATCAGAGCACCTCGGTGGCGTGGTGGCCGGCAGCTTCGAGTGCAGCGATGACGTCGGCATGGTGATCTCGGTCGCGGGTTTCGACGGTAACCTGTATCTCCACCTGCCCCACGCCTATCGGTCTGCCGTTGCGATGGTGCTCCACGTCGAGGACGTTTAGACCCAGCCTGGCCAGGTCCGCAGTTACCGAGGCAAGCGACCCAGCCCGGTCGCCGACCACGACTCGCAGCGTCAGGTAGCGCCCGGCGGCGGAGAGGCCGTGGTCGATGAGCTTCGCCAGCAGCAAGGGGTCGACGTTTCCGCCTGATAACACCACTACCACCGGTCCCGTCCCGGGTACCCGCCCGGAGGCGAGGGCGCCGAGACCGACCGCACCGGCAGGTTCGACCACGGCCTTGAGACGCTCAACGCCGAGGAGGATGGCTCTGGAGATCTCCTCTTCGTCCACCGTGAGAACCGCTTCGACGAACTTCTCGGCGTGAGCAAGCGTTATCCCGCTGACGCAGCCGACGGCGATCCCGTCCGCCATAGTCGAAACCGATGCCAGGGGCACTGGCCGCCCCGCCGCCAGCGCAGCGCTCATCGTCGGAGCTCCCGCGGCCTCCACTCCTATCACCGAGGGCCGGTGCCGACCTGACGAGCCCGACGGGGAAGCCTCAGCGACTGCTGCGCTCACCCCGGCCAGCAGCCCGCCACCGCCGACAGGCACCAGGATGACCTCTGCGTCAGGTGCCTCGTCGAGGACCTCCAAGCCGAGAGTGCCCTGGCCGGCGATGACGTCGAGGTCGTCGAAAGGAGGCACGAACGTAGCGTCGCTGGCTTGCGCGTAGTCCCGAGCGATACCGATGGCGTCGTCGAGGATGCTGCCTTCGAGGCGGACGGTCGCTCCGTATCCCCGGGTAGCGTTGATCTTGGGGAGGGAGGCTCCTTCGGGCATGAAGATCGTGGCCGTCCGACCGGTAAGGGCGGCGGCGAGAGCGACGCCTTGAGCGTGGTTGCCGGCGGAGGCGGCCACCACCTCCCGGCCTGGAGGGAGGCGGCTGATCAGGTTAAAGGCCCCGCGGATCTTGAAGGAGCCCGTGCGCTGGCGGAACTCCGGTTTGATAAGCACGCTACGGCCGCTGAGCCTGCTCAAAGTGTCAGAGCGGTAGGTGGGAACCGACTGAAGGACCCCGGCAAGGCGCTCCTGTGCAGCCCGAATCGCTTTGACCGTGACGAGGGCGCTCACCGGGCTCGCGCTGCAGCGTCGCGAGATGCCCGCCATAGGGCCAGCTGGCGGGCTGCGGCCGCCTCGGATGCTCGGTCGTGGGCGACAGCGTTTCGTTCGTCGTCGCGCAGCCACTGCACGAAAACGGCGATCGTCGCGTACAAAGCCACGGTCTCGCCGGCGACCCATAGCACCGCGGCGCCCAGGTGGAGGCTTCCCTGCGATACGTAGGGGGCTATTCGAGAGGTCTCGCTCTGAAGGGTCATGCCTAGAACACCAAAGAGCGGGAAGACTGCCAGCAGGTAGAAGATCCTCTGCCAGTACCCGAGCTTCCACGGCGCCCGGTCGGCGGCAACCACCACCCACCAGAATGCCAATCCGATCAAGATCAAAACGATTCCCGAAGCCTGCGCAACCCACGTATTGGAAACAGTGTCGCCCACCAGGCCCGTGAAGAAGAAGACCATGCCAGACGCGGCGAAAGTCATCCAGGTAACCAACGGGAACGTGAGGCCACGAACTACAGGTTTCGACAGGAACCCACCCACCGGGTCTCCGCGAGAACCGCCGGGCTCTGACGGCGAAGCCAGTGAGGCGAGCTCGCCGAGTCGCAGCGGGGCCCCGAGCACTACCAGTCCGGGGCCGACCACGCCGAGCGACGCGTACCAGGAGGCCAATGCCGAGAAGTTCGTCTCGGCGAACGCCAGGAGACCCGACGTGGCGGCGGTGAACATGACGAGCTCGCCGGCCAAGAACGAGACGGTGCGCGCCGCCGGCCAGGTCCGTCCGGAGCTGACCGTCCGCCGTCGAGCGCGCAAGTACCACGCGGCAGATACGGCCACAGCCACCAAGGTCGCTGGTTGGAGTCGGGGGTGGGTGAAGAATGCTATCGGCGACAGCGGCCCTGGAGCCATGACTCGATGCTAGCGCTGAAGTGGACTTTTGCCGCCCAGTTGGTCCCGGAAAGCGCTGAGTTTGGGATTCCGGTCTCAAGTTGTGTAGAAATAGAGGGCAGTGACAGCAATTACCACCACCGGACCCGTCGCGCCCCAGGCGGGTACGCTCAGGCAGGTAGACCCGTCGATGTATCGACCGAAGCTTCTTCAGGTCGGGGTCATCGTCTGGCTCGCCTCGGAGCTCATGTTCTTCTCCGGCCTGTTTGCGGCGTACTTCAGCCTCCGCTCCGCAACCCGCCCCTGGCCTCCAAGAGGCGACGTTCTTGACGTCCCGCCGGTGCTGGTGGCGACGATCCTGCTGGTGCTCTCGTCCTTCACGATGCAGTACGGGGTGCACAGGGCTATCAAAGGCTCGAAGTGGGGCTTCATCGGCTGGACTGCCATGACCTTCGTGCTGGGAGCGCTGTTCGAGGGCATGCAGATTTCCGACTACATCGGCCGGCCGTTCTCCATCAGCAAGGACGCTTACGGGTCGGCTTTCTATACCCTTACGGGCTTCCACTTTCTGCATGTGGCTGGTGGCCTGGCGGCGATGATCATCGTCGGGGTACGGGTATTTCGCTCCCCGCGTTTCGGCCACCGCACGATGCCGGCCATAGAAATGCTCTCCTACTACTGGCACTTCGTCGACGTCGTGTGGGTAGCTATGTTCCTGGCCATCTTCGTTCTGAAATGATCATGCGACTACTAAAGAAGCTCCGTTCGAATCGTCTCCTAATCGGTCCTGCCGTCCTGTTCGGCGTCGCCCTCCTGGCCTTTTCGGTGCTCAGCCTTACGCAGTCGAGCGCCAAAGCACAGGAGGCTCTGGTCTCTACCAACTCCAATGACATCGCCGCTGGGGCGGTCCTGTACTCCGAGCACTGCCAGAGCTGCCACGGATACGAGGGCGAAGGCGGCGTCGTGAGCGGTGCCCCGTCGCTCGTCGACAAGGGCGCAGCGGCCGCCGACTTCTACCTGACCACCGGCCGGATGCCCCTTAACGCTGCAAACAACGAGGCGATCCGCCACCACAGCATCTTCACTTCCGCCCAGATCCGCCAGCTGGTCGCCTACATCAACGCTCTGCCGCAGATAACAGGCAAGGGCGGCTCCGGGCCGACCATCCCTACCGTGCAACCGCTTTGTCAGAACCAGGGGACGCTCGCCGCTCAGTCCGAGAAGGGTTGTGTCACCCTCTCGGAAGGCCAGCAGCTGTTCTCGATCAACTGTGCCGAGTGCCACCAAGCGGCCGGCTCGGGGAACATACTTTCCAACGGTAACGTAGTTCCGTCACTGAACAATGCGACCCTCACCCAGGTGGCTGAGGCGCCGCTGGTGGGCCCGAAGCCCATGCCGATATTCACAGAGCTCACCAACGCCCAGATCTCGGCGATCGCCCAGTACGTCACCTACCTTCACCACGCCTCCAACCCTGGCGGGTTCGCTATCGGCCGCATAGGCCCGGTGGCGGAAGGTTTCGTGGCGATACTAGGAGGGTTCTGCCTTCTGTGGTTCGCCGCCCGGATGATAGGTAACAGAGGATGACCGACACGCTCGACGAGAAGCAGACGCCTTTCGCCCGCAACCCTCGCCACTTCGGGATAGACCCCGGCGAGCCGTGGCCCGACGATGTCCCCATGGACCAAGACGACTCGCGCTGGCGCTACCAGGGTGATCCCAAGGGTGCCAAGAAGGCCGAGCGGCGTATAGCCGCAGCATGGACGGTAACCCTCCTAGCGTCTATAGGGCTCGCCGTCGTGTACGTCGACGGGGCGAACAACGAGCTGGCGGGGTTGTGCTGGGGCCTGGCGTTCGGAGGGCTCGGGGTCGGGCTGATCCTATGGGCACGCGACCTAATGCCAGGCCACGACGTGATAGCCAGCAGAGGCCATCACAACGTGAGCTCCGAAGCGGACAGGATCGCCGTAGCCGAATCGCTCGGCCGTGGGCTGGACCCGATGGCACGCAGGCCGTTCCTTTTCAAGATGTTGGGCGCTGTCGGCGGGGTTTTCGGGCTGGCTATAGCCTTCCCGATCGCCTCGCTGGGACCCCGCCCACACCGCAACCTCTACCAGACTGCTTGGGGAAAGGGCGTTCGGGCTGTCACCCAGGATGGTACGCCGATCCGTCCGTCAGAGCTTCCGGTCAACGGCATCCTGACGGTGTTCCCCGAGACCAACCCGTCGGACGCTTTGAGCCCGACCCTTCTCATCAATCTCGGCAACGCCGACTACGAGACTCCTCCGGAGAGGGTCGGCTGGAACATTCCCATCGACGGCAAGACCGGGATCGTGGCGATCTCCAAGATCTGCACTCACGCCGGATGCCCCGCCAGCTTGTACAACGTGGTGACACATCAACTTGTTTGCCCTTGTCACTACTCGACCTTCGACGTGCTGCAGCTGAGCAAGCCGATCTTCGGGCCCGCCGCTCGCGGACTTCCTCAGCTGCCAATCGCGGTGGACGCGCAAGGATTTATCGTCGCTCAGGCTGACTACAGCCAGGCCGGCGGTGGGCCTGTCGGACCTGGCTTCTGGAACAGGGGGTAGAGCTTATGAGCACCACCGAAGAGAGGATTGCGGCTCAGAAACGCTATCGGGCGGCCAAGGCCGGCACCGACACGATCGACGAGCGGCTCGGCTCGTCGAAGTTCCTGACCAGCGTGCTCGACAAGATCTTCCCCGACCACTGGTCGTTCATGGTCGGCGAGATAGCCATGGACTCGTTGATCGTCCTGATCATCACGGGCATCTACCTGGCGCTTTTCTACGTGCCCTCCTCGAAGGAGGTCGTGTACGCCCCGACAAGCGGGCATGTGTACGTGCCGCTCGTCGGCCAGAAGATGTCAGAGGCCTACCAGTCGGTGATCAACCTGTCGTTCAACGTGCGTTTCGGGCTGATCATGCGCCAGGCGCACCACTGGGCGGCGCTGATCTTCTTGGCCGCCGTGTTCTTCCACATGGCCCGAATTTTCTTCACCGGTGCGTTTCGCAAGCCTCGGGAGATCAACTGGATCATCGGGCTGTTGCTGTGGCAGATCGTTGCATTGGAAGGCTTTACCGGCTATTCCCTCCCGGACGACCTGCTGTCGGGGACCGGTCTGCGTGTCATCTACTCGATCATCGAGAGCATCCCCTTCGTAGGAACATGGCTGGTGTACGCCCTGTGGGGCGGTCGCTTTCCCGGTACCTCTCTGATACCCCGCCTGTTCGTAGTCCACGAGTTCCTCTTCCCGCTCCTGATCGTCGGCCTGCTCACCGCCCACTTGATGATCCTGTGGCACCAAAAGCACACAGACTTTCCCGGGCCGGGCAAGACTGAGACGAACATCAGAGGAAGTCGCATCTGGCCTCAGTACGCTCTGAAAGCCGGCGGGCTGATGATGCTCGTCTCGTCGGTCATCTTCCTGCTCGCAGGCTTCGTGCAGATCAACCCGGTGTGGATCTACGGGCCCTACCAGCCTTACACGGTTTCTGCTGGCGCTCAGCCTGACTGGTACTTGGGATGGCAGGACGGAGCGGTACGGCTGTGGCCGCACTGGGAGTTCCGCTCGTTCGGCCACGAGATTGCCAACCCGTTCTTCCCGGGCCTACTTTTGCCGGGGATCTTGCTGGGAGTGATGTTCGCCTGGCCTTGGATCGACAAGAAGATCTATAAGGACTACAGAGCTCACAATCTTCTTGACCGTCCCCGCGACAAGCCTTTCCGGACCGGGATTGGTGCGGCCGCAGTCACCTTGTTCTCGCTTTTGACCATGGCGTCAGGCACCGACATCATCGCCAACAACCTGCACGTCAGCTACGAGGCGATTGTTGTCGCGTTGGACTACCTGGTGATCATCGGGCCGGTTGTAGCCTTCATAATCGCCTATAAGGCCTGCCAGCGCCTCCAAGAGGTCGACTTTCACCCGATACAGCGTCCAGTCGGGGGTGTCATCTACCGCACGCCTGACGGTGGCTACCACACGGTGGGAGACGTGCACCACGGCCCAACCCACGACGCTCCCGCCGACACTTCCGCTTCTCACGGTGCCGGGGATAATGGTGCCGGCGGGCCGGGGCAGGGCCCGGAGCGATCCGTGCCAGCTCCCGCTGCCGGCGACTGACGGCGCTCCGGCTTCGGGCTCTTCGGGGCGGCTTGCGCCTAGCTGCGAGTTGTCAGACCACGCGGTATCGGACTTGTTCCGCTTGTGCGGTGACTCGCACCTGGGGAGTGTCGATCTCAACTTCGATGCAGGTGTCCAGGTAGGCGGCAGCGGCGACCGCCTCCGCGGCCAGCTGGTTGACCGTGTGATCTTGAGCCAGCACGCCCATCGCTGGGACGAGCAGGCGCAGATCGACTATCTCGAAGTGGGCCGGCAGAGCACCTATCGTCTTTCGGACCGCTGAAGCGACGCCATGGTCGAGGCTCTCTAGCCGCCGTGTGAGGGCTCCCCTTCGGTGGCCGGCTAGTGCCGAGGTGACTCGCCACCACCATGAGCACGTGGTCGCGTATCGCCCCGGAGGTGGGTACGACGCGGTGAGGAGGCTTATGAGGCGATGATCATCGATGAGCGCTACTACCACCACGCCTCTTGCCGTTCGACGTCCGCTGCCACCTCACGGTAGGCGCCGTCTTGTATGGCGGAGCGCAACTCGTAGCGGATGTTTCTCGCCAGGTCAGCGGCGAGTCCAGCGAAACTCTCGTTAGCTTCCGTTACCGCTCGCTGTAGAGCCTGCTCGACGAAGGCGGCCACGGTCAGCCCCTGGGCTTTGGCGGTCGAAGTAACACTCAAGCGGAGGCCCTCGGGAACCCGGACCGAAAGTTGGACTTGCGTGTCGTCACGCAATGTCGGCGTCTCGCGCTGGCCTTCCTGGGTTCTCCCGCTTCGGCGGGCGAGATCGATTTCCTCCGCGAACTTCGACACCCAACTCATGCTAGCAATTTGGGCTCCCTGCTAGCATGAATTTCCTAGACGTCGAAATCGTGCTTGCTGGTACCGGCCGGCTGACACGGCGCCAGCCGCTGGCCTAGGGTGCACTCAGGCCTGAGCAGCCAGCAGCGGTCGGCTCAGTGGTCGTGGTGGGCGCCGGTCGACGCGAAGTCGCCGTGCGCTGCAGCCAACTCGTCGGGATCCGTCCCGGGTAGCACGTCTTCGGTGTAGTCCGATTCGGTGACCCACCCGAAAACGGCGCCGAAGAACAGCACGGCACCGATCGCCAGATACCACAGACCCCAAACCAGGGCGCAAGCCCCGAAGACCATCCCCAAGCCCATCGCCGCCGGCCAGATAGACGTGGCTGGGAAGTAGTCGATTACACCTGCCCCGTCCTCCTGGGTGGCGTCGAAGCGGTCCTCCGCCCGTGGTATGCCGTGCCGGCGGAGGTACTGGGCGAGGAGGTAGCCGCCGAGGAGGGCGTAGGCGGCGAAGCTGAACACCAGCATGGCGATGCCGCTGCGCTCGGACGACGACCCGTGCAGGGCCACGAGAACCCAGTAGACGACGGCCAGGATCGTGAGGAAGCTGAACGCTCCGAGGACGGTGCGGGACTCGACCTTCATCTAGTGGCCTACCTTGGTGAGCATGTCAGGGTGGTTGGCGTCCCACACGGGCCGCTCAGAGCGGATCGGGGGGAGAGCCTCGAAGTTGTGATCCGGAGGCGGCGACGAGCAGGCCCACTCCAGGGTCTGGCCGTCCCAAGGGTTGTCGCCGGCGAGTTCGCCTTTACGCCACGACGTGAAGATGTTCCAAGCATTCACGAGGACACCGAGAGCGGTGATGTAAGCGCCGATGCTGGACAGCTCGTTCAAGAAGTTCCAGCCCATCCCTGCGTTGTAGGTCTCGATGCGCCGGGGCATACCCCGAAGTCCCAGGTCGTGCTGGGGGAAGAAAGTGAGGTTGAAACCGATGAAGAGCAGAGCGAAGCCGAGCTTGCCCCACTTCTCCGACAACTTGCGCCCGGTCATCTTCGGAAGCCAGTAGTACAGACCTCCGAACCCGGCCAACACAGCCCCGATCAGCACATAGTGGAAGTGGGCGACGACGAAGTACGTGTTGTGCAGCTGGAAGTCCAGGACCGGCTGGGCGAGGATGACCCCCGTGATACCACCGAAGAGGAACATCGCCAGGAAACCGAGGCAGAAGAGCATCGCGGTGTTCAACACGATGGTCCCCCGCCACATCGTCCCGATCCAGTTGAAGAACTTGATGCCCGTCGGGACGGCTATGAGAAGAGACATGGCGGCGAAGAAGGGGAGTAGCACGGCGCCTGTCGTGTACATGTGGTGTGCCCACACGCCCATGGCAAGAGCGCCGATGGACAAGGTCGCTGCGATCATGCCCTTGTAGCCGAACACCGGCTTGCGTGACATCGTCGCGAGGATCTCGGTTGCGATCCCGAAGTAGGGGAGGGCGATGATGTACACCTCGGGGTGCCCGAAGAACCAGAACAGGTTCTGCCAGAGGATCGGCTGGCCACCTTTGGTCGCGTCGTAGAAGTTTCCGCCGAGGTGGCGGTCAATCCAAAGGAGGGCCATCGCAGCGGTGAGCACGGGGAAGGCGAGGAGGATGAGGAACATCGTCACCAAGATGTTCCACACGAAGATCGGCATCCGGAACATGACCATGCCCGGGGCTCGCAGGGTGAACACCGTGGTGATGATGTTGACAGCGGTGAAGATACCCGAGAAGCCGGTCAGGCCGATGCCGACGATCCAAAGGTCGGCGCCCGGACCAGGCGAGTGGATCGCCTCCGTCAGAGGGGCGTAGCCGAACCATCCGAACTGGGCGGCGCCGTTGTTGGTGAGGAAGCCGGCCAGGAGGAGACTGAAACCTCCCAGGTACAACCAGTAGGACAGGTTGTTGAAACGGGGGAACGCCATGTCGGGAGCGCCGATCATCAGCGGCACCAGGTAGTTGCCGAAACCGGCGAAAGCGAAGGGACCTGCGAAGACGAACAGCATGATCGTCCCGTGGATAGTGAACATCTCGTTGTAGACGTTCTCGGTGACGAAGTGATTGTTCGGCACTATGAGCTGTGTTCTCATCACCAGCGCCATCAGCCCGGCGAGCACGAACCCCGCCAAGCCGGTGAACAGGTAGTTGAGACCGATCTGCTTGTGGTCGGTGCTGGTGACGAACTTGACGATGCCGTGCGGGCGAGGGCCCGGCACGATCTCCATCAGGCTCGGCTCGTGAGCTTCGAACGGAAGCTGCGGGCGTTCTTCGAGGATTGTCATGTCGGCTTAGGTCTCCCTATCCTTTCGGCGCCTGGGTGTAACCGGTGAAGTCCGCTCCTGCGTTGATAGCAGCGCAGCTTCCCTTCTGGACGCCGGGAACCCCGGCGGTCGTAACGGAGCAGGCCGGCTGGTTGTTATACCAGGCGGCGTACTGAGTGGGTGACATCACGTCCACCAAGAAGCGCATGTAGGCGTGGTATTCACCGCAGATGTTGTTGCACTGGCCGGGGTAAAGGCCTGGCTTGGTCACGTTCACGTCGAAAGTGTTGTTGATCCCAGGTATGAGGTCCCGGTTGAAGAGGAACTCCTTCACGTAGAAAGTGTGCACGACGTCGAGGGATACGACGTGCAACTGCACCGTCTCGTTGGAGGGCATGACCAGGACCGGGAGATCGTTGTTGTTATTGATGTTGTTGTAGTCGCCGGTTCCGATCTGCACGTGCCCATTGGGGTACACGAAGCGCCATCCCCACTGGAAACCGTCGACGGTGATCGCAACCGAGGGTTTCGCCGCGACAGTGTTGACGTGGTTCTCGGCGTTGTACATCACGCCGAAGATCACCGCAACGATCACCAACGGGATGATCGTGTAAGTCGCCTCGATCGGAATGTGGTACTGGAACTGGGCCGGTTTGCGGTCTTCTCCTGGTCGGTGCCGGTAGCGCACGATGGCGAACACGATCAGGCCGAGGACGATCAACCCGATCGGCACCGAAAAGTAGCCGCTCAGTCTCCACAGCTCGCGGGTGTAATGGTCCTGGGTTGTCACCCCCGACGGGGAACCGAAGTTGGTGGCCAGGAGTCCGGTCAGTTGGTGCATAGCTGAGCAACACATTAGAGAGCTTGTGCGCACATTACCAACCTCGCAGCTGGCGGCCTCGTCATGGCAGCGTGGCGCTGGCGCTTGGCGGTCATGTCCCTGGGGGCGCTATAGTTGATGTTCTGTCCACGACGGGCCGGACCCGACGTTCTCTCTTCGTCTAAATCTGAGGTTTCATCTTGCGTACTTTCACCCCAAAACCCGCCGATATCGAGCGCGAGTGGTTCGAGGTCGACGCCGACGGGGCTGTTCTAGGCCGTCTGGCCAGCGAAGTGGCCCAGGTTCTGCGCGGCAAGCGCAAGGCCATCTTCGCTCCTCACGTCGACACGGGTGATCACGTGGTGGTCATCAACGCGGCGAAGGTCGCAATGGCGACAGGTAAGGCAGACAAGAAGCTGTACTACCGCCACTCTGGTTACCCCGGCGGTCTCACCTCTCGGAACTACACCGAACTGCTCACCACCAAGCCCGAAGAGGCCGTTCGTCGTGCGGTGAAAGGGATGCTCCCCAAGGGTCCGCTCGGACGTTCCATGCTGCGTAAGCTTAAAGTTTACGGCGGGCCGACCCATCCCCACGCGGCTCAGCAGCCCAAAGTTCTGACACTCGACCCCCGCGCCAACCGCCCTTCAAGAGGAGCCTGAGGACCACTTGACCAAGCCGCTCGTACAGTCAACCGGTCGCCGTAAGTCAGCGGTAGCCCGTGTCCGTCTGCGCCCCGGCCAGGGGGCTCTTACGGTCAACAAGCGCCCGGTCGACGAGTATTTCCCGTCCGCCACGCACCGGATGATTATCACCGAACCATTGAGGCTCGTGGAGAAGGCCGAGATCTACGACGTGGACACGACCCTCGTCGGTGGGGGTGTCTCAGGTCAGGCTGGGGCTATGAGGCTCGGAATCGCCCGCGCTCTGGCTGAGTTGGACCCTGAACTGCGGGTCACGCTCAAGCGCGCCGGCTTTCTCACGCGTGACGCTCGTGAGAAGGAGTCCAAGAAGTACGGCCTGAAGAAGGCGCGTAAAGCTCCTCAGTACTCGAAGCGCTGACAGAGTCGCTCCTGCACCGGGAGTGAAAGCGCACTTTGGCACGGACGGACTTCGTGGTCTGGCCGGCGAGGTTCTGACTCCGGAACTCGCTCTAGGTTTAGGACGTAGCGCTGCGGCTGTACTCGGTACTAAGGCCGGGGTGATGTTCCTAGGTCGCGACACTCGGCTGTCCGGTTCTATGCTCTCTGCCGCCTTCGCGTCGGGGGTAGCGGCGCAGGGCTTGGACGTGGTCGACCTTGGAATCGTGCCCACGCCTTACGTGGCCTTTGTCTCGGCTGGGGCTGGGGCTGCGGGTGCGGTGGTTTCCGCTTCACACAATCCCTTTGCTGACAACGGGATCAAGCTGTTCGCCGCCGGCGGCTCGAAGCTCTCCGACGACGAGGAAGCCGCCATCGAGGAGCACCTGCACTCGGGGGTCACTTCACGGTTGAGCGGCAAGCGGATTGGCAGGGTTACCGGGGCAGCGTTGGAGTTGGGTCGGTACGTCGAGAAGCTCACCGGCGGGATTCAGAGCCGTTCGCTTCGAGGTGTGCGCGTGGTCCTCGACGTTGCCAACGGGGCCGCGGTCACCACAGCCGAGGAGGTCTTCGCCGCGGCTGGAGCAACCGTAGTCGAGGTCCTCGGAGCGAACCCTGACGGCACCAACATCAACTCCGGATGCGGCTCCAACGACACGCGGCTGCTCTCGGAGGCGGTGAGGAGGACCCGGGCGACTCTCGGCCTGGCTTTCGACGGGGACGCCGACCGGGTGGTCGCCGTGGACGAAGAGGGAGCAACCGTCGACGGAGATCGCCTCGTTGCGATGCTCGCCGCCGACCTGCAGAGCCGGGGCCGCCTTGCTGGCAACGGAGTTGCAGTGACTGTCATGAGCAACCTCGGGTTGCACGAGGCTCTGCACGACCTCGGAGTACAAATCGAGGTGACCCAGGTCGGCGACCGTAACATCCTCGAAGCGCTCGCGCGCAGGGGCTGGTCCCTCGGAGGCGAACAGTCGGGTCATATAGTGCTGCGGGACCTGGCCACCACGGGAGACGGTGTCCTCACGGGGCTGCTCCTAGCCGACCTGGTCCTTCGCAGCGACCGGCCCCTGTCGGAGCTCTCAGCAGGCTGTATGCGAAGCTTCCCCCAGGTTTTGATCAACGTGGCGGTCGCCCACAAGGATCAGCTCGAGGGAGCGCAAGAAGTGTGGAGCGAAGTCTCAACCCTCCAAGGTGAACTCGAAGGTCGAGGTCGGGTGGTCCTGCGCCCGAGCGGCACGGAGAACCTCGTCAGGGTGATGGTAGAGGCCGACACAGACCAGACCGCCGCCGAAGGAGCCGAGCGCCTAGCGACTGCGGTCGTCAGGGCTCTCGGCTCCCTTCCAAGCTGAGGTCTACAGAAGAGCTTCGGCCGACGGTTTGGGGTCGGCGTGGTCCGCTCCTGAGCGCAGCTTGACCTCCCGCAGCAGGAACGAAAGGATGAACGAAAGCGCCGCTACGGGCAGGGCGTAGACGAAAGCCTGGTCCATCCCGAAGGTGAAGGCGTGCTGTACCGCTACGGGGGAGTTAGCCCCGTACACGCTTTGGTAGTGGTGCAAGCTCGAAGCCTCCTTGAGAATCAGGACTGCCCCGAGAACTGCCGAGCCGACCGCCCCTCCTAAGGTCCGGAAGAAGGTCACCGAAGCGGTGCCGACGCCCATGTCGGTGACCGGAACGGCGTTCTGGACCGCGACGACGAGGATCTGCATGAACAAACCAAGACCGAGACCGATGACGAACAGCATCCCCGCTAGCGGCCAGGCTCCCGTGGCAACCGTGATCTGAGTCATGATCGCGACGCCGACGGTCAAGACGAGCGTCCCTGCGATCACGAAGCTCTTGTAGCGCCCCCACCGGCTCACCAGTTGGCCCGAGCCTATCGAGGTGATCAGCACGCCTGCGAGCATCGGCAGCAGACGCAGACCCGAGATCGTCGGGCTGACCCCTCGAACCGACTGCAGGTACAGCGGTAGGAAAATCAAAGCTCCGAACATCACCGTCCCTGTTATGAACGCCAGCGTGTTGGATACTGCGAACACCGAGTTACGGAAAAGCCGTAGCGGGATGATCGGCTCCGGAGCGCGACGCTCCCACCACACGAAGGCGACCAGAAGAGCAAGGCCCGGTATGGCATACGCCCACGCTGTGGCGGTCAGCTTCGCAGCGGTGCCGGCTATTTGTACGCCAACGAGGAGAAGCGAAACGCCCGAGACGATGAGAAGCGAGCCCGCTACGTCGACTTTCGAAGTGCGCGGCTTGTGATCGAGCTTGAGCACTCTGTTGATAACGACGAGGCCGACGGCGCCGATGGGCAGGTTGACGTAGAACACCCAGCGCCATGAGGCCTGGTCGACGAGAAAGCCGCCGAGGAGAGGCCCCACGACGCTCGACACGGCGAACACAGCGCCGAAGTAACCCTGGTACCTGCCGCGTTCGCGTGGCGGTATGACGTCGCCGATGATCGCGAAGGCGAGGGTCATCAGACCGCCAGCTCCGATGCCTTGCAAAGCGCGGAAGCCGATCAGCTGGTACATCGACTGCGACAGCCCGGAGAGGGCGCTTCCGACTAGGAAGATGACGATCGATACCTGGAAGATCCGCTTACGGCCGAACTGGTCGCTGATCTTGCCGTAGAGGGGGGTACTCGCAGTAGACGTGAGCAGGTAAGCAGTGACCACCCAGCTGTAGAGGTCGACTCGGTGGAAGTGCTCGCTTATAACCGTCAGGGCCGTCGACACGATTGTCTGGTCGAGCGAAGCCAGCAGAAGCCCCATGCCGAGGCCCGACATGATCAGCAGGATCTGGCGGTGCGTGTAGGCCCCTGCTGCCGGTGCTGAACTCGCCGAAGAGGACCCCGAGATCGCATCCCCGGTCGAGTCGGCGGCTACCGAAACGGGCAGGTCGAGGTTGTCTTCTTTGGTGCTCAAGGCTGTCTCCTGTCAGTTGCGTGATGTGATCTCATGTCGGTGCCGAGTCGACCGGTGGTGCTGTCTGAGTCGTGGCCCTCGTGGAGCAGACCCTCCGAAATAGTCCTAAAGGCGCGCCGGGTCAGGTCTCTAAGGTCCTCTGCCCCGGCGGATTCCTCCCATCGCTGCTGTACGACTCGGCACGCCCCGCATGCCGAGGCCACGAACACTCCTGGACGAAGGTCGGCCGAAGGAGCGACCCCCATACGCTGGCCTAACGCCTCTACTAAGGCACGTTCGATCTCGTCGAAGGCGACCGCAACAGCTGCTAGGAGCGACGGCTCCCGGCGCAGCAGGCCCCGACGTACGTGGGATCTCTCTGGGTCGGTCAGCTTCGAAGCCAAGAAATCGTCGAGGACGGCGTGCAATGAGGCGACAGCGTCCTCTCCAACGGGTCGGTCGAGGAGGGCTTTAGCGAGCTTGTCGGGGGTGTCGGGGTCGCGGTTGAGGACTGCGTCTTCCTTGGAAGAGAAGTAACCCCAGAAGGTCCGCGGTGCTATGCCGGCCCGTTCTGAGATCTGTTCGATCGTGGTGTGCGCCAGTCCCGCCGTTTGCGCCAGCTCGAAAGCCGCCTCGTGGATGGCTCGCCGGGTGGCGAGCTTCTTTCGCTCGCGATGTGACATTCCCTCAACGGCTGGGTTGGTGACGGCCGCTAGCGCACTCGTCGCCTCATGTACGGCTGTCGAGCTCATGGCGAACAGAGTACCCAGAGAAAGTGCGCTTTGCGCAAAAATACTTGTGCAGCAACTTTGCGTTACGCGCAATGGCAGCGGGAGGTCGGGGCGGCCGGTAGATTCGATGGCATGTGCGGCATCGTCGCGGTTCTCGCTAGGCCGTCTGACCGGGAAGTCCCAGACCTCAAGCTCGCCGCAGGCCGGCTGCGTCCCGTCTTGGAGAGCGCATCCGCCGTGTTAGCGGATCTGCGCTCTCAGCAGGCAAACCTGGGCGGGTCCGACATAGCCAGAAGTGTCGAGGCGGCACTGCTCCAACTGTCGGCCCTCGACGCAGAGCTTCGAGGGCCGGTCGGGCTTCGGGCTCTGCTTGGCGACCCACGCGGATCGCAGGAGATCGGAGACCTCGTAGCCGGATTCGAACGCGGCATTGAGTCCTTCGCCGCTTACATAGACGAAGCAGCGCTCGGCGGCTACGAGGGCGACCTGGCCGCAATGGAGGACCTCCTGGGCAAAGCCAAGGATGCCACCTGGTCCATCGCCAAGGATCGACTTGGAATGGCAACTAGGGTTCAGGAGCTTCTCGCCAGAGGTGGGACGCAGCCGGCGGCCAGCTTGGACGGGTGGTGGGCTATAGGTGTGGCGCTGGCGGCCCTGGACCGCCTCGAAGTTCGAGGACGGGACTCGGCGGGACTCCACGTAATGGTCGCGGGAACTTCAAGCCAGGAGGGGATGTCCTTGGACAGGCGAGCGGGGGACTTGTCGTTCCCGTCCGGCTCTGCCCGAGTGGTCGACGAAGACGGCAGCATCGTGTGTTTCGTCTACAAAGCAGCCGCGGAGATAGGCGAACTGGGTGACAACGTTAGGCGCCTCGCAGAAGAAATAGCTGGCGACGAAGCCCTGGCCGGGGCCCTCGCACAGGCAGGCTCACGGGTGACGGTCGTCGCCCACACCCGATGGGCGAGCGTTGGGATCATCTCGGAGCCGAACGCACACCCGGTGAACTCCGAGGAGCTCGGTCGGCCCTCGACGCCCTACGTCGCAGTGGCGCTCAACGGCGACGTGGATAACCACCTCGAACTGTCCCGCGGGGAGTCACTGACACCTCCACCCGAGGTGACCACCGACGCGAAAGTAATACCGGTACTCATGGCCCGCCGTCTGAGCGAAGGACTGTCGCCGTCTGAGGCTTTCGCTGCGACAGTTACCCGTCTTGAAGGGTCTCTGGCGATAGCCGCAAGTTCCGCCCGGAGTCCCGACGACTTATACCTGGCACTGGCAGGGTCCGGGCAGTCTCTTTACGTGGGGTTGGCGGACGACGCGTTCGTAGTGGCGAGCGAGCCGTACGGGCTGGTGGAGGAGACCGACAGCTTCCTTCGTATGGACGGAGACAGCACTGGTGGAGAGATCGTCACCCTTGCGAGAAGTGGAGCTGGAGCTCTGGAAGGTATCAGCCGGCGTCGCTTCAACGGAGCGGTGGCCACCGTGAGGCCGGACGAGGTTCGCCGGGCGGGCATTACTACACGCGACGTGGACAGACGCGGCTACGAGCATTTCTTGTTGAAGGAGTTGACGGAGTCGCCCGACTCGTTCCGCAAGACCATGCGCGGCAGGCTCCGCGTAGGCTCCGACGGCCGAGCGTCAGCCGTCCTGGACGCTCAGACGCTTCCAGATTCGATCCTCGACGCTTGGCGTGGGGGTGCCATCAGGCAGGTTCTGGTGGTCGGCCAGGGAACGGCGGCGGTCGCCGGTCAGGCAGTCGCTGCTGCGTTGCGGTACTGCGTAGCTGGGACAGCAGTGGAAGCGGTGCCGGCTACGGAGCTGTCAGGGTTCATGCTCCGCGATGACATGTCCGACACGCTCGTAATAGCGATAAGCCAATCAGGCACGACCACCGACACCAATAGGACCGTGGACCTTGTCCGCCACCGCGGAGCTCGCGTCCTCGCAGTGGTAAACCGGCGTAACAGTGACCTGGCTACGAAGGCGCACGGGGTGTTCTACACCTCCGACGGCCGCGACGTGGAGATGAGCGTGGCGTCGACCAAGGCGTTCTATTCCCAGGTTGCCGCAGGATGGCTGATAGCCGCCGGCCTAGCTGCGGCGTCCCCTAGTAGGGCTGCCCTTGGCGACGCTGACCTTGTTCGGGTCCTCGACGCTTTGTTGACCTTACCGTCTCAGATGGAGACGGTCCTTGCCAAACGCGAGACCATAGCGGCGATAGCCGCCGAGGTGGCACCCCCCCGGAAGTTCTGGGCTGTCGTCGGTAACGGGCCAGACCGGGTTGCGGCGGCTGAGGTGCGGATCAAACTGTCGGAGCTTTGCTACAGGTCGATCTCCGCTGACTACACCGAGGACAAGAAGCACATCGATCTTTCCTGCGAGCCGCTCGTGATCGTATGCGCGTCCGGGCTGAGCGGAGCCAACGCCGACGACGTCGCCAAAGAAGTGGCTATATACAACGCTCATAAGGCACTCCCGGTGGTGATCGCCTCGGAAGGAGAGCAGTCCCGCTTCGAGGCACTCGGAGCCCGCGTGGTCAGCGTGCCGCACGCGCACCCCGCTGTCGGGTTCGTGCTATCGGCGATGGTAGGTCACATTTTCGGCTATGAAGCTGCGCTGGCGATCGACGCACAGGCCCGGATTCTCCGGGGCGTCCGAGAAGCTGCGGAGGCTGGGATGACTCGGAGTGGAGGGTTCTCTAAGGCTGACCAGGAGGCGGTTCAGCGAGCTGCGGAGCCTTTCGTGGTCGGGCTGCGCGAAGGTCGCTTCGATGGGAATTTGAGCCCATCCACAGCTGTCAGATTGACGGGTCTGTTGCGATACGCCACAGGGCAGGCCCCTCTCGAGGGGTTCGAGGCCGAGACTGGCAAGATCGGTACGCCGCAGGCGATCAACTCGGACCTCGTCGACGCTCTCAACGAGGCGGTAGACGAGCTGACCAGGCCGGTCGATGCCATCAAGCACCAGGCAAAGACGGTCACTGTCGGTATCTCTAGAAGCGAGTCGGCGCTGCTCGGAGTGCCGCTCGTCGCAACCGTTCTCGCAGCGGGGCCGAGCGCGGACTCGCTCGGTTACAGAGCGCTGCGAACCCTCGCCAGCCTTGACGCGGCGGTAGAAGAGGTGCTCGGCTACACGAGGTACCGGATCGACTGGGGAGCTGACGGTTCCAACGCGACCGCGTCGGTTATCGACATGTCGGGCGTCGCATCTCTAATTGCACCTTCTCGCACGGCCCGCGACCCTCGACTGCTCGGCAGCAAGCACCGCGCCGCCGAGGAGCGTGAGGTGACAGTCGTGCGGGGCGCCCGTGACGGGCGAACCGTCGTGTTGGTGCCTGAGGCCAAAGACGGAGAGGTGTGCGGCATGACCCTCCTGCACGTGAGAATAGCCGAGAGCCTTTCCGCAGCCGCGGCGGCCGAGGTACTCGCCGGTTACCGGACCCGCCTCGACGCTCTGAGGGACGCAGTCACCGAGACCGAGGAGCACTTCGACTCGTCACGCCTGGGCCTAGAACCTTTGGTAGACCTTCTCACCGAACCCGTCTACCAGCTTGCGCAACGGTGGAGGTCGAACCCGACGTGAAGGGCGCGCTCATAGGCCTCGGCGTCGACCTGGTCGAAGTCGAGCGCTTCGGTGAGCTTCTTCGGCGCCGAAAGAACGCCTTGGAGCGCCTGTTCGCTGCGGAGGAGCTCGCCTACACCGACACGCTCGCCGATCCCGTCCCCTCGCTGGCAGCACGCTTCGCTGCGAAAGAAGCGACGATGAAAGCCCTCCAGGTCGGTCTGGGTGCTTTCGACTGGACTGACGTGGCCATCGAGCGGACGCCCAGCGGCGCCCCGGTACTGCTCGTTCGGGGGCGAGCCGAACGTCTCGCTGTCACGAGAGGTGTGGCGGGATGGCTCGTTTCGCTGTCCCACACCGACAGCGTCGCCGCAGCTACCGTGGTGGCCTGCTCGTGAAGCCGGTCCTGAGTCCCCCGGAGATGGCCCAAGTTGATAGCGAAGCACCTGAGCCCGCAGATGTCCTCGTGGGAAGGGCGGGTTTCTCGGTGGCGGTGTCAGCCCGGCGGATGCTCCGAGGCTGCTACGGGCGTCGGGTGGTGGTCGTAGCCGGCCGGGGTAACAACGGGGCGGACGGCCGTGTCGCTGCCGGAGTCTTGCGCTCTTGGGGGGTGCGTGTGGCTGTGACAGACCCTGGCGACCGGGCCGACGCATCTCTGCTCGCGGGAAGTGACTTGATAGTCGACGCAGCCTACGGCACTGGGCTTAGCCGCCCTTACCAGCCGCCCTGGCAGGGGACCGTTCCGGTGCTGGCAGTCGACATCCCGTCAGGCCTGTCGGGCTTTACCGGTTTGGGTGAGTCGATGCTTGCGGCAAGGACTGTCACCTTCGCAGCGTACAAGCCAGGCCTGCTTCTGGGGGACGGGCCGGAGCGCTGTGGCGAGGTCAGCTTGGCGGGAATTGGTCTGGAGGGTCTCTCTGCCGATTTCGCCCGCAGTTGGCTGGTCGAGAGCTCCGACATGGGGTGCATCCCGGTGAGGTCGCGTTCGTCTCACAAGTGGAACAGCGCCGTCATGGTCATCGGCGGGTCGCCGGCGATGATGGGAGCTCCTATCCTGTGCTCCCACTCGGCGATGCGCGCCGGAGCAGGGTACGCCCTCCTAGGGGTGCCCGGTGCTGATCTCGCTGCCGGGGCGGGTGTGGTCGAACAGGTGCGAATCACTCTCGACGGCGTCGGCTGGGTCGCCACGGCCGCCGCCGCCGCCAAGAGGGTCAAAGCGATGGTGGTCGGTCCGGGCCTCGGCGATGCCGCCTCGGGCGGGGCAGGCGGGGGCGGGGGCGGCGGGGTAGGGTCAGCGAGCCCGGTCGCTGACCTGCTCAGGCGGACAGACGTCCCAGCGGTCGTCGACGCCGACGCCTTGAACGCCCTAGGGTCCCTGCAGGTAGTCGGCGACATATCACGCTCGCGTGGAGCGCCCTTGGTCCTGACCCCTCACGACATGGAGTACCGCCGTTTGAGCGGCCACGCCCCCCAAGCGGACCGAATCGCCGACGTGCGTGAGGCGGCGATCAAGAGCGGCTCGGTGGTCCTGTTGAAAGGGCCTACGACTGTTGTGGGAGCGCCGGACGGCCGGGTCGCCTTGTGCGCGGAAGGCCGTCCCAGCCTCGCTACCGCCGGAAGCGGCGACGTGCTATCCGGCATAGTGGCAGCATTCCTGGCGCGGGGAATGGAAGCCTGGTTTGCTGCCAGCGTCGCTGCTTTCGTCCACGGTTCCGCCGCTAGGCGTGGGCTGTCGGAAGGTCTCGTGGCGTCCGATCTGCCTGGCCTGGTCGCCGCTGAGCTTTCTCAGGCGTCCGGGCGTCCGGGCATGCCGTGACAGGCCGGGCTGTAGAATGCCCGGGCGTTGCGGGCCCAGCCGTTGCAGGTCCGGGCGGGATCAATCGACGTGAGCGGTGGGAGCTCCGGCCGGTCTGGGCGGAGGTAGACCTCGACGCGATACGTCACAACGCGTCGGTCCTGAGCGCTATCGCCGCGCCGGCGTGGCTGTGCGCTGTGGTGAAAGCTGACGGCTACGGTCACGGGGCCGTGGAGGCTGCTCGCGCCGCACTCGACGGCGGTGCACGCTGGCTGGCGGTCGCGTTGGTCGAGGAAGGGATCCAACTGCGAGAGGCGGGGATTGGCGCACCGATCCTGGTCTTGTCCGAACCCGCGCCCGAGGCTATGCAAGCCGTCGTAGAGCATGGCCTCGCTCCGACTCTCTACTCCCGGTCTGGTGTGCGGGAAGCGAGCGAGGCGGCTGGACGCGTAGGGGGCGATTTCACGTTGGGGGTTCATATAAAGGTGGACACCGGTATGCGCCGTGTCGGCGCCACAGCGCAAGAGGCAGTGACACTTGGTCATCTGGTAGCAAAAGACCCGGCGCTACGGCTGGAAGGTTTTTGCACGCACTTTGCGGTTGCTGATCAGACTAGTGACACTTTCACCGACCGTCAGATAGACCGTTTCGAGTCTGCCGTCGAGGAGCTGCGCGCAGGAGGAGTGGCCCCCACGGTGCTTCACGCCGCCAACTCCGCTGGAACGTTATGGCATCGACGGGCGCGCTACTCGATGGTCCGCTGCGGGATCGCCCTCTACGGACTCAGCCCGACTTCAAGTGAGACCGACCTTCCCGGGCTCGAGCCGGCGCTATCGCTCAAAGCGAAGGTTTCCTACGTGAAGACCGTTTCGGCCGGAGAGGGGATCTCCTACGGCCTGCGCTACCGTGTCAGAGAGGACTCGACCATAGCCACCGTACCGATCGGCTACGCAGACGGAGTGCCGCGCGCCGTCTCAGGCCAAGGAGCGCACGTGCTAATCGGTGCCAAACGTTACCCGATAGCAGGTACGGTGACGATGGACCAGCTTCTGGTCGACTGCGGCCGCGACGGTCGGGTGAGCGTAGGCGACGAGGTGGTCCTGATTGGTCGCCAGGGCGACCAGACCATCCGCGCAGAGGAGGTCGCAAGGCTTTCCGGGACGATCTGCTACGAGGTGGTCTGCGCTATCAGCGCCAGAGTGCCAAGACGCTACGCCGGCGTCCAAAGCGCCAAGGTGACACCGAGGTGATAACAGCGATCGCTGGGGTGTCTGTGGGTCACTGGAGCGATCAGCGCGCCCTGACCGGGTGCACCGTGGTACTGCTCCCGCCAGGGACCGTCGCCTCGGGGGAGGTTCGCGGTGGCGCCCCGGGAACTCGCGAATGGGCGCTTCTCGACCCCGGAGCCTCCGTTGACAGGGTCGACGCGGTCGTGCTGACCGGTGGGTCGGCTTTCGGCCTAGCGGCTTGCGATGGGGTGGTCGAGTGGTGCGAAGGAAACGGCCGGGGCTGGCCGACACCTGCCGGACCGGTTCCCATAGTCGTAGGCATGGTCATCTACGACCTTTCTGTCGGCGACCCTAAGGTCAGGCCGGGCCGCAAGGAGGGCTACGCCGCGGCGGCGGACGCCAAGACCGGGCCGGCCGCGCCGACCAGAGGCAGGGTAGGCGCCGGCACAGGAGCGACCGTAGGAAAATGGTGCGGTCCCGACGCGGCGCGGCCTTCGGGCATCGGGTCGGCCCTCGTGCGAAGAGGCGACTTGGTGGTGGCCGCGTTGATGGTCGTCAACGCTCTCGGCGACCCGGCCGACAGGAAGCATCCGGGCAACGCCGATTCCGCTGGTGCGACCCTTGGCCAAGACGGACGCGCCGATCCAGAAGCGCAACGCCCGCGGGTCTGGGATCCCCTAGGAGCGCGGGCAGGGGTCGAGGCGACGACCATCGGCGTGGTGGTGACCAACGCGAACCTCGAGAAACTCGGCTGCCGAAAGGTCGCCGAAGCCGGACACGACGGCTTCGCGCGAGCGCTAGAACCGGTGCATACCGCGGCGGACGGTGACGCGCTGGTGGTCGCGGCGACAGGAACCGTCGAAGCGCCGCTCTCGGTAGTCCAAGGCTTGGCGGCCTGGGTGGTCGAGCGAGCCATAGCGGACGCTGTCGCAGAGGACGGAGACTCCACTACTAGACGGTAGCCGTGATCACGGCCTCGTCAGCGGCGTACTACCAGCGTTCCGGCGGCCTTGTCGTGGAGGGTCTGCTTGCGGCGATCCCACAGAGGCCAGAGGATGTCCAAGATCCCGCCCACGAAGGTGATGGTTAGGACCCACATGACGCCCGCACGAATAGCCGAGCGGCGAGGGTCGACAGGACCGCCCGTTTGCGCGTCGACGACTCGGGTCCGCACGGCACGGTTACCGACGGTCTGGCCAGCCCACCATGCGATCAAAGCGAAGTCGTACACGGCGGAGATTATGCTTTCGGGCAAGTTAGCGCTAACCCCGCTCATGCCGGCGGCGGCGACTAACAGCAGGACTGGCACGCCTACAAGGAGGCCGTCGACTATCGAGGCTCCTGCGCGGTGCCACCAACTAGCCAGTATCTCCGAACCGAAACCCGAAACGTCGAAGCCGCCGGGGGAGAAGTCCCCACCGGGATAACCGCCTCCTGGATAGTTCCCGCTCGGGTAGCCGCCGCCCGGGAAACCACCCGGCGGTGGGGGCGGAGGAGGCAGGTTGCTCATAGTCGGATCTACCCTTTCCCGGGCCGCCTGGGGGCGGTCGATGCTCGATCAGCGATAAGGCTACCCCAGAGGGCGTCGAAGCACCTGCCGCCCGGCACGGGGGTAGTCCGGTTTCGTAACCCGACTGCCAAGCACCTACGATCGAACCTCGTGACAGAACTGTCCGAGTTGCGGGCCCGAGCATCATCTTGCCAGGACTGTCGCCTCGCTTCCGGTCGGACCACGGTAGTTTTCGGGGAGGGGTCACCTTCCGCGACGCTCATGGTGATAGGCGAGGGGCCTGGACGCGACGAGGACCTTCAGGGCCGTCCCTTCGTCGGCCGGTCCGGACGGCTCTTGGACAGGCTTCTCGCAGAGGAGGCAGGGTTAGAACGCGACGCCGTTTACATCGCCAACGTCGTCAAGTGCCGGCCTCCGGAGAATCGCGACCCGAAACCCGACGAGATCGAGGCGTGCCGGCCGTACCTCGACGCGCAGGTGGCCTTGATATCCCCGAAGGTCGTTATCACCCTCGGCAACTTCGCCTCCAAGACGCTTCTGCGCTCCGAGCTTGGCATCACCCGGCTGCGGGGGCGAGTCTACCCGTGGCCGTCCGGCGAGGACACGTCTGGGGATCCTTCGGGGCTGGGAAGCACCGTCGTCGTCCCGACATTCCACCCTGCTGCGGCGCTGCGCGGTGGCGGGGAGGTGCTCGCCGCTATGCGAGCAGACTTTGTCAGAGCTCGACGCAGCCTCGAAGGGGTGCCAGCCTCGGGGGTATCGCCACTGTGAGCACGCTGCAGACCACGTGCCAAGACGTGGAAGCCACCCGAAGCCTGGGGAGGTGCGTCGCCGGGCTGCTCCAACCGGGGGATGTCCTTCTGCTTGAAGGCGACCTGGGTGCCGGCAAGACCACCTTTACGCAAGGTCTCGCAGCTGCCGTGGGAGTGGACGCCGCTGTGACCAGCCCGACTTTTACCTTGATGAACATATACCCGACTACCTCGGGGTTCGACCTGGTCCACGTGGACGTATACCGCCTCGAGCGTCTCTCGGAGGTGGTCGACCTGGGACTCGGCGAGATCCTCGACGACGGAGCCGTCGTGGTCGTCGAGTGGGGAGACCGGGCGGCCGCTGCTATAGGCGGGGACCACCTGACGGTCTCGCTGGCCGCCGCTGGCGACGAGACCGCCAGGACCGTCAGCTTCACGGCCGACGGACCCACCTGGGAGCTCAGAATGGGCGACCTGGAGGCTAAAGTCCTGAGTTCCACATGACCGCAACGCTGTCTATATCCACTTCCACGTCCCAGGTAAGCGTGGCGTTGAGCAACTCGGACGGGCTGCTCGCTAGTTTCACTGCGAACGCCGGGCGCCGCCACGGGGAGACCCTCGCCCCCGCCATCAAAGCGGCCTGCGACATTTCCGGAGTTGGGATTGCCACGCTCGACAAGGTGGCTGTTGACGTGGGTCCAGGTCTGTTCACCGGCCTTAGAGTTGGCGTTGCAACAGCGAAAGCTCTGGGCCAGGCCCTTGACATACCCGTGGCCGGGGTGAGCTCCCTGGAGCTTCTCGCCTTCGCCTGCCGGTACGATCCTCGCCCGGTGGCAGCGATCGTCGACGCGAGGAGAGGCGAGGTCTTCTGGGAGATCTACCAACCAGTGCCGGGCGGGGTGCGCTCGGCGGGACCTCCGGCGGTGGCCTCCCCGCATGCGCTCGTCGAGGCGCTCAGGGCGTCCAACAGGCCGATCCTAGCGGTGGGAGACGGCGCCCGACGCTATACGCAGGAGATCTCCACTCTCGCCGGGCTAGTGGAAGTCGCCCCCGAAGCTTTCGACCATCCCAACGCCGGCGTCCTGGCGCTGCTTTCCGAACGACTTGAGACCGTCAGCCCGAGCGTTCTGTTCCCCCGCTACCTTCGCCCTCCTGACGTGCGGATCGGATGGGAAACCCGCTGATGCCGGTACGCCAACCTGGTGTAGGCGGCGACGGCCCCCTGTCGGTACACCTGGCGCCCATGAGACGGCGCCACCTGCGCCGCGTGCTTGAAATCGAGCACAAGGTGTACCCGAACCCTTGGACGCTCGGTCTGTTCCTGAGCGAGCTAGGCCAGCCTCGAGACCGCTTCTACGTGGTGGCCCGGATAACCGGTAGGGTCGCCGGATACGCAGGGCTCATGATCGGCTACGAGGAAAGTCACGTCACCAACATCGCCGTAGACCCCTCATGGCAACGCCATCAGGTGGCAACGAGGCTGCTGATAAACCTTCACGGCGCAGCGCTAAAGCACTCCACCAAGAACATGACTCTCGAAGTGCGCCTATCCAACGCTCCGGCTCAGGCCATGTACCGCCAGTTCGGTTTCGAAACCGAGGGTGTACGCAAGAACTACTACGCCGAGAACCAGGAGGACGCGCTGGTCATGTGGGCCCACGACATCGACTCCGACGCCTACCTGCGCCGCATCGGGCAAATCAAAGCGGCGATAAGAGGCGTGACCGTAGACGAGACCGGCGTGGCGGCGTTGTGACGGCCATTCTCGCTATAGAAACCTCCTGTGACGAGACCGCTGCGGCCGTGGTGCTCGACGGCCGCAACATCGCCAGCTCCGTCGTGTCGAGCCAGGTGGACCTGCACGCCAGGTTCGGTGGGGTCGTCCCTGAAGTCGCCGGCCGGGCCCATATCGAACTGCTCACACCGGTCGTCGCCGAGGCTTTGGAGCGCGCTGGCACAACCCCGGCCGGCCTCGACGCAGTGGCCGCGACTCTAGG
This sequence comes from Acidimicrobiaceae bacterium, assembly GCA_027391075.1. Classification (GTDB taxonomy): domain Bacteria; phylum Actinomycetota; class Acidimicrobiia; order Acidimicrobiales; family Palsa-688; genus JAJZAM01. The sequence continues at coordinate 108,079 of DAHYHI010000042.1, read as the reverse complement.
CCCCGGTCTTATCGGCTCTCTCCTCGTCGGGGTGAGCGCCGCCAAGGCATACTCGCTCGCGTGGAATGTGCCTTTCGTCGGAGTCAACCACATGGAGGGCCACCTTCACGCCGCCTTCCTCGAAGACCCGGAAATGGCGCTGCCTGCCGTGGTGCTGCTGGTCTCCGGTGGTCACACCATGATCGTGCACATGACCTCCGAAGGCCACTACCGCCTGATAGGAGCGACGATCGACGACGCCGCTGGAGAGGCTTTCGACAAGGTGGCGCGCTTCCTCGGTCTTGGATACCCCGGAGGTCCGGTGATCGACAAGCTGGCGACTTCGGGTGACCCGACGGCGATAGCCTTCCCCCGGGGTCTGCGAGGCCAAGGCTACAACTTCTCGTTCAGCGGGCTGAAGACTAGCGTCGTCAACTACGTCCGCAAGAACCCTGGCGTCGACGTCGCCGACGTCGCGGCGAGCTTTCAGGCTGCGGTAGTCGACGTGCTGGTCGAAAAGGCCAGGGCTGCCGCCGCCGACCTCGACGCAAAGTCGATCTGCATCGGTGGCGGCGTAGCCGCCAACTCGGCCCTGCGCTCGTCTATCGCCGCCGCCGCCGCCGACGATGGACGCGCCTGCTTCTTGCCGAGCCGAACGATGTGCACGGACAACGCCGCGATGGTCGGGGCTACCGCCTGGTACCGGCTACGAACCGACGGCCCGACACCCCTGGACGCGGCGGCGGACCCGAATCTGGCGATCCGTTTCGACCTTTGAGCGATCAAAGTAGTGAAAGCGTGTTGAACTAGCGCCACGCGCCCGCTAGTCTTAGCACTCGTAACCCGAGAGTGCTAACAACCTATGGAGGCGCACTGATATGAGTCTGCAGCCACTCGACGACCGGATCGTCGTCCGCCCGAGCGAAGCCGAGGAGCGGACCGCTTCAGGTCTGGTCATCCCCGACACCGCTAAAGAAAAGCCCCAGCAGGGCGAGGTCCTGGCTGTCGGCCCGGGCCGTCGCGCTGAGAGCAGCGGCGAGCTGATCCCACTGGACATCAAGGTGGGCGACAAGGTCGTCTACTCCAAGTACGGTGGCACTGAGATAACCATCGACGGCGAGGACCTGCTAATCCTGACCAGCCGGGACGTACTGGCGAAGGTGAAGTAAGTGCCCAAGCAGCTCAAATTCGACGACAAGGCCCGTCGTGGCCTGGAGGCAGGGGTTAACCAGCTGGCCGACACGGTCAAGGTGACTCTCGGCCCCAAGGGCCGCAACGTGGTGATCGAGAAGAAGTTCGGGGCGCCGACGATCACCAACGACGGCGTGACGATCGCCCGGGAGGTGGAGCTCGAGGTCCCCTTCGAGAATATGGGCGCCCAGCTGGTAAAAGAGGTTGCCACCAAGACCAACGACGTGGCCGGCGACGGGACCACGACCGCCACGGTGCTCGCGCAGGCTCTCATCCGTGAGGGTCTGCGTAATGTGACCGCCGGTGCGAACCCGATGTCTCTCAAGCGGGGTATCGACAAGGCTGTCACGGCTGCGGTCGCAGCTATCACTGCCCAGGCCAAGGAGATCGACGGCCGCTCGGAGATCGCCCAGGTGGCTTCCATCTCGGCTGCTGACACGTCGATCGGGGAAGTCCTGGCTGACGCTATCAGCAAGGTCGGCAAGGATGGGGTGGTAACCGTCGAGGAGTCCAACACCTTCGGCTTGGAGCTCGACTTCACCGAGGGCATGCAGTTCGACAAGGGCTACCTGTCCCCCTACTTCGTGACTGACCAGGAGCGCCAAGAGGCTGTCCTGGAGGACCCCTACATTCTGATCGCGAACTCCAAGATCAGCGCCGTTCACGACCTGGTCCCGGTCCTGGAGAAGGTCATGCAGGGAGGTAAGCCGCTTTTGATCATCGCCGAGGACGTGGAAGGCGAGGCTCTGGCGACGCTCGTCGTCAACAAGATCCGCGGCACGTTTACTTCGGTCGCTGTGAAAGCTCCGGGCTTCGGAGACCGGCGTAAGGCGATGCTGGGCGACATGGCCGTGTTGACCGGAGGTCAGGTCATCTCCGAGGAGGTCGGTCTCAAGCTTGAGAACACCACGCTCGACCTGCTCGGAAGGGCCCGTAAGGTGGTTGTCGACAAGGACAACACGACGATCGTCGAGGGCGCCGGCAGCGAGGCTGACGTGAAAGGTCGGATCGCCCAGATCAAGCGGGAGATCGACGAGACGGACTCCGACTGGGACCGTGAGAAGCTCCAGGAGCGCCTCGCGAAGCTGTCGGGCGGCGTCGCCGTGGTCAAGGTCGGTGCGGCCACCGAAGTCGAGCTCAAAGAGAAGAAGCACCGCATCGAGGACGCCCTTTCCGCTACCCGGGCCGCTATCGAGGAGGGCATCGTCGCCGGTGGCGGCACGGCCCTGCTGCGGTCCCGCCCGGCGGTGGCTGAGGTCGTGGCGAAGCTGTCGGGTGACGAAGCGACCGGTGCGTCGATCGTGATGCGAGCCTTGGAGGAGCCCCTCAAGTGGATCGCTATCAATGCCGGCTTGGAAGGTTCTGTGATCGTCCAGCAGGCGGAGCGTGAGGTCGGCTCGATTGGCCTGAACGCTGCTACCGGCGAGTTCGTGGACCTAGTCAAGGCCGGGGTTATCGACCCGGCCAAGGTGACCCGCTCCGCCTTGCAGAACGCGGCTTCGATAGCTGCCCTTCTGCTCACCACGGAAGCGCTCGTCGCTGACAAGCCCGAGAAGAAGGCGCCCGCAGCTCCCGCCGGTGGCGGTGGCATGGGCGGTATGGGTGGCATGGGCGGTATGGGCTTCTAAAGCCAGGACTCCATTGCCGTTCGGCACCCACCGGCGCCGGATCGGCAAAACCGGACGACAAATATCCGAGGGCCGGCCCAGGTGGGTCGGCCCTCGGCGCGAGCTCCGCCTGCTTCGCCGGTGATGCCAGCCCGCAGCCCCCGAGAAGCTGTGCATACGGTTATAGCGCCCGGTCGGTTCAGGAGGTGCCGTCAGCGCCGCGAGTTGCCGTAGATTTGAGGGCATGGAACTACCTCCCCCCGACCCCGCGAAGCTCCTCGACGCTTGGATGGAGTGGGAGCGTGGAGAGACCCCACCCGGACGGGTCATGTCCAACCTGAAAACCGCCGGGATGCGTATTCTCCTCGAAAGTCTGGCGCAGCGCGAGGTCGCCGGGACTTGAGAGGCGGGCCGCAGAAGATACCGCGGCCCGCCCGCTGGAAGCTCGGTCACGGCGCCGAATGGGCCAGGCCGGGAGTATGGAGACCCGATGCTATAACGGTGGACTTGGTCAGGGCAGCACTCAGCGGGCGCGGCGAACCTCCTGTGAAGAGCTCCCAAGCTGCGCCGTCGAACGCAAGCCCAGCGACGGGCACGGTCACGAGACCAGCGCGTCGCAGGCCGGCCGCTGTCGCGTGCATCCTCTTCGACGAGGCCGGGCAGGCGAACGTAGTACTTACGAGGCGCTCTGCCAGGTTGCGAACCCACTCCCACCAGGTGGCGTTCCCCGGCGGCAGGATCGATCCCGGGGAAACCCCCCTCCAAGCAGCACTCCGGGAAGCCTCCGAAGAGGTCGGCATATCGCCTGGAGACGTCGAGGTGATAGGGCGCTTGTCGACGGCGACGACGGCTCTAGACGTCGCACCGATCACGCCTTTTGTGGGCCGGCTCGAATCCCGGCCCGATCTGGTCGCTAACCCAGCCGAGGTCGAACGGGCCTTTACGGTTCCTCTAGTGGAGCTCATCCAACCCGAGGTCTACAGGCAGGAGGTTTGGACCCCGGCCGGCTCGGATGAGCGCTGCATCGAGTTCTTCGAGCTCCACGGCGACACGGTCTGGGGGGCGACGGCACGCATGCTCAGTGAACTTTTAGGGCTTGTCGTATCACACGCGAAGGCAACGTCAGCACTTGGGGGTAATCTGGAATAGTGAACTTCTGTCCCCGCTGTGGCACCGTGGCAGGTCGGCCGGCCGATACTGCCTGCGCCAGATGCGGGGCAGCACTAGCCCGCCCGCAGGTCGACAGGCCCGAGCCGCCTGCAGTCCGTGCGCCGACCAATAGGGGAGAGGCCCTCCAGCGTGCAGCTGGCGTCCGCGCCGAGTCGCTCCCGAAGGCCCCTTCGCGCAGAACTTCGGCGCTAGTTGCCCAAGGCGCTAGCGGGGCAGCCGGCGCTGTCAGCGAAGCCGAAGCCGACCAGCGGGGCTTTGCCGGGGTTGACACAGGCAAGGCTAGGCCTGCGTGGGGGCTACCCGTCGGCGAGCCGAGGTCGGTTGTGGCCGAAGGTCAGACCGCGGTCGCTGCCACCACCCCGGTGCCGGAGACGTCTGCCGCGTGGCCCCCACCGCCCCGCCAATGGCCGGCCGCTGGCCCATCTCCGGCTCCGACCGAACCACCTCCCACATTCCCCCCATACAGCCCTTCAGGCGCACGCCGGGGCGCGCCGGGTGGTGTCCCGGAGGCGCCCGCCGGTCGACGCTGGGCCGTAGGCGTCGAGACATTAAGTCGGCGCTCGACCGCCCTGCGCGCCAGGCTCGCCGGTCCCGACAGGAGGTCGTGGATGGCGACGCGGGGCGAGCCGCCGAACTACTTCTGGGTTTCCCTGCTTAGCATCTTCCTCTTCTTGCCGACCGGCGTAGCGGCTTCGGTATTTTCTTTACTTTGCACTTCGAGGGCACGACGCGGGGACATGGACGGGTCGTGGCGTGCCAGTCGCCTTGCGAGAGGATTCTGCATCGCCACCGTCCCCCTCTTCGCCCTCGCAACTATCACGGTCGCCCTGGGTGGGGTTCGCTGAGCGGCTCTACTACGCTGAATGGTCAAACATCGACAGCTAAGCGAGGACGGTCGTGGCAGAAATCGAGATCGGACGAGGCAAAACCGGTCGTCGGGCTTATGGGTTCGACGACATCGCCATAGTCCCAAGTAGGAGGACCCGCGACCCCGAAGACGTAGACATCACATGGGAGATCGACGCCTACCAGTTCGACCTCCCCCTCATGGCCTCGGCGATGGACGGTGTCGTGAGCCCGGCGACAGCAATCGAGATCGGACGTCTCGGCGGTCTCGGCGTTCTCAACCTCGAAGGCGTGTGGACCCGCTACGAGGACCCTGAGCCGCTCCTGGAGGAAATCTCCCACCTGGATGCCGACAAGGCGACCGCCCGGATGCAGCAGATCTACTCGGAGCCGATCAAGGCAGAGCTGGTCGCAGAACGTGTGAGAGAGATAAAAGCAGCAGGTGTTGTGGCGTGCGCTTCGCTGACTCCTCAGCGAACCGAGCAGTTCGCTCCCGCCCTCCTCGCCGCCGAACTAGACCTTTTCGTCATTCAAGGGACCGTCGTATCGGCGGAGCACGTGTCCAAGACCGTAGAGCCGCTCAACCTGAAGCGTTTCATCCGGGAGTTCGACATTCCCGTCATCGTCGGCGGCTGCGCCTCGTACCAGGCGGCGCTGCACCTGATGCGAACCGGGGCTGTCGGGGTGCTCGTAGGTGTCGGGCCCGGCCACGCTTGCACCACGCGAGGCGTATTGGGCATCGGCGTCCCTCAGGCGACGGCCATCGCCGACGCCAGGGCGGCGAGGGCCCAGCACCTCGACGAGACGGGAGTGTACGTCCACGTCATCGCCGACGGAGGAATGGGCACAGGCGGCGACATCGCGAAAGCGATCGTCTGCGGAGCGGACGCAGTGATGATCGGCTCGCCGCTCGCCGCAGCGCTCGAAGCGCCTGGACGCGGTTACCACTGGGGGATGGCCACTTTCCATCCCACCCTGCCCCGTGGGGCCCGCGTCAAGACAGCCACGAGAGGCACGTTGAAAGAAATTCTCGTCGGCCCAGCACACGAGAACGACGGCCGTCTCAACCTGTTCGGCGCTCTGCGGACTTCCATGGCGACATGCGGCTACGAGACGGTCAAAGAGTTCCAAAAAGCTGAAGTGATGGTCGCTCCCGCCCTTCAGACCGAGGGAAAAAGCCTGCAGAGGTCGCAGGGCGTCGGAATGGGCCACTAGGGAACCGGCGGTGGCCAAACCGGAGCCCTCGTCGTCCCCAGTCCTAGTCTTAGACTTCGGCGCCCAGTACGCGCAGCTCATAGCCCGGCGTGTACGAGAAGCCCACGTGTACAGCGAGATCGTCCCTCGAGGTGTAACGGCCGCCGAGATCGCTGCTCGACGCCCGGCGGGCATAATCCTCTCCGGCGGGCCGAAGTCGGTAAACCAGCCCGGCGCCCCCCTTGCCGATCCGGAGCTCTTCGAGCTCGGGATCCCGGTACTGGGGATCTGCTACGGAGCCCAGCTCATAGCCAGTCAGCTTGGGGGTGCCGTCGCTGCGACTTCCAAAGGCGAGTACGGCCGAACGCAGCTCGAGGTTTCCTCCCAGGGGGCAGCCCCGTCGGTGCTCTTTGGCTCGGTGCCTCCCGCCTTCGACGTATGGATGAGCCACTTCGACGCCATCGTCGAAGTTCCATCCGGGTTCGTCGCTACGGCGAGCACCCCCGACGCCCCCGTGGCGGCACTCGAAGACCCTTCCAGGGGGCTGTACGGAGTGCAGTTCCACCCGGAGGTGGTCCACACCCACGGCGGTCAGGAGATCCTCAAAGCCTTCCTCTACGACGTGTGCGGCTGTCGCCCGTCGTGGACGATGACGTCTGTGATCGAGGCGGCAACGGAGGCGATCCGCGAGCAGGTCGGCTCCGAGAGGATCATATGCGGCCTGTCGGGCGGGGTCGACTCGGCGGTGGCCGCCGCCCTGGTCCACAAGGCGGTCGGCTCGCAGCTCACGTGCGTGTTCGTCGACACGGGCCTTCTTCGCGCTGGAGAAGCCGAACAGGTCGAGGCCACCTTCGGCGAGCAGTTCAATATCGACCTCGTCCACGTCAAGGCGGGAGACCGATTCCTCGGCGCTCTCGACGACATCGCCGACCCGGAGCGCAAGCGCAAGATCATCGGCGAGACGTTCATCCGGGTTTTCGAGGAGGCAGCGGCGGACCTCGGCGACGCCCGCTTTCTCGTACAAGGAACCCTGTACCCCGACATCATCGAGTCGGGCACCAAGGACGCAGCGAAGATCAAGTCCCACCACAACGTCGGCGGATTGCCCGAGGACATGGCTTTCGAGCTGGTCGAGCCGCTCCGTAACCTTTTTAAAGACGAGGTTCGGGCGGTCGGCGAGGAGCTCGGCCTGCCGGAGGAGATCGTGTGGCGCCAGCCTTTCCCCGGCCCCGGGCTCGCCGTGCGCATCGTCGGCACGGTGACACCCGATCGGGTGGCGATCCTCGCCGCCGCCGACGCCATCGTCGCCGAGGAGATCCGCCGGGCTGGGTTGTCGCGTGACCTGTGGCAGAGCTTCGCCGTGTTGCCTGTCGTGCGTACCGTGGGCGTGATGGGCGACGAGCGCACCTACGCCTACCCGATCATCATCCGGGCCGTCACATCAGACGACGCCATGACCGCCGACTGGGCCCGGCTTCCCTACGACGTGCTAGAACGCCTGTCCAGCCGGATCATAAGCGAGGTGCCCGGCGTCAATCGTGTCGCCTACGACGTGACGTCCAAACCACCTGGGACCATCGAATGGGAGTGACGCCGCCGGTGCGAGGCACATGAGCTTCGCACCGGGGCGTCATCTGGCTAAGCGCTTCTAGTCGAGTTGCGCCTAGCCAGGGCGTCCACCGATGCGGCAGCCAGTAGCACCAGCGCGGTGACCATGTACTGCGCCGACGCACTCAGGCCGATCAGCCCCATGCCGTTCGCTATCGTGGCGATGACGAGGCCGCCGATAACCGCGTAGAGCATCTTGCCTCGCCCGCCGAACAGGCTTGTGCCGCCGATGACTGCAGCTGCGACGGCGTAGAGGACAAGGGAACCCCCGTCGACGTTGCTGGAGATCGACCCGAGTTGGGATGCGAGGATCACTCCGGCCAGACCCGCCGTGAGACCGGTCAAGGCGAAAGCGGCGGTACGAATCCTCCCAAGGTTGATCCCGGCCCGCCTCGCAGCCTCGGCGTTGCCGCCGATGGCGTAGACGTAACGGCCGAAGCGGGTCCGGCTGAGTAGCGCCGTCCAGAGCATGAAAATGCCGAGGACTATCGGTACAACCCACGGGACGCCCTGGACTGGGTGGGAGACGATGCGACCCCGGTTGGTGTTGCAGATCGCCACGACGGCGAACCCTGCCACGGCCACGGCGACGATCTTGGCTATCGTAAGACCGAGCGGCGGTACCACCAAGGCGTGCCGACGCCGGTGGCGGTCGCGGGCGATCAGGAACACAGCGAAGCCAGCCACCCCAACGACGAGTACTATCCAGCCGGCTGCGACGCTCAAGTTCCCGTTTACCAGGTCCAACAGGATGCTGTTCGACAGGCGGATCGTCCCGCCCCCGTTGGTGCCGCCCTCGCGGTCCGCGAGGAAGATGAGCACACCCTCCCAGCCAAGAAGGCCTGCGAGGGTCACAACGAACGACGGAACCCGAAGCCGTGTGATGACGAGGCCCTGGATGATCCCGATGATCGTCGCGACGACCAGACCGGCGAGGATCGCAACCCACCACGGATGGTCACCAGGAGGCGCTGCCGTGGCGACGGTGACGACACCCGCCACGCCGCCCACGTAGCCGATCGACAGGTCGATCTCACCTAGGAGCAGCACGTACACCTCTGCCATGCCCAGAAGTATGTAAGTCGCGGACTGGGTGAACAGGTTCGTGAGGTTCCCAGCCGAGAGGAAAACCGACTTTTGGCTCTGGAAGATGATGACGATTACGACCAGCCCGAGAACCACTGGCAGCATCCCGCTCTCACCGTTCCTGATCCTCACCACCCACGCTCGCAGGTAGTCGCGCATGTTGTCCGCAGCGCTGGCAGGGTCGAGAAGCGCAACCACCTGCTCCGGTGGTTGCGTCGCCGAGACGTCGCTGCCGGCTTGGGTAGAAGGTTCGGAGAATCTGGTCATTCGATCGCCTGCACTGTCGCAGAGGCCTCGATCGAGTTCGGATCGAAGCGGCCGGTGGTAATAGCGTAAACAGCCGACTGCTGGTCGAACGCTCCTACTGGAGCCTCGACCGCAAGGCGACCCAGATAGAGCACCGCGATGTGGTCGGCGACTTTGAACACGTCGTTTAGGTTGTGGGATATGACCAACACTGCGATCCCCCGGGATCTCAGCGTCCGTATCAGGTCGAGGACCATGGCCGTCTGGGCTACGCCTAAAGCGGCGGTAGGTTCGTCCATTATCACCATGCGGGCGTTCTGCATCACAGCCTTGGCGACTGCGACCGCTTGGCGTTGACCGCCCGACAGGGAGCCGACCAGTTGGCGTATCGACCGTACGGTGGTGACCGATAGCTCGGCGAGTGTCTGGCGGGCCTGCTTCTCCATGGAGTCCTCATCCAAGAGGCGGCTGTTCGTCAGCTCACGTCCGAGGAACATGTTCTGCACGATGTCCAAGTTGTCGCACAGCGCCAAGTCCTGGTAGACGGTCTCGATGCCCAGACCCGTAGCCACCTTGGGGCCGCGGATGCGCACCGGATGGCCGTCGAAGATCATCTGGCCTTCCTCGGGTTCGTGGATACCGGCGAGGCATTTGATCAGCGTCGACTTGCCTGCGCCGTTGTCGCCGAGAAGTGCCGTCACCTCGCCGGGCGCAACGTGGAGGTTGACGTCGCTGAGGGCCTCGACCGCCCCGAAACGCTTGGTGATCCCCTTCGTTTCTAGGAGCCATTTAGTGTTGGACGCCGTGGTGACTCGGCCGTCGGAACGGCCGGCGGCCGAAGCCGGACCCGCAGATGAGGGTCCGGCTTCGACGCTTGGATCGGCTGGCAGGTTCACCTTTTCAGGCACCTCCCTGGGACGGTAGCGGCCACGTCGCTACCCGGAGATGCCGGCGGCGCTGCAGTCCGAAGCGAACTGGGCGGTGCAAAGCTGCGAAGCCGTCACGAAGTTGTCGGCGATGACCGTGGAGGCCATGTTCGACGGGGTGACCCATTCAGGCTTGAGCAGAACCGACGGCACCTGGGTGTTTGAGGTGGTGTCGGCCGTCTGGCCGTTCACCAGAGAGGCGGGTGGCGTCTGGCCGGCCCTCAGGTACATTGCGAGGGCGGCTGCGGCTTGGGCCTCTTCGTAGATCGGCTTGTACACGGTGCCGCACTGGTATCCCGACAGGACGTTCTGTAGGCCGACGAGGGTGGCGTCCTGGCCGGTCGTCGGGAACGTCTTGGCGGGGATGTGCAGCGACTGCAGGTAGGAGATGATTGGAGCCCCGTTCTCGTCGTTGGGGATCAGCGCAGCGTTGGCGCTCTTGTTAGCCGTGTACGCCTGCTGGAACTCCGTGAGAGCCTTGGTCGGCTGCCAGGTCCCCGCCGGCTGGGCAACCTCGCTCCATTTTCCCGAGCTGAAGTACGGGGCCATCACCGCATCGTAGCCTTGCGCGAACAGCGTGGCGTTATTGTCGGTGGCGGAGCCCCGCATGACGATGACGTTGGGGTGGCTGACGTTCCACGCCGACACGCAAGACACGAGGCCCTGGCCGAGGAGGGTTCCCACCTCTACGTTGTTGAAGCTCACGTAGTACGAGCGGCTACCTCCAAGGGTCAGACGGTCGTAGTCGATGACCGGGACGCCGTGGCTTTTCGCGTAGCTCTCGATCTGGGCTCCGACACCACTTGTAAGGGGGTCGACGATCAGCACGCTGGCACCTGACGCGATGTCGGACTGGGCGTCGGTCAGCTGTGTCGTGTCACTGCCTTGGGCGTTTTGGATCGTGAACTGCGACGAGGTCAACCCTGCGTCGGTGAACGCCTGCTTTAGGTAGGGGGCGTCGAACTCGGTGTAGCGAGCTGACGACACCGTGTCGGGGAGGATCGCAGCGATGTTGCCCTTGCCCTGGGCGGCAAGGCTCTTGAGTTGCGACATCGCCGAGAAATCCCGGGTGAAAGAGGCTATCGAGATGCTCGGTGCCGAGCCGGAGGTGGAACCGGCCGTGGTCGAGCTAGACGGGGCAGCGGTCGTTGCACTCGTGGCGCTGGACGTCTTGGTCGAGCTACTTGTGCAGGCTCCGGCGACCAGGCCGGCTCCGACGAACAGCGCAGCGAACGCGCGTTTGTGGGTCACTTCGGGCTTCTCCTTGGCTATGGGTCCCGGCAGACCGGCCCCCTGGACGAGGTCTGCGAGGGACTTTATGTCTCGACTTTTTGTCGATGTCAGCGGTGACGTTACGACCGACGGCGTCAACGACCCGTTAAAATTCTTAACATTGCATTAACAAAAGCTTAAAGTTTCGCTCGGGCGGGGTAGACGTCCGGCGCCGCGGCTCATTCGGCTGTAAGCCGGTAACCGACGCGTGGCGCGGTGAGGATGAGAGGCTCGTCTCCTTCCGATTCGAGCTTGGAACGCAGGCGCCTCACATAGACGCGCAGGTACTCGGTCTCGGTCTCGTAGCCTCTGCCCCACACCCGGCGAAGCAGTTGGGCATGGGTGAGGGACTTGCCGCGGTGCTCGGCGAGCTCGCGAAGCAGGGCGAACTCGGTGGGCGTCAGGTGTATGACCCTACCGGCGCGTTCGACCTGGCGGGCCGCCAGGTCGATCTCGATGTCTCTTACGACGATCGTCTCAGGGTGAGCGGCATGTGTTTCGGCGACGCGCGTCCGTCGCAGCGTCGCGGTGATCCGGGCGAGCAGCTCCTCGATGCTGAAAGGTTTTGTCATGTAGTCGTCGGCCCCGACGTTGAGTGCCGACACCTTGTCGCGTTCTCCGCCGCGCGCTGAAACGACGATCACGCCTACGCTAGATCGCTCCCGGATCAGTCGGCAGATCTCCAATCCGTCGACGTCGGGAAGCATCAGGTCAAGGAGCACGATGTCGGGGTTTTCGGTGTCGAGGAGGTTCAAGGCACGAGCACCCTCGTTGCTTACAAGTGTGTCGAAGCCTCTGACCACCAGGTTCGACCGGATCAGGTCGACGATGTTCGGGTCGTCCTCGACGATCATTACGGTCGTCACGATGCCTGTGCTTCCGCATGGGTGTTGGCAAGTCGTACCTCGGCTAGCGTTCCCTGCTCTGAGGTGGTGATGCGCAACTGGCCGCCGTGAGCTTCTACGATCCCCTTGGCTATAGAGAGTCCCAGCCCGGATCCGCCGGATCGGCCGCGTCTCTCACCCGGTCCTGCCAGGGACATCAGCCTTTCGGGTGCTATTCCGCTCCCGTCGTCGCTGACCGCTATCGCCACTATCCCGTCCGCTCCGACGCTGACCTTCACGCTAACCGTGGTGCCGGGAGGATTGTGGCGGACGGCGTTGTCGAAGAGGTTTACGAACACCTGCTCCAAGCGGTCGTGGTCCGCCCACAGGACCGGTACCTCCTGAGGGTAGTAGAGAGTCACAGCCTCGGAGAGCGGAGACGGCAGGCAAGCACGGGCCGCTTCCAACACCAGAGGCAACTCGCACCAGTCTTGGTCGAGCCGGAGAAGTCCGGCGTCGATAGCGCTGAAGTCCAAGAGGTCCTCGACGAGGCGCCCGAGCCTGGCGGACTCGCTGTCTATCCGTTCCAAGAAGCGGTGTTGCGACTCGGCGTCCCAGTGAACGTCGGGGGCCATCAGCGACGACGCGTACCCGCAGATGGCCGTGAGCGGCGTCCGCAGCTCGTGTGAGAGCCATGACAGGAACTGGCGTTGCAGCGCCTGGGAGCTGCGTAGCGCCATGGTCTCGCGTTGCGCTCGCTCGGACTCCTCGCGTTCTAGGGCCAGACGTATGGAGCTGGCAGCGTCGTCGATAACGGCTCGCCGGTCGGCGACGTCCACTCCTGCGCCGGCGGCAGCGGCGGTGCGGCTTCTTTCCCATCTTACGACCAGGGCCCCTCGGCCGTCGGGGGCAGGGAAGTCCGCGACCATGTACTGATTCGTAGCTTGCTGCCTGCCAGGGTCGCCTGATCGGTCTCGCTCCGCGCCGGGGCGGCCTCCCAGGGACCTCTTGGCAACCTCGAGAAGGTCAGTAGGTGTAGATCCCGACGCGTCGGGGTCCGGCCCGACCCAGGCGCGAAAGGCAGGCTCGGGCTCGGAGACCCGCCGGGTCACCACGGCGACGTAGCGGGCTCCCAGACCAGCCTGAAGCGCTCGCAGCGCCACTTGCAGGCTCACCTCCAAAGCGGCCGGACCGGCGAGGGCCTGGAGCACCTCGCGGATCGTTTCGAGCACCCGGTTGCGAACGGTGAGCTCGCCGAGAAGCCGGTCCCGTTCGAGGGCGTTAGCGGCATACCCGGCGTACAGGGATGCCAACTCGAGGTCGTCGCGAGTCGGCTCGCCGACCTCCTCGGAGAGGATCGTGATAACACCAGAATCCCCCTGCGGGCTGGTGAAAGGCAAACTCCAGGAGGTCTTGAAACCAGACCGTCGTGCGTCCCGGCGGATAGTCTCCCATCCGCTCGGCAGGGTGGCGCCCCAACTGTCCCCGGCGGCGGGCCGCTCCCGGGGGATCACCGAGCGGACCATGGAGCCGACGGGTAGGTCAGCCCACTGTCTGACGAGGTGCGCCGGCAACCCGACGTGACCGGCCAGTCTCATCGCAGACCCTTCCCGCACGTGGACGCACAGTTGGCCTGTCCCTAAAGCCGCCGCCAGGGCCGAGATGATCAAAGTGAGACCCGACGAAGGTGACGCGGAGGCGAGTTGATCTGCTAGGTCCTGCAGACGGCTCAACTGCCGGCGCGGCGACCCTTCGGCGGGTTGGCCAGACAATAGGGCGGCTACCTCGTCGGGATGGGATTCCTCGGGTAGCACCTCGGCTACTACCTTCCCGCGTCGTAGTACCACGATGCGGTCGGCCAGCCGGAACATCTGCTCGACGTCGTGCGACACGATCATCACGGTGGTTCCCTGGGCGGGAAGCGAAGCAGCCAGGCTCTCCACTCTTGCCGACTCGGCCACGCCCAGGGATGCTGTCGGCTCGTCCAGTATCAGCAGGTGAGGGCGGTCCCGCATCGCCCTCGCGACCGCCACCAGTTGGCGCTGCCCGCCGGAGAGGTGAGCGACGGTCGTCGAAGTGGACGGAAGGCCGATGCCGAGACGTTCTAAGACCTCGGCGGCCTTGGAGTGGAACCGAGTCTCGGAGAACATGAGACGGCGAGTCTCTGCCCCGAGCATTACGTTGGACGCAATGTCGAGGTTGTCGCACAGCGCCAAGTCCTGCCACACGACGGCGACCCCGGAGCGTGGATCTCGTCGGGCTCCGGGGTCGAGCGTCTCGCCCAGTACCGTTACCCGGCCGTACTCGGGCCGGATGTCGCCGGCGACGCAACGGATGAGGGACGACTTGCCGGCCCCGTTCTCCCCGGCGAGCGCAACGACCTCGCCGCGACGCACGGTCAGGTTCACACGGTCGAGGGCTACGACCGGACCGTAGCGAACCGAAAGGTCCTCGACCTGTAGAACCGTACTAGCGTCGAGCGGCACCTCGGGGCTCCCTGTCATTGGTGCTGCGTTACGCAGCTGCGGACCTGCTCAGGAACGCCTGCCCGACATGGCGGCGTTCGGAGCGGCTCGGGAGACCAGGTCTGGGACTATCCCGGTCAACTCGGCGGGATCCCAGCGCCCGTCCTTGTCCACTGCGGGACCTTCAACCCAGCCCTCTGCGACGCTCAGGTGACCTCCCATCACGTTGAACACCCGGCCGGTGATCCCAGCGGACTCCGAGCTTCCGAGCCACACGACGATAGGCGAGATGTTATCCGCTGACAGCGGGTTGAACTGGTCTTCTGGTACGTCAGCGGCTCTTTGCCCCATCCCCAGGTTCTCGGTCATACGAGTAAGAGCAGCCGGGGCGATGGCGTTCACCGTAACTCCGTAGCGGGCAACTTCCATAGCGGCGATGATCGTGAAAGAGGCGATCCCCGCTTTGGCTGCGCCGTAGTTCGTCTGGCCGACGTTGCCGTATATGCCCGAAGGGGAGGTCGTGTTGACTATCCGAGCGTCGTTGTCCTCGCCTGCTTTGGAACGCTCCCGCCAGAAGTCCAAAGCGGCCC
This sequence comes from Acidimicrobiaceae bacterium, assembly GCA_027391075.1. Classification (GTDB taxonomy): domain Bacteria; phylum Actinomycetota; class Acidimicrobiia; order Acidimicrobiales; family Palsa-688; genus JAJZAM01. The sequence continues at coordinate 93,075 of DAHYHI010000042.1, read as the reverse complement.
GGGTCGGGGCGAAAGTTCCACGCAGGTGCACCCTGATCACGGCGTCCCACTCGTCGGGGGTCATGTTGACCAGCATCCGGTCCCTGAGGATCCCGGCGTTGTTGACGAGAGTGTCGATACGCCCGAAGGTGTCTATCGCCGAGCGGATCATCCGGCTGGCGCCGTCGAAATCCGACACGTCGTCGCCGTTGGCGATCGCCTCGGCTCCCATAGCCCTGATCTCGTCTACCACTTCGCCCGCCGGGCCTGCGGAGCTGCCGGTGCCGTCAGTGTTCGAGCCGAGGTCGTTGACGACCACTTTCGCCCCTTGACGGGCGAACTCCAAAGCGTGCTCGCGGCCTATACCCCGCCCGGCGCCGGTCACGACCACCACTCGTCCCTCGCATATACCTGTCACTTGGACCTAACCCTCCTGTCGATTGTCGCCCGGTCGAGCCAAGTGCGCGCCGGTCAACCGGTACCCTAGACCCTCGCGATGGCCCAACACCTACTAGGCGACCTGAACCCAGCCCAGGCGGAAGCCGTCGCACACCCTGAAGGCCCCCTAGTAGTCGTCGCAGGGGCAGGGTCTGGAAAGACGAGAGTTCTCACCCGGCGCATAGCCTGGCTGGTGTCGGAGGCAGGACTTTCCCCGTTCGAGATCCTGGCGATCACCTTCACGAACAAAGCCGCCGGCGAGATGCGCGAACGCGTCGGCGCCCTGATCGGCCCAGCGGCGGCGAAGATGTGGGTTTCCACGTTCCATTCGGCTTGCGTTCGGATCCTGCGACGCGACGCCACACGGCTCGGCTACCGCTCGAACTTCACCATCTACGACCAGTCCGACTCGCAGCGCCTCGTCGGCTACGTGGTCAGGGACCTCGGCTTGGACTCCAAGAAGTTTCCGCCGCGGGCGATCGCAGGGTACATCTCCGCGGCGAAGAACGACCTCGTCGACTTCGAAACCTACGCTTCGCGGGCGCGAACTCCGATGGAGCGCAAAGCCGCCGACGTCTACCGGGAGTACCAGCAGCGCCTCCACGCGGCCAACGCAATGGACTTCGACGACCTTCTGTTCGTGGCGGTGAACGTGTTGCAGGCGTGCCCCGACGTCCTCGACGGCTACCGCAGCCGGTTCCGTCACGTTCTAGTCGACGAGTACCAAGACACCAACCGGGCGCAGAACGAACTGGTGCTTCTCCTGGCAGGCGACCACCACCAGGTCACCGTCGTAGGAGACTCGGACCAGTCCGTCTACGGCTGGCGCGGGGCGGACGTACGTAACATCTTGGAGTTCGAAAAGGCGTTCCCGAACGCGACGGTCGTGGTCTTGGAGCAGAACTACCGCTCCACACAGACCGTCCTCGACGCTGCTAACGCTGTAATAGCCAACAACGAGGGACGCAAGGCCAAAGCGCTGTGGACCGACCAGGGAGCCGGCGAGCCGATCGTGTGCTACCAGGGCGAGGACGAGCACGACGAGGCGGCCTGGGTGGCTTCCGAGGTCGCTTCGCTGCACCGGCAAAGCGCCGAAGGTCGTCCCCGCTACGAGTGGCGTGACATGGCCGTCTTCTACCGCACGAACGCCCAGAGCCGAGCGGTCGAGGAGGAGTTGGTAAGGCGCGACATCCCCTACAAGGTCGTCGGCGGAACCCGCTTTTACGACCGTAGGGAGGTGAAGGACATCCTTGCCTACCTTCGGGCCGTGGTGAACCCAGACGACGAGGTCTCCTACAAGCGGATAGTTAACGTGCCCAAGCGCGGTGTCGGCGACACCAGCGTGGAACGCCTGGAGCGTTGGGCTGCGGAGCATCGGACGACATTCGCCGAGGCGGTGTCGCACGCAGAGGAGGCCGGGGTTGCCGGTAAAGCGCTGAGCGGGCTGCGCCGCCTGGACGCTTTGATGGCCGAACTTCGTGCAATGGCAGCGCCTCCCGCCGGCGGCCAGCAACTTTCGGCTTCCCCGTCCCCGGCCGGCCCGGCGGACCTGCTAGAAGCGATCTTCGAGCGTAGCGGCTATCACGGCGAGCTGATCTCGGAAGAGTCCCACGAGGCGGCTGGGCGTTTGGAGAACATCGAGGAGTTGATCGGCTCGGCCCGCCAGGCGGAGACGGTGGACGCCTTCTTGGAGGAGGTGAGCCTCGTCGCCGACAGCGACGAGATCGAACAGGACGACTCGAAGGTCACGCTCATGACCCTTCACACGGCGAAAGGCCTCGAGTACCCGGTGGTGTTCGTCGTGGGGATGGAGGACGGTATCTTCCCCCACATGCGCTCGCTGTCGGAGCCTTCCGAGATGGCCGAGGAGCGCCGGTTGGCGTACGTCGGCATAACCCGTGCCCGGGAGAGGCTTTATCTGACAAACGCGTGGTGTAGAAGCCTGTGGGGCCAGACGCTCTACAACCCGCCGTCGCGGTTTCTGTCGGAGATCCCGGCGAACGTCGTCAAGAACGTCAGCGGCAGAAGAGCTCGGGGTTCGCGGGCGAGCCTGGAAGGTCTGTCGGGACGCGACAGGATCGTCGAGTCCGCCCTCAGCCAGCCTAGGCGGGGTCCGGTCGCCGGGAAAGGAGCGGAACGCCTGGGGCTGCGGCCCGGCGAGGCGGTGGTGCACGCCAAATGGGGGGAGGGGATCGTCATAGACGTCCGCGGGGAAGGCGAAAAAGCCGAAGCGCGGGTGCGCTTCCCCTCGGTAGGCGAGAAGCACCTTTCCCTCGCCCTGGCGCCCCTCGCGCGGGCCTAAAAGCGCGACCCGGTTGGCTTATCGCGCCCTGAACCTGCCAAGATCGGGTTTCGATGAAGCGCCTATACAGGGTTGTCGTGGCGAAACCCGGTCTGGACGGACACGACCGTGGGGCGCGGGTCATAGCCCGAGCCTTGCGGGAGGCGGGTTTCGAGGTTATCTACACCGGCCTGCACCAGACCCCCGAGCAGATAGCCGAAACCACCATCCAAGAGGACGCGGACGCTGTCGGCCTGTCGATACTATCCGGGGCTCACATGACACTGTTCCCGAGGATCGTCTCCGAGCTCAAAGCGCGTGGAGCCGGGGACGTCCTCGTCTTCGCGGGGGGGATCATTCCCGACGCTGACGTCGAAGCTCTCGCCTCGATCGGCGTGGCAAGGGTGTTCACACCCGGAGCGCCGCTGGGAGACATAACCGACTGGTTGGAGTCGACCCTCGACGCTGCCGAGACGGCCGACGCTGCCCAGGCGGCCGAGACCGGGTAGCGGGCAGGTCGGTGCGTCGGGGACACAAGCAGCATTCACAACAGCACTACAAGCCAGGAGGATAGGTGGACCTGTTCGAATATCAGGGCAAGCAGTACTTCGCCCGCTACGACATACCGGTATCGGCCGGCGGTGTCGCCGACACCGTGGACGAGGCGGTAGCGCAAGCCGACGCCGCCGGTTATCCGGTGGTGGTCAAAGCCCAGGTGCAAGTCGGTGGGCGCGGCAAAGCGGGTGGTATCAAGCTCGCCGCCGACGCCGCCGAGGTGCGAACCCACGCCGCCAACATCCTCGGCATGGACATCAAAGGCCACGTCGTGCGGCGCCTGTGGGTGGAGCACGCATCGGACATCGCCAAGGAGTACTACGCAAGCTTCACGCTCGACCGGGCCGCGAAGAAGTACCTGGCGATGGTCTCCGCCAAAGGAGGAGTCGAGATCGAGACGGTCGCCGAGGAGGACCCGGACGCCATCGCAAGGCTCCACATAGACCCGGCTAAGGGCTTCACGTCTGCGGACGCGGCGGATCTCGTGGCGCGCGCCGGGCTGGACGCCGAGGCTGTCGAAGGGGCGGTGGACATCCTCACAAAGCTGTACCGCTGCTACGTCGAAGGCGACGCCGACCTGGTGGAGATCAACCCGCTGATACTCACCCCGCAGGGCAAAGTACACGCCCTGGACGCCAAGGTGACCCTCGACGACAACGCCGCTTACCGCCACCCCGAGTGGGACGACTTTCGTGACATAGACGAGTTCGACGAGCGTGAACGCCTCGCACGCTCCAAGGGACTCCAGTACGTCGGCCTGGACGGCTACGTCGGGATCATCGCCAACGGCGCTGGCCTCGCGATGAGCACCTGCGACGTGGTCAACCAGGTGGGCGGCAGCCCCGCCAACTTCTTGGACATAGGCGGTGGGGCGAACGCCGAGGTGATGGCCAACGCGCTCGAAGTGATCAACTCCGACCCGAAGGTCCGGTCGATCTTCATCAACATCTTCGGCGGTATCACCAGGGGCGAGGAGGTCGCCAACGGCATCAAGGCGGCCCTCGGCCGCGTGGACATCCAAGCGCCGATGGTCATCCGACTGGACGGCACCAACGCCGAGGAGGGCCGGGAGATCCTCTCCACGGTCACCTCGGAGAAGGTCCTGTCGTCTCCGACGATGCTCGACGCAGCCCGAACAGCCGTCCAACTCGCAGGAGGGACCGTCCGATGAGCATATTCGTAGACGAGAACACAAAGGTGATAGTCCAAGGTCTCACCGGCGGCCAGGGCCGCTTCCACGGTCTGCGCAACAAGGCTTACGGGACGCAGGTCGTGGCCGGCGTGACGCCGGGAAAGGGTGGAAGCGACGTCGAGGGCATCCCCGTGTACGACACCGTCGCCGAGGCGGTGGCAGCGACCGGAGCCAACGCGAGCTTCGTGTCCGTCCCTCCCCGCTTTGCTGCGGATGCCATCCTCGAAGCTGCCGCGGCGGGCGTCGGCTTCATCGTGTGCATCACCGAGGGGATCCCAGCCCACGACGAGGCCCGGGCTTACAACACATTGGTGGACGCCTACCCCTCCACAAGGCTTCTAGGGCCGAACTGCCCGGGGATCATCAGCCCCGGAAAGTGCAACATCGGCATAACCGCAGGTGAGATAGCCCTCCCGGGGGGCCCCGTGGGGATCGTAAGTCGCTCCGGGACCCTCACCTACCAGGCTCTCTACGAGCTCAAGCAGCTCGGCGTGGGTGTCACCACCTGCGTCGGCATCGGCGGCGACCCGGTGCCGGGCACGAACTTCGTGGACTGCCTAGAAGCCTTCCAGGCCGATCCTGACACCAAGGCGGTGGCCATGTTCGGCGAGATCGGCGGTTCCGAGGAGGAAAAGGCGGCGGCGTTCATCGCCGACAAGCTGACCAAGCCGGTCGTTGCTTACGTAGCCGGCGTGACGGCGCCGGCGGGTAAGAAGATGGGTCACGCCGGGGCGATCATCTCCGGCTCGAAAGGCACCGCAGCCGCGAAGATGGAGGCTTTGGCCGCTGCGGGCGTTCACGTCGTGAACAACCCGACTGAGGCGGGCCTTAAGATGGCGGAGATCGTCAAGACCTTGTAGTCGCGTGCCAACCGGCGGTGAGTCAGGAAAGTCTGCCTTTAAGTGCAGACTTTCCTGACCGAAAGGCCCTCGATTGTGAGGCTACCCTCGGGAGTGAGACCTGCTGGTGGCTGCTGCCATAACGGGTCGACCAACAAAAGTCGCTTACAAGGGAGGGTCCCGATGAGCAAGGACATCGCCAGCGCGCTAGCCGAGCGGACCCTAGAGCCCCGGCGTGGCCTCGAGCGCCAGGCCAAGAAGGGCGACAAGGCGCCCGACGTGGCGTCGATACTGGTCGGGGATGCTTCGCCGACGCCCGACGGGATCTTGGAGCTTCAACGTCTCGCCGGTAACAAGGCGGTGAGCAGCCTGTTGCACCCCGACGGAGCGTCGGTGCGTCCCCTCGTGGAAAAGGCGGTCAGCTCTCCGGGGGAGCCGCGTTTTGTGAGCCGCTCCCCCGGAACCACGGCGGGCGGAGCGTTCGACGTCGCTCCGCCCGCGACGGCTATGCGAGTTCACAGCGACCGGGAAGCGACCGAAGCACTAGGCGCAAGAGGCTTCTCCGTCGGAGACGACGTGGTGCTACACCCCGATTACGCCCCGGGAACACAACGCGGGGACGAGGTGCTCGCGCATGAGACAACCCACTTCCTCCAAAACAGGGCCGGGCCGGTGCCGGGAGACCCTATAGGCAACGACGTGCGTGTCTCCGACCCCGGCGACGCTCACGAGCAGAAGGCGACGGGAGCCGAGCACGCCGGCCGGCTTGACTTCCACGAAGGGCCGACGGGCGCGTCGGCAGGGTCCGTGTCCCATGGTGGTCTCGGCGGGCAGATGGTCATCCAGCGTGCACTTCTCGATGACGGCAAAAGCTTGCAGGTGCTCCTCGAAGGGCTCCAAGGGGTTGCCAACGCGTCGACAGGCGAAGGAAAAGCCCCCAAGAAGGGGTTCTTCGCCAAACTGAAGCAGATCGCCTCGTCGATATTCACTTCTCGACGGGCGAAAGCGAAGACGGACAAGCCCTCCGAAGGCAAAGAGAAAGCGAGAGCCGCCCAATCAGCTGTCGAGGAGGTCTCGATGGTCGCCGACCGGGCCATGCAAATGCGCGTCGGTTTTCGCGAACCGATGGGGCCGGTCGCCGAGAGGCAGAGCGCGGCTAACGACTGGATCGCAGAGCTGGAGGTGATGAAAACGAAGCTGGGGAACAGCAAAATGTACCTCAAGGAGGTCGGCGCCACGCTCCACGAGTACGACGAGGCGATCAACGGCCTCGAACACGACATCGCCGTCATGAGACGTCTCGGTGCGGACCGCAGATATCCCGACGAGCAGACATGGGCTCAAGCTTCGGTAGTGGCCTCCGGTCACGTAGCGATCGACCACGTCAAGGACCTACACGACACCTTCGCAGAGGAGGCCGCCAAGGACAACCACGGCAAGGGTGGGGACGCCCAAAACGCTGCAGCGGCCCAGACCGAGAACAAGACGGTGGCCCAGGTAGGTCGAACCGGAATCGACATGTTCAAGGACTACATGAGGAGTTACGCCGCAGGAGCCGTGGTGGGCGCAGGCATACAGGCTATCGATGGGTTCTGGAAAGAGCACCGACAGCAAGGTGACCAGAAGGACTCTCAGCTCGAAAAGTCCGACCCTAAGGTGACGGACTTGGCTGTGAAACTGGCGGGGTCGCTCGGCACCGTGGTCTGCCCTCCCGACGGAGGTTGGGCCGTAGCCGACGGCGCAGTGCTCGACAAGGCCGCTGCGATTCTAAAGTACGCAGAGGAGCAGTTTGGGCAGGGAACCAAGATCGCCGAGGCGTTCGTGTTGAGGAACATGGTCTGGTTGGGCGCCCAAGCTCCCCTTCTCCTTAGCGCATCCAACTTGGCAGGTTTGGAGCGGACCGCCTCGGTTGAGAGTCTCCGGGCATTCATGGAAGCAATCTTCGGCAGTCGCAATCAGTCCTCCGCGGAGCTCTACACCGCATGGGAGCAGATCGTCGATCCTTTCGGCCAGGCGCTCCTATCGAAGGTACGCGAGCACATGCCCACCGAACAGCAACTGGTCAACGTCAACTGACTTGCAGTTGACGTCGCGGGCCTGAAAACGTGTCGCAGCGCGACGCTGCCCGGGCGTGAAACGCCCGGGCAGCTCGACTTCTCAAATGGTTTAGGCTGGTCTATCCCAGCCTGCCGCCCACGATCGGGGCGTTCAGGTGCGTGCCGCCCTCGGAGCCGTAGAAGCCGGCGCCGCCGAAGCTGAACACTCCACCGTCTGCGGCGACGAGCCAGTAGCCGTTAGCGGTCGGGGTGCGGATGATCCCGACTACAGGGGCGTTCAGGTGCGTGCCGCCCTCTGAGCCGTGGAAGGCGGCGGTGGGGCCGTAGCTGAACACTCCTCCGTCTGCGGCGACGAGCCAGTATCCCATCCCTCCGGCGGAAGTCACCATGCCGACGACGGGGGCGTTTAGGTGCATACCCCCGGCGGAGCCGTGGAAGGTTGCGTCACCGTAGCTGAACACGCCTCCGTCTGCGGCGACGAGCCAGTATCCCATCCCTCCGGGAGCGACTCGGGCTCCGACGATTGGTGCGTTTAGGTGCATGCCTGCTGCGGAGCCGTAGAAGGTTGCGTCGCCGTAGCTGAACACGCCTCCGTCTGCTGCGACCAGCCAGTAGCCCCCGCCGTCGGGCGTCGGGAGTATGGCGACGATGGGGGCGTTCAGGTGGAGGTTGGCAGCTGACCCGTAGAAGCCTGCATTGCCGTAGGCGAAGACACCTCCGTCTGCGCCGACCAGCCAGTAGCCGAGCCGGTCGGAGGTTTGTGCCATTGCGACGATCGGTGCGTTTAGGTGCAGGTTGGCTGCGGACCCGAAGAAGGGGGCGTCACCGAGGCTGAAGACTCCGCCGTCCTTGGCCACAAGCCAGTACCCCTGGTTCGGGACCGTCAGCATGTGAAGGTTGTTGTCGTTCGCGTTGTCGTAGTAGATGACCATGCTTCCTTCGGAGTTGACCGTAGCGGTAAGCCCGAACAGGCCGCCGGCGGGTTCCGTGGGGGCCAGGTTGCGGGTCGCGACGACCTGGCCGGCGGTGGTCAACTCGATCAGGTCGTTGTTCGTGGCACCGTTGACTACTAGCAGGTCCCCGTTGGCGGGATCGACGGTGATCTGCTGCGGGCTCGACAGCGGCCCGCCGGAGGCGACCATCTTGGGGGCCGACGCGCCGGTAGCCGAGTTGGCGTTGGGAATCGCGTAGATAGCGTTGTTGGCGTCGTCGGTGAAGTACAACGTGTCGTTGCGCTGGTCGAAGACCATGCCTCTGGGGCCGGTCGGGTTGGCCGGTAGTGCCGCGGCGCTGTTAGTCCCCGCCGGGGTGGCGGGCAGACCCGTCGCAAGGGGGGTGTTGGCGAAATCGGCCGCCGGGTTGTCCCGCCAGACCTGGCCTTCCATCCCAGCAGTGTCGGTAGGAGCGCTCAGGCCGCTGCCGCCGTTGCCGGCGTTGGGCCAGTAGAACTGCACCTGTCCGCCAACGTCGCTCACAGCCTGACCCCAGACCCCAACGAAGTCCGGGCCGCTGAGGGTCTTTACGAGGGCTCCTAGCGGGTTGATGATAGCCACCCCAGAGGTCGCCCCGTCGTAGGCACCTGCGGGGGCGCTGGCGGGGCCGCCGTAGAAGCCGACCCAGACGATGTCGTTCGCGGGGTTTATGGCGATACCGACCGGCCCGGTGATCCCGCTGTTTTGGTAGAAGGTGGTGGAGGTCCCCGTGTGGGGGTTGATCTCTACGATCGACATGCCAGCTCCTGACGCGCCGGCGGCGTTGTTGAAGTCGGCGACGAGCACGTCGCCGGCCACGAGCATCCCAGAGCTGAAAGGCACGACGGCGAGGTCGTATGGGTTCGTGTCGCCGTTGGAGGCAACCGTCGAGGCGACCACTGTGTCGACAAGTCCGTTGATGTTCCCCGTCATGGCGGAGATGTGCGCCACCGGCGAGGCCGAGGTCGCCAGGCTGGGCGCCGCCCAAGCCCCGGGAGTGCCTACGAGCGCAGCCGCGAGGCTGGCGGAGGCGGTGATCGCCACCCCGGCGCCGGCGCGGCCGGCGAGTCGTCTGGCTCGCTCACGTCGGGATTCCCGACACGCGGGAAGGGGGTCGGGTGTTCGGCCGTGTCTCAAGATGTGATCCTCCTGTGGAGTGGGTGGTCGAGATGAATGTCATGCTGCGCCGGGAGACGCTCGTTTACCAGCCGGTTTCCACGCTTCTCCCATTAGAGCTACGTGGCACCGTCGACTTCGGATTGGGCTCATGCTCCCACCACTTCGTCCTTGCGAACCCATCCGACCTTCCCCTTGTCCCGGGGGCCGTCTACGAGGAGGACTTTCATCCACACCACCTCGAACGGGTTCTCTCCTTGTCTGCCTGGCGCTTGGGGGTGCAGCCCCGTGTACTCCTCGTCAAGGTCGGCGAGCCTGAAGGCCAAGTCGAAAAAGTCTGAGCGCCACACCTCTTGGGAGTGCTCCAGGCTGTTGAAGCTCTCGCCTAGCCAGAAGCTGATCTTGTCGACACCCTCGGCGAGCTTCAGTTTGGGGTGCTTGTCGATCTCTTCCTGCTCGGCCCGCTCGCGGGAGGCCTGCTCCTGGCGGGAGCGCTCCTGCTTCATGCGCTGCTGGGCGAGGTCGAACGCGTCGATGTCGGAGCTTTTATCCTGCTTCGAGGCATCAGACGTGGCGGCCTCGTAGAGGGTGTTCGGGTTGTGCACCGTCTTGAGCCCGAGGATCTTGTGCCCGCTCGGCATGGAAAGCCCGGCTTTGGAGATGACGTCTTTGACGAAGGTAGTGCAGTTGTACCCCGCTGCGGTGTAGTCGGGGTGCGAAGCGGAGATCTTGGCGGCCTCTTCGAGGGCGCTGTCGAAGGCCTTCTTGTCGACTTCTCTGGGCAGGTAGGCGACGCCGCTGGCTTCGCGCTCGTAGACACGGTCGGGGTGCCTGACCACTCCGGGCACTGGCTTAGTCGGACTTCCGAAGCCGCCGAGAGGCCAGAATCCGAAGCTCCAGACGGTGTTGTCGGCGCCGTCCACTCTTTTGATCAGCTTCACCCAGGTGTGGCCTGTTGCGCCGGTCTGCTCGGCGAGCCTGTCGATCTCCTTCTCCCGCTCCTCCTCCGCCAGGTTCTTCGTGTCGTCGCTTCGGTCGACGACCCGCCGCGCCGCCTTGCGCGCTGTTTGCTCGGAGGTCTTCGGCTCGGCAAGGTGGAACAGGCCCTTCTTGAGCTCCCGGCCCCCTTCGGCCTTGGGGGTGCGGGTGCCGAATAGGTTCAGCTTTTTGTTCACGGCGTTGTCGAGGACAGCTGAGCGGAACTTGGATCTGATCACGCTCGGCGTGCGCTCCTCGTGGAGAGCCATGAACTTCTCTTCTTGTTGGTATACGCCGATCACCACGTGATAGGTGACCTTGGAGCTCTCCCCGGGAGGACTCGGGTGATAATCCGGTTGGATCGCGACGCCCTCCAACTCCGAGCGCTGCCTGAGGGCATCGGACGGACGGACAGCTTCCGCGTTAGAAGTTCCGATCCCCTTTCCGAGCTCGGCGTTGAGGTCGGAGATCAGACCTTCCACGAAGCGCGCCTGGCGTCGGTCGTCGGCGTCTAGTTTCGTCTTCTTGGGGTTGGTCCGCTTGGCGAGCCATGAGTTGGCCAGTTTCAGTGCCGCTTCGAGGTGCTCTCGTCGCCTCTCGGGGTTCGACTTGAGCCGGGCCGCCTCGTCGAGCTCGTCGAGCAGCTGCTTATACGTGCTCTTCTTCAGTGCGGCTTTGGTCGACAGCCGTCCAGCCAGCTGCTGCATCTCCTCCCCCGAGGGTATGAGCAGCCGCTGCACCTGGATGGCGCTCTCCGGCTTCTGCCGGGATCCCGTATCGTTGCCGATGCCGGCACCGGCGCGGCCGGACAGAAGCCGGGCTACGGCTCGGTTACCTGCGCTTACCTGCAGGTCGAGGACGGACGGAGGCGCCAGGGCTCTCCGCAGGTCGAACCTGGTCGAGGTGCGACTGAGCTCGGGTGCCGCGGCCGGCCCAGGCGACAGGGGGTGGAGATCCCTGCGGTCATCGCGCAAGCTACTCAACTCCGGGGAGACCTCTTTGATAGACGTGTCGTGAAGTGCAGGCACCGCAGCGACCCTCCTAAGGCGACTTGTATCGAAGTCGAAGTCTAGGGACGAAGCGATGCTACAGCGGGATTTCGGGCTGCTTCAACGGGCCGGCTGCCCGTTACATTGCATGGCAGGCTTTTCTCTGCGGAAGCTTCTCTGCCCGTCCGGGTACTAAAAGTCTGTCTTTTAGGGCAAGACTAGATTGGCCTTGTTAGATTAAGCTGGTCGTGTGAAGTTGCCTAGGTTTGGTCGGGGGAGCAGGCAGGCCATGCCGGTAGACGTGGAGTTGGGAGTCTTTGCGTCTGCTGTCGAGGTGACCCTAACGACCAATCTGAACCTGAAGTTGGCGTCGTCGGAGGACCGACAGGTGATAGCCGGGATCTTCGAGGTTCTCGAACCCCTCAAGTCCGGCTGGGGCGTTCCCTGGGAGGGAGTTGCCGTCACCGATCTCCGCTTGAACTTCTTCGGTCCAGACGGAAAGCCGCTAGGCAACGTCGGGTTGTCCCCGACGCTCGTCACGGCTCACACACTGGGAGGCTTCGCCCAGAGAGAGGTCAGCCCGGACGTAGCACAGCGCTGTTTGCAATTGATCGGCTACGAAACTTCAGACAGTGGTACCGGCGGCAGCGTCTAAGAGAGGGAAGACCGGGGATTCGAAAGGTGCAGCGATGAGTGTTATCGCCGACAAAGGCAAAGTGGAGCACGAGCCAGGGCACGGAGCAAGCCTGCGGAGGGCCGAAGCAGGCACGGCACGCGACGAGCGACAGGCGGGCGCTGTGGCCCTCGGGCCGGCGGGTGTACTTGCATTGCAGAGGTCCGCCGGCAACGCCGCGACCACGGCATGGATCTCGGCGCAAAGAGCGCGTTCACAACAAGCCGAGGCACACGGCGCGTTGCACGTTCCGGCGACGCCTGTCCAGCGTCTCGTTTTACCGCAGACGAGCGACGCCCTGATGGCTGCGGCACAGCGGTCCAATGAGTTCGCCACGACGCTCGCCCAAGTTGAGTATTACGTTCCGGAGGACGACCAGAAGAAGATCAACGACATCGAGCCCACTTCGACCAAGGTCAAAAGGTTCTTCTCGAACCTGGGGCGGCGCGAGGAGGATGCCGACGGCCGTGCCGGTCTTTTGACCAAGCTGATACGTGCCGTTATCCACGCCGAGTACGCCGAGCGGATGAGCAATCTAGGGAAGCGCCCTGACAAAGAAGACAAGAAGGACAAGAAAGACTGGGAGAAAATTCACAAGTTCTACCTGTCCAAAACTCTCCTCAACCGGGACAAGCACAAGGCCCTTCTCATTAAGGGGATAGGTGCGACAGAGACCCAGAGCTTCCTCAAGGGCTGGGGCCTTGCGGATGCGCTTACCGCCCAGACGGAGGAGGAAAAATCTTCGGAGATCAAAGACGCTCCGCGCATCGACGTCCGTTCGACCTTCATCGGGGGCCCGATACTCGGAATTAACGTCAGGGCGCACCTCTTCGCCGTCTACACGCTCGCCGACGGCCGCCAGATGTACGTGAGGGGAGGCCCGGGGGGTAAGGAGGTTGGCTCGCCGACGAGGGTTGACATTGGTCCCTACGCGCCCGGAACCGTCGACTGGGACCCTTCGGCCCCGTCCAAGACGGTACTTAAGGGCGAGGCCGCGAACAACAGGCTCGACTCGATCGTCGAGGCGGCGGCCGCCGTCAACGCGATGAATGTCCCCTACGTGGGCAGCATGTTCAAAGTGTCCAAGCGGGGGCTGATCAGCGGAGAGAACTGTAACGCTTCGCTGTGGACGGTCCTCGACAGGGCGGGGATACCTACTGCCAAGCCGTCGGGAATCCACCCCGGCTGGGGCCACACCCTGGGTGCGCACTCCGGCGAGGGCAAGGCCCTAGCGGGACCCGAGGAGGAGGCGGAGCCCACAGAAGAACTGAAAATCGACCTGCCCAACGACACGCCCGTCTACGGCGACCGGGCCTTGGTCGAGGAGAGAGCAGCTCTGAAGGCTGGTACTTCGGTACACAAAGTTATCGAAATATCCACTGGCGGAACTACAGTTTATAAGATTCGTTGGCTGGGGGGATCGGGATTTATCCACGAGGACGACCTCGACCCCGACAGGGACAAGCCGACGAAGAACGACAGGGCCAGCCGCGGCGATGTGGGAGGAGGGGATCTCCGCACCACCAAGCCGATGACGTTCCACGACCAATTGGGTGAAATGGAGATACCTGTCGGAACGGCCATCACCGACGAGGAGTTGCCGGCCATGGGCAAGCTCTGGATCGACTTGAATTCTCGGGAGAACGAGCAGGGATTCGTCGAGGCCTTCTACGGGATGTTCGGCCAGGTGGCCAACGCGGACCTCAAGGCCAACGGCTACGACAAGGTGAAACCCTACGGTGCCCCCAAGCAGGGCGGGGACGTCGCCGACAATCCCAAGCAGCCGAACGTCGGCGAGGTCGCAGCTAGAATCAAGGCCACGCATCTCGTGGTAGGGGACAGTACTCCCGTCGAGCTTGCCGATCGCACCACGATCTTCGTGCCAGCGGGCACGAGCGTGGAGGTTAACTCGGATTACATACGCCCAAACATGGACCCGTATACGACTGTGATGCTGTCGATGGTCTGGCAGGGCAAGCTTGTCAGCGGCAAAGTGGAATGGGGACGCCTGAAAGGAATCGAAGGCGGGGCCGGCGAGGGCAAGCAAGAATCCGAGCCTGTCGAGGAGCCGCGCAAGGAGCAAAGCCAAGGAGCCGGAGGTGGTGAAGATGCCAAGGATCGCCGCTACGCGATCAACCCCACGTCAGGCGACACGGTTGAGGTCACCGACATGTTCGGCAACTCGCAAGGCAAGAATGGGGTGGAATTGCCGAAAGGCGCGCTGGTCGAGCTGATAGGCGACGAGCCGCACCAGTCGTGGGAGAGAGTCGAGATCTCCTACAAGCTCAACAACAAGGTTGCGACCGGCTGGGTGTACTTCATGGAGCTCGGCAATCCCTGACCCGTGCCCGAGGGGGCTGTCACGAGGCGCTTCTCTCGGCTGCTTCGACGGTGTTGCGGAGCAGCATCGCAACGGTGGTCACCCCGACCCCGCCCAGGCGGGGGGTCACCCACGAGGCCACCTCGGCGCACGATTCGTCGACGTCGGAGAGAGCCCGGCGGCCTTGCCAGGTGAGGCCGCCGCCGATCACCACCGCTCCCGGGCGGACCATGTCAGCGGTGATCATGTTCGGCGCTCCGGCCGCTCCTACGACGATGTCAGCTTCGCGGGTCGCAGAGGCGATGCCGGGAACGCCGCTGTGCAGCACGGTCACTGCGGCGTTGGCGCCGGGTTCTTTTAGCGACATCAGGATCGAAAGTGGACGACCCAGAGTCGGGCCGCGACCGACTATGACCATCCTCGCGCCGTCGGTGGGTATCCCGTAGAAGCCGAGCATCGCCTGTATCCCAAGGGGTGTGCAAGGTCGCGGGGAGCCGCGGTCGCCGAGCGCAAGAAGCCCGAGGTTGGTGGGGTGCAGGCCGTCCACGTCCTTGGCCGGGTTCATCGCTTGCATAGCCTGGTTGAAGTCGAAGTGCCCTGGCAGGGGATGCTGGAGGATGTAGCCGTCGACGGTGTCGTCGCTTCCGAGGCGGACCATCTCGGCGATCAGGTCCGCTTGGGTTGCCTCGGCGGGGATTCGCACGTCGATGGAGCGGATACCGACCTGCTCGCACGTTGCGTGCTTCTTGGCGACGTAGCCGACGCTAGCCGGGTCGTCGCCGACGAGTACTGTCGCCAAGCCGACTTGGTGGCCGACCTTGCGAAGGCGCGCTACGCGGCTTTCGACGTCGGCGAGCACGCCCTCGGCGACCGGGGAGCCTTCGAGAAGTCGAGCTGTCATCAGTGCTGGAACTGCCTTTCCCCGGTGAAGACCATAACTAGGCCGTGCTCGTCGGCGGCTGCGATGACCTGGCCGTCGTTCACCGACCCGCCGGGCTGTATGACTGCGGCAACCCCCGCGGAGGCTGCCGCGTCGAGCCCGTCGCGGAACGGGAAGAAAGCGTCGCTGGCTGCGGCACCGCCCTTGGCGCGCCCCGCTGCCCGGGCCGCTGCGATCTCTGCGGGTGTGACCCGGTTCTGCTGGCCGCCGCCTATTCCTACGGCCATCCCTCCGGCGGCGAGGACGATAGCGTTCGACTTGACCGCCGCGCAGACCCGCCATGCGAGCTGCATGTCACGCCAGTTCTCCTCGCTAGGCTGGGCTTTGGTGACGACACGCCACTCCCCGCGGCCCGTGACGAAACGGTAGGGGTCCTGTACCAGCCATCCGCCTCCGATCTGGCGGATATGAAGTCCGCTGGCGTCGGGTGCCGGGGCGGACAGCACCCGCATGTTCTTGCGCTTGGCGGCGAACAGCTCCAAAGCGTCGGGTTCGAAGTCGGAGGCTATGAGCACGTCGGCCTTGGCGTTGGCGACGATCTCGGCTGCGACCTTCGCGCTCACCGGGCCGTTGATAGCGACGATACCGCCAAAAGCCGACATGGGGTCGCATTCGAAAGCCCGCTCGTACGCGGTGGCGACGTCGCCAGCGACGGCGGCCCCGCACGGGTTGGCGTGCTTGACGACCACGGCGGCGGCAGGCCCGAGGTCGCCTATCTCGTGGACCAGCCGCCACGCTGCGTCAGCGTCGTAGAGGTTCAGGTACGACAAGGCCATCCCGCCGTGGGAGACCACCCGGTCCCACCAGCTCGGCTCGGCGATGGTGCGGTAGCGGGCGGCGCGCTGGTGGGGGTTCTCCCCGTAGCGCAGCCCCGAGGCAAGCTCCAGCGAAACGTGCAGGGTGCCCGGAAGAGCGCCTGCTTGGGCGTCCAGTCCGGCGAACCAGTTCGCCACCGCCGCGTCGTACGCTGCCGTGTGGGCGAACGCTTTCGCCGCCAAGTGCCTGCGCGTAGGGGAGGTCACCTCACCGTGGGCGGACAGCTCCGCAACGACCGTGTCGTAGTCGGCGGGGTCGACGACGGACGCGACGTGCGCCCAGTTCTTGGCTGCGGCCCGGACCATGGTGGGTCCGCCGACGTCTATCAGCTCGATCGACGGGTTCGAGCGGAACGGGTACAGGTTGCACACGACCATGCCTATCGGCTCGATGCGCTGGGCTGTCAGCTCACTTCGGTGGGTCTCGTCGGCGAGGTTGGCGAGGATCCCGCCGTGGACGGCGGGATGGAGGGTCTTGACCCGGCCGCCGAGGATTTCGGGGGCGCCCGTGACGTCCTCCACAGTCGAGTGCGGCACCCCAGCGGACAGCAGAGCGGCTGAGCTCCCGCCGCTGGCGATGATCTCGTGGCCGAGGTCGACGAGGGTGCGGGCGAGGTCGTCCAAGCCGGTCTTGTCGTAGACGGATATGAGCACTCTCACGGCGTCGCTCCTTGGGTACGTGGGTTTACGAAGCTTTGTTGCGGTATCCCCCCAGCGTCGGCCTGGCAGGCGCCTACCTGCTCCAGGAAAGCGCGTATCGTCTCAGGGTAGAGTCGTCGCTCCACTTGCTTGATGCGCTCGTGCAGTGACGACTCGGTATCGCCCGTGTGGACTAGGACTTCCTCCTGTGCCAGGATCGGCCCTTCGTCGACCAGCTCGGTAGCGACGTGCACGGTCGCCCCGGTCACCGCCGCCCCGGCTTGGAGGGCATCGCGAACGGCGTGCCAACCTTTGAACTCCGGCAGCAGGGAAGGGTGGGTGTTCAGTACCCGGCCCGAGAAGCGTTCGAACAGCGGCCCCGTCAGGATCGTCGCGAAACCCGCCATAGCCACGACGCCTATCTCGTAGCGGGCGAGCAGGTCCACCAGGGACGCGCTGTAACCGTCACGGTCGAAGGCGGCCCCGAAGCTGTCGCGTTCCAAAAGCTCGGCTTGCAGCCCCGCCGACTCCGCTACTCGCAGGGCCCGGCAGTCCCTGTCTGAAACAACCACCGTTACTTGAAGCCCGGCGTCGATGATCGCTTCCAGCAAGGTGCCCGTACCCGACGCCAGGACGGCCAGCCGGGGACGTTGCAAGGTCACCGTGCAACGATACTCGCTTCGCGCCGGCGCCTCCGCCGCTGCTTGGGCCCCGGCCGGGCCGCCGGCGGGGGCGTCGCATGCGCAAACAGCGGCCTATCCTGGCGGGGTGACCCGCATCTCGGACATGCTCTCGCATGGCAGGACGTTCTCGTTCGAGTTCTACCCTCCACGCGACGACGAGGAGCACTCGGTCCTCGTCGAAACTCTCCAGGACCTGCAGCCTCTCGGGCCGTCGTTCGTGTCTGTCACCTACCGGGGTGGCCGAGAGTCGAGGCGGCGGACGTACCAGCTGGTGGTTGGGATGCTCCAGACGACGAGCCTAACGCCGATGGCCCATCTGGTGTGCGCAGCACACACGCGCCTGGAGCTAGCCGAGATTCTCGTCGACCTGCGAAAAGCCGGGGTAGACAACCTGATGGCTCTCGGAGGCGACCCCCCTCAGGACCAGACCGCTGGACTGGGAGAGCTGCGCCACGCGGTCGAACTGGTGGAGCTGGCTAGAGCTATCGGCGGTTTCTCGATCGGGGTGGCAGCACACCCTGGCGGGCATCCACGGTCTCCGGACCTACGCTACGACCGGGATCGTCTCGCCGAGAAGCTGAGACTCGCCGACTTCGCCGTGACTCAGTTCTTCTTCCGCAGCGGCGAGTACTTCCGTCTCGTCGACGACCTGTCGGCCAGGGGAGTAGACAAGCCGGTTCTGGCAGGGATAATGCCCGTAACTAGCCTGGCCGCCATACCCCGGCGTGCCGAGATGGGCGCTGCGGTCCCGGCGGAGATGGTGGAGATGCTCGAAGCCGCAGGGGACGCTACGGCGGTGAGACGCGCCGGCATAGAACTGGCGACGACCATGTGCCGTGAGCTGCTCGACGGCGGGGCGGCAGGGCTGCACTTCTACACGCTGAACCGCTCGGCTGCGACCCGGGAGATCTACAACAACCTCGACCTTGCGCCCGCGCCGTCTGGTGGAGGCCGCTGAAAAGGAACACGAAGGTACTTGCCCGAAAGTGCAGAACCTGCGGATACGCCTTGAACCCCGCGCCGGCCGGGTGTAGAAAGTATCGGAACCGACAGCGGGAACTCTAAGCCGCCTAGGCGACGCCGGCATCTGGAGCGAATGCAAAGAGTGAAAAGGAAAATGTGGCTTATCGCAGCCGCTTCGGGGGTGCTGGCGATGAATGTCGGCCCGCTGTTCCTTGTAGCGCCTGACGCGGTCGCTGCCGCCGTAGGCCCAGGCCAACCGGATTCTTCCTTCGGCGCTAACGGCACCGCAGTGGACACGGTAGGCGACGGAGCGACAGGGGTGGCTCTGCTCCCGGGCGGCGACCTCGTCGTGTCGGGAGACGCCAGTCAGGCGCTGTTCCGGGTCACCGACTTCTCGGCGACGGGCGCTCAGATAGCCACCAATCCGACCTTCGCCGGCCAGGCCCTGGGCGTCGCCACCACCACCCACCTGCCGGGCGCTGCCACCGGCGTCGTCGCAGCCGGCTACGGATCGGTCTCGTCGACTAAGTGTGCCCAAGGCGAGCAGCCGGAGGTCGTGGAGTACCCAGCGGCCATCACCGGACAGCCTATCTGGAGCCAACCGATTCTCTGCAGCACCGCGGGTGTCAGCGGTGGGGAGCTCACCTCGCTCGCTGTCGACCCGGCCACCGGCGATATCTACGCGGCCGGCTTCTCCTATACATCCTCGAACAGCACACAGGTTCTGGTCACCAGGCTTAAGCCGGGCGGCACTCCAGACACGACGTTCGCGGCCGGAGGGTTCTATCAGGCCCAGCTGAACGGCTGCCCGTCGCAGGCGACCGGTGTGGCGCTCGACCCGGCCACCGGCGACGTCGTCGTCACCGGCACCGAGACCTGCAGCGGCAGCACGAAGCTGGCGGTCCTGGCGCTCACCACGACGGGAGCCACACCGGGCTCCCTCGACACCAGCTTCGCGACCAACGGCGTGTACGTCCCGCCGTCGACGGCTGCGACGTCGGGCACCGGGGTCGTGGTCGTACCGGCCGGATCGCAGGCGCCGGCCCCGCCTTCGGGAACGATCTTCGTGTCAGGCGACTCGGGGGCTTCGAGCGGGATCCTCGTCGCTTTGAACCCGAACGGCACACCCTACTGGACGACCGATCCTGCCACCGGCTCCGGCCAGTACACTTCGGTCACCTACCAGCCCGACGGTGCCACCCTCACCGTCGGGGGATCCGCCGGGCAAGGCCCCAACCAGGAAGTCATGTTCGCCCAGTACCAAGCGGCCACTGGCGCGCTGAACGCCAGTTTCGGTGCCGCCGGCACGTCCACGGTCGCCGAACCGGGCCCGTCCAGCCTGGCTTCGGTCGCCTCGGAACCCGACGGTTCCGTCGTCGGCGCCGGGCAGGTGCCAGGGGGTACGCAGGGGACCACGGCCGTCGGATTGGTGCAGGTGCTCGGACCGTCGGTGAGCGTCACCTCGCCGCCGATGGTGCAGTTTCCCGGTTCGAGCAGCGGCACCCAGGTGGTCGACTACAACCTCACGATCAACGAGCCTCTGTATTCGCCTGTGACCGTCAGCGTGTGCGGTTCGGGAGGCTTCGCCGCGGGCACCTCGAACGGCTGCACCCAGGTGACCATACCGGCCGGCTCCACGTCGGTGTCCGTACCGATCAACATGGCCGTCAACTACACCGCCGGAAACCAGCAGACCTTCAGCGGCGGAGTCCAAGCCTCCGGCGGCGTGACAGCCAACCCGTCTCAGGGATCCTCGTCCACCGTCGTCCAGCACATCCCGCCGCCGCCCGCCCCGCCCGGGTACTGGCTGGTCGCCTCGGACGGCGGCATCTTCAGCTTCTCCAACCCCTTCTACGGGTCGACGGGGGCCATACATCTGAACCAGCCGATCGTGGGCATGGCGGCTACTCCTAACGGCGAGGGTTA
The DNA here is from genome assembly GCA_027391075.1 of Acidimicrobiaceae bacterium. Classification (GTDB taxonomy): domain Bacteria; phylum Actinomycetota; class Acidimicrobiia; order Acidimicrobiales; family Palsa-688; genus JAJZAM01. Next base: position 72,721 of record DAHYHI010000042.1, on the reverse strand, counting down.
TTGGTTGGTCGCCGCTGACGGCGGCGTGTTCAGTTTCGGCGACGCCCAGTTCTACGGGTCGACAGGGAACATACATTTGAACCAGCCGATCGTGGGTATGGCGGCTACTCCTAACGGTGGGGGTTATTGGCTGGTCGCGGCTGACGGGGGCATTTTCAGTTTCGGCGACGCCCAGTTCTACGGGTCGACGGGGAACATACATTTGAACCAGCCGATCGTGGGCATGGCCGCCACTCCTGACGGTGGGGGTTACTGGCTGGTCGCGGCTGACGGCGGGATATTCAGCTTCGGCGACGCTCCCTTCCTCGGCTCGACGGGGAACATACATCTGAACCAGCCGATCGTGGGCATGGCCGCCTACCCCGGCGCCCCCGGCTATTGGCTGGTGGCGGCAGACGGGGGGATCTTCAGCTTCGGCGACGCCCCCTTCTACGGGTCGACGGGGAACATACATCTGAACAAGCCGATCGTGGGCATGGCGGCTACACCGACCGGCGGCGGCTACTGGATGGTCGCCTCGGACGGCGGGATCTTCAGCTTCGGGAACGCACCTTTTTACGGGTCGACGGGGAACATCGTGCTCAATAGACCTGTGGTAGGAATGGGAACGTGATGTCCGGGCTCCCCCCGACGGCGAGGAGGCGTCACTTCGGCGCGAGCTTTGCGATGGTCTGCCTGGCCGCCCTCGCAGCTGCCGTCGTAGCCGTCCTGGTAGCTCTCGCGTCGAGCCTGGTCGACCCGACCCCGGCGTATGCTACCGGCAGCACGGCCACCTCGTGCAGTCAGGGGAGTGGCAGCACTTCTGCGTCGGCGGTTTTCGACGTGAGCTTGGGCGATGGCACCACCACGATCTCCGACCAGAGCGGAAACCTCGACTACACGTCGACAAACGGCACCTCCTTGCAGTCGTGCGGAACGCTAGGGACGTCTTCGACGACGGTCAACTTCTCAATCGCCACCTCGGCCACACCCACGGCTCTCGTGTTCGACGAAGCGTCGAACGGTACCAGCGAGTTCCCGAGGACGGTTACCTTCGCGGGTGCCGTCGCAGCGAGCGGGAGCACCACGGCGATCACCGTCGACGGCGCCGCAGGAGAAAGCATCGCTGTCGGATCGAATGGTATCAACCTGAACTTTTCATCCACCTCCACTTACACGGCGGGCACCCTCACCGGCGTTGGAAGCTACGACCTCGTGGCCGGCACCGGCCCGGTCACTCTGAGCGCCGGAGGCCAGGGAGGTACCGGGGGACCGGCCACCGTGACGGTGACGCTCGACGGGAGCGCGGGAGGTGCGGACACGTTCGTCGCCGGCGACAGCAGCGAGACGTTCAAGGCGGGAGCTACAGCCTCGACGGGATCGACACTGGACTTCTCCCAGCTCACCTGCCCGGCTACGTCATGCTCGCTGGCCGTGAACGCCACGGCGAGCAACGTCTCGGCGGGCGCTACCACGGTCGGAACCGACACGGCGCAACTCGTACCCTCCAGCGGAAGCGGGTATACGTACACCTTCACGAACAACGCCGCTGATTTCACCGTGGTCAACGGGAACCAGGCGAACCCGACCGCGTATTACGCGGCGCCATCTAGCGCTGTCACCCTCGACAGCTGGGTGAACCTCTACGGGACTGGTGCTGGAGGCTACACCGTCACTGTGTCGGGATCCCACGACACCGTCACCGCCGGGTCTGGGACTGAGACCTTTACGGCGACCGCATCGTCCACGACGTTCAACGCCGGATCCGGCTCAGACACTTTCACGGTTACCGGTGGCACCAACACTTTCAACTCCGGATCGGGCAACGACAGCTTCTACGATACGGGCACCTCCAACACGGTGAGCTTTTCGGCCGTAGGATCCAGCCAGGCCTCTCCTCTACGCGTAGACCTGAACACTGGGACGGCCACCAACGAAACTGTCAGCGACGTGTTCCAGACGTCTTCGACGTCCACGTCCACGGCCCCGTTCAGCACTATCGACGGCTCCTCGCAAGGCTACACGGTGTTCACCGCGGCGGGCTCCGGGGGATACGACCTGGTCGGGGCCGGCTCGGGCAACTCGGTGGACTTCAGCTCGCTCAACGCGAACGGTGTGGTCGTGAACCTGTCCGGGAGCTTGCAGACAGTGTCGGCGCCGATATCCTCCACGACGACACTGAGCAACTTCGGGCTCGGTAACGGCCAAGCTCTCTTAGCCCCACCCGTATCTGGGGCTACCTCCTGCACCACGTCGACGTGCGACACGATCAGCGACATAACCTCGGTGACAGGCTCAACGGACGGGTTTTCCACCCTCTACGCAGGCTCGCAGGCGAACGCCACTTTCGCCTTCGACACGTCCGGCAACGACAACACCTTGTACAGCGACGCGTGCAGCGTCGCCGGCGGCTGCTCCTACGACTTCACTGCGGTCGCTGGCAGCACCGGCAACACCGTAAACGCCGGGGCTGGGACCGAGACCGTAACGGCGACTGCGTCGTCAGCCACGTTCAACGCCGGATCCGGCTCAGACACTTTCACGGTTACCGGTGGCTCCAACACCTTCAACGCCGGGGCCGGCGACGACAGCTTCTACGATACGGGCACCTCTAACACGGTGAGCTTTTCGGCCGTAGGATCCACACAGACCTCACAGCTCTACGTCGACGTCAACGCAGGAGCCCAAACGGTCGGAGGTCACAGTCTTCAGTCCGGGGAGGCGGCAAGCGCCACCGCCAGCTACAACTTCCAGTCGGCCTCCGGAAGTTTCGACTCGAGCCCCTTCACCGTCGTGGACGGCTCCACAAATCAGGGCTACACCAACTTCTACCTCGGCGCAACCGGTGGCGTGAGCCTCGACCCGAACCAAGGGCCAGTTCCCGGCGACACCGTAAGCTTCGAGGGTTCGTCCAACGGCGTCGTGGCGAACCTGTCCGGCGGCTCGCTTAGCGTTACGGCCACGATCGCTCCGGGTGTCACAGTTACCGGCTTCAGCCTGCCGTCCGACGCGGTGCTGGTAGAGGACCCGACAGCCGGAAGTAGCTGCTCGTCGGCTTCGCCTTACTGCGACACGCTCGGCAACGTTACGAACGTAACCGGCCCGCCAGCGGGCTTCTCGACCTTCTACGCGGGTCCCGGTCCGACCGCAAGCGTTGCGTACAGCTTCACCGGCCAGGCCAACGACAACACCTTCTACGGCGGGTCGGGTCAGGACGCCTTCACTGGCAACGGTAGCGGCGACCGGTTCGTGGCGGGGACCGGGCCGGACACTTTCACAGAGTCCACGACCGGTGTCGCCAACACCATCGACTTTTCGGCGGTCCCGGTCGGCCCGGCCTGCTCCACCGGAAGCTGCACCCTTCTCGTCAACCTCTCAGGTAGCCTCACGGCGGTCCCCTCCGGCAGCGCCGCTTTGCTGTCAGGTACTACGACGCTGACCACCTACAGCTTCGAGAACGGAGCTTTCAGCACTTTCATCGGGGCTCTGGGTGGAAACACCACATTCGAGGGTGGTCACGGCAGTTACGACTACGTCGGGCAGGGAAGCTCGAACACGCTCGACTTCTCCCAGTACCAACCCCCGGGCGGCTCGACGCCGTCGCTTGACCTCAACGTGACTTCGAGCCCTGCGCAGGCCACTTTGGACGGGACGCCGGAAGCTTTCAGCGATATCTTCGACCTGATCGGGCTGAGCGGCGGCAACACGTCGTTCCAGGCGGGTTCCACGGGCGGATACACATTCGACGGGAAAGTCGGGGCTGACGGCGCGAACACAGCAGTGTTCAGCTCCCAGGGTCCGTCCACCACCCTAACCGCCACCGTCAGTGCAGGCCAGACCGTCGCTTCCGGTACCGTCAGCTTCTATCTGAACGGCGACGTGCCCCTGTGTAGCGGGGTGCCGGTGCAGTCGTCTGGTGACACTGCGACCGCCAGCTGTGTGACTTCCTCCCTGCCGACTGGCGCCGACTCCGTGCTCAGCGTGTACACCCCCGCAGGTGGCTCACCCCTCGCCGGCTCCGCCGGTTCAGCCGCGGTTACTGTCACCACCGGGTCCACCAGTACAGCACAAACCACCACGACGACTATCACGGCTCCGTCATCGGGCAGCGTCGCCGCCGGGGCTACGACCCTCTCCGCCACGGTGAGCGCCGGCAGTGGAAACCTCCCTACGGGCGGAACTGTCGACTTCGCAGTGGCGGGCGGCGCGGTGTTGTGCCAGGTTGCTGTGCCCGGGGCCAGTACTTCGGACAGCGTGACTTGCCAAGGGATCTTGCCGCAGGGCAGTTTCGATCTCCTCGCAACCTACGTTCCCCCGACGGGCTCCGCTACCTCAGGATCCTACGCCACGCTCCCATTGACGGTGAGCTCGAATCAGACCCCGACCACGGTTACCTTCGCCACCTCGGGGTGTTTCATTTCGTTCCTAGCTTCTTCGTATTGCAACCTGTCGGCGACCGTCACCTCGACCGGAGCTGCTGTAACCTCTGGTACGGTCACCTTCGAACTGGCCTCCTCAAGCGGGGTGGCGCTTCCCGTATACACAGGCGGGACCTGCGTAGCGACGCTCACCACGGCGACCGGGGGCACCGCTACGTGCCAGTCGAGCTTGGCCGCCTTCGGTAACTCGGTGATCGCCTACTACACGCCGACCGCGGGCAGCGCCCTGTCCCCTTCGGCGGCAGCTGCGGTAGTAGAGCCGTTCTTCACGCAGCTTAATGTGAGCCCCCAGATAACCGGAACCGTCTACGCCGGGATCCAGGCCACGATAAGCGTCACGGTCGGTGCCGACCTCAACGGCGGGACACTGTCGTTCAATCTTGACGGCACCACCTTCCTCGGCTCGGTGACAGTCCCAGCGGGTGCCACCAGCGTTCAGTTCTTCACTACGTTCCCGGCGACGGGAACCTACGACGTGATCGTCACCTACACTCCGGTGAACACCACCACCACTTACTCGCCGAGCGTTTCCACCCTCACGGTTACGGTGTCGCCACCTGTGCAGACTGGCAGCGCCCTTGGGTCGGTACAAGACACCCAAGCCGGCATAACGGTCGACCTGTCCTCCGCGGGGGCGACCACCGGGGACGTTACGACTTCGGCGTCGCCCTCCCCGACCGCAGTAAACCTAGGGCCCGGTCAGGTACTGGTCGCTGCACCATCAGCCGGCGTGACCACCTGCCAGACGTCGCCGCTGGCGAGCTTCTGCGACACGCTAAAGGGAATCGCCAACGTCACCGGATCCAACGGTGGTCACAACACTTTCGTCGCCGGCACCACGAGCGAGACCTTCAACGACACCGGCAACGTCGGCGCTGACACGGCGAACTTCGGGTTCGTCGGCGCCGGGAACGGTGCTGTTCTCACGGTCAACGTCACCGGTATCGGAACCAGCTACGTCGCCACGCTCGGAGGTTCCGCGGTCGCCTACACCTTCAACTCCGACTTCACCTCGTTCGTCGGATCGCTAGGCGGTTTTACGACGTTTTTGGCTGGGTCTGCGTCTGGGTTGTCTTTTGTGGGGCAGGGTTCTAATAACGAGGTTTCGTTTGCGGCTGACGGGTCGGCTGTGGTGGTTAATTTGTCGGGTTCTGCTTTTTTGGTGGGGTCGTGTTCGGTTGGTGGTGGCGAGGCTTTGGTGACGTCGGTGTCGGCGTGTAAGACGGACAGTTTGTCGGGTGTGTCGACTGTGGCTGGTTCTGGTGTCGGTGGGGATACTTTCGTTGCTGGGTCTTCGGCGGAGACGTTTCTTAGTGGTGGTGGTGGCGCTTCTGAGACTGTGAGCTTCGCGAATGTGACGTCGCCGGTGGTGGTGAATGTTTCGGCGCCTGGGTTGTCGCCGGATTCGGTTGGTTTTGGGACGGCGTTGGCTGGGGGTGTGACTTACACGTTCAGTAGTTTCGATTCTTCGCCGATCAATTTTGTTGGTTCGCCGGGTGGTTCGACGTTTTTTGCTGGTTCGGAGGCTGACAGTTTCACCGGGGGTGGGGGGACTTCGACGCTGAGTTTCGCTGACGCTCAGACGGGTTCGTTGACTGTGTGCACTGTTGCGTCCGGTTACGACTCTGGGTGCACGGCTGGGGGTGTGGCGGTGCTGGGGACGGGGACGACGGTGTCGTTCAGTAACATTTTCGATTTCCAGGGTTTGTCGTCGCTTTCGCAGACTTCTGTGTCGTCTTTGTCGACGGTGTTCGTCGCTGGCGGTGCGGGTGGTTACACCTTCGACGCGTTGGCTGGTGCGGCGACGGCTGACTTCTCGGCTTCTTCGGTGCCGGTGACGGTGAACCTGTCGTCGGGCGTGGTAAGCGGGTTGACTGGTACGGCTGGTACGGACACTTTGGCGGGTGTGGGGACGGTTTATGGGTCCGCCGGGGGGCGCAACTCTTTCATAGTGGGGTCTTCGTCGGAGAGTTTCGGGGATCGTGGGAGTGTCGGGGGTGACAGCATCAGTTTCTCGACGGTCACGGCTACTAACGCGAACAGCGGTGGCACGTTGACGGTGAACGCGACGAACTCTCCTACCACGTCGGCTGGGGCTTATACCGCCACGTTCGGGTCTACGTCCTACACCTTTAGCGTCGGAGGGTCCGGATTCACCACCCTCACCGGCGCCACCAGCGGATACACGACCCTCTTAGAACCGGGTTTCTCCGGAGGTATCAGTTTTACCGGCTCCGGTCCGTCCAACACCGTCGACTTCTCTGCGGACCGGACCGGGCTGACCGTCGACATGAGCCCGCTCGGCGCGGCGACCCCGGCGCCTGGAACCGTCGAGATCCTCAGCGCGACCGGTTCGGTGGTAGGGACAGACACCTTGAGCGGCTCGATCGCAAAAGTGATCGGCTCTGAAGGTCCGAACACCTTCTACGGTGGCCTCACAGGAACCGAGTTCACTTCGAACAGCACTACCAACACGGTCTCCTACCTGAAGCTGACGGCAGGTGCCGTGCAGATCGACCTGGCGAACGGCACCGTCGGCGGTATCGGCCTGGCAGGGTCGGACAGCTACCTCTTCGCGTTCGGCACGCCGACGATCCAGGGCTCGCCGGGCAGCGACGTGTTCGTCGTCGGCCAGCCAGGCGCTGTGATCGAGGGCGGGGGCGGGTCCGACACCCTCGACCTAGCCCAGATGCCAGCCCCGCCCAGCGGCACTTCGGGCGCCGACGTGAACCTCGAGGACGGAACCATCAGCGGGACGTCCATAGCCGGGGTTACTTTCACGCCTTGTACGACCACCCAGACGGCGCTGCAACTGTGCCTGGCCGCCATCACAGGCAGTCCGTACAACGACGTGTTCACCCTCGCCGCCAACCAGCTCTCGCTTCCTGGCGTGTCCATCACTGGGGACGGCGGGTCCGACACCCTCGACCTCTCCCAGATCTCCTCGGCTGTGACAGTCACCATGCCCACGGCGAAAGCCGGCTGCGTAATAGCCGTCACCGCTACGACGCCACCTGGCACTCCCTGCCCGAGCGGGACGGGCGCCGCGCCTGCCCCCGTCACCTTCAGCGGTGTCGTCAATTTGTCCGGAACAGCGACGGGTTCGGACTACGTGTACGCCGGGAGCGGGGCCGAGAACCTCTCCGGTGGGGCGAGCAACGCGGGAACTTTGGACCTCTCCCAGGCCGGCTTCGCTGTCTCCGTCACGGTCAGCGACGCAACAGGGCTACCCCAAGGGACAGCTACCAACAGCTTCTTGACCATATCCGACACGTTCAGCGGCTTCACAAGCTTCGTCGGAACCTCCCTAAGCGACTCTTTCACCCAGACCGGCCCGGGCGACTTCAGCTTCAACGGGGCGGGCGGGGCGAACACTCTCACCCTGAGCGGTTCCACCCTCGTGGGGGCCCAAGTGACGCTCGTCGCTGGCGGAGCCGGGTGCGCGACAGGAACCGCTAACGGAACCATCACATTGAGCGGTGTCGTCAGCGACACCTTCGAGTGCATGTCCAACGTAGGCTCGTCCACCAGTGCACCGACATATCTGGTCAGCCCGGGTCAGACAGCCACGGTGAACGGGGGCGGTAACGGCGTTCTAGAGCTTTGCAGCTCCACGGCCGCAGGTCCCTCGAACGCGTGCACCATCCCGAGCGGTCCGGTGACGGTAAACCTCGCCGCCGGCACCGTCACCGGGGGTGGCTACAACTTCTCCTTCACAGGGGTGGTCACCGTCGACGGCACAGGCCTCGGAGACACTTTCATCGCCGGTCCGGGCAGCTTCAAGCTCAACAGCGAAGGCGGCAATGCCCTTGTGAGCTTCGCCTCCTTCGGCGGGCCGGTCGTGGTCAACGACTCAGCCTCCTCCTACACCATCCCTTCCGGCTACACCATCGGGTCGACCCTCGTGCCGGGCGACACCGTCGCCGCCGGCACGGCTGTGTCAGCCTTCGGGACGATCACCTTGACCGGCATCGCCGACATCACAGCCACGGCCAACTACAACGACATCGTCGTCGCAGGATCCGCACCGGCGACACTCGTCGGCGGTGCCGGAGCTGACCGCTTCGTGCTGAGCGGAGGCATCGACTCTCTCTACGCCGGGACGGGCGGAGCAACCCTCGACCTGTCGGCGATCGATACGACCGGCCCCACCACGTTGGACCTGGCGAGCTCCGCCATGCAACCCCTCGGCTCGAACGGCGGCTACCTGCAGATCCTCGGCGGGAACATCACCACAGTCGACGCCTCCCCGAACGGCAGCGACATCTGGGGTGGGCAGGGCAACCTGACTCTCGTCGGCGGGCCCGGAGCCGACTGGTTAGCCGCGGGCGCTGGGAACGAGACGGTCACAGGCGGCGGTGGTGCCGACACCCTCGTAGGTGGCACCGGAACCGACACTCTCAGCGGAGGTTCGAGCCCGGTCACTTTCGTGCCAGGCTCGGGCACCGACACGCTGACGTCTCCTACTAGCGGCAACACCCTCGACTACCAAGGCGCCCCCTCGGGGGTAGATGTGAACCTGTCGTCGAATATCTTCTCCGTCCCTTCCGGTGAGCCCTTCGCCGGTACGACCCTCGCCGGCCTACAAGCGACCGGGGGTTGGGGTGCTACCGTCAACCTCTCCGGGGCGGGTGTGACAGCTGTCGACGGGACGTCTTCCGCCGACCTGTTCGTGACGTCGAGCTCCAACACGATCCAAGGCGGCGGAGGAAACGACCTGTTCGTCGTAGAAGGATCGAACAACACCCTCCAGGCCGGCACCGGGAGCCAGTCGGTCTTCCTCTTCGAGGCTGCTGGCTCGAACGTGATCTCCGGCGGAGGGATGTCCACCGTCGACTTCTCGCAGTCGACCGGGCAAGTGACCGTCAACCTCCAGGCGGGCTTCGCCGAGGGCGGCTTCGGCGGCTTCCAACAGCTGTCGGGGATCTTGAACATCGTCGGAAGCAACCTCGCTTCGGTCCAAGGGTCGGCAGGTCCGACGGACATACTGATAGCCGGCTCCAGCGGGGCGACCGTCGCCGCTTTGAACGGCGGCGCCTTCATCCAAAGCGCCCCAAGCGGCGGAGACACCCTGATAGACAGAGGTTCCGGTCCGGCCACGTTCTGCGTGGCTAGTAACTGCCAGCAGTCAGGTACCACCGCAGGTGGGGGAGACACCATGTACGGTGGATCCGGGCAGAACTACTTCTTCGCTCAGAACAACGTTGTCGACAACATCATCGAGCTTCCCGGTTCTCTCGACTACCTCTACACCGACCCGGCCGACAAGGTGTCGGTCGCCTAGCCGGCCGGCCGCGCACCATGACAGTAGTAGCGTCACTTTCGGGAGCTGATGGTCTGGTCGTCTCGCCGGGCAGCGAAGCTTCCTGCGAGCTGAGCATCGCCAACACCGGCAGCATCGTCGAGCAGTACTCGATCCTATTCGTCGGAGACGTCGTCGAGTGGGCTCGCAGCGACCCGCCGGTCGTTTCGCTGTTCCCAGGGGCGAGCGAGACACTGACATTGACGTTCGCGCCGCCACGAGCGCACACCACGCCGTCCGGCCCGGTGCCCTTCGGCGTGAAGGTGATCCCCTCGAACGACCCGGAGTCGTCGGTCACCGAGGAGGGATCGCTGTTAGTCGGGTCCTTCAGCGACCTCGGAGCGGAGCTGCTACCACGGGTTCCGACAGGCAGGAGGGTCGGTAGGCAGCGACTGGCCATCGACAGCCGCGGGAACGTTCCCGTCCCCGTGGCGGTAAGCGCGATCGACGCCGCCGAGGCGCTCAAATTCAAGATAAGGCCGTCCAAGGTGGTAACGGTCCCGGGTGCGGCACATTTCGTCCGTATCCGGGTGCACCCCCGACAGCGGATGTGGAGAGGCGTCGCCCAGCAGAAGCCCTACCAGGTGCAGGTAGCCCCAGAGGGCGAGCCGCCACTCGTCTTGGACGGCGCCTTAAAGCACAAGCCCCTCCTGCCCCGTTGGCTTTTCGCCCTGCTTGGGCTTGCGGTAGGGCTCCTGCTCTTGTGGTTCTTGGTGATCAAACCTGCGGTGCACAGCACCGCAGTGAACGCCAACAAGGCTGCGCTGGCGGCGCAGGCAGCCCAGACCCAAAGCCTGGCCGGAAAGGTCGCCTCCGCTAACTCAGCAGCCGCTTCCGCCCAGCAGGCCGCTGCGGCCGCCCTCGCCAAGGCTGGCGTTACGACGACTTCGACTTCGACCACGACCTCCACGACGACGACTACAGTGCCGGCGCCCACTACCACGACCATACCTCCGCCTGTGACGTCGCCGACCGACGGGCAACTGGAGGTGGTTGCAGCCGCCGGCTCGACTTCCAGTTCAGCTACGCCTCCGGTGGCCGCGGGAACGACACTGGACATCAGCGACATCGTGGTGCAGAACGTGTCGGGGTCCTCCGGCGTGGCGCTGGTGCAGAGGCTCATCCCGAACAAGCCCGCCCAGAGTCTCCTGGTAGAAAACCTGGGTACGCTCACCGACACCGAGTACCGCTTCCCTACCCCTATAGTGTTCACCCACGAACAGCAACTCCAGCTGCAAGTGGACTGCGCTGCAGGCCAGTCGGCGTGCAACGTGTCGATCTACTACACCGGCCCGATAACCCAGCCGGTGTCGGCGACAACCACCACTATTCCCTGACGCCATGGCCTTCGGACGCAACCAGTGGCCTTCCCGGTCCGGCCTTCTGCGCCCGCGACTCGCCGAGAGGCTCAGCGACCCGGACAGCTTCAGGGTCGCGTACCTGGTGGCTCCGGCAGGGTCTGGGAAGTCCGTCCTGTTGGGGCAGATCGCCAACAGCTTCCGTGGTCTTGTCGCATGGTGTGGTTCCGCCCCGGCTCACGCCGCGCGAGAGGAGGATGTAGCCCGTTGGATCGCGGACGGCATTGCCGCTGCCGGTTTGTCCGGTGGCGACCAGGCGGTGGGGGCTGTTCTAGCGTCGAGCATCGAGGAGCTTCGAGCTATCCGTGCCGCGGGAGGCGAGACGCTTCTAGTCGCAGTCGACGACGCCCACCTGCTCGGCGACGGCGAACCACGGCAAGCACTGTGCGGTCTCGTGGAGTCGCTGCCCCAGAACTGGAGATTGATCGTGGCCTCCCGGGAGCGTCTCGGGGCGGACGTGTCTCAGCTAGAGGTGGGAGGGGACTTCGTCGAGTACGGCCCTGACGACCTTCGCTTTCGTTCGTGGGAGGTGGAGGACCTGTTCCGCAAGGTGTACTCGGAGCCTCTGCTACCCGAGGAAGCGGCGACCCTAACGCGGCGCACCGCGGGATGGGCCGCATACCTCCAGCTTTTCTACCTCGCCACGACCAGGAGACCCGAAGCGCAGCGCCGTGAGCTGATGGGTGCGCTCACCGGCCGAGCCAGACTCGTTAGCGACTACCTCGGTCGCCAGGCGCTCGACGGTTTGGAGCCCCATCTCGCAGAGTTCCTGCTTGCGACCGGGGTATTGCGTCGTCCCGACCCGCACAGCTGCTCGGAGCTCCTCGGCTGCGACGCAGACGAAGCCCGTGCAACGCTCGCAGAGCTCGAAAGGCGGCAGATCTTCACCGAACGCGTCGCCGGTGACGCCTTCCGCTATCACTCGGTGCTCGTGTCGTACCTCGACGCCAAGCTCGTCGCCGCCGCCGGCCTCGAAGCGGCCAGGGACCAACACCGCCGTGCAGCGGAAATCCTCGAAGCCCGTGGTCGCTACGACGACGCGCTCGAAGCGTACGCGCGCTGCGAAGACTGGGAGTCCGTCAGGCGTCTGATCCGGGAGCATCGTTACCGAGGTGGCGCCCCAGACGGCCTCCACGCAAACCTGGGAACGCTCAGCGACTCCGTCGACGAGATGCTCGTCGAAGCCGTCCCTTCGTCGCTGCTCGACTCGGACCCGCTGATGATGATGTCCGTGTCGTCCATGCTGGTCAGGAGCGGAAACCTCAGCCGAGCCGAATCGGTGCTGCGCCGGGCCGAGACACTGGCCGGCTCGGCAGAGCTCGCCGCAGCGTGCAGGGATATGCACCGCAGGGTTCACGTCTGGCTTGACTCCGGCGAAGCGTCGGAGTCTGACCCGGCCGGCATCGCGCGGGCGGCGACGTGCCGGCAGCCGTTGAGAGCGGCGCGCCAAGCTACTGCCATACCCGGGTCCGCCGGGAGAGTCCTCGAAGGTATCTGTTATCTGGTGGCTGGGGACCTTCTCTCGGCGAGGCGACTGTTGCGGTCAGCCCGTTCCGCACCCGACCTGCCCCCATGGGTGCGGGTACTTGCCGCCTTGGCCGAGCATGCCACGCAGTGCTGCGTCGGGCGGGCCGAGGCTGACGTGGACCTTCTGGCGCAGTCTCACCGCTTGCGGGACGAGGTGGAGCGCCTCGGGATCTTGTGGTTCTCTCGACTAGCGGCGGCGATACTCGGATCGACGAGCGAGCCAGCCGGAGCCGGGCGGATCGACGAACTTCTCGCGGCGTGCGCAAGAGACGGTGATCTGTGGGGTGCCGCGCTTATATCGCTGGTCGCCGGTATCGGAGGAGTCGCCCGGCGCGACCTTGACGCACCTGCTCGCCTGACGGAAGCTGCCGAGAAGTTCTCCGTGCTCGGAGCGAACGTGCTCCACGCCCAAAGCGTCGCAGCGGCATGCCTTGCGCTGCACGGCGCCGGTGAAGTCGACCTGGCGAGAAGCTCGGCGTCTCAGCTGCGTACCCTAGCGGACCTCTACGACGTTCCCGCAGCCTCCGCCGTTTCAGCTGCACTCCTCGCTTACCAGGACGGGTCCGCAGTCCGCCTCGAAGAGGCCGCCAGGCGGCTTAGTCGCCTCGGACTTTGGGATGTCGTGTCCGAGCTGCTTGAAATGGGGCGAGTTGGAGGTGATGCGCTATCAGTGCCGGCCAGCGGACTACCCGCAGCAGTGCCGGCAACGCCGGCTCCCGGTGACGGCGACGGTCCAGCCGACACGGCAGCCTCGGATCAGGCTCGCCGAGCGTCGCCCCCCGCTCTTGTCGAGTTACGCTGCCTCGGCGGTTTCGCCATGTCCGTCGGTGGGCGGGAGATCGACGAGACCAAGCTGAAACCGATGGAACGCGCGATCCTGCACCTGCTGGCGATGCGGGCCGGTAAGTCGATTCACAGGGAAGAGCTGATCGTCGCTCTGTGGCCCGACACCGACATCGAAACGGCGAAGCACCGGTTGCAGGTGGGACTGTCGAGTATCCGCAGGATGCTCGACGCGACAGGACGGGGATCGCAGCTCGTCGTAAGGGAGGCGGACTCCTACCGACTGGACCTTCCGCCCGGCTCAGAAGCCGATCTGGTTGCCTTCGAGGGGCAGCTCATCCAAGCCAGACGCGCGCGGACATCTGGGGACAAGGCCGTGGAGATCGAGAGTCTTCGAAGAGCGGTCGAAATCTACGCAGGCCCGCTTCTGCCCGAGGATGGACCGGCCGACTGGGTCGTCGACCAACGGGATCGACTCCAAGGCGAGTTTACCGACGCTTGCCTTCGGCTAGCTGAGAATCTCGCCGAGAGAGCCGAGCACGACACCGCCGCCGCCGTAGCCCGGCGCGGACTCGAAGTCGACAAGTACCACGATCGCCTGTGGCGGATCCTGATCGCATGCCTAGAGGCTTCTAGTCGCAGCATGGAAGCCCGAAAGGCAAAAGCCGACTACGACAACACGCTGAGGGATCTCGGGATCAGCCCCAGCTAGACCAAGTCGGTGCGCTTTGCGGAGGCCTAGACGGCCGTAACGATCTCCTGGCCCGCCTCTATCACCTTGATCACACCGCCGTAAGCGCATTCGCACACCGAGTCGTCGGTGAGCACCGCCATACCCCCGATCTTGGTGGTGACCGAACCGGGTGCCCACGGCCCGGCGATCATCGGCTTGCAAGGCCCCTGCTTGGTCGGGTTGGCGCACGCCGGGTTCCCAGGGGCGGTGCAGTCACCGAACGTGGCGATGTTCTCCGGCGTGATCGCCATCACAGTGGCCACCAAAGGGCCGGCGGTGACTGAGGGACCCGACGGTGTGACCGCCAAAGGCATTGGCTCCAGAGGTGGAATGCTCATCGAGCAACCGACCATCGCTCCTGCGACGACCACGTTAGGCATGCATCGATGCTAGGCCGCGTCAAGCGAATTATCTACAAGCGCAAGGCGCGAAATTTCTGCCCGAACGGGCAGGAATTTCTGCCCGTTGAGCCGACGTTGAGCGGTCGTTTAGAGGTCGGCGTCATAATCTGATCAGCGTCCCGTGACAAACTGCACCAAGAAAGGCAATGATGGACAGATTAGTTAGCTCTGCTACTTTGGATCGGTCGCTTTCCGACGGTTCCTACGCGGGATTCTACGCAGCGGCGCACAGCGCCTCCGGGGCTTTGGATGACAGGAATGCTAGATGGCCGTGTTAGTGGAGGTGGAGGCGTTCGACCCGATCTCAGCGGCGGGGATACGGGTCGAGCTTGCGAAAAGCCACTCTGTGTCGGTGAAGAGTCCAGACGATCAAGACGAGGCCGACGTGATCGTCGTCGTGGTCGAACAAATCGACGCTGACGCTATTCGCGCTATTCGCGAGGCGAGCCACGACGGTAGCCGGCGGGTGTTAGCCGTAGTGACCCACCTCGACGACTCAGCTTTGCTGCCGGCCGTCGAAGCAGGAGTGTGCAGCATCCTACGGCGATTCGAGGCGACGGCGGACCGGCTCGGAGACGTCGTGGCCGCATGCGCCAAAGGCGAAGCCGGCCTGGCCCCGGAGTTGGTCGGAAGGTTTCTGGGCCAGGTAGGCAAGCTACAGCGTCAACTTCTCGCGCCGAGAGGACTCTCCCTGACCGGCTTTACCGAGCGGGAGGTCGACGTCTTGAGGCTCCTCTCAGAGGGATGGGGCACGGCGGACATTGCGAACAAGCTTTCTTACAGCGAACGGACTGTGAAGAACATCGTCCACGGGATCATCGTCCGCCATCAGCTGAGAAACCGCGTCCACGCCGTAGCCCACGCTATGAGAGTCGGCGTAATTTGATTGCGGATGGTCGCTCCGATGGACAAGTCGAGCCAGTCCAGCCGGTTACTCCAGCCGTAGGCTTCGCCACGTTCTCACTGCCTTCTACCCGAGGATTCCACGAAAATGATAAATGAAGTTGATGAGGCGCTCAGATCACTGGTCAAGGCCGAAGTGGTCAACGGCACCGACGTGGAGGTCGTCTTCGACGCACCGACGAGGGACTGGTCGTCGCGGCGTAACAAGCCGACGGTGGATATGTACCTCTACGACATCAGAGAGGACACCCGCAGGCGCTCCGTCGGCGTGAGGGAGCGTCGCAACGAAGAGGGCGTTGTCGAAGAACGGCGGGCTCTGCCCAGGATCTTCAAGCTCGCCTACCTGATAACCGCGTGGACCCAAAGACCCGAGGACGAGCACCGCCTGCTGGCAGCGACCCTCGGGGCCTTCATGCGCTACGACGTCCTGCCGAGCACGTACATGACGCCGATCCTCCTAGAGGCAGGTACGCCGCTTGGGGTCCAGATCGCCTACCCACCGCCCGAGGACCGGCAGGTTTCCGATGTGTGGTCCTCGCTCGGTGGAGACTTGAAGCCCTCAGTCGACCTGGTAGTCCACATGGCGATAGAACCAGACCGGTTCTTCGACATCGCCCAAGCGGTCATGGCACCGATGCGACTTCGAGCTTCCGCCCAAAAGACATTCGAAGCTCAAGACGACGAGCGCCAGGCGCGCGCCTGGCCTGAAGGCTCGAGCGAACCGGCCCTACCGGATGGGCACGAACCGTCGGGACCTAGCGCAGCCGCCCAGCCGCGCCGGGCGCGTAACACCCACCAGCGCCGGACCGTCAAAGGATGAGACTTCCGGGCAGTGTCCGCCGGGTCGTTCCCGAGTCGCGTCAGGCCTCAGCCTCCGTGCGGGTTTCAGAACCAGCCGTCGAGGTGGCGTCGCCTGAGATCGACCGGGTCGAACCAGTCGAGCGCTCTGCCCGCGAAGTCCCTCGCGGGCCCGTGGCCACCAGCGGAGAGGATCTGACCGCGGTGTCCCCACGCCCGCCGGTGGCAAGAGCCCCTGAGAGCGTGCTCGGTGACTCGGCTGCCTACCTACTGGCACGGCTCGGGATCGTCCACGGGCGGGTCGGCGCACTGGTGGATCGCAGGAGGGCCGTGGACCCCAACCCTGACGATCCTTTCCGAGGCTTGTACCTGGCCGACGAGCACGTAGCATCGATCGTGTCCGAAAGGTTCGGCTCGAAAGCATTCGCGTGGGACGACGGCGAGGCAATAGCCTCCCTGGAGCGGGAGGCATACCGAGCGCGGATGGACGGGCGTGACATTCGCCTTGCTGAACTGGCCGAACGCCTTGACCTCGACAGGACTGACGTCAACCTCGTTCTCATCGCGATAGCCCCCGACCTGGACTTGCGATTCGAGCGTCTGTATGGATACCTGAACGACGACGTAACCAGACGGCGAGCGACGGTCGCCCTGGCGTTAGAGTTGGCAGGGGAGTCGCCCTGGACGGTGTCGGCGCGGCGGCGTCTGTCTCCAGACGGCCCCCTTGTCAGCTGCGGTCTACTCGAAGTCGAGGAACCCGACCGCCCGGCCCTGTCGAGGTCTCTGCATGTCCCTGACAGGGTGGTCGGACACCTGCTCGGAGCTGAGGTGTCTGCGTTGGCCACCGCCGGGGCGCTCAGCTATCCCGCCGCAACGTGGTCCGACTCGCTGTGCGATTCGCTCGGGCGGACGATCGAAGGTGGGGTCGAAATGGTGTACCTACGGGACCGGCCCGGGGCCTCGGTCACGACGCTGGCGGCCGGAGCCTTCAAGGCGGCGGGTAAGTCCACGGTTGCGATCGACCTTGCGAACATCGACCCCGTAAGGGACGCCGCGAACTTGATGTCCTTGGCGCGCCGTGAGGCCGTCCTCACGGACGCCGGCTTGGTGGTCGGTCCTCTCGACGTGATAGCCGAGTTGGGCAATGCGGCTGTTCGGTCTTACGTGTCACGGATCGTCGGTGTCGGGCTGTCGCCTGGCGCCAAGGCGGTGGTCCCTGTCGTCTTTTACGGAAGGAGGGCCTGGGATCCGTCTTGGGCTGACCGGGTCCCGGTCGTCGCTGACGTCAAAGCCGCGCCCGCCGCCACGCGATCGGCCTGGTGGCAGAAGGCTCTGGGTGACAGTGAGGTCGACATGAGCTCGGCGGCTGACGTCGCCAGCCAGTTCGTCCTATCCGCCGAACAGGTCGCTAGGGCGGTATTGGCAGCTCGCAACCAGGCCTTCCTAGACGGCAGCCCGGTTGGTGTAGACCACGTCCTGCAAGGTGCCAGATCCCAGAACAGTGCCGGCCTGGAACGCCTGGCGCGGCGCATAGTGCCGGGCGTTGGCTGGGACGACCTGGTCCTTGCCCCGTCGACCGCTGACTCGTTGAGAGACCTCTCGGCGCGAGCTCGGCGTCGGAGCGTCGTCTTGGACGAGTGGGGTATGAGACCCGGCGGCGGGAGAGGGCGCGGCATCACGGCACTGTTCGCAGGGGACTCAGGGACCGGCAAGACCATGTCGGCGGAAGTGGTGGCAGGCGAGCTCGGGTTGGACCTCTATGCGGTGAACCTTGCGACCGTTGTCGACAAGTACGTCGGTGAAACCGAGAAGAACCTCGAAAGGATCTTCTCCGAAGCGGACGGGGTCAACGCAGTCTTGCTCTTCGACGAGGCCGACGCCATCTTCGGAAAACGCTCAGAGGTCCGCGACGCCAACGACCGCTACGCGAACATAGAAGTCGCTTACCTGTTGCAGCGGATGGAGACCTTCGACGGGATAGCGATACTCGCAACCAACCTGCGGGCCAACGTAGACGACGCTTTCGCCCGCCGCTTGGACTTAGTGGTCGATTTTCCTAAGCCCGACGTCGAACAGCGCCGGGCACTGTGGGAACGTTGCCTGGCTCCGGGTGTGCCCAGAGACGACGACTTGGACCTCGACTTTTGCGCCAAGTCCTTCGAGCTCTCGGGCGGCAACATACGCAGCATAGCCACGGCGGCCGCCTACTCTGCGGCTGACTCCGGCAGGGCCGTCTCCATGGACGACCTGGTAAGAGCCATACAGCTCGAGTACCGCAAGCTCGGTCGTCTCGTCGTCGCCGGCGAGTTCGGACAGTACTATCCGGCTACAGTCCCGGCCCACAAGGAAGGGGCGCGACGCCATGGCGGGTAGCGATGCGATGGCAGGATCCAACGGGCCAGCCGGTCACGCCCCGCTACAAGGCGGAAGCCGCCCAACCCTGAACGCTTTCGAGCCGGCACACGACGAACCGTCTCAGGAGCGAAGCCAACCGGGCGCCGAGCCCGGCTTGTCCCGGCTCCAGCAGGGAGCCGGCAACGCAGCGGTTTCGTCGATGCTGTCGAGCCCAGGTGACCTGGTGCGTTCCGTCGTTTCCGCCCCCGGCCGGCCGCTCGACTCGTCGACCAGTCGCTTCGTGCAGACCGCCACGGGGCGGGACCCGTCGGGTATACAACTCCACGAAGGTCCCCAGGCGGCGGAGGCCGCAAGATCGGTCGGGGCGGAGATGTTCGCCTCCGGGCCGCACCTTGTCGCCCCGAAAGGTCTCGACGTGACCACCATGGAAGGAGCGTTCAAAGCTGTGCACGAGGTGCACCACATCGTCAATCAGCAGGCGCACGGCGCGGTGGAAGGCACCGAGACCTCGGACGGGCTGAAGATCTCCGATCCAGGCGACCGCCACGAGCGCGAAGCAGACGCGGCGGCGGCCGCCGCCGTCGAACGGCACTTCAGCTAGTGACCTTCGAATATCTGCCCTTAAGGGCAAGCTTTTCTTCCCCGCAGGCGCCGTCGAAGGCTTCCAAGTGATGCCTGACTGCGCTAAAAATAGAACCAACAATCATCAGAAGGAGGCACATGCCGACGTACCTGTCACCCGGTGTCTATGTTGAGGAAGTGGACTCCGGTTCCCGGCCCATTGAGGGCGTGGGCACCGCGGTCGCCGCATTCGTGGGCTTGGCCTCAGCCGGACCGTTCAACGCCCCTACACTCGTAACCAACTGGAGTCAGTTCACAAACACTTTTGGCGAGTTCGTAGAGGGCTCGTACCTGGCCCATGCTGTATACGGCTACTTCCTGAACGGCGGCGGCGCCTGCTACGTCGTTCGCATCGGCACCGACGTTGCTGCTTCAGCTCCGCCCGCGCGCGCCGAGTTGGCGGCCGCCGGGACGGCCCCTGGCGCCTCCGCCTCCGGTGCGTTCCGGGTCGAGGCTCTCGTCGAGGGTTCCGCCGGCAACGATATCTCGGTGGAAGTGACCGACTCCTCGACCGAAGGCGCCGGCGAGGACGCCTTCAAGGTAGTTGTCAAACGCGGTGGGAAGGTCGAAGAGACCTTCGACAACTTGACCACCAAGAAGGGTCGCCAGAACGTCGTAACGGTCGTCAACGCCCAGTCGAAGCTGATACGCCTCGAAGACCTCGGTGTGAGCGCCGAGAAGGTGACGCGTGGAACCGTGTCCCTCGCTGGTGGCGGGGCTCCTGCCACCACGAGCCTCGCTCCCGACGACTACGTTGGCGACTCAGCTGACCGCACCGGCTTCGGCGGCTTGGAAGCAGTCGACGAGGTAACGATGGTCAGCGTCCCTGACCTCATGTCCGCCTACCAGAGGGGGATGATCGACCTCGAAGGCGTCCAAGCGGTCCAGTTGGCGATGATCGCTCACTGCGAGCTCATGGGTGACAGGGTCGCCATCCTCGACCCTCCCCCCGGCCTCAACGCCCAACAGGTAAAGGAGTGGCGAGTCGAGAAGGCAGGTTACGACTCCAAGTACGCCTCGTTGTACTGGCCGTGGGTGAAGGTCTTCGACCCGTCGAGCGGCACGAACATCTTCGTTCCCCCCAGCGGTCACATGGCCGGGATCTGGGGCCGTAACGACGACTCACGAGGTGTCCACAAGGCCCCCGCCAACGAGGTTGTTCGCGGTGCCATCAACTTGGAGATCAACATCACCAAGAACGAGCACGACCTGCTCAACCCCGTCGGCATCAACTGCATCCGGGCCTTCCCCGGACGCGGCATCCGCGTGTGGGGCGCCCGGACCCTCTCGTCGGACCCGGCGTGGCGCTACCTGAACGTCCGGCGGCTGTTCAACTATCTGGAGGAGTCGATCCTCAACGGCACCGACTGGGTGGTGTTCGAGCCCAACGACTACGCCCTGTGGTCCAAGATCCGCCGCACCATCTCCGGCTTCTTGGTCAACGAGTGGCGCAAGGGTGCGCTGTTCGGCCTCTCGCCGGCCGAGGCCTTCTACGTCAAGTGCGACGCCGAAACCAACCCGGCCGAGGGCATCGACGCCGGGCAGGTCGTCTGCGAGATCGGGGTCGCTCCGGTCAAGCCGGCCGAGTTCGTGATCTTCCGTCTGTCCCAGTACTCGGGCGGCGCCGCCCTAGTGAACGAGTAGAGACCAAGGAGCTATAGGAACCATGGCAGGATTTTCCGACTACGACTCAGCCGGTACCCACAAATTCGGTTTCACCATCGACGGCATCGAGAGCCGCAGCATCAAATCGGTGGACGGCCTCTCGATGAAGCTCGAGAAGGTGGAGACCAAGTCCAACACCCTCGACGGCAAGCCGGTCCACAAGGTATGGGCCGGTAACCGGGTCTACCTCGGCCAGCTCAACATCACCCGAGTGATGACCGACGACCCGAGCTGGGACGTGTGGTTCAACATGGCGGTCAAGGACGTCAAGACGGCCCGTAAGAACGGTGTGGTCTCGGTCTACAACCAGGAGGGGCTCCCCACTCGGGAGTACACCTTCAAGAACGCCTGGCCGATCGAGCTCAAGGTGACCAACATGAACGCCTCGACCTCGTCGCCCATCGAGGAGACCATCACCATCGTCTACGAGGAACTAGTTGCCACCAACGGGTGATACTGCCCGCTTGGTAGGTCCTCGACTACGACGGAACCGTGTAGATGCGTAGAGGTTCACCTCCGTCCCAAGGGGACGAGCCGGGCGCCGAGGCCGCTCAGGTGCCAGTGGCACCTGAGCGGCCTCCGGTCCCGATGTCGCGCCCCGAGCCGTTGCGCACGGTGTTCGAGTTCGAGTTGCCCCGGGGCTACCTGGACCCGGCCGGTGTGCTCCACAAGACCGGAGCGATGCGCCTGGCCACGGCGCGCGACGAACTGCTCCCACTCTACGACGACCGGGTGCGGAGCAACCCCGCGTACCTCACGGTGGTGCTGCTGTCCCGGGTGATCACCCGGCTCGGCACCCTCGAGGAGGATGACGTACGGGCGTCGGTGGTGGAGAATCTGTTCGCCTCGGACCTGGCCTTCCTCCAGGACCTCTACCGGCGGATCAACACCGAGGGCCACAGCCGGGCGGCCGTGCAATGCCCCGCCTGCGGTGAGCGTTTCACCGTCGATCTCGCCGGTGGACGCCAGGGGGCGTCATGAGCGTCTACCCCTCGGACCGCCTGTTCGAGGAGGTCGCCTACGTCGCCTACCACTTCCACTGGTCGCTCGACGAGATCCTCGATCTCGAGCACCCCGTCCGGCAACGCTTCGTGGCCGAGATAGCCAAGATCAACCAACGATTGTCCGAAGAGAGGGAGTGATCGGCGATGGGCCTGCTCAACCGGCGCCGTGCCCCTTCCGGTGCTGATAGCAGCCGGGATGCCGCCCCCGAAACACCGCTGAACCCGACCGAACCGCCTGCCGACAGGGGGCCCGTGATCCGCGCCTCGGACCTCCACCGGGTCCCGGAATGGGCCAAGGTGGCGCCCATGCCGCTCTCCCTGCCGCCGATGCCCGACATCGTGTCGAAGCAGTTCGACCGGTCCCTGGTCTCGTGGCAGCCCCCCGCCCGCTTCATCGCTGAGATGGGTCACCTGGTCACCGATTCGGCTCCGACGGGCATCATCGAGGGCCTGGTTGTGGTGACGCCTGCTCCGCCCGTCGAGCCGGCGCCGACGTCGGACGGGTCGCCGGCACCGGCGGCCAGCCTCCCGTTGGCCACGCCGCCTGTGGCCGACCAGGACCGGCCTCGCCGGCGGGACCGCTACACCACCCGGCGAATCGAATGGGCCGACCCCAGGGACGCCGTGCCGGCCGAGCCCGAACTGGCCCCGCTCCGCCCTGAGACGCCCGACGAGAGCGTGACCCCGGCAGTGCCGGTCGACCCCGAAGCGGTCCTCGCGCCGGGACCTGAGGCCCCCCTCGGGAGCCCTTCGGGCTCCAGCGACCACGTGGGTGCGACCGACCTCCGGCCCGAGCCGTCCGAGGAGTCCGAGGAGTCCGAGGAGTCCGCCGAGCTGATTGGGCGGCAACCGCTCGTCGCGCCGAGCCCGCCCATCACCGTCCCGCTGGCCCCCGAACCCGAGCTGGGGCGGTTCATGCGGGCACCCGTCCCCGCCGACATGCCGCTCGCCAGCCTTCCGTCGTCCCCGCTGCCTCGTAGCGAGGTGCGCACCATCGCCTCCCCACCCGGGTCAGGCGCGCCGCCCGCCCAGGACTTGGCCAACCAGGCGGACGAGCCGGCCCCGCCGGTCACGGGCGCGCCGAGCGCCTCGGCCGCGACGGCCCCGCCAGCTGCGACGCTCCCCGGGGAGTCCGCGGCCCTGCCCTCCACCGGGCCCGTCCCCGGTCCCGCCGCGCCGGCGACGGCGACGCCGGCAACCACCGGACTCGTCGGTGACCGGCCACTCGCCGGGTCCGACCCCGCACCCCTCACCCCGGTCGTCCCTCTGATCGGGGCCGACGTCGGCGAGCCCGGAGGTCCCGGGGCGTCGGGTGATCTTCCCCTGGCCACCGCTTCGGGCCCGGTGCGAGCAGGAGCGGGTGGGACTCGGATCCGCCGTCTCGACGGGCCGCCGACCGCCTCGGAAGTACTGGGGGAGGCGGCCAAACCCGCTCCGGTCGAACCCGGGCCGACGGCCGCCGAGGCCGGCGCCGCTCCGGACGTCCCGGCACCCTCGGCCGGGGATGCGCCGACGGGCGGCCCGATCGCCTCCGTCGAGCCCGCCGCCAGCCCCGCTGCGCCCCCGGCCGACGTCGGCGTGGTGGTGCCGCTGCTCGGCCAGGTTACGCCGCCGGCCGGCGCCAGTGACGTCCGGGCCGGTAGCGCCCCAGACGTTGGCCCGGACAGCACCGCCACGACCACGCCGCTGGTCCTGCCGTCGCCGAGCCCGACCCGACGCGGTCTCGGCGAGCCGATGGAGCACCTGCCGCCCACCGCCACCCCCTGGGACATCACCAGGATGACCCGCGACCAGCAGCTCCGGATGTCGCGCGACCTTCTGCAGGGACGCATCGCCGCCGCCAGCCGCAACCAGCTGCCCGGGTCTCTTGGCTCCCCGCTCGGGGTGCCCGCCGGCCCCGGAGCCGAGCCGTCCCCCGGCCTGGCCCCCATGCCCGCCGTTGCCGTCAGGCGGGCTTTTCCCCCGCCGCCGGTCTACGCCGGCAGCGAGCTCCCGCTCGCCCGCCTCGAACCGCTGGGCCGGCCCCCGGTCGGTCTGGTCCCGGCTGATCTGCCCGACGACGGCGGCTACCAGGCCCCCCTGCTCGGAGCCGAACCGCTGACGTTTCCCGAAGCCGAGACCGGGGAGGGATCCACCCAGGAGGGGCAGCAGGCCCGCCAGGTGGTCGGCCAGCGCTTCGGGGTCGACCTCTCCGGGGTCCCGATCGACCGTAGCCCCCAAGGTGCCATGGAGGTAGCCCGCCTGCGGGCCAGGGCCATCACCAGCGATGGAGGGGTCGTCATCCCGGCATCGGTGGGCAGCCTGGACGTAGGCCCGGGCCGAGCCCTGCTGACCCACGAGCTGACCCATGTGGCGCAGAGAGCCCGTTTCGGCAGCAGCCTCCCGTCCGAGGACTCACCCGCCGGCCAGGTGCTGGAGGCCCAGGCGCTCCAGGCGGAGATGACCCTCAACACCGGCCCGGTGATCCGCAGCACCATCGAACCGCCCCCGGGCGGCCCGCGGCCGACGACCTGGACCGGGGTGCTCAACTCGCCGTCCGAGGCGGGGTCGACGGGAGTGCCCCTGCCGCTGGCCGGCCCCGGCTCGCCTGGTCTCGACGCCGACGCCTTGGCCAACACCATCCTCGAGCGGCTCTCGGAGATCACCAGCGGGGGACCTGTGACCCAGCCGTTCCAGGGTCCGGCTCCGGCGCTGGCACCGATTATGTCGGCCCCCGCCCCGGTGGCCGTAGGAGCGGTCCAACGAGCCGGGGAGGACCTTCCCGCTCAGGCGACCGTAGCGGAGCCCCCCGTGCCGCAGACCGGGGTCGGCGAAGGCGAGTTGGAGCGACCGAGTGACGAGGACCTGTCCAACCTGAGCAGGTGGCTGTACCCGTGGATCAGGTACCGCTTGCGCGGCGAACTGCGGGAGGACCGGGAACGGGCCGGCCTGCTGACCGATCACTACAGGAGGTGGTAGCAGATGTCCGACGCAGGAGGCGGCGGGCCTGATTTCTCCAATTCCGGTGACGGCCCGGAGGAGTCCGCCGGGCAGGCCGAGTCCGAGGGGAACGCCCAGTACGAGCACAGCGCGGCCGGCGCCCAGAGTTTCTCCAATTCCGGTGACGGCCCGGAGGAGTCCGCCGGGCAGGCCGAGTCCGAGGGGAACGCCCAGTACGAGCAATCGGCGGCCGGAGCCCAGGACTTCGCCAACGTCGGGCTCGACCACTTCAACCCCTCCTACGCGCCGCTGATCCCGACACCCATGCAGGCCGGGATTCGCTACAACGACGCGGTAGGCATCAGTGTCTTCTTCAAGGTCCAGGTTGACGCCGTCGATCTCGGTTCTTGGAGCAAGTGCTCCGGTCTCGGTATCACCCTCGGCTACGACTCCCGCAGCGAGCAGGGAATGACCCTCATCGAGCACCACCTCCCCAAGAGCCTGACGTACACCAAGATCACCCTGCAGAGACCGCTCACCAGCGACTGCCGGGTGGCCATGGAGTGGATCACCGCCTACCACATGCTGCCGATCCCGACCACCGCGCAGATCACCTGCATGGACCAGGCGGGGAGGACCATTGCGGTCTGGGACATGCTGGGCGTCACCCCCGAATCGTGGAAGGGACCAACCTTCGATTCGACGGCCGGTACCGCCACCATCGCCATGGAGGAGCTCTCCTTTCACCATCAGGGTTTCCTGTAGCCGAGGAAGGTCGTTCGAACAATGTCCAACCCAGCAAACGCCGCCGGTATCGCCTCCAGCGCGGTCAGCGCCTACCTGCAGACCACCGACTACCCGCTACCGCCCATCACCTTCCAGTACAACCCGTCCGGGCTGAAAGAGGACATCGAAGCCCGCTTCCGCAAGAACAGCTTGCCGTCTCGCCCCGGCGGCAGTGGGCAGATTTACATCGGCACCGGACCGTCCAGCATGAACGTGGCCATCCAGCTCGACGCCTTTGCCATCCCGCCGGTGCCGCCGACGGCGGTCATCGAGCAGCTCAAGGTGATGATGAACCCCACCTTGATATCCCTCGGACAGGGCCAGGGGCGGCCTCCCATGGTCATGTTCGGCTGGGGGGCCAACGTCATCATGGACCAGGCGGTGATCACCAAGCTGTCCATCAGCCACGAGCGTTTCCTGCTCGGGGTGCCCACCAGGGCCACCGCCACGGTCACCCTCATGTCCGTGCCGCTCGGGAACCTGCCCGGGACCAACCCGACCTCCGGGGGTCTGGCCACCCGCCGTACCCGCACCGTGGTGGAAGGAGACTCCCTGGCCTCCATCGCCTATCAGGAGTACGAGGACCCGAACTACTGGCGGGCGCTGGCCGAGGCCAACGACATCGATGATCCCATGAGGGTCAAGACGGGGATGGTCCTGCTCATTCCGGAGAAGCGGGATGCCCAGACCCTCCTCGGGGAGACGGTCTAGATGTTCGGAGGTGTGACCAGCTCGGAGTGCCAGGTCCTGGTCGACTTCGTGCCGCTCAACCCCCTCGTGCAGCAGCAGCTCGTCCACGTCGAGGTCGACAGCACCATGTACGTGCCGTCGCAGGCCAAGTTGGTCTTCAGGGGTTACCCTGACGACATTCTCCTGCCGGGAGGGCTCCAGCTGGCCGTACCGCTCAACGTGGCAGTCAGCAGCAACGGTGTGCCGACCCCCCTCATCACCGGCGAGGTCACCTCGGTCGAGGTGGAGCACTCACACGGGGACACCCTCACGGTGGTCAAGGGCATGGACAAGTCGCATCGCCTGATGCACGGCACCAAGACCATGGCCTACCCCGAGATGACCGCCTCGGACGTGGTGACCATGCTGGTGGCCCAGGCCGGTCTGGTACCGGGTGAGATCGTCCCGACCACCAACGTCTACCCGTGGCTCACCCAGGCCAATGTCAGCTCGTGGGTGTTCATCCAGCAGCTGGCCGCCCGGGAGAATTGCGTGGCCTACTGCGACGCTCTCGGCCTGTTCAACTTCGGCCCCATGACCAGGCCCGAGGAGACCGATCCCCCCTCGCTCACCTACATGGTCCCGCCCATGGGTACCCAACTCGTGTTGGGCACCAACCTCATCAAGCTGCGGGCGGTGGTGAACGGCGCCGAGCAGGTCCCCGCGGTGACCGTCACCGGCTACAAACCCGACGAGGAACTTCCACTCATGGGGGTGTTCGCCACGGTGCCCTCCAGCTCCCAGAGCATCGACCCCGCGACCCTCCCGCCCGCAGTGGCCGAGGAATTCGGGGCCGAGCCGTTCTTCGACGCCAGCCGCCCCTTCGATGACGAGGGGCCGGCCGAGACCTATGCCGAGTCCATCGCCGCCGATATCGCCGGGTCCCTGGCCGAGATCGAGGGCGAGTGCATCGGCAACGCGTCCATCCTGGCCGGTGAGGCCGTGACCGTAGGGATGGCCGGCCAGCCCTTCGACGGCTACTACGTCTGCTCTGCGGCCCGTCACGTCTTCGACTACGAAGGCGGTGGCTACACCACCTGGGTCACCGCCGGTGGGTACAAGGACCGCTCCCTGCTGGCCCTGAGCTCCGGTGAGGCACCCAACGACCGGATACGCCCGACCATAACGGGACTGGTGGTGGGCCGGGTGGTGGACAATATGGACGAGGAGGGCCAGGGGCGGGTCAAAGTGATGCTCCCGTGGCTGTCGGAGGGCTACGTGAGCGCATGGGCCCGGGTCATGCAGATCGGGGCCAGTGCCGCCGGGAGCGGGTTCCTGTGGATGCCGGAGGTGGGCGACGAGGTTCTGGTCGGCTTCGACCGGGGTTCCGTGGACAACCCGTACGTGATCGGCAATCTCTACAACGGCCTCGCCAAGCCGCTACCCGGTCCGGCCATCGAAGGGGTGGTCGGGAACCGGCGGATCGCCTCGCGCATGGCCCACACCATCCAGTGGAACGACGGGCCCGAGAAGATGGGCATAAGCATCATGACCGCCCCCGCCGAGTCGCCGCCGCTGTCGGTCATCCTCGACAGCGACGAGACCAAGATCACCATCAACTCGTTGGGAGAGATCGAGATCACCGGGGCGGCGGTGGTCAAGATCGCCTCCACCGCCGAGCTGACCCTCGACGCCCCGACCATCTCCATCGGCAGTGAGGACACCCTCAACGTGAGCATCACCGCCGAATCGGTGGCGGTGGGCAGCGCCACCACCACCGAGGTGTCGATCGGCAGCCCCGACGCCGAGGTGAGCGTGAGCGGGGCTTCGGTCAGCCTGGGGCTGGGCTGAAATGGCCGAGAGCTTCATAGGCAAAGGGTGGAGCTACCCCCTCCGCACGGACGCCTCGGGTGGGATATCCCTCGTCAGCGAGGACAGCGACATCTCTCGGGCCATACGCCTGATCCTGGCCACCGTGCCCGGCGAGCGACCCATGAGACCCGGCTTCGGGTGCGGCATCCACGATTACGTGTTCGCTCCCGCCGACGCCACCACCGCCGGTTTGATCTCGGTCGAGGTCAAGCGGTCACTGGCGTTCTGGGAGCCGCGCATCGAGGTCAACTCGGTGGACGTGACCGTCGACCAAGTGGCGCGCAACACGCTGTACATAAACATCTCGTACCAGAAGAAGGGCTCCTACGACCCGCGGAACCTGGTCTTCCCCTTCTACCTCATCAACGAAGAGGAGTGAACTAGATGGTTCTGCCGGCACCCAACCTGGATGACCGCCGCTTTCAGAATCTCGTGGACGAGTCCAAGCGCCTGGTCCAGAGGCGCTGCCCCGAGTGGACCGATCACAACGTCTCGGACCCGGGGATCACCCTCATCGAGACCTTCGCCTACATGACCGACCAGCTGCTCTACCGGCTCAACCGTATGCCGGAGCGCAACTACATCAAGTTCCTGGAGCTGATCGGTGTCCGGCTCCTGCCGCCTTCGGCCGCCTCCGCTCGGGTGACCTTCTGGCTGTCGGCCCCCCAGGAGACCACGGTCGTGGTCCCGGCGGGGGTCGAGGTGGCCACGCCGCGCACCGAGGCCGTCGGATCGGCCGTGGCCTTCACCACCACCGAGGCCCTCGACATCGTGCCCAGCCAGATGGAGTACGTCGGCTCCATCCCGACGGGAGGCACCTGGCGCAACCACACCGACTCGATCAAGCTGTCGGCCTTCTCGTGCTTCTCACCTCAGCCCGTGCCCGACGAGGTTCTGTTGATCGGTCTCACGTCGGCTGTCCCCAATTGCGCCATCAGCCTGAGGTTCGACTGCAACGTAGAAGGCATCGGGGTCAACCCCGACTGGCCGCCGCTGGCCTGGGAGGCCTTCGACGGGGAGAGCTGGGTGGCCTGCGAGCTCGATCGGGACACCACCGGCGGCCTCAACCGGGCCGGCCAGGTCGTCCTCCACGTCCCTTCGTCGCATACCGCGTCGGTCGAGCACGGGCTGCGCGCCGGCTGGGTGCGAGCCCGAACCACCACCCCCGAGGAAGGTCAGCCCTTCTACAGCAACTCACCTCTGATCAAGCAGATCGAGGTTACGACCATCGGCGGGACCTGCGACTCCGTGCAGGCCGAGATCGTCGAGGAGGACGTGGTCGGCATGTCGGAGGGGGTGCCCGGCCAGCGTTTCCTGGTGTCGCGCGTGCCGGTGGTGCCGTGGGACGAGCCCGTCGTCCTCGAGGTCTCCGACGAGGAGGAGGGATGGCAGGAATGGTCGCAGGTCGAGGAGTTCTCCCAGAGCGAACCCGAAGACCGCCACTTCGTGCTCGACTACGTGACCGGCGAGCTGCTGCTCGGGCCT
Source organism: Acidimicrobiaceae bacterium (assembly GCA_027391075.1). GTDB lineage: Bacteria > Actinomycetota > Acidimicrobiia > Acidimicrobiales > Palsa-688 > JAJZAM01. Next base: position 43,122 of record DAHYHI010000042.1, on the reverse strand, counting down.
TCGGTCCGCACCCCTGACGGCGGCCTCATCCAGTACGGGGCCGTTCCCGCCAAGGGCGCGGTGCTGCGCGTCCGCCGGTACCACACCGGAGGAGGGCGCCAGGGCAACGTCGCCGCAGGGAGCGTCCGGGTGTGCCGCACGACCATTCCCTACGTGGCCCGGGTGGAGAACCGCTACCCGGCGACCGGTGGGGTCGACGGGGAGGATATCGAAGAGGCCAAGGTCCGGGGCCCGATCGTGATGCGCACCCTCGGCCGGGCCGTGACCGCCGAGGACTTCGAGCAGCTGGCCCGCGAGGCGGCCCCCGAGGCGGCCCGCATCAAGGCCGTTCCGGCCGCCACAGACGACGAGGCCGGCGGGGTGAGGGTCTTGGTGGTGCCCGCCGTCGCCGACGACGAGGACGGTCGCCTGTCCTTCGAGCAGTTGGTGCCCCCGGCCGAAACCCTGGCCAACATCGCCACCTTCCTCGATGGACGTCGGACCATCGGCTCGCGGGTGCTGGTGGAGCCGCCGGCCTATCAGGGCGTGACCGTCGTGGCCATGATGAAGGCCCGGCCGTGGGCCGACCCCGGCCGTCTGCAGCGGACCGCAACCGACGCTCTCTACGCCTACCTCCACCCCATCACCGGCGGGCTCGACGGCAACGGGTGGGCCTTCGGCCGTCCGGTGCACATGGGGGAGATCTACGCCCTGCTGCAGCGTCTGCCCGGCACCGAGCTGGTCGAGGACGTGCGGCTGTTCGCCGCCAACCCGATCACCGGGGAGCGGGGGGCCGCCGCCCAGCGCGTCGAGGTCGCCCCCAACGCGCTGGTCTTCTCCTACCAGCACCAGGTCCGGGTGGAGGAGTCGGCGTAGTGTCCATGGTCCTTCCGGAGGCGGGCCATCCAACCGCGCCCGAAGTCGAGGTCGGCCCCGCCGCGGGCCGTGGTTGGGTCGAGGGCCTCCCGACACCGCGTCCATTGATCGAGCAGGTCCCGGCCTCGCTCCAGGAGGACGAGTTCTGTGGCCGGCTCCTGGCGGCCTTCGACGAGGTCCTGGCCCCGGTGTTCAACACCTTGGACTGCTTCGACGCCTATCTCGACCCGGCTCTGGCCCCCGAGGACTTCATCGACTGGCTGGCCGGGTGGGTCGGCCTCGACGTGGATGAGACCTGGACGGTCGAGCGTCGGCGTCGGCTGATCCTGGAGGCCGTCGGTCTCTACCGGCTGCGGGGGTCCATCGCCTCGCTCGTATCCCACGTCGAGTTGTACTCCGGTGTCACGCCGACGGTCGAGGACAACGGGGGCTGCAGCTGGTCCCAGAACGCCGGCTCGGCGCTGCCCGGCACGTCGCGTCCCTACCTGAGGGTGCGCCTCCAGGTGGACGACGACGCCGATATCCGGCGGGGCACGCTGGCCCGGATCATCGACGCCAACCGGCCCGCCCACGTGCCCTTCGAGTTGGAGCTGGTGGCCGGCGGGACCGAGGTCCAGGCCGCCGGCGACACCGGCGAGCATGGCGCCGTGGGTGCTCCCGGAGCCGTCGCCCTCCCCGGCTCGGAGTACATCGAGCTCGCCCCCCAGACCCCGGGCGACACCGAGGAGCTCGAGGCGCCCGCCGACAGCCGCATCGACGACGAAGAGGCGACGGACTGACCGGTGGCGCATCCCGACCCGCCTCGGCCGGGCAAGCTCGTCGCCGGGCTGAAGGCGCCGGGCGTCAAGGGCCTGCCCGGCGTCGGCAAACTTCCCGGCGCCAAAGCGGCTTCGGGCGCCAAGCGCGCTGAACCCCATCCCGGAACGAGGCCGGGGTTCGAGTCGCACATGACCCCGGGCCGGTTCCCGGGCGCGTCGGGACCGGCGGCTGGCCGGGCCGGCGCCGGCGGCCGGTCGCGACGGGGCGGGGCGGCCGGGGCGGCCGGGATCGCCGGGGTGGTGGCCGTTCCCGTGGCCTTCTGGATGGTCAGTGACGCCGCCTCGAAGGGCGACTTCAAGGGGCTGTCGGAGGGTGCCCAGATCCGGAGGGAGATAATCCGCCAGCAGATGGCGGCGCGGGCCGCGCCCGTACGCAGCGCCCTGCTGCGCTCCAAGCAGTCGGCGGCCAAGGAGATCGTCCCCGGTCTGGACCGGATGAAAGCGGCGGCCAAACAGGTCAAGGCCCAGGACGTAGCCAAGGCCAAGCAGGCGGCCGCCCCGCTCCAGGAGGTGGCCAAGCACGACAAGCAGGTCCTCAAGGGCATCGCCCAAGCGGACAAGAAGAAGCTCGTGGCCGCCCTGGCCCCGACCAAGAGCGCCCTGTTGCGCCAGAAGACCCAGCAGGCCAAGAACCTGAATCCGGCCGCTACGCAGTCCAAGCAGCTCCTCGCCAGCGCCCGGTCGGCGGGCAAGTCGGCCGCGTCGGCGGCCAAGTCGGACGCGTCGGCGGCCAAGAAGTGGGCGGCGCAGACCTCCGCCCCGGGTCGTCAGCTGGCCAGCAAGGAGATGCAGGCGGTGAAGAAGGTCGCCGGAGCTGACAAGAAGGCCGCGATGAAGGCCCTGGCCCCCACCAAGAGCGCCTTGCTGCGGGAGAAGAACCTCACCAAGCAGCGCCTGGCCCCCCTCAAGTCTACGATTGGCCGGGATGCGCAGGGCATCCGCAAGGACATGAGTGGAGCGAAGCAGGCGGTGAAGTCGAGCAGGGCGGCGGCTGATTTCAAGAAGGCGGGCGTCGCCGCCAACAAGGGCACCACCAAGGTGGCCAATCGGGTCGGCAAGTGGCTGGCCGGCGGTAGGAGCGTGGGCTAGTGGCTGGATCCGTCAACCCGTCCGGGCAGCCGGTCCAGCTGTCGACGGGACCGCCGACGCTCAGCTACCGGGAGGCGCTGGCCCCCCCGTGCAGCAGCTGTACCAGCTCTCCCTGCTGCACCCACCTCCTGCTGCGCGACTTCCGGATGGACACCATCATGGATGTGGACTACGCCACCTTCCTGCTCAACTTCGAGGGGATCCTGTTGGCGATCCGGCCCGACCGCCAAGTGGATGTGTACCTTTACCAGCCCTGCGGCAACCTCGATGTGGACCGCGGGCTGTGCCAGGTCCACGGGTCGGCTCTGCAGCCGGCGGTCTGCATCACCTACCAGTCGCACACCTGCAGCTACCGCAAGGTGTTCACCACCGACCTCCACGCCGAGAAGCCCCTCCTCGACGCCCACCGGATGGCCTGGCTGGCCGAGCAGATCACCTTCGACGACGACCGTCGCATCAGCGGTTTCCCCGCCTGGGACGACCTGCTCGCCGGTCTGGCCGCTCTGCCGACCGAACGCCGCCCGGCGCCCGCCCGCGGGCCCGATCCCATGGCGGAGGAGTGGCGGTCGGTGGTCCTCGGCCACAAGCCCGACGCCGGGGACCGTCGGGGGGAATTCCACCGTTTCAGCTCGCCCGCCGTCTCCGATCCGTGCGAGGGTTGCGGCGCCTGGTGCTGCCGGACCCTCGTGTTCGACCGCGGCCTGCCCCAGACCTCGTCACAGGTGGAGTTCCTGCGCTACTGCATCGGGTTCCCGAACGTCGAGATCGGCTTGGCTGACACCGGCTGGGCGGTGATCGTGCACGCCACCTGCCGGCATCTCGACGGCAACCGCTGCTCGGTGTACGGTCAGCCCGAGCGCCCCCTCAAGTGTTCCTACTACGACCCCTTCGCCTGCGCCTACCGCGGCCACTTCGGTGTGCCCAACCCCGACGACATAGTCCGGGTGAGCCGACATCACTTCCCGGCGGTGGCCGATTCGGTGGTGTTCGACGGCCTGGGTCGGGTGGTCGCCATCCCGCCGCTCGACGTTCTGCGCGAGCAGGTCGCACGAGCCGAGGTCGCAGCCGCGTCGGCTGCCGACCGCACCTCCTGAGCAAGCCTTGGACAAGGAGCCTTTCCCATGCCGGTGAACGAATCCCTCGAGTACTTCCCGCTGTTCGATCCCGAGACCGCAGCCGACACCCCAGGCATCTCGGTGGCCATCGGCACCCGCGTCGCGGCAGTGGGCACGCCTGACGCCCTCGGCGGTGGGGGAGCCGTGGTCATCTACATGTACTCGGAGGAGCGCAACGCCTGGGGCTACGTGGGGGTGATGGCCGGAGCCAAGATCTCCGGGTCGGAGCAGATCCGCGGCGTGGGGTCCTCCCTGGTGGCCTTCGGCGACACGCTGGTGGTCGGAGCGGCGGGGGACCCCACCACCCCCGGCCGGGTCCTGGTCTTGACCCCCCCGTACGGGGCGTGGAGCTACACCGCCCAGCCGGTCATCTCCGAACTGTCGTACCCCAAGTCGGCCCCCGGGGACCGTTTCGGGGTGTCCGTCGCCCACTGCAGCGACGGCCGGGAGCACTACGTGGCGGTCGGCGCTCCCGGAGCGGCGCCGCCGGTGGGCGCCGGGGCGCCGGGACAGGTCTTGGTGTTCAAGGGGCTGCGCAAGTCCAACGAGCCGTGGAACACCTCGCCCATCCGTAACCCGGACGCGGCGGGAACCGACAGCGACCGTTTCGGGGCGAGCGTGGCCATATCCATGTCCACCGACGGTGCCGGCGGGTCGGACGGGACCGTGACCCTGGCCGTGGGAGCCCCGGGGGCGGGCGAGGGCCAGGGCGCCGTCTACGTGGCCCGCACCTCGGAGGCCGGCACCTGGACCTCCCTCAAATTCGGCGAACCGCTGGTGCCGAGCTTCCCGATGGCGGAGGACTTCAAGACGCAGAACTTCGGAGCCGCAGTGGCCCTGACCGGCGGGTCGGTGCTGGCCGTCGGAGCCCCCAACGATCCGAACTTCGATGATCAGGTCGAAGACACCGGGGCGGTGTGGCTGTTCGGTTTCCAGGACGGTTCGTTCGTGGACTCCGAGAAGCGGCTCTACGGCTCGGTGGGCGGCGGGAACTTCGGTGCCGCGGTGGCCTTCGCCGAGACCCCGCCGGGGGTGAAGTCGGCCACCTTGGCGGTCGGCGCCCCCGGGGCCGGCCCCGGCTCGGCGTTCCGCTTCACCGAGGCCGAGGACGGGTACCAACTCGACGAGGAACTGGCCGCGTTGCCGGGCAAACCGGGCAACCGCTTCGGCGCCGCGGTGTCGGCGTCGGACTACCTGCAGGGTAGATGGGTCATGGTGGCCGCTCCGGGGGTGGCCAAATCGGGCCAGGAGGGTGGCGGTTTCATCTACGCAACCGCCGAGACGCCCCCCACGTGGATGGACATCCCCGCTCTGGTGACCGGACCGCCGCTGCGGTGGGGCGGTCTGGCGCCCGACTGGTGGAAGAAGTTCACACCGGAGATCGCCCGGTATCTGTAGCCGGCCCTGGGCCGGCGGGTAATCGCATCCCGGTGGTTAATCTGCCAGGATCGGGCCTCAGCCGATAGCCGCGCCGATGGGCGCAACTGTGCATGTTTCGAAGAAGCCTCCGGGTCGGGATCGTTCCGGAGGGAAGGGAGCCGTCCGAGTGATTGTTTGCAGCCGATGCGGGTTCCACAACGAGGACTCCGACACGTTCTGCGGCTCGTGCGCGAGCTTCCTCGAATGGGAAGGCCAGAAGGTCGCGGCGCAAGCCCCGGCTCCCGCCCCTCAACCCGAACCCGAACCCGAGCCCGAGACCGAGGCCCATGTGGGCATCATCGATCGGGTCAAGGAAGTGATCGGCATCGGCGACAGCCCCGCTACGGGGGCGCCGGTCGCCGCCGGGCCGGCCGCCACGGCGGTCGAGGAGGTCGCGCCCGCCTCGGTCGAGCCGGAGCCCCCCACCCCCGGCGCAGTGGCCGCCCCGGTCGCCGGAGGTGGCCTGTCGGGCCATGTCGGCGGCCCGGCGAGCGCCGGGGTCCCGGCCCCGCCGTCGACTGGATCGGAGGCCTCCGCGGCCTCGTCGGATCTGGTCCCGCCGGCCCCCGGAGGGGCGGCCGCGCCAGCCGGAGAGGCTCCGGCCTCCCCGGCCCCGCCGTCGCCGGTGGTTGCGCCCGCCCCTGCGGTCCCGCCGTCCGCCCCGCCGGCGGCCCCCGCTCCTTCAGCCGCGCCCGCCCCGCCGGCCGCGGCCACCCCCGCTCCGGCAACACCCGGGCCCGGCCTTTCCGCCCCTGGAGCACCCAAGCGGACGACGGTGACCGAGACTCCGGCTCCGGCCCAATCGAGTGCCCCCGTCCAACCCGGCGGCCCGGTCCAACCCGGCGGCCCGATCCAGCCCGGCGGCCCGGTCCAGCCCGGCCCGGCCGCCCCAGCCGGTGCCGTTGCGACGGCGGGCGGGGGACAGCCGGGACCGGTCGCGCCGGCCGCGGTGCAACCCCAGGCCGTGAAGCCCCAGGCGACCAAAGCGCGCCCGGTGGCCAAGAAGGCCCCCTCGACCCGCCAGATGAACCCCGGCGACAAGGTGTGCGGCCAGTGCGGGGAGGGCAACGACCCCTCCCGCAAATTCTGCCGTCGCTGCGGGGGTTCGCTCGTCGAGGCGGCGGTGTTCCAGCTCCCCTGGTACAAGGCCCTGTGGCGCAAGCTGCTCACCAAGAAGCAGCGCCAGGCGGGCGACCGGCCCAAGATGCGGCGCCGGGCCATCGGCGGTCACGGTGGGTGGTTGACACGAGGTATCGGGACCATCATCGTCCTGGCCATCATCGCCGTGGTCGTGCTGACGTTCATCGGTCCGTGGCACAAGAGCCTGCACGCCCGCGCCGTCCGCTACTACCACGACGTGGTGGGGCAGGTGCATCCGACATACAACCAGTTCTTCGCCCACGCCGCCACGGCCACCAGTTCGGCCGCCGGACACCCCCCCATCAACGCCATCGACGGCGAGATCAACACGTCGTGGCAGTCGGCCGGTACGGTTACCGGGCAGTCGCTCACCGTCCAGTTCGCCCAGGCCACCAACGTGGCCAAGATCGGGCTGCACATCGGTGACCAGGACACTCCACAGTCCTACGAGACCGAACCGCGTCCGGAGAAGATCGAGCTGGTGTTCCACGGAGCCAAGACGGTCACCAAGACCTTGACCGTGACCGACTCCGCCAGCTTCCAGACCTTCAGCGTGTCGGCTGACGGGGCCACGTCGGTAACGTTCAATATCCAGAGCGTGTACGCCGCTACCGGTACCGGTCAGAACGTCTCCATCGCCGAGATCGAGTTCTTCACCAAGACCTGACCGGGGCCGGTCGCCGGTCAACTCCTGTCCTGGCACCCGGCGTGCTCTCCACCCGGGGCGCCGGGGACCCGGGGACCCAGCCCCCGGCGCGCCAACGACCGGGGTGGCCACCGACGGTGCTCACCGAGGCGACCGGAGTGGTGGACGAACGGCTATTTGTTGGCCGTCCAGTCGCCGGGCGGCCGCTCGGAGTGTCATCGTCGTCTTCTGATCGTTCTGACATGGAGGTTCGATGGGGGCGCAGATCCAGCTGGCCGGTACGGTGCTGGCGGTCGAGCCGGGCAAGACCCTGACCACTGCGGTCACGGTTCGCAACAACGCAGATGTGGTCGACCGCTTCACCTTCGAAGCGCTCGGCCCGGCGGCGCCGTGGGTGACCTTCGCGCCCGAATCACTCTCCCTCTTCCCCGAGGCCACCGGAACGGTCAACGTCATCATCGCCCCCCCGAGGACCTCGGTGGTGCCGGCCGGGGTCGTGGCGTTCGGGGTCAAGGCCATCTCCTCGGAGGACGCCGAAGGCAGCGCCGCCGAGGAGGGGACCCTCGATATCGCTCCCTTCAGCGACGTGACCATGGAGCTGCTGCCCCGTGTCGTGCAGGGGCGGCGGGCCGGCTTGGCCCGGCTGGCCCTGGACAACCGGTCCAACATCGCCTACGAGGCCGAGCTCTCCGGGACCGACCCGAGCGCGGAGCTCAGGTTCGCGTTCAGGCCGGCGGTGGTGTCGGTGCCCCCTGGCGGAGCCGAGTTCGTCCGTGTCCGCATCCACCCCGTCCGGACATTCTGGAAAGGCCCTTCCCGGACCCGGCCCTACAAGCTGTCGCTGGCCGGTCGCGGCGGGTCCCACCCGGCCCAGCTCGGCACCGACGGGACGTTCGTGCAGGGGCCGTTGCTGCCCCGCTGGGCGACGGCTCTGGCCGCCGCGGTCGTGGCGCTGACAGCCCTCGCCGTGCTCCTCTGGTTCGTGCTGGTCAAGCCCGCGGTCCGCTCCACCGCCAAGGACGCCGCCAACCAGTCCCTGGCGGCCGCCGGCCTGCCGACGGGGCAGTCGGGGAGCGGCTCGGGAGGCGGCAACGGGTCGTCCGCCGGTGGGGGATCTTCGGGAGCGGGCACCTCGACCAGCCCGTCCACCGCCGGCTCGTCATCGGCCGTGGGACCCTCGACGGGGACCGCTTCGGCGGCGGTCACCGTCGACGGTTCGAGCGTGGCGTCGGGCAACAGCACCCTGACGATCTACACCGTGCCGGCTGGGCGCACCCTGCAGGTCACCGACATGCTGATCCAGAACGCCGGCGGTGACAACGGCACGCTCACCTTCTCCCGGAACGGCACCGTCCTGATGCAGTGGTCGATGGCCGACTTCCGCGACCTCGACTACCACTGGGTCTCGCCGACGGTGTTCAACAGCGGGGACAAGATGGTCATGACCGTCTCGGGCTGCAGCGCCGCGTGCCACCCCGGGGTCTACTACGCCGGGAACCTGGTGAGAAGCACTTGATCCCCCGGGTCGCGGGCCGGCCTTCGAGGCGCTGGGTCGTCGCGCTGGGCGCGACCGCCCTGGTGTGCTCGCTGCTGCCGGTGGTCCTCGACCGCTCCGGTCGGGCGACGGCCGGGACGGTCGGGGCGGCCTACGGCGTCTACGTGACCAACGGCGCGGGCGAGCTGGCCCTCCCCGCCAATGCCCTGGGATCCCCGCCGGCCAGTGTGATCAACACGGGCGGGGCGTCCACCGTGGGGGCGACCGCGCTCAACACGACGGCCACTCTCGGGGTGGCGACGGTGATCAGACCGTCGACGGTGGCCTACCTGCCGCCCTACGTCAGCATCTTCGAGGTGCCAAGTGGCGCGCCGGCAGGGTTCATCAGCGGTATCGCGCCGGTCGCCTACGCCATGGATCCTCTCGACCCCATGCGGGCCTTCGGCGTCTCGTCGGGGGGCACCGTCTACTCGCTCGTCCTCGGACCGGCGCCCCCCACGTCGACGGTGATCGGCTCGGTGGCCGTCCCCGGCGCGGTGAGCACCTGCGATTCCCTCGCCGTGACCCCCGACGGGTCGACCCTCGTCGCCGGGTGCAACGTCGGGTTGGGCGGTTACCTGGCCTCGCTGGCGGTGACCGGCGGTGCTGCGAGCTACTGGTCCGGTGAGTCGTCGTTCGAAATTCGCGATCTGGCCGTCGAGCCTGGCGGGGGGGAAGTGGTGGTGGCCGCCCAGAACTCCGACGAGGGGGTCACCTACCGACTGGCACTGCCCTTGGGGGCCAACTCGACGACCGACTGGTTCGTGACCATCGGCGCTCTCCTCTACGCCGACAGCATCGCCGTCAGCCGCGACGGAGGGACCGCCTACGTCGGCGGCACCGGGGGGCCCGGGTCGCCCTCGTGGGTCGAGAGCCTGGCCATAGGGGGCAGCGCCGGCTCCGGCGTGGTGACGGTGCCGCTGACAGCTGATCCCAACGGCCAGGGCGGTCTGGTCGGCCTGGCCCTGCTTCCCGACGGGGGAACCCTCCTGGCTGCCGGCCAGAGCGTATCCCCGTTGACGGGGGCGGCAGCCGACCTGGTCTACCCGATATCCACCTCCACCATGTCCGTCGGCCCGGCGAGTATCTCGCTCGGCACGTCGCGTCCTGTCGGTCCCCGGAACATCGCGGTGACGCCCGACCAGGCGCCGGCGGCGGCCCTTGCCCCGGCATCAGGGACGGCCGGCGTTCCGCTGACCCTTGACGCGTCGCCGTCGTCGGTCGCCTACGGCAGCATCACCGGGTTCGCGTGGAACTTCGGGGACGGCACGACGGCCTCGACGTCGGGGCCGACGGTCACCCACACCTTCGGGGTGGCCGGCAGCTACGTCGTGACCGTGACCGAGACCGACGCCGCGGCCAACTCGCTGCCCCCCGCCCCCGGAGGTCTCGGGGCGGTGAACGGGCCGGGCACGACGGCCTATCTGCAGGCCAGCGCCAGCGCCCGCGCCTCCATCGCCGTCGGGGTGGCCCCACCCGGCCAGCCTCCCCCTCCGCTGCCCACGACTCCCCCCGCCTCGGCCGCGACCACCACCTCCACCACCAAGCCGGCTTCGCCGGGCAGCACGTACCGCCCGACCATCGTGTTGGTCCCCACCGTCGGCGACCCCGGGACGATCGTGGAGATCACTGGTGCCGGCTTCCCGCCCGGGGGCAATGTGACGGTGGCGTGGTCGCAGGGGTCGGGACGTTTCACCGAGACCGCGGACAGCCACGGCAACCTGCCTCCTCGTCGCATATCCATTCTGCGTCCCGACATCCTGGGCCCCCGTCAGGCGAAGGCCACGGTTCAGGGAAATCCGGCCACGGCCAGCGCCCCGTTCCTCGTGGTGCCCGGGACCGCCGAGCCGGGCCGCTCGGGCTCGGTGCTGTTCCGCGCGGAAGGCCCCTGACCGCCCGCCCCGTGCCGGTCCGGGTGAACGGACCCTCAGCGGCCCCGGGGTCCAGCCCCCCCGGGCGGGGCCTTTGGCCGGCGGCCCGCGCCCGCCGGTAGTGTTGGGCGACCTGTGGGCCACCGACCTGGTCGGCGCCCCCCGTCGAGTACTCAGTCGAACCCGAGCCCCTCTGAGAGACCTCCCCCGAGGTCGAACCGACTCCGAGGGTCCAGTCAAGGAGCATCCATGGCCGAAAAGATCACCATGCTGCCGGACGGCACCCTGTCCGTGCCCGATGAGCCGATCATCCCCTTCATCGAGGGCGACGGCACCGGGGTCGACATATGGCCGGCGGCCAAGCTGGTGCTCGACGCGGCGGCCGAGAAGTACGGGAGGACCATCTCCTGGAAAGAGGTCCTGGCCGGTGAGAAGGCGTTCAACGAGACCGGGGACTGGCTGCCCCAGGAGACCATCGACGTCTTCCGTGAGTACCTGATCGGCATCAAGGGCCCCCTCACCACCCCGATCGGCGGCGGGTTCCGCTCGCTCAACGTGGCGCTGCGCCAGATCCTCGACCTGTACGTCTGCCTCCGCCCGGTCCGCTGGTTCCAGGGTGTGCCTTCGCCGGTGAAGCGCCCCGACCTGGTCGACATGGTGATCTTCCGGGAGAACACCGAGGACATCTACGCCGGTCTCGAGGTCCAGGAGGGCACCGACGAGGCCAAGCGGATGATCCAGATGCTCCACGACGAGTTCGGCTGGGACATCCGGGCCGACAGCGGCGTGGGTATCAAGCCGATATCGGAGACCGGGTCGAAGCGTCTGATCCGTGCCGCGCTCAACTACGCGCTGTCCCACGACCGCAAGTCCGTGACGCTGGTCCACAAGGGCAACATCCAGAAGTTCACCGAGGGCGCTTTCCGCAACTGGGGCTACGACCTGGTCAAGGAGGAGTTCTCCGAGGTGGCCGTGGGCTGGGACGACTGCGGGGGCCAGCCCGGCGACAAGATCCTGGTCAAGGACAACATTGCCGACATCACCCTGCAGCAGGTCCTCACCCGTCCCGACGAGTTCGATGTGATCGCCACCACCAACCTGAACGGCGACTACCTCTCCGACGCCCTCGCCGCCCAGGTGGGCGGGATCGGCATCGCGCCCGGGGCCAACATCAACTACGTCACCGGCCACGGCATCTTCGAGGCCACCCACGGAACCGCACCGAAGTACGCGGGCCAGGACAAGGTGAACCCCGGCTCGGTGCTGCTCTCCGGGGTGATGATGTTCGAGCATCTGGGCTGGCAGGACGCCGCTGACGACATCGTCAAGGCCCTCGAGGCCACCATCGCCGACAAGGTCGTCACCTACGACTTCGCCCGCCAGATGGACGGGGCGACGGAGGTCAAGACGTCGGAGTTCGCGTCGGCGGTGGTCGACCGCCTGTGACCGTTGGCTGGTGGGGCGGACCGGGTGAAGCGCTCACCCGGTCCGCTCAGCCGTCGAGTCGGTGAGGCGCTCACCCGGTCCACTCAGCAGTCGAGCGGGCCGGGCCCGCAGCCGGCCCGGCTCGGCGTGACTCAGCCGATCAGGCCGAGCTCTCGGACGGCGTCGCGCTCCTCGGCCAGTTCGGCGACCGACTTGTCGATGCGCCGGCGGGAGAAGTCATCTACCTCCAGGCCCCCCACGATCGAGTAGGAGCCCCCCGAGGTCGTCACGGGGAACGACGAGATGAGCCCCTCGGGGACCCCGTAGGAGCCGTCGGAGGGAACGGCCATCGAGACCCAGTCATCGTCGCCGGTGCCCAGCACCCAGTCGTGCACGTGGTCGATGGCGGCGCTGGCCGCCGAGGCGGCGCTCGAAGCCCCCCGAGCCTCGATGATGGCCGCGCCGCGTTGTTGGACGGCGGGGATGAAAGTGTCGGACACCCAGGCGTCGTCGGCGATGACCTCGTGGGCCGGTTGACCGCCGATACGGGCCCGGTAGATGTCGGGGTACTGCGTCGCCGAGTGGTTGCCCCAGATGGTCATGTGGCTCACGTCGCCAACCGGCCGGCCCGACTTGGCGGCCAGCTGGGCTTTGGCCCGGTTCTGGTCGAGGCGGGTCATGGCGGTGAAACGCTCGTTGGGAATGCTCGGCGCGTTGTTCATGGCGATCAGCGCGTTGGTGTTGGCCGGGTTGCCCACGACCAGCACCTTGATGTCGGGGGCGGCGTTGTCGGAGAGGGCCTTGCCCTGCACCGTGAAGATGGCGCCGTTGGCCTCGAGGAGGTCCTTGCGCTCCATTCCCTTGCTGCGGGGTCGGGCCCCCACCAGCAGGGCGATGTTGGCGTCGCCGAAGGCCACGTTGGCGTCGTCACTGCTGACCACGCCGGCCAGCAGCGGGAAGGCGCAGTCGTCGAGCTCCATGACGACGCCCTGCAGAGCGCCAAGGGCGGGGGTGATCTCCAGCAGCTGCAGGATCACCGGCTGGTCGGGGCCGAGGAGGGCGCCGCTGGCGACCCGGAAGAGGAGGCTGTAGCCGATGGCACCGGCCGCCCCGGTCACAGCGACCCTGACAGGTGAAGCAGACATCCGATTCAAGCCTCCATGGAGCAGGTGGCCCTCGCCACTGTGGGGAACGGTCAGCGACGATAGGCCTGGCGCGAGGCGCGCAGCCAGCCGGGCCACAAACCTGGGCCGGTCAGGGGCCGATGGCCCCGGGGGCGGCTACCGGACCGCGGAGTCGCCCGCAGCGCCGGTGACGCCGGCGGCGGTGGTCAGGCCGAAATGGTCGGGGGCTGAACCACGCCGAGGCGGTGCAGGTAGCTGAGCTTGCGCTCCACGGCGTTGCGCCAGGCGCACAGGTCGGCGTCGAAGTGCTCCCTGTCGCCATCTTCGAACGCGTGCTCGAGCTCGTCGAAGGCCTCGTCCTCGGCGTCGAGAAGGGCCCGGTAACGGGCCAGGAACTGGTCGTCGATCACTTCCGACAGCGTCACGATCACTACCTCCGTGGTCGGTGTAGCGGCCAAACTTAGCCGCCGACGGGCCGCCGATGTAGGGCCAATGGGAACTTACGCGGGCCGCTCACGCCTCGCCGTAGGTCGTCTCGCTCCTCACCCGGCCGGGTACCGGGTCCATACCGGCGAGGGCCTCGGCGCTCAGGCCGAGGCGTTCGGGGCGGCCGCTGAAGCGGAGCAGGCCCTGCATGAGCGCTCCCTGGGTCGACACGTCGCCGCGGGCCAGGGCCACGGCGGTGGACCAGTCGGTGGTGATACGCAGATCGGGTGGCGGGGCGTCGCCGGCCACGGGCCAGACCAGTCGGGCCCGACCGGCGCTCACCTCGATCCGGTAGACGACGTCGCCGTCGGGAGTGGCGCGGACCACCTGCTCGACCACCGTGCTGCCCGTCGCCGCCGGGTCGTCACCGGCGGGACCGGTGGGCTTCGCGGCGCGCTGCAGATCCTCGAACCACTCAGGTGACAAGAAGCGCGCCATCAGGGCCGCCAGCGGCAGGGGAGGAGTGTCCCTTCCAGGCGACCGTGGCCCGGCGGGAACAGGGGCTGGTCGTACCAGTCCCCGAGGCTGGTGTGGCCCAGACCGCTCGGAGGCGGTCCCGACTCGGTTTCGATGGGGCTGTTCACGTCGGGTCCTCCCGGTCAGAATTTCGCAACGGCACGAGCGAGCCCTCTCTTCCCCTGCCTACTCACATCTCCACCTGGCTGGTGTAGAGGTTGGACGCCGACCCGTCGGGCCAGGTCATCGACAGCTCCAAGGACATCTCGCCGGCCGCGGCGTCCTTGGGGAGGGTGGTGGAGACCCGCCCGACCCGGACGCAGCGGTCCGCCGGCACGTCCCCGGCGAAGCGCCACGCCCGGCTCCCGCCGGGCCAGCGCAAAGCGGCCGAGACGACGGCGCCCTCGACGGGGGTGCGCAGGTCGCTCACCACGTGCACGTCAAGGCTCACCTTCTCCCCGGGCCGGTAGGAGGGCGACGGCCGGTCGGCCACCACGATCACCGGGGCGCAGGACCGGGCCACGACGGCGTAGGCCGCCTTGGGCACCCGGAGGTGATCGAGTACCGAGTGGGAGACCGCGGGCTGGGCGTCGGCCAGCAGGAACAGGCAGAAGCCGCCGGTGGGCCGGTACTTGAGGCGCCTGAGCGTCTCGATGTGGTGGCGCAGGACGATGGACTGGTAGCTCTGCGTGGCCTCGCGCCACTCGTCGAAGGAGCGGTAGCGCTCGGGGGGTAGGCGCTGGTCGAAGATGTCCTTCTGGAAGCAGTGGTGGGCCTCGAGGTCGGCCCAGTCCAGGTCCGGCCAGCGTTGGGGTTCCATGAAGTCGGCGGTCTCGGGTACGGCCTGGGCCCCGAACTCGCTGACGAAGCGGGCCAGCACGGGGAAACGGGCCATCATGGCCGGGAAGTCGCGCTCGGAGCCGTACAACCAACCGAAGTAGAAGTGCGAGTCGGTACCCCACAGGGGGTGGGGGACGACGCCTGAGTGGGTGACCACGCTGCGGGACCCGTCGGCGCGCTCGAGGGCCCGGCGGAGGGAGCGGTCGAGCCCGGTCTTGTTCCAGTTGGGTAGGACCTGGGCGGCGGCGACGCGGGCCACGCTCGACGCCGCGGTGGCCCGCCCCGCCTCGGGGTCGAGGGCCATCGGCTCGTTGTGCCCGCACCACAGGGCGATGGAGGGGTGGTGGCCGAGGACCTCGACGGCCCGGCGGGCCTGATCGACGGCTTGCTTGCGGACGTGGGCGTATCCCCACTGCAGGGGGAGGTCCTGCCAGATCAGCATGCCGCGGCGGTCGGCCTCCTCGTAGAGCTCGGGCCGGGCGATGTGGGCGTGGACCCGGATCAGGTCCAGGCCGGCGTCAGCGGCCAGGACGACATCGCGGGTGATCTCCTCGGCGGTGGCGGCCCCGATGTCGCGCCGGGCCGGCCCCAGGTTGGCGCCCTTCAGGAAGAGGCGCTCGCCGTTGACCGTGGCGATGAAGTTGCGCAGCTTGATCCGCCGCAGACCGGTCACAAGGGACCGCTGATCGCTGGGTCTTCCACTGTCGGTCACGTTGACGGTGACCCGGTAGAGGGGCTGGCCCCCGAGCGCGCTCGGCCACCACAGGTCGGGGCGCTCCACCGGCACTCTCCAGCGCACCGTGTTGGAGCCGGCCGAGAGGTTCTGGTCCTGGCCGTGGGCCGCCCGTGTCTCGTCGCCACCTTCCCGGGTGACCAGCGTCTCGATGTGCACCGGACCCGGCTCTCGACGGTCGAGGGCGGCCTCGATGTCGAGCACGGCCCGC
This sequence comes from Acidimicrobiaceae bacterium, assembly GCA_027391075.1. Classification (GTDB taxonomy): domain Bacteria; phylum Actinomycetota; class Acidimicrobiia; order Acidimicrobiales; family Palsa-688; genus JAJZAM01. The sequence goes on along the minus strand of DAHYHI010000042.1, from coordinate 27,360 downwards.
TCCTCGCTGGCCTCCCGGCAGAGCACCCCGAGCGAGGCGATCCGCACCGGTCCGGTCCGGTCGATGCGGACCCCGGCCCATATGCCCCCCGGGTTCCAATCGGCGTCGATGCTGCCCCAGTGCTCGAAGACGCCGGTGAGGTTGCGCTTGGCCCGCCGGTCGGGGGCGCGGGTACAGGCCACCTCGACGGCGAGCAAGTGGTCGGAGCGCTCCGTGAGGGCCTCGGTGACTTCGAAGGAGTGAGGGAAGAAGTATCCCTCGGTGTCGCCGAGGTACTCGCCGTCGAGCCACACGTCGCCCTGGTAGAAGATCCCGTCGAAGACCACGAAGGCCCGGCCGTCGCCCGTCTCGGCGGGGCCCGACCCGGCCGGGGGACACTCGAAGCGGCGCCGGTAGAGGACCGGTCCGTCGCTGTGCTCCAGCCCGGGGGCGCCCCGCCAGTGGCCCGGCACAGGGTGCGTCGACCACCCCGAGTCGTCGAGATCGGCGTCGGCGATGCCCCGTCGGAGGTCGTCGCGCGACTCGGCCACCCGCCAGAGGCCACCGAGATCCATCCGGGCGACGGTAGTCCTCACGTCGCCCTCCGGGGCGAGACAACCTACGAGCGGCGCCGCGGGAGGCCACCTGGGCCGATCGCGCTGGTTCCCCGGCGTGACCTCGGTCCTTCACGGAACCAGCGCCATTTTTGCAATTTAGGCCCCTAATCCCGACATTCCGCTCATCCGTTCCCGGTGGGGGCCGGCGGGGGTCGGGATGCATTAGCGGGGAAGGGCGGTAGCGTTGACCCCATGAGTTCGCGACCGGCCACTTTGGGCCAGCTGAAGGAAAGCGGCTGGGAGTCCGTCCCGGTCAAGGAGGAGGTGCGGCGCAACGCCATTCGCCGCATCGCCGCGGGCCGTCCGTTGGTGGACGGGGTACTCGGCTACGAGGAGACCGTCCTGCCGCAGTTGGAGAACGCCCTCCTGGCCGGTCACGACGTGATCTTCCTCGGGGAGCGGGGTCAGGCCAAGACCCGGATCATCCGGAGCCTGACCGGCCTGCTCGACGAGTGGATCCCCATAGTCGCCGGTTCGGAGATCCTCGACGACCCCTTCGGCCCGGTATCGCGCTACGCCCGGGACCTCATCGAGCACAAGGGCGACGAAACGCCGATCTCCTGGGTGCATCGCGACGAGCGTTTCGGCGAGAAGCTGGCCACCCCCGACACCTCGATCGCCGACCTGATCGGGGAGGTGGACCCGATCAAGGTGGCCGAGGGTCGCTACCTCTCCGACGAGCTGACCCTCCACTACGGCTTGGTGCCGCGCACCAACCGGGGCATCTTCGCCATCAACGAGCTTCCCGATCTCTCCGAGCGCATCCAGGTCGGCTTGCTCAACGTGCTCGAAGAGCGCGACATCCAGGTGCGCGGGTACAAGATCCGCCTGCCCCTGGACGTCATGCTGGTGGCGTCGGCCAACCCTGAGGATTACACCAACCGGGGTCGCATCATCACCCCGCTCAAGGACCGCTTCGGGGCCCAGATCCGCACCCACTACCCCCTCGACGTGGACACCGAGATCGGTGTCATCGAGCAGGAGGCCTCCGTGGTGCGACCGGAGGGCATCCGCGTCGAAGTCCCCCGGTTCATGGCCGAGATCATCGCCACGCTGTCCCAGCTGGCCCGCCAGAGTCCCCACATCAACCAGCGGTCCGGGGTGTCGGTCCGACTCAGCGTGGCCAACTACGAGACGGTCGTGGCCAGCGCGGTACGCCGGGCCCTCCGCCTCGGCGAACCGGAGGCGGTGCCGCGTATCGCCGACCTCGAGTCGCTTCCCGCGTCCACCGCGGGCAAGGTGGAGGTCGAGACCATCGACGAGGGCCGCGACGGCCATGTGATCGACCGTCTGGTGGCCCAGTCGGTGCTCAGCGTGTTCAAGGCCTCGGTGCCGGGCGAGAAGCTGCGGGCCGCTTCGGGGGACTTCGACTCGGGCGAGATCCTCCACGCCGGCGACGACGTCCCGGCCGGTTCGTTCGTGGGGGCGCTGGACAAGTTCCCGGGGCTGCGCGACGTGGTCATGTCCCTGCCCGGCCAGGCCGGCGGGGAGTCCCCGGCCATGATCGCGGCAGGCACCGAGTTCGTGCTCGAAGGACTGCACTTGAGCAAGCGGCTCAACAAGGACGCGGCCGGCTCCCGGGCCACCTACCGGGCCCGCTAGCAGCCTCCCCCCGGCATGGCGCACCTCCGGTATTCCAAGTGGGACGGCACCCAGGTCGGATTCGACTTCGATGCCGACGACGTGTTCTCCGAGCTCACCGACGAGCTCTTGTTCCACGGCGACCTCAACCAGGCCCTGCAGCGCCTGCTGCAGCGGGGCTTCACCGATCGCAACGGGGAGCGCGTCGCCGGACTCAGGGAGATGCTCGAGCGCCTGCGCGAACGCCGTCGGGAGATGCTCGAGCGCCACGACCTCGGCGGCCCCTACGAGGAGATGGCCGAGCGCTTGCGCCAGATCCTCGACCAGGAGCGCCAGGGCATCGACGGCCTCGAGGAGGAGGCCCGTAACTCCGGGGATCAGCGGCGCCAGGAGATCACCTCGGAGGTGGCCGCCGAGCGCCGCATGGCTCTCGACCTGCTACCCCCCGACATGGCCGGCCAGGTGCAGTCCCTCCAGGAGTACGAGTGGACTAGCAGTGAGGCCCGTCAAGCCTTCGACGAGCTGATGGACGAGCTGCGCCAGCAGCTCATGCAGTCCTACTTCAATCAGATGTCGTCGGCCATGTCGGACATGTCCCCGGAGTCCATGCAGCGGATGAAGGACATGTTCAACGAGCTCAACCGGATGCTCGAGACGAGGGCCGCCGGGGGCGACACCGAGCGCATGTTCCAGGAGTTCATGGATCAGTACGGGGACATGTTCCCCGGCAATCCGCAGAGCCTCGACGAGTTGCTCGAGCAGATGGCCCAGCAGATGGCCGCCATGCAGCAGATGCTCAACTCCATGAGCCCCGACCAACGGGCCCAGCTGCAGCAGCTCGCCGAGTCGCTCCTCGAGGACATGGATCTGCGTTGGCAGGTGGACCGTCTGGGCGGCAACCTCCGCTCCCTCTTCCCCCAGATGGGCTGGGAGCAGTCCTACGACTTCAGCGGTGACGACCCGCTCAACTTCGCTGAGGCCGCGGCGGTGATGAACCAGCTGGGCGACCTCGACCGCCTGGAGCAGATGATGTCCTCGGCGTCCAACCCGGGCGCGCTGGCCGAGGTGGACATTGACCGGGCCCGGGAACTGCTCGGCGAGGACGCGGCGCGCTCCTTGGAGCAGCTCGCCCGCATGGCCCGCCAGCTCCAGGAGGCGGGGCTGATGGACCAGAAGGAGGGGCGCCTGGAGCTGACCCCCCGCGGTCTGCGCAAGATCGGCCAGAACGCCCTGTCCGACCTCTTCTCGCGGCTCATCAAGGAGCGGATGGGACGTCACGTCGCCGACCGGGTGGGCATCGGCCACGAACGCAACTTCGAGACCAAGCCCTACGAGTGGGGCGACCCGTTCAACCTGTCCATAGAGCGCACGGTGCGCAACGCCCTCGGCCGGGCCGGTTCGGGTACCCCGGTGCGCCTCTCCCCCGACGACTTCGAGGTGGAGCGCACCGAGACGCTCACCTCGACCTCGACGGTACTGGCTGTGGATTTGTCACTTTCCATGCCGATGCGGGGCAACTTCCTGGCTGCCAAGAAGGTGGCCATGGCCCTCCATGCCCTCATCACCAGCCAGTTCCCCCGCGACTACCTGGGCCTGGTCGGCTTCGGGGAGTTGGCCCGCGAGCTCAAGCCGGAGCAGCTCCCCGAGGTGTCGTGGGACTACACCTACGGAACCAACATGCAGCACGCCCTGCTGCTGGCGCGCCGGATGCTGGCCCGGCGGCAGGGAACCAAGCAGATCATCCTCATCACCGACGGTGAGCCGACCGCTCACGTCCTGGCGAGCGGCGAGCCGTTCTTCAGCTACCCGCCCACCCCCGAGACGGTCAGGGTCACCCTCGACGAGGTGGTGCGGGCCACGAAGGAGGGGATCACCATCAACACCTTCATGCTCGACGCCACCGGGTACCTGCGCACCTTCGTCGAGAAGCTGACCAAGCTCAACCGGGGCCGGGCCTTCTACACCACCCCCGAGACCCTCGGTGACTACGTGTTGGTGGACTTCTTGGAGCAGAAGCGGGCCCGCCGTCGCCCGGCTTAGCCGCAGACCTCGTTTGGGACCGCCCTACCGGAGGTTGATACCGTGAGGCCCTCATGCATGTGATCGTGGTTGGGTGCGGCCGGGTCGGCAGTGAACTGGCCGTTCGGCTGCAACGGGAAGGCCACTCGGTGGCCGTCATCGACAAGAACGCCAACGCCTTCCGTCGCCTACCTGAACCCTGGGACGGGCAGAAGGTGGTCGGCTTCGGGTTCGACCGGGACGACCTGCGCCGGGCCGGAGTGGAGCGGGCCGGCGCGGTCGCTGCGGTGACCAGCGGGGACAACACGAACATTCTGAGTGCCCGCATTGCCCGGGAGACCTTCGAGGTGGACAATGTCGTGGCCCGCATCTACGACCCCCGGCGGGCGGCCATCTACCAGCGTCTCGGCATCCCCACGGTGGCCACCGTCAGTTGGACGGTGGACCAGGTAGCTCGCCGCCTCATTCCCGGCCCCGTCGCCTCGTCGTGGACCGATCCCACCGGCAGCGTGAACCTGGTGGAGTTCCCGCTGCCGGCTTTCCTCTGCGGGCGGTCGCTGGCCGAGGTGAGCGACGACGAGCGCTTCCGTCCGGTGATGATCACCCGGGCCGGGCAGGCCAAGCTGGTCGTTCCCGGCGTGGTCGGCCAGGAAGGCGATCTGGTCCATTTCGCGGTGCGCACCGACGCTCTCGCCGAGATCACCGCCAAGCTGGTCAGGCCTAAGCCGCCGGCGTTCCATCCCGGTGAAGTGCCCGGTGGGGCCGCCGCCTCCGTGGGACCGGGAGCGGGTGGCCCGACCTCCGGCGAAGCCGGCCCGCACGGAGGTGGCCGGTGAAGGTCTCCATCGCCGGCGGGGGAGTGGTCGGCCGCTCCATCGCCCGGGACCTGGTCCGCAACGGCCACGAAGTGCTGATCGTCGAGCAGGACGCCGAGGTGGTCCGCCGTCAGTCAGAGGCGCGGGGCCGGCCCTCGACTGACGACGTCGGCGAGGACGGGTCCGAGGCCGGGGTCAACTGGTTCGCCGGTGACGCCTGCGAGGTCAGCACCCTCCACGAGGCCGGATTCGGCAGCGCCGACGTGGTCGTGGCCGCCACCGGCGACGACGAGGACAATCTGGTGGTGTCGCTCCTGTCCAAGCAGGAGTTCGCCGTTCCCCGGGTGATCGCCCGGGTCAACCATCCGAAGAACCAGTGGCTCTTCAACGAGTCCTGGGGTGTCGACGTGGCGGTGTCCACCCCCCACCTCATAACGGCTCTTGTCGAAGAGGCGCTCTCGGTGGGCACGCTGGTGCGCCTGCTGCGCTTGGCCGAGGGCAAGGCCGGCCTGGTCGAGGTGACCCTGGCGACCCAGTCGCCGGCGGTGTCGCGTCCCATATCCGAGTTGGGCATGCCGCGCGACTCGAGTGTGGTGGCCATCGTGCGCAGCCGCCGGGTGGTGGTGCCTCGGGGCGACACCGTCCTCGACGTGGGCGACGAGGTCATCGTCTTGGTCACCGAGGACTCCGAGGAAGCTGTCCGCCACGTGCTGGTCGGCTGACCCCGCTCCCGGGTCGGCCACGGTCAAGGACCTGATCTCCGCTAGGGGCGGGCCCTAGCAGTTGGTTCGTCGCGGGCCGGCGCCGGTCGCCACAGGGCGGCGCGAGTAGCAGATTCCAGCAGAAAAGTCGGGGACCCTCTTGATTATCGGCGCTGGACCGACGAATATCACATGTATGTAGTTACAAGGGTGGAACCGATACCGGATCCTCCCTCCGCATGGATCACCGACCTGAGGGGAGCACCGGTGAGCGATTTGATTCAACTTCTACTTCGAACCCCGGACCGGACCTGGCAGAAGCAGGCCAACTGCATGGGGGTGGACCCCGACCTCTTCTTTCCCGAGCGCGGTGCTTCCACCCGGGAGGCCAAGGAGGTCTGCCGGGGCTGCGTGGTACGAGAGGACTGCCTCGAGTACGCCTTGGCCAACGGCGAGAAGTTCGGCATCTGGGGAGGTCTGAGCGAACGTGAGCGGCGCAAGATCCGCCGCCGCCGGGCCCTCGAGAGGCGAGGCGTCATAGCCGCCAGCTGAGCCCGGCTCCGGCTGGCTCTCTTCCGGACTGGCCCGGACCGCCCCTGTCCCGCCCTTCAAAGTCTTCCCCCGTCGAGGCCCGCCTGTTCGAGGCGGGCCTCGATCGTTGCCCATTCGTGTAGCCCCAGCAGGCCCCACCGGGCGGCGGGTTCGGCCTCCAGGACGGAGCGGGGAAGCAGCCCCACCAACTCGGCGTAGTCCACCTCGACCTCCCGCCGGGCCTCGTACCGTGGGACCTCCTCGCGCAGCGCCGCGACCACCAAATCGTGGGCTGCTCCTGGGCCCAGACGGTCCGGGTCGACGAGGTTCATGGACACCTGCACCCGGCGGCCCTCCCCGACGGCCAGGCCGAGCGCCCGCAGGGCCGGGCCCCGCACCCCGGCGGCGACCCGGCGGGCCAGGCCCAGGTCGGCACCCGGGCTCAACCACAGGTTGTAGGCGACCAGAGGGGTCCGGGCTCCGACCGCCGCCGCGCCGGCGGTGGGATGGGGCGTAGCCGGACCGAAGTCGGGCTCGAGGGAGGTCCACGCCCGCCTTCGCAGTTCGGGGAGGGAGCGCTCCGGCCCATAGAGGAAGCAGGGCAGAGCGAGCTCGGCCGCCGCCCAGGCGGCGAACGCGTCGCGGGCCCTCACCGCCGCCGGCAGGGGTCCCTCCCCGAGAAGTAGGGGGGAGCGCCGGGGCGACATGGCGAGGGCCACGAAAGGAACCACGTCGAGGACTCCGATGCGCGGGTGGACACCGACATGGGGACCTAGGTCCAAAAGGTCCACGGCGCGTCGGGCCAGCGCTCTGACCGCTTCGGAGAGGGCATCGATCGTCCCGGCCAGGGTCAGCACCGACCGGTTGTGGTCGGGATCGGAGTGGATGTCGAGAACCAGCGGTCCCCCCGCGGCGGCCAACTCCGATACGACGCCGGCGTCCCGGCCCTCGCTGACGTTGACCACGCACTCCAGGAGCGTCTCCACCCCAAGAGCCTGCCCGGCGCGAGGGCCGATACGGGGGACCCTCCCGAGCTACTGTCAGGATGTGCCAACTACTTACATGATTTCTCGCACCAACGACGGGGACGGGTAGAGCCCGCCGTGGGGCCGGGGCCCGCCGAGATCCGGGGAAAATCCCGATGGGCGCCCCGACTGCTGTCCAAGCGCCCTGACAAGGAGTACCGTTGATCCATGATCGCGAACCTCATGGGCGGCGACGGCTTGATCGTCCTCATAGTGGCCCTGGTGGTACTGGTGGGGGGAAGTCAGCTACCCAAGATCGCCCGTAACGTCGGTCTGGCCGGCAAGGAGTTCCGCAAGGCGCAGTTCGAAGCCGAAGAGGAGAAGGCCCAGCAGCAGCGACGTGGCGGTGCGCCGGCCGATGCCGCCCCCTCGTGGTCGGCGGCTCCGGGCGGGCTGCCGGCGGCTCCGGCCACCCCACCCCCGCTGGCCGCCCCGGCGGGATCGGCGATGGCGGCTCCGACTCCGCCGACCACCCCGGCGCCCAACGCCTCCGAGGCGACCATCAATCTCACCCCGGCGCAGCTCGACGCGCTGCTCAAGGCCCGTGAAGACCAGGTTCGCAACGAGCCCAGCGGCAACTGACCCGGCGGCGCCTGCTCCTACGGCGCCCTGATCAGGCGGCGGTCAGTCCGCGACGGCCTGGGTGAGGCCACGGCGCTGACGGGCGATACGCCGCCGCTCCCGCTCGGAGGCCCCGCCCCACACGCCGTGCTCGATGCGGTTGTACAGGGCGTACTCGAGGCAGGGGATCTTGACCGGGCAGTCGGCGCAGATGCGCCGGGCCACTTCGACGCCGACCCCGTCGCTCGGGAAGAAGGTTTCGGGGGGCAACTCGCGGCACTTGCCCTCGCTCATCCAGTTGGTATCCACAGTTCCAGGTCCTCCGTAATCCTTCTACCCTCAGTCTCACGGGCGCAGCTAAGAATCCCGTGAGAGCCACCTCGAATGGTGACTCAGTCCTCCGACCGAAACATCTACGTCGGCGGGCGCCGGATGGTTGACAAGAAATATTCGCCCGGGATTGGGGGGACCCTCCGCGGCGCATCCGGAGGGAAGCTGGCAGCGGCCGTTCCGCTGCCGTCCCGGTTAACCCCTCCATGCTAACGCGGGCTCGTGATAGAAGCCACAATCCGTCGGGACAATCATGGCGGCGGCCCGCTCGGGGTGCTGGTAGCGTCCTCGGCGAGCGAGTGGGCTGTGTAGGGGCACCGCTCGGACGTCGAAACTGGGGCCGCATCCCGGTGCTTCCTTGCTGGCCGAGGAACCGGGGCCGAGTCAAGGGAGCATGGAAATGGACCGGATCGAGTGCCAGTGGTGCAAGGCGCAGAACGAATCGGGGCAGACGACCTGCGCTACCTGCGGGGCGCCCCTGGATGCTCGCAACAAGGTCAGCGACTCGGGTTGGAAGGAGGCGCCCCGCCTGCGGGACATGACCGAGTTCCGCTTCTCGGGTAGCACCTGCCAGGTCGAAGGAGAGCTGGTCCCGGTGGCCGAGATCAACCTGGCGGCCGGTGATTCGGTCTTCTTCGAGCACCATGTGCTGCTGTGGAAGGACGAGGCGACGGGGCTGTCGGCGATGAATACGGGCGGGGGAATGAAGCGGATGCTCGGCGGTATGCCGCATGTCATCTCGATCGCCCACGGCCCGGGCCGGGTCGCCTTCTCGCGCGACCAGGCCGGCGAGATCGTGGTCCTGCCCCTGCACCCGAGCATGGAGCTCGACGTGCGCGAGCACGCCTTCCTCGTGGCCTCCCACTCGATCAGCTACAGCTTCGTGCGGATCAAGGGCATGAGCAACGTGCTGCACGGTGAGGGCATGTACATGGATCGTTTCGTGACCTCCGGCGAGCAGGGAATCCTTTTGCTGCACGGCTACGGCAACGTGTTCGAACGGACCCTTGCCCCGGGGGAGAAGATCCTCGTCGAACCGGGCGGGTTCCTCTACAAGGACTCGTCGGTGACCCTGAACACCGTCCAGCAGAACGTCCGTACCGGCCTCATGCGCCACGGTCTGTACCTGGCCGAGATGACCGGCCCCGGGCGGGTGGGGATCCAGTCCATGTACGTCCATCACGTCTCCGAGTAGCGGCCATGACGTCGACCACGACTAGCTACACCTGTCGCTACTGTCGTCAAACGAGCGACGCGACGGGTGTCAGCTGCCCGAGCTGCGGAGCACCCGTGGACCTGCGCGATGTGCGCAGCGACTCGGGCTGGGTCGAGCAACCGCCCATCGCCGACATGGCCCGCATCCAGTTCGGAACCTCGACCGTCCAGATCGAGGGCACCTACGTGCCGGTCGTGGACTTCAACCTGCAGCCCCCGGCGTGGGTCTACTTCTCCCATCACTCGCTGCTTTGGGCCGAGCCGTCGGTGCAGATGACCAACATGCCCATGGCCAACGGATGGAGCAGGGTGCGGGCCGGCCTGCCGCTCATCATGATGCAGGCGTCGGGGCCCGGCCACCTGGCCCTCTCCGACGACTACCCCGGAGAGGTGGTGGCCCTGCCGCTCGGCCGGGGTCAGGCCATACAGGTGCGCGAGCACCGCTTCCTCGCCGCCACCGACTCGGTCAAGTACGACTGGCAGCAGTCGGGGATCTGGTTCACCACCAGCAACGGCAACGAGACCGAGTACCACTACCCGTTCGGCATGTACGTCGACGTCTTCCATGCCGATGAGTCCCCCGGGCTTCTCCTGTTGCACTCACCGGGGAACTCTTTCATCCGGGACCTGGGTCCGGGCGAGACGATCTGCATCCAGCCCAGCTCGCTGCTCTACAAGGATCTGTCGGTCGGCATGGCCCTGCATCTCGAGTATCCCCGGGCGGCGGGGATCACCTGGGGTCGTTCCTACCAGTACCGGCAGGTATGGCTCCGGTTGTGGGGCCCCGGTCGGGTGGCTGTCCAGTCGGTCTTCGAGAAGGCCGAGGGCAGCATGCCCATCACCGGCTCCAGCCCGGGCACCACGAGCCAGCACTGGTAGAGGTCACTGGCGGTGGTGGCCGGGCGGTAGCGGTGGTGGCCGGGCGGTAGCGGAGTGGTACGATGGACGCCGGATGAAACTCGTCAAGACCACCGGACTCCTCCTTCTGACGTAGGCGAGCACCACATACCGGTGCTCGCCGAAACCTCCTGTGCCCTCGGGCCAGGAGGTTTTTTGGTTCCCGAAAGGACCTCGATGCCTTACCAGTACCCCACCCCCTGCGACATGCCCTTCGAGCGCTACAAGCCGTTCCGGCCCTTCGAGGCCATGGCCGGCCCCGACGCCGAGGCGTTCCGGCGCACCTGGCCGGAGAAGCACCTCACGGTGGCGCCGACGTGGTGCAGCGTCGACCTGCGCGACGGCAACCAGGCCCTGATCGACCCCATGGACCCGGACCGCAAGATGCGGTTCTTCGAGACCCTGGTGGGAATGGGTTTCAAGGAGATCGAGGTCGGCTTCCCGGCTGCTAGCCAGCCGGATTTCGAGTTCATCCGCCAGATCATCGAGCAGGACCTCATCCCCGACGACGTGACCATCCAGGTCCTGGTGCAGTGTCGCCCGGAGCTGATCGAGCGGACCTTCGAGGCCATAGCCGGGGCCCGCCAGGCCATCGTGCACTTCTACAACTCGACCAGCGTCCTGCAGAGGCGGGTCGTGTTCGGCCTGGATCGCGCCGGGATCACCGAGATCGCCACCAACGCCGCCCGGCTGGTCAGAAAGTACGAGGCGACCATCCCCCAGACCGCGGTGAGCTACGAGTACTCGCCGGAGAGCTTCACCGGCACCGAGCCGGACTACGCGGTCGAGGTGTGCGCGGCGGTGATGGACATCATCGATCCGAGCCCCGACCACAAGATGATCATCAACCTGCCCAACACCGTGGAGATGTTCGGGCCCAACGTGTACGCCGACGTCATCGAGTTCGTCCACCGCAACCTCCCCCGCCGCCAGGCCGTCTCGCTCAGCGTCCACCCCCACAACGACCGCGGCACCGCCGTCGCGGCCGCCGAACTGGCCCAGCTGGCCGGGGCCGACCGGGTGGAGGGAACCCTGTTCGGCAACGGTGAGCGCACCGGCAACGTGGACGTCGTCACCCTTGCGCTCAACCTCATGACCGAGGGCGTGGACCCCCGGCTGGACCTGCACGACATCGACCATCTGCGCCAGGTCGCCGAGTACTGCAACCGCCTACCGGTCCATCCCCGCCACCCCTACGCCGGCGACCTGGTCTACACCGCGTTCTCCGGGTCCCACCAGGACGCCATCAAGAAGGGGATGGGCGCGCTTCCCGACGACTACGGGCAGTGGGAGGTTCCCTACCTGCCCATCGACCCCAAGCACGTGGGCCGCACCTACGAGGCCATTATCCGGGTGAACAGCCAGTCGGGTAAGGGCGGTGTCGCCTACCTGATGGACTTCGAGCACAGCCTGGACCTGCCCCGGGGATTGCAGATCGAGTTCTCCAAGACGGTACAGGCCATCACCGAGGCCAGCGGCACGGAGATCAAACCGGGGGAGATGTGGGACGCGTTCACGGCCAAGTACCTGGCCGAGGACGCCAACATGCGGCTGATCTCCTCGGAGGTGTCCTCCGGGGAGAAAGGTACCCGGGTCACGGCCCAGGTCCTCCTCGACGGCGCTCATCGGACCATAACGGGCCAGGGCAACGGTCCCGTCGATGCCCTGGTGAACGGGTTGCGCGAAGGCGTGGGTATCGAGGTCCAGGTTGACGACTACCACGAGCACGCTCTCACGTCGGGATCGGAGGCCAGCGCCGCGGCCTACGTCCAGGCGACGGGGCCCGGCGGGGTGAAGCTGTGGGGGGTGGGCATACACTCGAGCATCCTCGACGCCACCCTGGCGGCGGTCATCTCGGCCGCCAACCGGCTGCGCGACGGCGTAGGCTAGGCGACCATGTCCGTGCAGCCCACCGAAACCGAAGCTCCGCCTCGCGGTCACGTCCGCATCGTCTACCTCGGTCCGGTCATGCCGCACTGGAGGGTCGACTCGGACTTCGGCGAGCGCAACGTGATCGAGGATTTCCGCCAGCGGGCTCTGGCCCGGCTGCTGCTGCTTCCCCCCCACGATCCCCAGTTCCGCCGCAACCGGGAGCGGGTGATCCGCGACGCCGAGCGGGAGAACCTCCTGATCGACTGGGACCTGGGCCAGCCCGAGGACGAGGGCGGCAGCTGAGTTGACAGCTCTCCACGGGGTGGCCGAGGAGAGCTTCGCGGCGGATGCCTCGCCGGGGCAGCACTACCTCAACCGGGAGCTGTCCACCCTCGACTTCAACGGGCGGGTCCTGGCCCTGGCCGAGAACCCGGACCTGCCCCTGCTGGAGAGGGTCAAGTTCTTCGCCATCTTCGCCACCAACATGGACGAGTTCTTCCAGGTGCGGGTGGCTGGCTTGATGGACCAGTTGGCGGCCGGTATCGGTACCGCTCCCGACCGGCTGTCGGTCAGCGACCAGCTCAAGGCCATCCGGGCGGGCACCGAGGTCCTGCTCGAGCGGCGGGCCCGGGCCTTCGTCTCCGACGTACTGCCTGGCCTGGCCAGCCACGGCATCGAGCTATGCGGGTGGGGCTCGCTCAGCCAGGCCGACCAGGAGTGGGCCTCGCGGGTGTTCCAGGAGCGGATCTTCCCGGTCCTCACCCCCCTGGCCGTGGACCCCGGCCATCCCTTCCCCTACATCTCCAACCTGTCGCTCAACCTGGCCGTGATCGTCCGGGACCCCTCCGGTGGTGAGCGACGCTTCGCCCGGGTCAAGGTGCCACCGCTGCTACCCGGGCTCCTGGCCATGCCCGACGGCCGACGCTTCGTCACCCTCGAGCAGGTCATCGCCGCCCACCTCGGGGACCTCTTCCCCGGAATGGAGATCGTCAGCCACCATCCGTTCCGGGTGACCCGCAACGCCGACCTGACCCTCGAGGAGGAGGAGGCCGACGATCTGCTGGTCGCGGTCGAGATGGAGTTGCGCCGCCGCCGCTTCGGCCGGGCGGTCCGCTTGGAAGTGGACTCCTCCATGACCGAGGAGGTGCGTACCCTCCTCGCCCGGGAACTGGATCTGCGGCCCGAGGACGTCTACGAGGGACCCGGCCCGATCGACCACACCGCCCTGTGGCAGATCTACCAGTTGGACCGGCCCGAGCTGAAAGACGAGCCGTTCGTTCCGGTCAAGCCCTTCCGGGTGGGGGGCGCCGACGGTGAGGCCACTGACATCTTCGCCGCCATGAGGTCGGGGGACATCCTGGTCCAGCACCCCTACGAGAGCTTTGCCGACTCGGTAGAGGAGTTCATCGATCAGGCGTCGCGCGATCCCGACGTGCTGGCCATCAAACAGACCCTCTACCGGACCTCCGGTGACAGCGCCATTGTCAGATCACTGATCCGGGCGGCGGAGCGGGGCAAGCAGGTGGCTGCTCTGGTCGAGCTCAAGGCACGCGGTGACGAGGCGGCCAACATCGGTTTCGCCCGCGCCCTCGAGCGGGCCGGCGTCCATGTGGTCTACGGGCTGGTCGGTTTGAAGACCCACTCCAAGATCGCGCTCGTGGTTCGCCAGGAGGGGGAGGGCATAACCCGCTATTGCCACATCGGTACCGGGAACTACAACGCCAGCACCGCCCGGACCTACGAGGATGTGGGCATCCTGACCGCCCGGCCGGAGCTCGGCGGTGACCTCACCGACCTGTTCAACTACCTGACCGGCTACAGCCGGCGGGTGGACTACCGCCGGCTGCTCGTGGCCCCGAGCGCCCTGCGGACCCGGATGCTCGAGCTGATCGATCGTGAAGCCTCCTTCGGCGAGGCGGGGCGGATGGTTTGGAAGCTCAACAATCTGGTGGATCCCGGGGTCATCGACGCTCTGTACCGGGCGTCGCAGGCCGGGGCCCGGATCGATCTGATCGTCAGGGGCATCTGCTGCCTGCGGCCGGGGGTGGCCGGAATCTCCGAGGGCATCCGGGTCCGCAGCCTGGTCGGCCGCTGGCTCGAGCACTCCCGCATCTACTACTTCGGGGCGGGGTCGGGCCGCGACGAGCTCGACACCGGCCGGTTCTACATCGGCTCGGCCGACATGATGGAACGCAACCTCGACCGGCGGGTCGAAGCGGTGGTGCCCATCGAGTCGGCCGACCTGCAGGGTCGGCTGCGGGAGATCCTGCTCACCGAGATGGCCGACGACGTGCTCACCTGGGTGCTGTCTCCCGAAGGGGCCTGGCACAAGCTCCCGGTGGATCGCAACTTCAACGCCCAACTGCGTCTCCAAGAGCTCGCCGTGGCCCGGGCCAGACGGCGCATGGAGGCCGAGAGCGCCATGATGCTCACCGAGGCCGAGACCTCGGCGGGGAGCCTGCCGGGAACGCTGCGGTGACCATCGCCCCCCGCCCAGTCATGGCGGCCGGCGGGGTGGTGTGGCGACGTAACAGCGAAGGTGAGCTCGAGGTGATCCTCGTGCACCGCCCCCGCTACGACGACTGGAGCCTGCCCAAGGGGAAGCTGGACCCCGGCGAGACCGACGAGGAGGCCGCCCTGCGGGAGGTCGAGGAGGAGACCTGCGTGGTGGGCGCCCTCGGACCCGAGCTGCCGACCACGACCTACCTGGATCGCAGCGGCAAGCACAAGCGGGTGCGCTACTGGGCCATGACGGTGGTGTCGGGAACGCCAACGGGTGCCAACGAGGTGGACCGGGCCGAGTGGGTCGGTTTCCGCGCGGCCAGCGAACGGATCAGCTACGAGCGCGACGTGATGGTTCTGCGGGCCCTCCCGGGCGCCATCGGGGACTAGACCGGCGCGCCGAGACGCCCGACCCGGGTGGACGGCCCCGGCGGTGGGCGTACCGGAGGCTCAGATGCTCTGAGGCAACAGCAGGATCACGTTCTCGAAGCAGAACCACAGGGGGACGGCGCACACGGCGATCCCCACGGCGTACGCCGACAGTCGTCGCCACCGGCGGGTGCGGTTGATGGCCAGCCGGGTGCCTGCCCACAGGACGACGAAGACCAGGCCGTAGAGGATGGACGGCAGCCAGGCGCTCGACCGGCCCTGCCCCAGGTTGGAGACGAGGGTGGGGGGCGCCGTCGTGGTGGCCGTGGTCGGTTGGCTGGGGGAGGTGTCGCCGGGCAGTACGGTCGGTTTGCTCGGCGACACCGCAGGGGGCGCCTCCACCAGTCCAGCCTGGCCCTTCAAACGAGCGAACACCACCAGCCGGGTGCTGGCCGAGAAGATGGGATTGCAGGTGGTGAGGGTCAGTTGGGGGAACGGCGTCGGGTCGAGGACGCTGACGTCGTCGGGGTTGACCACGATGGGGGCCTGGCTGACCAGGTACACCCAGGTGCGGCCGTTCAGGTCGGTGATGTCGATGGCGTCGCCGACGGTGAGCTTGTTGAGCTCGAAGAAAGGCGCTCCGTAGGTGGTGCGGTGACCGGCGATGGCGGCGTTGCCGACCTGCCCGGGGTAGGCCGTGCCGGTGTAGTGGCCCGGCCCTCGACGCAGATCCGCTTCGTTGGTGCCCTCGACCACGTATTTGTCCACGCCGATCGATTTGATCACCAGGTGCTCGATGGCCCCCCCGGCGGGGGTCGCCGGCAGCACGTCCTCGGTTGGGACGGTGGTGGCGGCCGGGGCCGGGCCGGTGGTCGAGGTCGTGGTGACCCCCGAGGCCCCTGTGCTGCCCGGTACCCCTGTGCTGCCCGGTACCCCTGTGGCGGTGCTCGGCGACGCGGTGGTGCGGGCCTCGGTGCTGTGCAAGGCGGCGTTGAACTGCTGGGCCAGCGAATGCTGGTTGCGGGCCTCGGTGATGTTGGTGCCGAAGAGCTGGTACACCACGAAGAGCAGCACGACCACACCCAGCGTGATCAGGGCGAGGCCGATCTCCCGGGTGGTCCGTCGGGCCGCGCCCATCGGTGCTCGTCGGGATGCGACCGGCGGTGGCTGCTCTGCTTCCCCGGCGACCGGGGCCTCGTCTGCCACCCGACCAGGTTAAGCGGCGCCCGGCGGCGAGTCCCGTCGCCACCCTGGCACACTGATGGAGTGTCGGTGATCGTGGTACGTCACGCCCACGCTCTGTCTCGCCGGCAGTGGGAGGGCGACGACGCCTGGCGGGTGCTCTCCCCCAAGGGTGAGGAGCAGGCCTGCCTCCTGGTCGCCCCGCTGCTGGCCCGTCGCCCGACCCGGATCGTGTCGAGCCCCTACCTTCGGTGCGTGGCCACGGTCGAGCCGTTGGCCACCGCGGCCGGACTGGTCGTCGAGCCGGACGGCCGCCTGGCCGAGGGCAACGATCGCCACGCCGTGGATCTGGTCCGGTCGCTCCAGGACTCCGGGGAGCGCGCCGTGGTCTGCAGTCATGGCGATGTGATCCCTCATCTGCTGGTGGTGCTGGCCAACGAGGACGGGGTGGACCTCGGCCCGGACCCGCGGGTGGAGAAAGGATCGGTCTGGATCCTCGAAGGCGACCGCGGTCGCTTCACCTCGGCCCGCCACATCCCTCCGCCCGTGCTCTGACCGGGCGGGGTGGGGGCCGGCGCCGCAGCCGGGGCCCGACCGGTGGGTGGGGTGGTGTCAGCGGCGGAGGAGACCCTTGCGTCTGGGGGCAGCCGAGGGGAGTATGTCGTCATCGCTGGGGGTCCAGCCCATCACCTCCACCGCGCTGCGGGCCGGAGCCGACGGGGCCGGGCCGCCCGAAGTTTCGGACTTTTCGGGGGTGGGCTCGGGGGTCGGGCGGGTGGGGCGCTTGATGGTGATCGTCGGCGCTTCCTCGACCATGTCGTCGCTGGCCGGGGAGATCCCGCTCAAGCCGCCGAGACCCGACAGGCTCGGTAGGGGTCGGGCGCCCATCGAGCTCCCGTCAGTCGAGGGGGGACGGAGCGCGGAGATCGAGTTGCCGCCCAGTGAACCGCCCCCCGACGCCGCGGCCATCGGGGATAGTCCGTTGGAGATTCCCCCGGCGAGGATGCTCGGACTCTTGCGGATCGGCCCGTCGGCCAAGCCGCCCGAGGGCGCTCCCATCGGGTTGGGCGGCGGAGTGAGGGGGCTCGGAGCCCGTCGCTCGACGGGCGGCGCGCCGGAGGCGGGCGCCCGAACTGCGCCGAGCGGGGCCGGCGCGGGCGCCGGCGTCCGAAGCCCGCCGACAGGGGATCCGGGTTCGCTGGAGGGAACCCCGGCCGCCGGCGGCCCTTCGGACCGTCGGCTACCGCCGTCACTGGCCGCCTTCGGGTCCGGACCGGGGCCCGTCGCCGGCTCGGTCCGGGCCGGGGCGGCGAGCTCGGTGTCATCGCCTTCTCCGGCCACTGCGTCCCGCAGCGCGTCAACCAGTGAGGCGTGCAGGGCTTGGCGGTCGAACGGTCGGGATTCTTCTGCCATGTCAGCGTTATCGGCACAGGTGATCAGCCACCTTGAGGGCAACAGCGGCGCTCGCCGCCGCCGGCCCGGCCCCGGCGCGCATCGGAGCGCCTTTGAGTGGTATCGAGGCAAGAACGGTTGACCCACTCGGGGCCGTGGCGACCTTCCGGCGCCGAGTGCGTACGCTCTGCCCTCGATGGCTGAGCTCGGCGTCGCGGCGATGCGCTCGCTCATCGTCGCCGTCGTCGGCTCGGCGAGGGTGCGGGCCGCGGCCTCCTATCCGTTCCGTCTCGGGCCGGCCGACTCCGAGTGGAAGAGCCGGCCTTTCGCCGGCCTGGCCGTGGTCAACAACCTTTCGGGCAGCGGCGACGCCCTGGTCACCGTGGCCTTGGCCGGATCGGTGTTCGTGAGCGTCTCGCTCAACGCGGCGCGCGGCCGGACGGCTCTGGGGCTGATCTGCACGGTGCTGCCCTTCGCGGTGGTCGGACCGTTCGTCGGGCCGGCCATAGATCGCATGCGGGGCGGACGGCGCTTCATCGTGTTCCTCGCCGCCGCCGGCCGGCTGGTCGCCTGCCTGCTCATGTCGGCGTGGATCCACAGCCTGTTGCTGTTCCCCGCGGCGTTTTTGAGCCTGGTGTGCTCCAAGACCCACGCCGTGGCCAAAGCCGCTCTCGTCCCGGCGGTGGTGGACGGCGAGCAGGACCTGGTGCGGGCCAACTCGAGGCTGGCCGTCGGCGGCGCGGCCGTCACCTCGGTCGCGGCCGGGGTAGGCGGCCTCATCTACAAGCTGCTCGGCTCGCGGGTGCTGCTCGATCTCGACGTGTTCGTGTTCGCGGCCTGCGCCGGCCTCTGCCTCCAACTCCTCGGGAAGGACCCCGAGCCGAAGGACCCCGAGCCGGTCGGGCCCGCCGACGACGGGCCGCGGCGGTCGTTTGCGTCGGGAGGCCCCCGGCCGCCGGTCGGAGCGGGCCCTGGTTTCGGACTGGCCCGCCTGGCCGCCCGGCTGGCCGGCCGTTTCGGGGCTGGCGGCCCGCTGGTAGTGGCCCGCCCGTTGCGTCTGGCGTCGGTCGCCATGGCCGGCATGAGGGCGGTAGCCGGGTTCCTCACTGCCCTCGTCATCTTCGCCTTCCGGCGCGACGACACCCCATTGTTCTGGTACGGGTTGGTGGCCGTGGCCAGCGTGGGCGGCAACTTCGGCGGGGCCATCCTGGCTCCACGGCTACGGCCTTTGGTGACCGAGCGCCTGCTCGTCGGAGCGGCCGCGGTACTCATCGGGGTGACGGCCGTCGCCATGACCTTCTTCTCGGCGCTGTCGCGCCGACCCGCGGCGGTTGGTCTGGCTCTCGTCGTGGCGTTGGGAGCCAGCCTGGCCAAGACCGCGTTCGACGCCATCGTCCAGCGCGACACTCCCGACCGGGACCGGAGCCGCCTCTTCGCCGGATTCGAGTCGGTCTTCCAGCTCGCCTGGGTGGGGGGAGCGCTGCTGCCGACGCTGCTGCCCATCTCCCTCCTCGTCGGATTCCTCCTCGTCGCGGTGATAGTCGCTTCGACCTCGACGGTCTTCGTAGCCGGCTTGGCCCGAGAGGGGTGGGTGACTCCCGCGCCCGCCGCCCCGGGCCGGGACCGGCTCCGGGGCGCCGATACCGGGGGCGACCCGGTGGCCGATTCCGGGGGTGGCCCGGAGGCCTGGTCTCCACCGCCTCCTCGCCCGGCCCCTCCGGCCCCCCAGGCGCCCCTGGGCGGGCCGGGTCCGGTCGACCGGGCCTAGACCAGCCGGCGGCTGGGCACCGGAGCCGGGGGTCCCGGTAGCCAGGGACCCCCGGGCCAGGTGGCCCCGGTGGCTGGGGACCGGAGCCGGGTGGTCCAGGCGGAGCCGAAGAGCTCAGTCCTGGTCGAGCTCGAGGCGGGCGAGCCACAACCCGGGGGCGGCCAGCTCGGCGGGCGTGGGGAGCTCGCGAGGCGATCGCCACAAGGGCGCCAGGCCCTCCTCACCGGCTCTCTCCACGATCCCCTTGATGAACGCCTGGCCCTGCTCGTAGCTGGCCGCATCGAGGTTCACCCCGAAGAGCTGGCCGAGCACCCTCGCTCCATCGTTCTCCTCGAGGCGGTGCCGGCGCAGGGCCTCGGTGAGAGGGCCGTAGGAGGAGATCAGGCGCCGCCCGACCGTGTCCATCACATGATCGACGTAGCCCACCACGGTGGCCAGGAGGGCTCTGAGCGGCACCTGGATCTGGCGCTGGGCGTCGTTCTGCATCTCCTCGAGGAGGGTGGCCGGGTCGCCGAACGCGGCCTGCAGCCCGGCCATGTCGGTGAGGTCGATGTCACCGAGGCGCTGCTCGAGGGACTGCGACGACGGGGAGAAGGCGCCGACGTAGGACTCGATCAGCTCCTCGAGGCGGGCCCGGACGTGGGGCCGACCGAGCACCCCGTGGTGGGCGGTTTCGCGCAGGCAGATCCACATCCGCACGTCGTCGGCGCCGAGACTCCAGTCGGTGGCGAAACGGTCGATGGCGTCGGGTACCACGAGCAACTCGGAACGGGTCGGGCGGGGCATGGGCAGGTCGTACTGGCCCATGGCCCGGGTGGCGAGCTGGCCGACCATGGAACCGGCCTGCAACCCGAAGAGGAACGGCCCGAGAACCTGAGGCAGGTTGGCGAACAGCTGGGCCATCGGATCGCCCCCGGGCAGACCCGAGCCGGGCTCGCCCGGACCGGCGAACCACGGGCCGCCCGCCCCGGGCTGCGGGCCGGCCGGGGTCATGCGGGCGGCCAACCGCTCGAGCAGGGGCCTCCAGTCATCGAGGGTGCGTAGCGCCCATTCGGTACGGGTCACCGCCGAAACGGTCAGCACCCCGGCGCTACCGACGTCGAGCCCGGTAGCCTCCGACACGTGCATCTCCGCCACGCGCATCAGTTCCTCGAGGCGGACCCTCGACAGCGGGTCGGGGTTGGCCTCCGAGGCTCCACCCGATGCCGCCCACTGGGCCATCTGGCGGGCTATCTCCCAGTTGAGAGGTCCCTGGCCGGTGAAGAAGCGGGCCAGGTTCCTCATCAGGTCGCCGAGCGGGCCGCCTTCGAAAGGGTTGCCGCCCCCGAAACTGTCGGGCGTGCTCACCACGCCCCCTCTCTGGTTCGCGAGTCGGCCATGCGGGCATCGTAGGTTCCGTGTCGACCGTAGTGGTCACCGGGGCGGCCGGCTCGCTCGGGTCGAGGGTCCTCGAGCAGCTCCTGGCCCGGCCCGACGTGCAGCGCACCGTCGCTGTCGACCTCGTGCCGGTGGCCGCCAAGAATCCCCGTCTCGACACCCGGGTGGTCGACCTGGCCGTGGCTGGCGGCCCCGTCGACTCGGAGCTCGAGCGCGTCATGCAGGGAGCCGACGCCGTCTTGCACCTGGCCTGGAGCCTGCCCGACGGCAAGGGCGCAACGCCTGCTGACCTGGAGGTTGCGGCGGCCGCCAACCAGCGTTCGCTGTCGCGGGTGCTGCGGGCTTCGGCCCGGGCCGGGGTGGCGTCTGTCGTGTACGTGTCGAGCGCCACGGTCTACGGCGCCTGGGCGGACAACAAGATTCCGCTCACCGAAGACGCCAACCTCCGGCCCAACCCCGAGTTCTCCTTCGCCGTGTCCAAGGCCGAATCCGAGCGGATCCTCGCCGACTGGACCGAGACCAACCCGTCGGTGGCGGTGTCGGTGCTGCGGCCCGCCGTCACCGTCGGCGCCGACGGCCGGCCGATCTACCAGGCTCTGGGCATCACCCGGGCCCCCCGCCTCGGAGACGAGGGGCGCCCGGTACAGTACCTGCACCTCGACGACCTGGCCTCGGCGGTGGTTCTGGCCTGGGAGGTCCGCCTGCGGGGCGTCTTCAATGTGGCCCCCGACAGCGGTATCCCCGAGGAGCAGGCCCGGGCCCTCGCTGGCGGCGTGGCCAAGGTCTCGGTTCCCGACCGGCTGGCTGCCCGCCTGGCGTCGCTCGGCTGGCGCCTCTGGCGGCAGGGGGTGCCCCTCGAGGCCCAGGCCTACGCCACCCACCCGTGGGTCGTCGCCCCCGACCGCTTGAAAGCCGCCGGCTGGGTCCCCGGTTATTCCAGCGAGGAGGCCCTGGTCGCCACCGATGACCGGCTCCACTGGGACGACCTGCCCCCGGGCCGGCGTCAGAACCTCAACCTCGTGGTGGTGGTGCTGGTCTCGACGATGCTGGGAGCCACCGCCGCCGGTGTGATCGCCGCCCTCGTACGCCGCCGCCGTTCGACACGCTGAGACCCGGCGGGGGCCGCGTCCGGCGTCAGTCGGTGCCGGGCTCGTTGGCGATGGTCACCGTGGTGGTCAGGGTCCGGCCCGAGTGCAGGTAGGTGATGGGGACGGCGTCACCGGGGAGGCACCGGTCGACTTCGGCGACCAGGGTCCCCGTCGAGGTGACCGGCTGGCCGTCGAGGGAGGTGATGATGTCGTGGGTCCGGACACCGGCCCGGGCCGCCGGACCGGTGCTCGACACGGTCCCCGCCAGAACCCCCCCGGCCAGGCCCATCTGGTGGGCCATGGCGCTCGGCACGTCGATGGGGTCGGCGATCCCGAGCCAGGGATGGCTCACCGGGACGCCCTCGACGATGTCCGTGGCGACGAGGGACACCTCGTCGATGGGTGCGGCGAAGGTGAGGGCCTGGTCGGTCTGGCTGGCCGGCTGCAAACCGAGGGTGAGCCCGACCACCTGTCCGAACTGGTTGAGGAGGGGATCTCCCGAGGCGCTGGGGCTGACGGCGGTCATCGACACCGCGAGCAGGCCGTCCATGTCCGTGCCGTCGACCAGCGGCACGGTCCGGTCCTGGGCGCTGACCAGCCCCGGGGACAGGGAAGGGGCCGACCGGGAGCCGACGGCGAGCACGGCAGTGGCATCGCTCAGGCTGGCCACCGACCCGAGATCGGCGGGGCTGACCACGGCTGAGGCCGGACTGGTCACTTTGAGCACGGCCAGACCGGACAGCGCGTCGGAGCCCACGAGCACGGCTTGGGACGACTCCCCGGTCGGATAGGTGACCTGAATGGAGCCGAAGTAGCCGTCGGCCAGGGCCCGGGCGAAGATGGTGCGGTCGGTGACCACGAAGGTGTGACCGTCGGCCGACTGGCTGAAGATCAAACCGGACCCGGCCGCCGGTCCCGAAGCTCCGTCCACAGTGACCGCCACGACCGACAGCGAGGCGCTGTCATCGATGGCCGTCCAGTCCGTCGCCTGGGGCCCGTCGGCGGCCAGCGAGATGGACGGCGTGGACGCCGCGGTCGATCGCAGCACCGTCCGCGATTGGAGCAACATCCCGCTGGCCACGCCGACGCCGGTGGCTGCGGTGGCTCCTATCAGCCCGGCGATGAGGGCGATGGCCCAACTGCTGCGCAAGACCCGGGACCGCGCCGGCGTGCCCCGCCGCCCGCCCGGACCCGTCGCCAGCTCCAGAGTGGGCGCCCCCGACGACCGCTCCGAGGGGTGGCGCCACAACCGGTCTTCGGGGGGCAGCCAGGCGAACACCGGGCTGTCATCGGGTGCAGCCCAGTCACCGGCAAGATCGGCCCAGTCGCCAGTGGGGTGGGGCCAGTCGCCTGTGGGGTCGGGGAGGTCCGGGAGGTCTTCGCCGTCATCTGACGGATCGGGGGCCCCGGGCCGGTACTCCACGCCGGTGGAGCCTAACGATCAAGGTTGCGCCGCGGACATCGGGCCGGCAATGACGGAAACCCCTACGTCCCCCACCGCGCCCCTGTGAGTCGTACGATGAACACGTGAGCGGTTACCAGCACGAGCCCGGCGACGGCGAGGTGGTCTGGGTCGGGTTGACCACTGAACCCCTTTCCATGGACCGGGCCGCGCAATGGGTGCAGAGAGCAGACTGCGGGGCGGCCGTGGTCTTCAGCGGGACGGTCCGCGACCACGCCCCCGGTCGGGACGCGGTAGACGAGGTCGAGTACGAAGCCTACGACACCCAGGTCGAACCCCGGCTGCGCCGCATCGCCGAGTCGGCCTGCGAGCGCGGTCCGGGAATCGGCCGGGTGGTCATCTGGCACCGTTTCGGGACTCTCGGAGTGGGCGACTGCTCGGTCGTGGTGGCAGTCTCCTCACACCACCGGGCCGAGGCCTTCGAAGCGGCGCGCTACTGCATCGACACGGTCAAGACGTCGGTGCCGATCTGGAAGCGCGAACGTTGGGAGGACGGCGAGGACTGGGGACTCGACGCTCACGAGGTGGCCGAGGTCAGTCCGTGATGATGGCCTCGTCGACGACGGTTCTGTCGAACCTGGCCTATCTGATCGGCGCGGTCGTGCTGGCCATCCTCGTAGGTCTGGGCGTCTGGCTGCGTCATCGCCAGCCCAAATCGGTTGACGCCAACATTTCCAGCTTCCGTCGCGGTCTGTCGGCTCTCGCTCCTGAGGAGGGGGGCCCGCTGTCGCGCCCCGCTGACACGCCCCGGATACGCCCTACGCCGGTGGGGCTGAGCCACGTCCGCCTCGAGGACACGCCCCGGGCCCGTCCCGACGCCGGCCCGGGTAGCCAACGCGGGGGATCCGAGGCTGGCTAGGGACCTGGCCATCGACCTGGGGACGGCCAACACCCTGGTCTACTCGCGGGGTCGGGGCATCGTGTTGAACGAGCCTACGGTCATCGCGCTGAACTCGCGGACCCAGGAAGTGCTGGCCATGGGTCACGAGGCGTGGCAGATGATCGGTCGGACCCCCGGCTACATCGTGGCCGTCCGCCCGCTGCGCAAGGGCGCCATCACCGACTTCGACATCACCCAGCGCATGATCCGCCTGCTCCTCCAGCGCGCCGGGGTGTCACGCTTCAACCGGCCCCGGGTACTCATCTGCGTGCCGTCGGCCATCACCGAGGTGGAGCGTCGGGCCGTCGAGGAAGCGGCGCGCGGGGCGGGGGCCAACGGGGCGTTCCTCATCGAACAACCCATGGCGGCGGCCATCGGGGCCGGTCTGCCCATCCACGAGCCGCTGGGCAACATGGTGGTGGACGTGGGAGGGGGAACCACCGAGACGGCGGTGATCTCGCTCGGGGGGATCGTGGCTCTCGAGGCCATACGGGTGGGGTCGTTCGACATCGACGCCTCCATCCAGACCTACGTGCGACGCGAGTACGGCATCGCGGTGGGAGAACGCACCGCCGAGGAGATCAAGCTGGCCATCGGCTCGGCGTGGCCGTCGGAGCGCGACATGGTCAAGGCCGAGGTGCGCGGCCGTGACCTGATGTCGGGCCTGCCCAAGACGGTGATCCTTTCCCCCGAAGAGGTCCGGGAGGCCATCGAGGAACAGGTCGGAGCCATCGTGGACTCGGTGGTGAAGTGCCTGGGCAATTCACCGCCCGAACTGGCGCAGGACCTGATCAGCCAGGGCATCCATCTGGTGGGCGGCGGGGGCATGCTGGCCGGCCTCGACCGCAGGCTCGAAGCCGAGACGTCCCTGCCGGTGAACCTCGTCGAGGCGCCCCTCGAGTGCGTGGTCCTGGGTGCCGGACGCTGCCTCGAGGAGTTCGACGCGGTGCGCGACCTGTTCATGAAGTAGGGCGACCTGTTCATGAAGTAGGTCAGCCCTCCCGGCCGCGCCCGGTGAGGTCCTCGGCCGCCTGGCGGACCTGCCAGTCCCGGTCGGCCAGGGCCACCTCCAGGGCGGCCTGCACGTCGGGCCCGTCGAAAGCGGCGAGGGCCAGCACCGCCCGACGCCGCACCGCCGGCTTGTCGCTCATGGCGGCCAGCACCGCAGCACGCCCCGAGGGCGGTTGGTCGGCCCCGATGGCTCCGATGGCCGCGACCGCGGCCTCCCGGCAGAGCGGGTCGCGGTGCTCGGCGGCGACCGCAGCCAGGGCATCGAGGGCGCCGGGCGCGGCGGTCGGCCCGACCTCACCCAGGGCGAAGCACGACGCCTCGACGACCTCCGCGGCCGGGTCGGCCAGGCCGCCGACCAGTAGCGCTACGGCCGCGGCGCCCTGGCGGTGGGCCAGTTCGGCGGCGCGGGCCCGGACCGACGGCGCCGGGTCGGCGCGGGCCGCGAGCAGGTCGGCCAGGTCCAGGTCACCGAGGCGGTCGAGAGCCCCCAGCGCGGTGGACCTGATCGCCGGGTCGGGATCATCGAGGGCCTGGCGGGCGGTGTGACGGGCCGCCGGACGGGCCGCGCCCTGGGCGTGCCCGGCCATGGCCACGCGGCGCCGCCGCTGGGACGCGTCGCGCCCCAGCCCGCTCACTGGTTGGCGGCGTGGTGCAGCATGCCCGCCAGGGCCCAGGCCAGGCCGCCTAGCGCCGACGCGATCACCAGACCTATGAGCAACGCGACGATGATCAGCCCGGTGCTGGATCCGACCACTCGCAGGACCCGGTGCTCGGCGCGCTCTCGGTAGCTCAAGGCTGGACTCTCCTCTGTACTGCCGGAACCACCTCGGGCATGGCAGGCTGTGCGCGCTCCAGGCGCTCGTTCCGATCCGGGCGGGTGGCCGAGTCAGCAGAAGAAAAAGACGACGTGACCACTTCCGAGGAGATCCTACAAGAGCCGTACCGCCAAGAGCCGCGGCCGCGGACCAGGCGCCGGCGGGTGCTGCTGGCGGTGGCCAGCGCCGTGCTGGTCGTGGTGGCCGTGGTCGCCGTCTGGTTGAAGACCGGGGCCGACGGCTACTACGTCCTTTCTCCCGGCCAGGCCCCGCTGGTCACTGCGTCCGGGGAGTGCCGCCCCGTCGGCGGGGGGGATTTCTCCACCTCGAGCGGCCAGCCGTGCGTGCAGCTGGTGGTCCCCGCCGACCGGAGCCACCCCGTGGACGGACAGATCCTCATGGTCGACGTCTACCAGGGGAAGCCCACGCCGTGGCAGTACCTGCTCTACAAGCTCCACCTCCTGAAGCGTTTCGGTAACCACGCGGTGCTGTTGCCCAACGCCGCGATCGTCGGCAACGGCACCGCCTCCCAGGTCTCCTGCCAGGACGCCCAGCAGGCCGTCGAGGCGACCTCGGCGGCACCGGTCGCGGCGCTGCGCCAACTCGGCTACCAGGTCAAGGAGAACGACCTGGGCGCCCAGGTGGACACGGTCCTGGCCGGCTCGGCCGCGGCCGCGGCGGGACTGCGCTGCGATGACCTGATCACCGGGGTCAACGGCCTTCCCGTGCACAGCGCGGCCGACGTGGGCAAGGCCCTCAGCGGCCTGCGGCCGGGCACCACGATCCACGTGACGGTCACCCGTAACGACGGCAAGTCGGACCGGACGGTGCCGATCACCGCCCGGCTGGGCAGCCTTCCGGCCCTCGGCGGGGCGCCGGCCGACCCCAACAAGGGATTTCTGGGTATCGAGACCGAGACCAGGATCACCTATGACCTGCCCATCCCTCTCCAAGCCCAGGTCGGCTCCATAGGCGGACCCTCGGACGGTTTGGCGCTGGCGCTGGGCTTCATCGACACGCTCGGAGGCGGTCACCTGACCGGCGGGCTGAAGGTGGCCGCCACCGGCCAGATCGAGCCCGACGGCTCGGTGGTGGAGATCGGAGGGGCGGCTCAGAAGGCGGTGGCGGTGCGCCAGGCGGGCGCACAGGTGTTCCTCGTCCCGCCCGGCAATTACAAAGAGGCCAAGAGTGCGGCGGGCAACGTGAAGGTGTTCGCGGTGGCGTCGCTCAGCCAGGCGCTCCGCGATCTCGAATCGCTGGGCGGCCAGGTCCCGCCCCCGGTGTCGTCGACCACGACGGTGCCCAAGTGAGCGGCTGGTGTCGCTGACGGAGTCCCCACTCCCGTTGGCCTCCGAGTTGCTCACACTGGTC
>DAHYHI010000025.1:0-3335 GCA_027391075.1 Acidimicrobiaceae bacterium | reverse complement strand
CTAGCTGTCGGGTTCGCCCTGGCGTTGGGACGTGGAATGCGCCGAGGCGAGATAGTCGGCCTGCGCTGGCAAGAGGTCGATCTCGACGCAGGATCCCTGCGGGTCGCCACGACAAGAATCTGCGTCGACGGTAAAGCGGTCCAGTCCGCACCGAAAACCGCCAGAGGAAGGCGCACCGTGCCCCTAGACGGGACGCTTGTCGAAATGCTGAAAGCGCACCGCAAGCATCAGCTCGAGGAGCGCCTCGCCTCCGGGGGCGCCTACCAAGACGACGGATGGGTATTCGCCGACGAGCTCGGGGCGCCCATCTACCCTGACACGCTAGCCGAACGCTTCGAGAAGCTCGCAGCCGAGGCTGGACTCCCCCGAATCCGCTTCCACGACACCCGCCACACTGCCGCCACACTGCTACTCAAATCGGGCACGCCGGTGCATGTGGTCGCGGGGATCCTCGGCCACGACCCGGCGATGACCTTACGTGTTTACGCTCACGTCCTGCCGGGGCAGGGAGAGGAAGCGGGCGAACAGCTCAGCCGAGCCCTACTCGGATAATCCCAGCCAGGCCCACGCCTCGAGGCGAAGCTTCGGGGATGCCATCCAAGCCGCCGCCTACCTGCCAGGCGGCATAGTGTGACCGCCCAGGGCAACTTAAAGGAAGGGTGGCAACGATGGTTGGACGCCGGGGACAAGCAGACAGCTCCACTGAGGAAGTTGCGACCTCAAAGCGCCGCCCGTGGGTCGTTCGCCACAAAATCTTCTCGCTGGCAGCATCCGCTGTCCTGGTAATCATCATCATCGCCAGCATCACCTCCTCGCCCGGCACAAGCGTCAAGACCTCTTCGAGCGCGACGCCGACGACCGCCTCTGCCCCGATCTCGCCGACGACAACACCGAAGCCGACCACCGCAGTCACGCCGACAACGTCGACGACATCGACGACGGTGGCACCTACAACCACTACCGTGCCAGCTCGCGTCGTGACAGGCAAGGCTGTAACGCTCGGCGCCGGCCAATTCGCGGGAGGCACCGACGTCACACCCGGCCTCTACGACGTGACCACCACGAGCGGGCAGAGCGGAAACTTCATCGTGGAAGGACCCGACACCTACGACGAGATACTCGGAACCAGCGCCAGCCTCGGAGTTCCCAAGGTTAGGGCGAGAATCTCGAAGGGCGACTCGATCCAGATATCGGGCATGTCGAACGTCATCTTCACCCCGGTCACTGCCCCGCTCGTGACGACCCACACTCCAGTAACCCTCTACGCCGGCACCTGGACAGTCGGACAAGACATCGGCGCCGGACGTTACGTCGCCACGACCAGCGCCGGTAGCAGCGGGAACTTCATCATCGTAAACGAGTTCGTCGACGAAATCCTCGGACAAGCCGACGGCCTTGGAGTTCCTAGCATCACCGTCAACCTTCACAAGGGCGACGTCATCGACATATCGAGTCTGAGCACAGTCACGATGACCCCTGCTGGCCCATAGCCGGCTGTGGTGGACAGGTCGTGGCCGTGGTGGACATGGTGGACAACCAAAACCACAAACACAGAATGTCTACCACAAACGTCCCACCACCCTTCGCCTCTAATAGTGCTAGGCTTCGTGGATTAGACATAGGTGAGCCCGGCACAGCGCTAACTGTCCGGGCTCTGGCCAACAGGAGGTAACCCTGATGACACGCAAGATGGTAGCAGCGGACTCTTTGGCGTCTAAGCGTAAGCGTGCGGCCCCTGTGTTAGGCGCTGAGCGGCTGTGGAGGGTCAGGCTGGCCTGCGAAGCTCTGGTGGCCGAGGGACGCCCGTTCCGGTTCGTGGACGTCACAGACAAAGCAGGGCTGCCTCTGAATGCCCTTCACCGCGACCCAGCGCTCCACGAGCTCGTGCGCCAGGCGCGCGTAGACGCGGCCTCGAAGGCTGCGGCGGCCGCGGTGTGGACCTCGACGCTGCCGGCTCGCAGTCACGACGCGGAGACGGTCGAGGAGTCGGTTCCACTGGGGGCGATCGAGAATGGCGCATTACCGGGGCCTGGCGAGTTGAACGTCGGCGAACTGGCAGCCAACTACCTTGCGGGCCGAGTAGAGCGCGGGGAGCTGCAGGCTAACAGTGCCCGGGTCGCCCAGGAACGCCTCGCCGGGTTCGTGGACCGCTGCGGGCACCTTGCCCCGTCCGCTCTGACCCGGCCGATGCTTTTGCGCTGGCAGGCGACCGTAGGCCGCCTTGCGCCGTCAACGAGGCGGCACTACATCGGCCAAGTCCGAAGGTTCTGCGCGTGGCTGACCGTAGAGGGACTGGTCGCGTCCGATCCGGCGGTCACACTTGTCATGCCTCGTGAACCGCGCAGGGCGCCCCGCGCTCTCAGTCGAGCCGATGTGGCATCTTTACAGGCGTCGGCGTCGGAGTCCGAGCGCCAGGCTCGAGGCGCGCCGTGGGCGGCGCCCGTTATCGCACTCATGGTCGGCTGTGGGTTGCGCTGCGTGGAGGTTTCCCGCCTCGACCTCGCGGACTACGACGACTACAAGAAGACCGTGACAGTGCGCGGTAAGGGTGGCCACGAGCGGGTCTTGCCTGTTCCCGCCGTGGCAGCGAAAGTTCTCGAGGCGTACATCGCCCAGCGTGGGGCGGTTGCAGGTCCGCTGTTCAAGGCATCAGGTTCGAAGTCAGCGCCTGATGGGCGGATATCAGCCAGGTGGATCTCTCGCCGGACCGGTCGGCTGATGGCGCAGGCGGGGGTGCACCATGCCGGCGACGGCCGTTCCGCTCACGCCTTGCGCCACACCGCCGCGAGCGACGTCCTCGACAAGTGCAAGGACGTAAGGGTCGTTCAGCAGATGCTCGGTCACGAATCGCTAGCGACAACACAAATTTACCTTCGCAGCGCGGATCTGGGCCGGATGCGAAAAGCGATGGCAGGCAGGGACTACTCGAAGCCGGCGAAGGTAAAGACCGCCGGCAAGAAGGCGAGAAAGAAGGCTGAGAAGGCGGCCGCTGGGGACCTGTCATGAGCGGGATAAGCCCGGTTGCTCGGGTGCGGCCGCTGCCTCGCCGTGACGCCCATGCAGATGCGAAGCTAGTGATCAAGACCGACTTCCAGCGGGTCATCCCTCAACCCTCTCCCCGTTTCGCCTTGCGTTTCTACGCCAGCGCGAGCCGTCGTCCGGTACCGCGCGGGCTCTGGCGGTAGCAGACACCGGGGTTGACTGCGCCTCTCGGTGCGAGTTCTCTGTCAACGGATTTGTCAACCAAACTCGACTTTGCCACCCTCAGTGTGCCCAACTACACCACACGGAGCGTCCGGCCGCACCCCTGCTGACCTGCACAAACACGCCAGACC
>DAHYHI010000004.1:0-10596 GCA_027391075.1 Acidimicrobiaceae bacterium | reverse complement strand
GTCGGGATGCCCGTCGGTCCTCATGGCACCCCCGGCACAGAACTGCAGCGTCGGCAAGTCTTCCGACAGGCATGGCCGCGTGCCCGATTCAGCGCGCAGCGTTCGCGAAACGCCACAGAATGCCACGCCACAACGACGAGTGGTCCCTCCAGCCAGCAGCGCAGATCGGCACGTATGGAGCGCCACAGCGGGAGGAGGGGCCGGTGCGCGGGTGGCCTGTTCGGTCCTGGCTGGGAGTGCGCCGGAGCCGTCGATCGGCTCGCCTTGATGCCGGTCGAGGGGGACTTTCTGCGTGGGAGTTCGGTCCGCGCCTGCCGGTACTGTTGGGATGGGGTTGGAGGCCGGGATTGTGTGTTACCTCGTATGTGGGTGATGTCCTTGGGCCCGGTCGGGTCCGTCGTGGACCAGCCCGTTGGGGCTGGTAGGAGGGCTGCCGCTGGCGGTCCCGTCACGGCTGCTGGTTGTTGCACGATGGAGGCTATGAACGTCGAGGTGTCGGTTGTGGCGGATTGTCCTCATCAGTCGAGAGCCTTGGAGCTGGCGGAGGCTGGGCAGTTCGCCGGGTCGCCGTCGTTCGCGATGAACGGCCGGGACGTCGTCGAGGTACGCGACCGCGCTGCCTGGTTGACGTGTCGACTTTACCAGGGAGCCGATGGCCTTCTGGACTTTCGCGCTCTGCGGCAGGCGTTCAAGGGCGCGGTTGTCGAGGTGGTGGCGCGGTGAGCGACTTCGGGGGTATCCCTGCGTTGCGGGACGGCCTCGACGCTTGGCGCCGTTGGGACTTGGACGGGATGGAGCGCTCGATGCACCCGGCGGTGACGTTGCGGGCGATCCAGCCGGGGCCGTGGGATTGCGAGAACCGCGAGCAGGTGATGACCCTACTGCGCCAGCGGGCGGGCCGGCGTCACGGCAACCAACCGGGCGAGGTCGACGTTCGCCGACTTGACGAGGCGACCTTCTTGGTCGGCGGTCTCGGTGATGGAAAGGGGACGGCGACGCTGGTGACCGTCAGCGACGGTCTGGTCGTGGCCATGCGACAAGTCTCGACCGACGCCGCGAACCGGCACGCGGCGGACGCTGCTGCGGCGGTCCGGTCGGGAGACATCGATGCCCTCCTCGCCGCACTCGATGCCCAGCCGCGGCTGGCCACCGGCCCGGTGCCGGGTTTTCAGGGCCGGACCCTGTTGCACATCGTCGCCGATTGGCCGGGCTACTGGCCGAACGGACCGGAGGTGGTTGAGTTGGTGATCGGGCGTGGCGGTGACCCGAATCATCGTGGCGGCGACAACGACGAGGGTGAAACGCCGTTGCACTGGGCGGCCAGTAGCGACGAT
This sequence comes from Acidimicrobiaceae bacterium, assembly GCA_027391075.1. Classification (GTDB taxonomy): domain Bacteria; phylum Actinomycetota; class Acidimicrobiia; order Acidimicrobiales; family Palsa-688; genus JAJZAM01. Next base: position 9,262 of record DAHYHI010000004.1, on the reverse strand, counting down.
GCCGATGTCGCCGCTGCGCTGATCGACGGTGGGGCTGACGTCGAGGCTCCGGGCGGGTCGATCGGGACGCCACTGGACAACGCGATCGGCTACGGCTGCTGGAACGTAGCCCGGTTGCTCGCCGATCGCGGGGCGCGAATCGACAAGCTGTGGCACGCCGCGGCGCTCGGCAAATCCGCACGCCTGGAGGAGTTGTTGGCATCGGACCTCGATGGGGAGTTGATCTCGCAAGCTTTCTGGCATGCGTGCGCAGCAGGGCAACGTCGAACGGCTGAGCGCCTGCTGAGGGCGGGCGCCGACCTCGACTGGTCACCGGACTACGCCTATGGGACGGCGCTTGACGTTGCGCTCGGGCGGTTCACACAGCAGGACAACGTTGTGGGGTGGCTCCGCAGTCTCGGAGCGCGAGAAGCCTCAGCGGTCAACTTCGAATAATAGAAGAATAATGGTCGGACAGGCGAGGCTACGGTCGGGCCGGCAGAGCGCCAATCATTCCGGCTCAGAGACGGGCCGCAGACCTAACTAACGCTTCATGATCTGAACGACACCGTCGACGCTCCCAAGGAACCGCTCGAAGTCCTCGACCGACGCGCGTGAGATACAAAACCGCCCACTTCCGGCGGAGACTTCCGACTATCCAGCTCACCTTCCGGCTGACCCAATCCTCGGAATGGCGCCTCACAACCCATCGTCGGAATGTCCCCTATCGCCGACTCCCAAACGATATTCGGCAGGGACTGTCCACCGAGGTGGACGGACCCGGTCAGGCGGACTGGGTCCAGATTCATCGGCTTTCGTGCTCTTCGACCGCGTTGTCATATGCAGCTTGGTCAGTCTGTGGTTTCGAGGCGCTGTTTGAGTCGTTGCATGTTGGTGGTCATTTCCTTGGCGGCTTGGGGTCGTATGACCAGGGGGACGACGACCTTGCCGATGCCGTGACCGGTGAAGTCGATGGTGATTGTCACTTTGGACCGTTTGCCGTCGTCGAGCGGGTCGACGTTCACGTCGACGGCGGCTCGGACTGGGCCGTCGAGTCCGCGGATGGACCACGTGTGGGGCGGGTCGACGCCGGTGATCTCAGAGGTGACTGAGCGTTTGGCGAACCCGATCTGCCTCGTGTTGAGGCACTTGTCTCCGACCGAAGCGGGGCCGTTTCCGCGTCGGTGTCCGTCTACGACGCCGTTCTGCCACTCGGAGAAGTGGCTGGGGTCGGTGACGTAGGCGAACACCTCGGGCGCCGGTCGATCTATCTCGATGCTGGTCGATGTCGCCATCACTGGTCCTGACCGTCGATCAGTTTGGAGTACCGGTGCAGGTACAGCGGCCAACCTTGATCTCCTCCCACACCGTCTCGGACACCTTCCCAGCCCGGCCCGTGACGGTCCAGATGGCGGTGCTCCAGTTCCACTCTGGTCCGGGTCGGCGACTCGGCGTGGAATCGGACTTCTACTTCGCTGGTCCTGTACGGGTCAGTTTCGATCTGCCAGTTCGGGCTGATGTCCCAGCTGATGACCACCCGATCCGGCGGCTCGTAGGCCAGGACCCGGGCCCAGCGGCAGACACTGCCGTCGACGCCGCGGTCGAACACGTAGCCCCCCACACTCGTCTCGAACACCGTCTCGGCGATGTCCGCCCCGAGCAGGTTGTGCTCCGGCGGCTTGAACCGGCCGAAGTCCTCGGTGAAGACACGGAAAGCCTCCTTGATTGGGGCCTGCACCACGATCGAGTGGCGGATAGTGGTCGTCGTGGACTGCTGGGTCATCGCTCCTCCTGTGTGTCTTCAACGGTCGCTTTGAAGCTGGCCAAGGCCTGGTTCCAGAACCGGTCGAGCTGGTCTCGCAGGGCGGCCAGTGCGTCGGGATCGACGCGGTAGATGCGACGGTTGCCGACCGCCTGGTCGATAACCAGCCCGGCGTCTTTGAGCACCCGCAGATGCTGTGACACCGCCGGTCGGCTGACCGGCAGCTCCCGGGCCAGGTCGACCACCGCTAGGGGACGGTCCGCCAGCCGCTCGAAGATGGCCAGCCGGGTCGGATCGCCCAGGGCCAACAACCCGGCCGCTTGGTAAGTCATAACGAACCGTCATTCTACACTTACCAGGTTTGGTGTCAATGGCCCGGGCCGATCGAGCGCCGACGAGCCATGATGGTTGCATGACCGACAGGGGGCGGCACTGGGACGACGCCTACCGGAACAAGGGCTCCGAAGGCGTCAGCTGGTACCAGCCCGAGCCGGTCGTGTCAGTCGAGCTCATCGGCCTGCTCGACATCTCGCCGTCTACAGCGATGGTAGATATCGGCGGTGGCACCTCGTACCTGTTGGACCGCCTGATCGAGTCCGGACGCAGGGACTAAGCGTGCTCGACGTGTCACAGGTAGCTCTCGAAGGGATTCGACGCAGGCTGAAAGACCAACCGCAAGTGACCTTCATCCAAGACGATGTCCTTACCTGGCGGCCCACGCGGCATTTCGGGCTGTGGGACGACCGGCCCGTATTCCACTTCCTCGCCGACGCCGAAGACAGAAGCCGGTACCTGGCCACCATGTCGAAGCCCCTTGAACCCGAGGGGAGCGTCATCATCGGAACCTTCGCCAAGGACGGACGGCACACTGCTCCGGACTCGAAGTGGCCCGTTACAGCCCGGCCGAACTGGACGAACTCCTCGGCCCCGACTCCAACACGGTCGCAACCCGCAGAGAGATCCACCACACCCCGGGCGGAGTCACGCAACCGTTCAGCTGGATCGCCGCCAAGCGCCGCCGGTCACCGGAGTAGACCGAGAATCGTCGCCGGATCTATCCGCGCACCGAACCCACCTCCCAGAATGCGCCGCAGGTGCGCCCCATAAGGACGCCGGCGGCATAGCCTCCACCGCAGTCTCCGCGGTAATACTGTGCGCCCTCCGAGAGCGCGGATTCGCCGGGCATAGGCTCGCCGAGCCGGTCGACGCCGGTTAGGGGGGTGATTCTGCGTCGACGTGGCTACCTAAGTGTGTGCGTAGGCCAACTTGGCAAACACGAGGGCGCAGGGAAGTCCGATTCTGCACGTTCAGGGAGATCTTGACAGAGGACTCCGAGCGTTCAGCTGCGGGTCCACTCCGGCAAAGACTGGGCGATACGGACAGCTCCGGCTGTTGCGGCCACTGCGGCTATTGCCATGACAGCGACGGTGGCGATAAGCCGGGCGTTGAGCGGTGTTGCCGAGTCGCCGCTGAAAAAGGTCGGAGCTCGTTGCGCAATGAGGATCCACCACAGGGTGGCGGCAGCGAGAATGACAACTATGGCGAGTGCCACCGCGGTGGCCAAGCCCGCTTCAGCCGCAAGCAGAGATCGAGAGAAGGTCACGTTCTGGGCGGCGACGACGGCAAGCAGAGTCCACAACACCATGGTGACCACGACGAGCGCCGCCCATGTGAGAAACAGGACCCCGTAACCGGCTGAACCGCCGTTGCGTTGGTGGGAGGACAGGTGATGAGCCCATACCAAAAGCGGAGCGGTTACCCCGGCTGTAAGGGACGAGCAGAGTACCGCTCGGAGAACATGAGCGCGGATCGGTGGCCAACCACCCAAGCGCAGGCAACGCACGAACGCCGGCAGAGCCAACCCGACTGCCGAGATCACAATCAGCCCGGCAACCCCTGCGGCGGCCTGGATAAGCGTGTAGGAGATGTCGGGAAGATGATGAGCGCTCGAACCAGCTGCCAGCGCGTCGTCAAAGTGTTCGGACATCTTGGCGAAACTCGCTCCGGCAACGACCATTGCCGTCCAGGAGACGAGCACCATCAACACTCCCGCCCGGACCCGATCAGCGGGAGGGACACTGTCTCCGCTCAAGCCCGATCGCCAGACGCGTTCTCGAATACCACCGGTCGCGATCGACAGGCGCGCGGCCAACGGTGGCTTGCCAGGTCCAAAGCTGTCCTGCATGAAGACGAGGAACTCCTCGCCGTAACGGTCCCGCCACGCCGCTGGATACCAGCGAAGAAGCCGGCCCTGGTCTGCGGCCGCCATCACAACAGCCCCGGGCGCAGAGCCGAGACCTGGCCCAAGCGGACGGCACCCACCTCGGCTAACCGGCGCATCTCAGCCACCGCGTCAGCCAGCGCCGAAACACCCGCCGCGGTAATCCGATACGGGCGGCGACGGTCGTCGCTGGGCAACGGCTCGATCAGCCCGCGCTCTTCCAGACGAGTGATCGCACCGTAGAGGGTGCCAGGTCCCAGAGCGACTCCAGCGAAGGCTTCGATGTCCTTCGCCAGCGCGTGCCCGTGCTTGGGCCCCTCCGCCAGGCTGGTCAAGATGAGAAGCGGAGGATCATTCGAGCGTTGCAATCGACTCGCCCCGGAAGGTCGCCTCATAGAACCAATATACTACACGGGACGTAGCAACGCAAGACGTAGTATGGAGTCGCTCGGGGAGCAGGCCGCTCAATCAAAACCGGAGCCCAGAACAGCTTCGCAGCTCACGCCCCTATGGCCCGAGTCTAGTGCTCCCCAACGACGGAGCCCGCGACACCGCCCGAGGGGCCAACGTGTCCCAAAAGTCGGCCCAGAATCGCCCATTCCCGGTCGCCCAGACCGCCGGGTTGAGGGCAGCGCCCGATGTGCCGTCATGCGTTCTTGTATGGTGTCTGGCGGTGGTTGCTGTGGCGTGGCGATGAGCACGTGGGTGGAGGTTCGGGACGCGTTCGGTCAGGCGGCCGAGTGGTTCATGGGTGTCGTGCCGTCAGGGACGGGTCGCTGGGAAGAAACCGGGTTGGGAGAGTGGAGCGTCCGTGACCTTGTCGGGCACACGAGCCGAGCGCTTTTGACTGTGGAGGTCTATCTCGACAAGCCAGCCGCTGGAGCCGGGGTGGGGTCCGCCGTCGAGTATTTCCGTCTGGTGTCGGCCTCCGTCGGGGACCCCGCAAGGGTTGCGCAACGTGGCCGCGACGCTCTAGCGGGCACGCCGGTCGGCGGTATGCGCCTAGTGGACTACCTGCCGACCCGAACTTTCGAGCTCACTGTCCACACCTGTGACCTAGCCGCCGCCCTCGGACGACCCCTCGACGTACCCGAGTCGGCCGCAACGCAGAGCCTCGCCGTGCTCGGCGGGTTGGCCGTCCAAGCAGGCGTCGCGCCGTTACTGCTACTTTCGGCGACCGGCCGGCGACAGTTACCCGCCGGTTTCAGCGTCTTGTAAGAAAGTCCGCACGGCAGCCTACGACGGGGACAGGCCTAGTCGACAGGTGCGCGTGTCGAGAGGTGTCGTCCTAGGCTTCTTTGTGACCCGCCCGACCATGTGGGTGTCACCGCCAGCGGCCGCCTCGGCGGTCCGCTCTACCTCGGCGAACCCGTCGCTTGAACGTCAGGCTCGCGCGACTTGCGATCCACCCCCTCGGGTGCGCCGAGAAGTGTCGATATGCGGCGCGCTTAGGGAAAGGATGGTTGTTGTTCTGGCGCCGCTTTGTGCGAGCGGCGGGATGCGTGATATCGCCGATCACGAGTTCCTCGCTGATGTTTTCGCCGCCGTCGTTCGCTACGCCTGTGAACCGGCGGTATGGCCTCACCGGTTGCTCGGATAGCCGAACGCCATATATAAAGCGCTCGGAGCGAATGTCAGCTCAGGCGACTTCGCCACGAAAGAACCAGTGAACACCGAACTTGTCGGCAAGGTGCCCATAGATCCCAAACGGCATATCATGCAACTCATCGAGCAGGTCTGGATCTGCACCGAACGACAGATTATGGAAGACCTCTCGCAACTCGCAGACGGTTCCGCTCGTAACGTACATGGCTACCGTGTTGCCCTGCTTCGCCTTACGCGTCGCATGCATCCAGTCAGTAGCCGAAAATTCTACGGCACTCGATTTGAGGTTGGCGTAGACCACTTTGTGGTGATGCTCTGGGGGGATATCAGCTTTCATCGCAGTGTCGCCAATCCGCGTGAGGGTCAACTCACCACCGAGGCATGAGTGGTAGAAGGCCATAGCGTCTGCACAGTTCCCGTCAAAAAGAAGGAACGGTGTGAGTTTCAGCAACTCTCCCCCTGAAATCTTATTCGTGATGAAAACCTAGCATCTTGATGGTCCCAGGTTCTCGGCCTTCTGCTCAAAGAGCATCACACCTGCCAGCTTGTTCTGCTTAGCCAATTGCCGAGTGGAGCTTGTCGAGGCCCAAAACAAACCCTCAGGTATCGCCAATGGCACTGCAGGACGGCCACGAAGAACGTCGTCGCCGAGGGGCTGCTGGTACGCCCGATCGGCCTGTACATCTGGCGCTGAGCCCCTTCTCCATATGCAAGGCGCCCCAGAGGTGCCGTTCGGTGTGCCCGCCGCCGATCACGGGGGTGTCGTTCTGCGTTGACGATCTGCGCCCTTCCGCCCTCCGTGCACGGAAGAGGTAGCGACACCCGGCCCTAGTCTAGTACCATGAGGTCGTACCATAGTAGAAGGGTCCGCCATGGCAATCAGCGCTAGCGAGGCGCGCTCGCGACTGTTCCCTCTCATCCAGCAGGTCAATGACGACCACCTCCCGGTGCGGATCAGCTCAAAGGGTGGGGACGCAGTGCTCATGTCGGCTGCGGACTTCGATTCTTGGCAGGAGACGATCTACTTGCTGCGGTCTCCCGCCAACGCTCGACGACTCATGGAAGCCGTCGAGCGGGACAGGTCCGGCCGAGGCACTGTGGTGAAGACCATGGAGGATCTCCAGGATCTGGCCGGCGAGTAGTTGCGAAGCATCCACTTCGACCCCGACGCATGGGACGACTTGTTGTACTGGCTCGGCGCCGACCGGAAGATGGCGACGAGGATCGCCCGCCTGATCGGAGACATCCAGCGCGATCCGTTCACGGGGATCGGCAAGCCGGAGCCACTCAAGGGCGAACTGTCGGGGTACTGGTCCCGCCGGATCGACGACGAGCACCGTCTCGTCTACCGGGCCGACGACGCAGAGGTAAAGATCCTCAAGGCGCGCTACCACTACGGCCAGTAGGTAGACGACAGAGGTCTCTCGCGGCCACACCGCCCGGCGGCAGCCAATTGAGTTCCCGAGGTGCCGTTCTGCGTGGCGGAGAAGCTCCGGGGACCCTGACGGCCCGATGATCTGGGCGGCTGTTCTGCTCAGGGATGGTGGGAGTTGCAAGTGATCGAACCCGTAGATCCGTCATCGTGGTAGGGGGCCTACTTTGGCGAGTTGCGCGCAACTGTTTCGTTCGGGTGGCCGAGAGCAGCTCGGACTGCGTCCGCAACTTCGGCGGTCGGGACCGGGGTCTCGGGGTTAGATTGGGAGGTCGGTCTGTCGTTTCTCGAGAAGCGAGTGGACGTAATCGGTCCGCCACTCCCAGGTTCCGTCAGGCGTCGGCTCCGTGAGCCCGGCGTACGCGAACGGCGCGCCGCTGGATTCGGTCACAGGATTCCTTCTGCGACCGCGGTTCGGATGGTTGGCACGGTCGGGCGGAAGCCAAGTGCTCGAGCGAGTGACCCGTCCATGCGGCCCGACCAGGGGTTGGGAAGCGGCGCTGCTGACGCTTCGACCGAAGCACCCGCAATCTCGACCATCTCCCACACGGTGACCGGCGCGTCGTCGGTTAGGTTGACGATCCGGCCGTCGGTGACGCCGGTGAGCGCGAGGCGGACCATAACGGCGACGTCGCGGTGGTGGGCGACTGAGTAGGTGTTGGCGGGGTGCAGCCCGAAGCGGCGGGCGAGCGCCGCTATGGAGGCGAGGTGCCCATCGCCGTCGCCGTACACGAACGGGAGCCGAAGGATCGACCAGTTCAAGCCGCTTTCTTGCAGCAAGTGCTCGGCCGCCACCTTGCTGGCCGGGTAGGCGGCGGTTGGCGAGCAAGGGTCGCCCTCGCGGCTCGGGCGTGAGGCGCTGGCGTCGTACACGTTGCCGGTGCTGGTCATGACGAAGCGCGCTGCGGGCGCGCCACTTTGCACCGCCTCCACGAGGTGGCGGGTGCCGTCGACGTTCGCCCGCCAGATCTCGTCCTCGTCGCCGGTCCGGAAGAGGGCAGCGAGGTGCACGACCGCGTCGATCCCGTCCACGGCGGCTATCAAGGAGTCGGGGTCGTCGAGGTCGGCGCGCACCGAGGTGACGCCCTCGGGTAGCGGGACATCGCGGCGTACGAGCGCCCGGCACGCGAAGCCGGCGTCAACGAGACGCGGCAGCAGCCGCGAGCCGACCAGTCCGGTGGCGCCGCTGAGCAGAAGTGTGGTCACAAGTCGTTCCTCCACAGGATCGTCAGTCTACCTGATGGTTAGCTTACACCTACGATCTCTGGATGGGCGACGATCGGGACCTAGGGCCAGGACTGCGCCGACGGCTGACCTATCTGCTCAAGTACGCGCTCGTGGCCCTCGAGGAGTTGCACGAGGAGCACTTGGCACCACTGGGCGTCAACGTGCGCGAGCTCGCGGTGCTTCTCCTCTTGGCCGACCGCGAGCCCGAGTCGCAGCAGCAGGCGGCCCAGCGTCTGGGAGTCGACCGCACCACGATGGTCAGCCTCCTCGACGGACTCGAAGCCAAGGCGCTCGTAGCGCGACGCCCGGACGCCGAGGACCGTCGCCGCAACGTTGTTGAGCTCACGGATCTGGGACGGGTGACGCTCTCCCAGGGCACGCAGGCCAGTGACCAAGCTGAGAAGCAACTGCTCGCGAACCTCAGCCAGGCCGACGCGAGGCGCTTACGCGAGCTGCTGACGCGCGTCGCCACGGGGGCGTAGATCCCCTAAGCCAAGAGCAGTACCTGTGCCAGGCAGGGCGCCGAACACCTTGTCTGCGCGGCGGACCGCAACGCGACGCGTGACCTGATCTCATACGAACGACGGCCACCACCCTCGCCACGGCTCACCAATGCCCCACCAAAACCCTGGCGCACCGAGCGACGCTGCCGGGACCCGAGAGGTCGCGAGCGCAGGATCACGCACGCCAGGTGGCCCGACAGCCTGGCGGCCTGGCATCGGAACCGGGGCCCGGGAGCGAATCGTCGGAGGCCGAGTTCCACCGCTCCCTACGTGCCGTTCTGTCCTCTCGGCAGCCAGTGGGTGGCTGTCGTTGTGGCGTGTCGTTCTGTGCGGTTTCGAGGAGGCGGATCGCCGAGTATGTGCGCGTAGAGGCGGTTGTATCGGGCTCGGCTTGGTGGCGCTGTCGCTTTGGACGCCGATCATCAAGGGCCACGGCATCCCAGAGACACTCGAGGCGATCGTGGTGCGCGAGAGCCGAATCCGGCCCCGGGTGCTGATCGCCAAGCCGCTGTCGGCCGCCATCGCTATGGGGA
>DAHYHI010000125.1:0-3816 GCA_027391075.1 Acidimicrobiaceae bacterium | reverse complement strand
CCGGACTGGCAGTCTCGGCCTGCGGTGCCGGGCCGTCGAGAGCCGAGCGGCGTCGCTAACCTCCGAGCGTGACCGAGCCGGGCGGACTCGCCAACCCGATCCTCAACTCCCCCTACGACCCGCCGGCCGAGCACTTCGCCCGCGGTCCCCCGCCCTGTTGCATCAGTTGCTCGTCGATCGGAGCCGTCGAGGGCCAACGGTAGTTCCCCCATTGGAGGCCACGAGGAGCCACCACGCAATGTGGCAGTCGGCTACACGAGAATCGCTCTCGACCGCTCCTAAGGCCGATTCCGGGCGGCCACCCCACCCACGGCCCCGATCGGTGCATCGTCGTTTCGGGCGAGGTCGCCGGCTCGCCGAAGGCCACGATGCTAGGTACTCATGCACGGTTGGCAGCGCACCTCGACTGCGGGGCATCTTGCGTCCTAGAGAGGCAGGTAGCCGCGGAACATTACGCCGTCGACGACGAGGCGAACACACTCTGCAAGGACTGACTCAAGGTCAGCCTGGCGCTGGAGAGGCGCGACATCAAGAAAATCCTCGACGTTGTCAGTGCCACCCACCTTGAAGTTGGAGTTCCAAGCGCCGGCGTGAGCAACTTGGTTCCTTACGGTCGTCCAGTGCTGGCATAGTTCCCACAGAGGGGTATGGGCACAAAAGCCGTCCTCGCTCAGGTCACCCCGGAAACGACACAGTCCCGCTATGACCATGTAGACGGCCCCGCGTGCTTGCTTTGTCGTGTAGGGCTTGCGGTTGGATTGGAGGAGTTGCTGCCCTTGGGCATCACGTACGTCGGTTACCGTACCGAGCGAGCCCTTGGCCATCCCCTCAAGAAGGTTGAAGTAGCGGAGTACCCTATACTCCCAACGACGCTCAGCGCGAGCGTCGTTGATTTGAGAGAGCCAAAGCGAAACTCGTGCATCAGTCTCCATGTGGCTCCACTGCCGCAGGAGGTCGCGTGTGCTCTCGCCCGCCGTGAACCCACCTGCAAGGTTGCCCGTGTACTGCGACCGCGCCGGGTCCAACCAGCATCGAACCGAGCCAGGTTCGCCGCTATCCAGAACAGCTAGAGCGATCACCTGGGGTCTCGCGCGCCGGTTGAATCCCAAGATGTCCGTCATCCGAATAGCCAACTCATGGACAAAGGCCAGCACCGTTTCAACCGTGTCCGCACGGACATCGCTGAACTTCAGGGCGACGCAAGGCAGGCCCCGGTCCCCGTGGGCGTCAGTGGATAATATGAAGCCTAACATCGCGCTGGTCAATCCGCTGAGATAGCTGAGCGTTGCCTGCTCGCTCCCTAGGGCCTGCTTCAGTGCGTAGATTTCGATGCCCGGAACCCGAGTGTTCTGAGTGAGCAAGAGTCCCTCGATCAATGCAACTGCCTGAAAGGGCTGGGCTCTGTTCGTCGCGCTAGGCGCAAACAGGGGCGAGGTGAAAAAGGCCACACGATCCCTCCGGAGTTCCTCGGGTCGGTCCGGAGTGCATAGCCAGCCTTCGGAGCCGTACGTGAAGAACGCCTCCTCTATCTCGAGCGCGTTTCCGGTGTCGTCTCTTGCTCGAACCTCAAGACAATCACCCGAGCCGAGGATGCTGGGATCGAGGGAGACTGCGAGGGTCGTCCGGTCAGCTACCGGCACAGCCTGACCTGACGCCAACCACTCGACGTCGGTGTTGCCATGCCTGGCCAAGGTCACTTGGAGAGGGGTTGGTGGAACGGGTGGGCCGAAGTGAATCAGCGTCGGGTCGGTGCCCTCGACGGCGACGTGCATACGATTCCTATCTTCCGAAGGGCGAGAAGACGCCGCTCATGGAGTCAAGAGCCAGCGCTGCTACAACGCTGCCGTGCTGCAAAGCCGCCAGGACCTGCCGGGCCGATCGCATTCCCCTCTTCGGTACCGAGACAAGCGATGAGAGCCAGAGCAAGCACCCGACCACGCACACGACCGCAACGACAACGAATGCAGGACCGGTGAAGTCGAGGACTACGTCGCCTACCATCAGCACCCCACCCCTCATGATCGGCCCACGCCAGGACACGGAGCTTCCCATCCGGCCGATCGCTCAGCAAGCGGGCGGCGACGCCCAACGACGGCCAGGGGCCGGCGAGGGGCGACAAGTCCGGAGAACGGTCGTCAGCCAGGGTGGCGAACTGGCCGCCGGTGGCAGTTTGCATCGGCCGTCAGCGGGCTGATTCCAGTGGGCGCCCAGACAGAGCACGCTCGAGCAGGTGGTTCGGACCGCCGCTTTCCTGGGAGGAGCTCCGGGCGACTGGCGTGCGAGGTGGCCCTCCCACGCCGGTGTCGTCGGCGATGTTGAGGCGCAGGATGCCCAGATCGACTGGTTCTTCGATGGCTACAAGCGTCTTCGTTTCGCCCTGGCACCACTTCACCGGGGCCCTGGCCCTTTCGGGCTGAGCGGCGAGTCCCGACCGGCTCCGTACCGGGCGTCCCTCGGCTCGACCCGGCCCTCGATACACCTCGTTCGCTGTTCGGTTGTCACCGAACACCGAACACTTGGATTAGGCTGCAGGGATGCGGACGTCGAGAGAAGACCTCAACCTCGACGCTGTCGAGGCTCTTCTGGACGCCTTGGGGCGGGCCGGGCTTCACGCTGTCCCGATTGAGGGTGACTCGGGTTCTGATGTCGTCATTGAAGGGCCTATAGGCCTGGTGGAGGTAGAGGTGAAGGCGATGTCGGTGGGGGACGGCGCCCGGGTGGCGGCCCTGACGGATCGAGGCCGCAAGACCAAAGGGGGAGGAGCACGTAGCCGGGACCGGATGAAAGTCGTCGTAGCCGATCAGCTCTCCGATGAGGCGCGCACCATGATTCGGGGATCGGACGGCTGGGGCTATCTGGATCGCCGAGGAGCGTTGTGGTTGAAGGGGCCCGGGCTGCTGGTCAACGACACGTCCCTTCGACAGCTCGATCGGCGCAGGCCGGGTCCTGACGGGCCGATCCGTGGCCGGATCGGTCTCGGCGTCGCCCTCTATCTCCTCATGCACCCACACCATGCCAGAGCATCCGTGCGTGCCATTGCGGTAGCAGTCGAGGCCTCCCCGTCGACGGTGCACGACGCTCTGAGCCGACTTAGGGACCACGCCCTCGTCGAGACGGACGGCGCGCCGATGGTGCCCGACCTGTTCGAAACGCTCAGCGGGTTTTGGCGGCCCGATCGGGTACCGGCATTGCGTAAGCCGAGCCTCGCCGATGCGAACCTCGGCCTCGGCGCTGACGGTGCCGTCGACGGTCCGCAAGGACAGGGTTGGGCGGTGGGAGGCGACGTCGCGGCGGCCGCCTGGGGAGCGCCGATCGTGGTCGCGTCAGACGCCCCACCCGACTTCTACGTTCCAACGCAGGTGCTGTTGGGCCGGGCGGTCCGGCAGTTGGGTACCAGCACCTACGAGGCGCGGTCAGCGACGCTGGCTGTTGCCCCGTCCCCGCTGGTGACGGGCACCCGGCGGACCGTCGAATCCTCGAGCGCGCCCTGGATGCACTGGCCCGCTGTCCACCCCGTCGTCGTGGCTCTCGACTTGGCTCAGGACCTGGCCCGAGGTCGCGAGATCCTTTCGGAGTGGACTCCCGACGGGTCGATCCGTGTCTGGTGAGGTCGTCTACCTCCACGGTGTGGCGGGCGGCGACGTCGAAGCATTGGTGAGAGCAGCGAAGCTCGTGGTCGATCATGCCGGCGTGCCGACTGCGATCATCGGCGGCCTCGCCGTCACCTGCCGCCTGGCGAGTGCCCACCGGGCCACCGGCGACGTCGACCTGGTGGCCGACGAGCCGGAGGTGGTTGCCGGCGGCCGGTCGGCGGTC
>DAHYHI010000104.1:0-4526 GCA_027391075.1 Acidimicrobiaceae bacterium | reverse complement strand
GCCAGTCTTTGATAGTCTGGTGGTCAACAGCCGACTGCGACGACCTCCTCGCGGCCGTCCTGGAAGGCCACACCGAGGGCGCTGTCGGCGAGGTTGTCTCATCGATCACCTCGGGCAGGGTCAGGGTCCCTCTCGACATGGCGCGCTTCTATGGGGTCTCGCTAGGGGCGTCAGGGAGCCGAATCGTAGTTAGAACCTGGATCGACACGACGCTAAGAGAAGCTCAGGACCACATCACCGCCTGGTTCGGCCGAGTGCGGGTCGTGGACCGAGACGGGTCTGTCGCCTTGCCTCCTGGGTTGTTCCGCCTGCTGGCATCCCTAGCCCCCCCAGGACAGGGAGACCCACTCGAACGCATTGACCCCAATCTCTCGACCGCTCTGCTCGAAGGAGCAATCGCTGGCCGGCCCATTCCTCGTTCGGTGCTGGCTCAGATCCTGGGCCGCATCCGAGCCGAAAGCGGCGCCGTCACCCCGCTGAGGGCAGCCCTGCTGAAGGCTTGCCTAGTCCCCCCCGACCATCCGAACCTGGAGGATTATATGACTCGCCTCGATCCCGACAACACCGACCCGCCTTACCTGTGCGGTCGTCTCCTCGCCATGCTTGATCAGGCCGCCCGGTTGGCGACCACAGCCAACAACGCGCTCGTCGATCGTTCCTACGTGGCAGCGTCCACAATGCCGGCAGTGACCTTCACTCGCCTGTTGAGGTTGCATCGGGCCCACCTCGACAAACTCGGGAGGGACAATCCGGGGGCGAGGTTCCGCATAGATACGACCGTCTCCGACATCATTGGCGGCTTCGAGGGTACTACCGGCATCCCTGCGACCCTGGGAATTTCCGAGCAGGCCCGATTCGCCCTCGGTCTATATCACCAGCAGGCGGCATCGCGATCCCAGAGCAGGGCCGCCGTGGCAGCAAAGGCGCTCCGGGGGGCGGCGCCCGAGTCCGATTTGACCACCAACGACGATCAGGAGTGACCACCATGTCCAGTACTGCCAACAATATTGTCTATCTCGACCCGAAGCGCCGCCACGACGCCGTCCTGCTCTTCGATGTAGTGAACGGGAACCCGAACGGGGATCCCGACGCCGGGAACCAGCCCCGAGTCAACCCGGTCGACATGCGCGGACTCGTTACCGACGTCTCGATCAAGCGCAAGATCCGTAACTTCGTCGCCGCGGCCCGCCCAGCGGACTCATCTGACGATGACCAGAACGCATCAAACGCCCGCTACAAGGTCTACGTCGAGGAAGGGGTAGCGCTGAACGGCCGCCACCGTCGCGCCTACACCGCGCGCGGTCTGACAGCGAAGAAGGCCTCCCGAGGCCAACAGTCTCAGGCCCGCGACTGGATGTGCGACAACTTCTTCGATGTCCGCCTCTTCGGCGCCGTCATGTCCACGGGCGAGCATGGCTGCGGGCAGGTCAAAGGGCCCGTCCAAGTCGGGTTCGCGTCGAGCATCGATCCGATCCTGCTACTGGAGCAATCGATCACGAGAGTAGCGGTGACCAAAGAAGACGAGCTTACGAAGCTCCTCTCCGACGAGAAGGGCGGCAAGGACCGCGAAATGGGACGCAAGACTGTCGTCCCGTACGGGCTCTACCGGGCGCACGTCTACTACTCCCCCCACTTCGGCACCGTTACAGGGGTCAGCGAGGAGGATCTCGCCCTTCTGTGGAAGGCGCTGGTGATGATGTGGGATCACGACCGCAGCGCCGCCCGGGCGGACATGGCCTGCCGAGGTGTCTTCGTGTTCAGCCACGACGACCCGCTAGGCAACGCTCCAGCGCACAAACTCACCGAGACCATCACAGTCTCCCGACACGGAGACGGCGAGGTGGCATCGGGCTTCTCCGACTACGTCATCGGAGAACCCGACCCGAGCACCCTCCCCTCCGGGATCAGCTATTCGGGGAATCTTGCCTGACTTAGAGGTCCCGCCGCCGGCGGCTGATCCGGACCTCGAGCAGGTGACCGTCGGGCAGATCGAGCACATGGCTTACTGCGCCAGACAATGGGCGCTGATCTCCGTAGAGGGCGCTTGGACGGACAACGCGTCGACGGCGGTCGGGCACATAATCCACGAGCGAGTCGACCTCGCGATGAGCCGCACCGAACGGTGCCTCACCGTGGTGCGGGGGCTCAGCATCTGGTCGGAGCAACACGGGCTCGTCGGGCGGGCCGACGCGGTCGAGTTCACCGGCGATGGAACCCCGTTCCCCGTCGAATACAAGAGCGGACGGCGTGCTATGGCCGCCGCCGAGATCCAACTCGCCGCCCAAGCGATCTGCCTATCAGAAATGTTCAACTGCAAGGTCGCCCAGGGCGCGATCTGGCTGCACGGACGGAGACGCCGGCACGAGGTCGCAATCACCGACGCGGCCAAAGCGAAGGTCCTCGCCTACGCTGCCGCTATACGCGAGGCCAGGCTCCACACCGGCCTGCCCGCAGCGGTTCATGACGCTCGATGCCGGGACTGCTCCCTCATCAACGAATGTCTGCCAGGTCTTGTCTCAGACAGGCGCCGGGTCGTGGCCATTCACGCCGCCCTGTTCGTCGACCGTTCGACATCGGACGGCCCCGATGCGTGAGCTCATGAACTGCCTCTACGTCCAAACACAAGGCACCGTCTTGCATCTCGACCACGACGCCGTACTGGCACGCTGTGACCAGCAGCCACTGCGACGAGTGCCGTTGCGAAGGCTGGAGGGAATCACCGCCATAGGCCGGATCTCCCTTACACCGTCCCTCATCCACCGATGCGGGCAAGACGGCATCACCATCACTTGGTTTACTGAGAGCGGTCGATACGCCGGGAGTCTACGCGGCCGAACCAACGGTAACGTGCTCCTCCGTCTAGCCCAATACCGCTGCCATGACGACCCCAACCACCATCTGGCGTTGGCGCAGACGCTCGCGGCGGGCAAACTGATCAACTCGTCGCGGTTCGCCCGACACGCCGCTCGCCTGGCACCCTCGCCTCCAGACGCCGTAGCCCTGAGAAAGATCGCAGCGGATCTCGACGCGGCCCGGCCCACTCTCCCTGTGGCCGCGTCCTTGGACGAGGTGAGGGGAATCGAAGGCGCGGCCAGCAAGCGTCACTTCTCAGCCGTCAGACTCGCGTTGCACCATGATCTTGGCTTCGAGGTTCGATCGCGACGTCCGCCGTTGAGCGCGTTCAATGCGCTCATGTCCTTCTTGTACGGCCTCGCCCGGGGACGCATCGAGCACAGCTGCGAAGGCGCCGGCCTCGATCCCCAGTTGGGCTTCCTACACTCGGTCAGACCGGGACGCCCAGCACTCGCTCTCGACCTTCTAGAAGAACACCGCCCAGGGCTCGATCAACTGTGCGTAACGCTCGTCAATCGCCGCCAACTCGGGCTCGCAGATTTCGTGACCGAACCGGGGGGCGCAGTGAGACTCACTGAGACCGGACGCAAGGAGGTCCTTACCGCCTGGACCCAACATCTTGAACGGACCGTTCGACACCAAGTCCTTCGCGACGAGGTGCCCTACGGGCTCACATTCTCAATCCAGGCCACTTTGATGGCTAGGCACCTGCGCGGCGACTTACCCTTCTACCTCCCCTACGTCACGGCACCGGACTAATGGACCTTCTCCTCACCTACGACATCAACACGCACGACCGCGCCGGCGAGCGGCGGCTCCGACGGGTCGCCAAGATCGCGGAAGGATACGGAATCAGAGTCCAATACTCCGTATTCGAGCTCGTACTCGACCCTCACGAGGTCCCCGGTCTGCTCCATCAACTGGAACGCGCCATCGACCACGACCACGACAACATCCGGATCTATCGGCTCGGGTCGGCCCAACCGATGTCAATCATTGGAAGGCAACGAAGCCTTACAACGACTCGCGGACCCCTCATCCTCTGACCGCGATTCCCCGCTGATGACGACGCAGCAAGGGGATCGCGGTCGCATTGAACCTTGACAACCAATGAACTACCATCGGAGACAGCCTCTGACCTGGTGCCGAAAAATCTTAAAAAGCACAAAAGTCCAGGTCACGAAGGGCAGCGGCCGAGGACTTCCTCGGCTGTGGGTTGAAACTTCGGGCGGGTCGCGCAAGCCATGTGCACCGAAGGCAGCGGCCGAGGACTTCCTCGGCTGTGGGTTGAAACAGGGCGGGGACGGCGGCTGGCTGCAAGGACGGCACGCAGCGGCCGAGGACTTCCTCGGCTGTGGGTTGAAACGCTTCTGCAGGCGACTCGTTAGCGACATTGTTAAGTTGCAGCGGCCGAGGACTTCCTCGGCTGTGGGTTGAAACACGTTAGGGTCCGCGATTGTTTTAGTCGCGCGGTGTAGTGTGGGAGGGTGGAGATCGGGGAGGAGAACTTGGAGCGGTTCTTCTCTCAGGTGGGCCCGTTGCTTGATGAGCGGGAGCGTCGGTTGTTGGCGGCTGCGGCTGCGGCGATGATCGGCCGTGGTGGTCAGGCGGCGGTGGCCCGGGTGACGGGTATGAGCCGGAACACGATCATTGCTGGGGCCAAGGAGTTGGAG
>DAHYHI010000095.1:0-6579 GCA_027391075.1 Acidimicrobiaceae bacterium | reverse complement strand
GTGAGCCCCGCCTTTGGCGGGGCTCACTTCGTCGTATTCCGCCCCACAGGCTTCAAGTAAAGCCCGCAACTCTTCAACCGATAAAATACTCGATGAGAACGCCACGACGTAGCGGAGGCCGACCGTGGAGTCGGTGACGATAGGACTCGACATTGGCTCGTCCGCTATCCGGGCGGCCGAGATCGTCGTTTCGGGAGACGGGCGCCGGTCGCTGCGCCGTTATGGTCAGGTCGGGCTCCCCCGGGGCTACGTCGTCGACGGCGAGATCAACAACCCTGTCGGCGTCGCCGAGGCCCTGCGAAGGCTGTGGGCCGAGACCGGGTTCAAGACTTCGAACGTGGTCCTCGGAGTTTCGGGTCCGAGGGTCTTCGTCCGCCAGGCCGACGTTTCGGCAATGAACATAGAGGAGACACGTTCCAGCCTACGATTCGACGGCCAGGAGCTGATCCCGATCCCGATGGACGACGCCAGCTTCGATTTCGGCTTCCTCGGAGATCCAGTCACGGATTCCTCGGGGAAGTCGATGCAACGAGTGCTCCTTGTCGCTGCACATCGCGAAGTCCTGCACAACTACCTCGAAGTGCTCACTGCTGCAGGGCTGCGGGCGAACGTGATGGACGCTTCGCAGCTTGCGCTCATGAGGGCAGTACCGCAACCGCCATCCGGCCTCGCTACTACAGCGAAGGTCGAGGTTGTGGTCGCCATCGGCGCTGAGCTCACCACAGTCGGGGTTCGCCAAGGCGGCGTCCCACGGTTTATTCGCTCACTCGCCGTTGGCGGTTCGCGTCTGACCGAGACAATCTCCCAGCGCATGCACGTCGAACTTGCTGTCGCTGAGAGACTGAAGCGGGGCGGCACAGGTCCCGAGGTTTCGACGCTCTCCGCTCAGGCCCGCAAAGTCATGTCGACGGACATGCGCGACCTCGCGGAGGAGATTCGTGCGACCATCGATTTCTTCGTCTCCCAGGCGAACAACTCCGACGTCGACAAGCTGCTGATCACCGGAGGCGGGGCGCTCACGAGCGGCCTTGCAGCCTCGATAGGGGGGAACCTTCCGGTGGAAGTCAGCCTCTTTGACCCGCTTTCCACGCTGGACTGTTCGTCGCTCGCGTACGACGCCGAGCAGCTCCGGGCGGTCTCGGCTGGGGCGGCCACGGCAATTGGACTGGCGCTGTGGCCGACCGACGCGCCGCTCATCCGACTTTCCATCCTCCCAGAGGAAGTCCTGGCGGCACGCAAAGCCAAGCGCCTGGCCTTTCTCGCAATGGGCGGCGTCGGCGTTGCCATTGCAGCCCTCGCCGTCGGGGGTTATTTCGAGTTCGCATCCGTAAGCAGCGCACAGAGTAACGCCAGAGCCGAAAGCGCGAAAGTCCCGGCACTGACAGCTGAAGTGGCGCATCTCAACGCGGTGACGTCGATTCACGCAAAGGTGCTGCAACGCGCCTCCCTCGAATCGACGGCGCTGTCGGGGGATGTCGACTGGGTCCGCCTCCTCGGGCAGTTCGCGGGCGTTCTCCCGCCCCAGTTGAGCATCACGAGCTTCAGTGGGACTAGAACGGTTGTGGCCTCGGGGGCGACCCCGTCGACCTCGGCAGGTACGGTGACGTTTGCGGTCACGGGTACCGGCGGTCTTCCGTCGGCGTCGCAGTGGCTGACCGAGCTGACCAGCGACCCCGACTTGTCTTACGTCAACGTCGGGTCGATCAACGTCAAGACCAATGGCGGAGCTGTCACGTTCTCCTCGTCGGCGAATGTGACGGCGGTCGCCGAGAGCGCCCGATCAAAGGGAGTGGCCAAATGAACATGCCCACCAGAAGGCTGTTCAGCCTAGCGGCGGCTGCAGTAGTCGTACTCATGTTCGCCTGGTACCTGGCGATCTACCGACCCTCGTCGGCAAAAATAAACGCTGCGCACAAGGCCTACAGCGCTGCCGCCGCGCAAATAAAGAAGCTCGATGCGCAGGTCGGTTCACTGCAGGCTCTCGAAGCCCAGATACCCGCCGACAAGGTCAAACTTGCCAGTCTCGACGGCGCCCTTCCGACCACGCCTAATCTTCGGGCGCTTCTGGATCAGCTGCATGCTCTCGCGACGTCGACCGGGACGCAGCTGACCACAGTCAGCCCGAGTCCTCCCCAGCCGGCGACTACCAGCCAGGCCGCTGCCCCCAATGCCGCTCCGAGCGGTCTCCAGAAGATTTCGATCATCATGTCGGCCACCGGGACTTATCCGCAGCTGACCAACTTCCTGTCGGGCCTCGCCGGGCTTCAGCGAAGCTTGGTCATCGAAAGCGTGTCGATCACCTCGGCGCAAGGTGGCCAGCTGACCTCCTCGATGTCCACCGAAGTTTTCTACGCACCATGATCCGGAGCTGACTGATGATCGACTCGACTAGGTCCCCAATCCCCACCTGGCGGAAGTACGCCACGGTCATACTGCTGACGGTTCTGATAGCCGTCGCCGGCTATGTCGTGTGGACAAAGGAGCTACACCACGGCCAAAGCACGCCTGCGGCGGTAAGCCCGCCGGTCGCGGCGAAGACGGTAGCCCCGAAAGCGGCCCCAACGGCTTCGACGACCACCACCATCCCGGGCGGCCTCCCCATTAGCAGCAGGGACCCATTCGGCGGCTGAGCATAGCTGCAGCTGCCGAGGGCCGTCTCCGATGATCAACGGCGGTCGCGGCGACTACGCTAGCCCGACGTGCTGCGCTTTCTGACCGCCGGTGAATCCCACGGGAAAGGTCTCGTCGTCATCGTCGAGGGCGTACCCGCCGGCTTGAGGCTGACATCTGACATGGTCGGCGCGGAGCTCGGCCGTCGACGGCTCGGCTTCGGGCGCGGACCGAGGATGCGCTTCGAGGCGGATGAGCTGACCTTGCTTGCCGGCCTCCGCCACGGTTTGACGCTCGGTTCGCCGATAGCCATCGAGATCGCCAACAGCGAGTGGCCTAAGTGGACCGAGGAGATGTCCCCCGATCCCGGAGCCACCGCCAAACCGCTTCACCAGCCGCGCCCCGGACACGCCGACCTGCCCGGCATGCAGAAATACGGCTTCGACGACGCGAGGAACGTGCTCGAACGCGCCTCGGCGCGCGAGACCGCCGCACGCGTGGCGGCCGGGGCCGTCGCGAAAGCTCTCCTAGCCGAGATCGGCGTGAGCATAGTGAGCCACGTCGTCCAGATCGGCGAAGCTCGTGCGCCGCAAGGCCTACGGCCAGGACCCGGGGACCTCGACAGAATCGATGAATCCGACGTCCGCTGCTTTGACCCAGAGGGCGGCGAGGCGATGGTCGCTCAGATCAAAGCTGCGGCGAAGGTCGGCGACTCTCTTGGCGGTGTGGTAGAGGTCATCGCTTACGGGGTTCCCGTCGGCCTCGGCAGCCATGTGCACTGGGACCGCAAGCTCGACGGCCTTCTCGGACAGGCGATGTTAAGCATCCAGGCGGTCAAAGGCGTCGAGGTGGGAGATGCTCTCGAGGCGGCGGGACGGCGTGGATCGCAAGCCCACGACGCGATCTCGTGGGACGCGATTTCAGCTGACTATCGACGTGACACGAACCGAGGCGGAGGTATCGAGGGCGGGATAACAAACGGCGAACCGGTGGTCGTGCGTGTGGCTATGAAGCCGCTGGCGACGTTGAACCGGCCGGTTCTGAAGACAGTCGACGTGGTGACCAAGGAAGAAACCGTGTCGTTCAAGGAGCGCACCGACGTTACGGCTGTTCCCGCGATGGGCGTCGTCGCCGAGACGATGTTGGCGCTCGTGCTTGCCGGGGAGGCGCTTCGAAAGTTCGGGGGTGATTCCGTGGCCGAGTTCGCCAGGAACTTCGCGGCCTACCAAGCTGACATCCAACCCGGATCGGCGGATGCCACGGCCGCAGGGGCGATTTGAGTTCTGGCACCCCGGGTGGCACAGAGATTATGGAGGTGCGCGTCGACCTCGGGGAGCGCGCCTACCCGGTCATGGTCGGCGCGGGAGCGAGGCGCACCCTTGCCGGTTTGATCCCGGGGGCGGCACGAAAGGCGGCGGTTGTCACCCAGGCGAACATCCCCTGGGACGTCGAGTGCGGCATCGACCAAAAGACGTTCCTGCTGGGCGACGGCGAGGAGGCCAAGTCCCTCGGCAGTGTCGAGATGCTCTGCCGGGGTTTTGCTGAGTGGGGTTTGCATCGCGGAGATGTCGTCGTCGCGGTCGGGGGTGGTGTTGTCACCGACGTCGGCGGGTTCGCCGCTGCGGTGTACCATCGAGGGGTAGCCGTCATCCATGTGGCTACAACTCTCCTAGGCCAGATCGACGCTGCCGTTGGCGGAAAGACCGGCGTCAATCTTCCAGAAGGCAAGAACCTCGTCGGTGCCTTCTGGCAGCCCTCAGCGGTCATCTGCGACATCGACACGCTCGACACGCTTCCGCAGCGCGAGATGCGCAGCGGCCTCGGGGAGATGGCCAAATATCGCTTCCTCGGAGTTGCGGACCTACCAGGCATGACTATGGACGAGGCGGTGGCTGCGTGCGTCGAGGCAAAGGCGAGTTTCGTTAGCGTCGACGAACGCGAGGCGGGACGCCGGGCGTTGCTCAACTACGGCCATACGCTCGGTCACGCTCTTGAGACAGCCGGCGACTTCGACCTGACCCACGGGGAGGCGGTCGGTATCGGGATGATCTTCGCGGCTCGTCTCGCCCATCGCCTCGGCCGAATCGACTACCCGAGGGTTGCCCTGCACGAGACGACAGTTGCGGACTACGGGCTCCCTCTAAGGCCGGAGCGGTCCCACCACTCTGACGAGCTCGTCGAGCTCATGCGACGCGACAAGAAGGCCGCCGGCGCCGAGCTCACGTTCGTTCTCGACGGGCCGCGTGGGTTGGAAGTTGTCGGTGAGGTGCCGGCGGATCTCGTAGCGGCAGAACTCGGGGAATTCCTCGCCTAGCGCCCCACCTGCCAAGGACGCGGGGAGGAGCTAAATCCCAGCTCAGCCACCCACTCGGTCACTCAAGCTCCCCGGCTTGGTCGTCCGATATGTTCATATGAACTCGAAGTCGTGGAGCGGCGACAGGCAGACTTTGCATTGGGGGCAGTGGCGCTGGGCTGCCCTCATGTACATCCTGGGCGTGGCTGTATGTGCGTGGCTGAGCTTCGGTTTGCCGTATGTGGCAGGCGTACCCCACGAGTGGTTCGCTAATCAGGACGTCTGGACCACTACCCACGCAGCGCAGTACGCGTGGAACGGGGGGCCGGGTTACGTCTATTCCGCCAACCCGTGGTTCGCCGCACTGCCAGGATTCATCTACCTGTATGCGCCGGTCGTAGCCTTTGCCGGCCATCTCGGGCTCGTTACGGGATACCCGTTGGACCTAGCCAAGCCCTCGATGTGGCTGGTGAGTGGGCCGTTCTTCTTCTTGTGCGCGGCGACTGCGGTGCTCGGCGTGGACTACCTCGCGGACACCATCCACGTGCCGGCGAGGCGCCGACGTTTCATAACGTTCGCGATTGCGGTCTTTCTGGTAGGTCCGACGCCCGGCATAGCCGGCCACCCCGAGGATCTGCTCGCCCTGGCCTTGACGTGCTTCAGCGTTGCTTTGCTGTTGCGGGGACGGCCGATCGGCGCAGCCCTCACCTTGTCGATAGCGATCCTGCTACAGACTTGGGCCGGCCTCGCGTTGCCGGTCCTCGTTGCCGCATCACCGCCAGGGCTGCGGGTGCGCACCGCTATCCGAGCCGGGCTCGCCCCGGCCCTGCTCGGCCTCTTGCTGCTAGCGATCGACTTCCACCAAGCGGCAACGGATATGCTCCGCCAGCCCATGCCCAATACCGGTCAGCACCTTCCCTGGTGGGGTCTTGCATCGCACTTTTACATCTCGACGGTCTTTGGCAAGCAGGAGATGGTATCCGGTTCCACTACCCGGTCCCTCGCAGTAGTCGTTGCGCTCGTCGCAGCGTGGGCGGTTCGTAACCGCAGAGATCCTCACGCTGTCGTCTTCGCGGTGGGCGTTGCGATGTTCGCCCGCACCTTCTTCGAGGTGGAGTACTGGCCGTACTACTGGGGCCCCGCCATAGTGCTGCTTTTGCTTCTCGGTGCCGTCAAGACGGACGGAAACCCGAAACGCTTCGTCGTTCTCTGCGTTGCCTCGTTTCTGCTCTACGCAAGCTCAGGTGGCAGCTACGTCGCTGGTCTGGTCCCCCCTGCACTTGAAATGGGGGTCGTTGTCGCCACGGGTGCCCTCTGCTTCGGCTGCCTCGCACCCCCCGGAAAGATCGGAGGGATCGTGCGAAGCGCCGGCGACAGGTTCGCTTCTCGGGTCCCCAAGAACCTGGCGGCCCTGCAAAGCCGCTGACGTTCCCGGACTTCGAAGCCCGACGCCGAAGTCCCCGACGCCGAACGCGCCCTAAGCCTAGGCCGGATAGTGGATGGCGCTACCGACCATCAAAGCGAGGAACGCCCCGGCCGAGAGGAACACGCCGAAGGGGATCGGCGTGCGCCGTCCCGCCTTGTGCGCCACGATCAGGGCAACACCAACCAGAGCGCCGAGCAGGTTCGCCGCGAAGAAACCGATCAAGGCGTAACGCCAACCGAGCCAACCGAGG
>DAHYHI010000080.1:0-18434 GCA_027391075.1 Acidimicrobiaceae bacterium | reverse complement strand
AGCGTCGAGACGTTAGAGGCCGCGTGTGCTGCCATTATCCGTGCCGCAGGCCAGGCCGCCTGCGAAGTCCGGCCGCTCTACGGCCACCAGCTTCAAGGCTTCGTCGCGGCCGCCCTGCCGTTAGCCAGGACAGTGTTCTGATGGCCCGCAAACGAAAGACCCCCGCCGCCCCAAGCGGGCAGCAGTGCAAGGCCCAAAGCAGCAACCCCGGACCGCGTCCGCCTAAGGTTGATACAGATGCCGGCGCCGGCCGGGCTAACGCCGGGTTCGAACCCGATGTCGGATCGGGAGGCCCGTGCGAAGATGCGGTCGGATTCGCCGCTGCGCAGCGCTCGACGCGACTCACCCCGGCATCAGATCACGGGGAACGGGTCTACGGGGTCGCCGGATGGTCACCGGCCGGCTCAACCCGCCACCAAAAGCGCGGCGCCCGCAAAGTCGAGGTCGAGCACCGCAAAGCTTTGATGGCGGAACGCAAAGCGGAGATGCAAGCGCTGCGCGAGGAGCGCAAGCAGCGGCCGTTCCTGCCCGCAGGCGGCGATACCGGACCAGCGGCCGGACGCTCCTACCGTCGCCTGCGCGTCCCCGCCCATCGGGCGACGTCGGAGGTTCTCGCCGGCGCCTACCCGTTCCTAGCCGAAGAGGGCCTCGGCTCCGCAGGGGTGCTCATCGGCCAAGACGCATGGTCGGGCGCAGCGTTCTGCTTCGACCCGTGGGAACTGTACCGCCAAGGGGCGCTCACCAACCCGAACATGTCACTCGCCGGCCAGATCGGCCGCGGTAAATCAACCCTCGCCAAGTCACTCGCGGCGCGCTGCGTCGCGTTCGGACGTCGTGTGTACGTTCCCGGCGATCCGAAAGGCGAGTGGACCGTCGTCGCCCGGGCGCTCGACGGCACCGCAATCCAACTCGGCGTGGGAACAGCCAGCCGGCTGAACCCTCTCGACGAAGGACCACGACCGTCGGGTGTCGACGACGCCGCATGGCGGGCGAGGGTCGACGCCCGACGCACCGGCCTCCTCGCAGCGCTCGGCGAATCCACCCTCGGGCGCCCGCTCGGCCCGACAGAACGCTCGGCGCTCGACGCCGCCCTCGCCGACGCGCAGGGTCGTGCTGGCGTGCCGGTCCTGCCGATGGTCGTCGACGCCCTCCTCGACCCGACCCGGCCATCGCCGGGGTCCAGCGTCGAGCAGCTACGGACTGACGGCCGCGAAGTAGGCCATGCCCTCAACCGGCTCGTGCGCGGAGACCTCGCCGGACTATTCGACGGACCGTCCACTATCGCCTTCGACCCGACAGTCCCGATGCTCTCACTGGACCTTTCCGCTATCTCCGGGTCTGACACCCTCATCGGTCTAGTGATGACTTGCGCGTCCACCTGGATGGAAGCCGCCCTCGCCGACCCACAAGGCGGCCAACGCCTCGTCGTCTACGACGAAGCGTGGCGGCTCCTCGCCCAGCCCGCCCTCCTCGCCCGTATGCAAGCCCAATGGAAACTCTCCCGGGCGTGGGGACTGGCCAACCTGATGATCGTCCACCGCCTCTCCGACCTCGACGCCGTCGGCGACACCGGCTCACAAACCCGGGGGCTCGCCCAAGGCCTACTGGCAGACACAGCCACCCGAATCCTCTACAACGAGCCCTACGACGAAGCACAAGCCGCCGGGAAACTCCTCGGGCTCACCACCGTCGAAATCGCTCAACTTCCCGAACTCGCCAAAGGCGAAGGGCTCTGGCGGGTCAACGAACGCGCCTTCATCGTCCGGCACCTCTGCACCCCCGAAGAACTCGCAACCTTCGACACCGACGCCCGAATGATCAGATAAGTGCTTCGGTGCCGGTTCGACTCCCGACGGGCTCGGCCCCGCGACCCCACGGCAAACGGCTGCGCCGGGAGATCATCAACGTTCCGGGGCGCCCTGACCCGCTACGCACGCAGTCTGAGGGTGCATCTGCACCCCTCCCAGCGGGGCGGTCCACTCGTGCACGTTTACGCCAGCCTGCTACTCCTGCCAACCTGGGCCAGACCCTGACCCTCCGCTTTCCGCTGGCCCCGCCATCAGACGCGGCCCACCAAACAAGCGCCGGGCGATCAAACGCTCCACTGCCTGCGCGGCCACTGACAGCCCGGCGTCGTTCGAGACCCGTCATCGCCGTAGCGCCCGGCGCCCGGCCCGTTACCGGCCCATCCCGATTCGAGAAGGAGACGACACTACTAATCACGTCGCCGTAAGTACCTACATGTAACGGAGTGAAAGTATTTCACGAACTTAGGTCAGAGCGAGTCGATGAAGTTGCTGATGTTCTTGTCGCTCCGTGCGTGGGTGCTCACACCCCCAGCTCGGTACGGTCATCCGAGTAGCCCCAAGTGTCCACGGATCGGCTTGCCCTCGTCCTGGCGCACTGGACTGGATCTCCTACTTTGTCCGGATGAGGTAAGGGAGTTTTTGCTATGCAACACAATCACGCCGCGCGAGCGGCGGAATCCTCGTGCGCACCTCTTTTCAGGCGCCACGTCGTTTGAGCACCAAGATGGCGCTCAAGGCAGCCATGGCTCGCGACCAGCCGGCGGCAGGCCGCCCGAACGGCTCGGGCCTTGACGCCGGCGCTAGTCAGGCGCTTCACAGGCGGACAATAGAGCGGTCGTTTGGTCGTAGGTCTCCCTTCATGGTCCTCGTGAGCGTTGCAGGATGTTCCTTCTAGGTTTAGGGTGGCGGCCAACAAGTGCCCTACTGGGTTCATGTGGGTTCTCGTGTGGCGCGGAGCGGAGGTTCCCGTAAATATGGGTGGGTGATCAAGCTACGTGCTGAGACGGAGGCGGCGGCGTCAGTCGTCGGTGAGGCCCTTGAACTGGCGGAGGCAGGCACCGGTGCCATTCATGTGAAAGTCGCCCGAGATGTCGTCACCGACACTGACGTCGCCATCGAGGACACAATCCGGCGTTCGCTTACGTCCTGCTTTGGCTGGCCGGTGATCGGGGAGGAGCGGGGCGGTGAGGTTCCCGACGAGGGCCCCTACTGGCTGGTCGATCCGATTTGCGGTACACGCAATTTCGCCTCGGGGATCCCGCTGTTTTCTGTGAATGTAGCGCTCGTGGAGTCCGGCGAGCCGACCGTCGCCGTAGTCGGTGACGGTTCAAGTGGGGACATCCTCGTCGCCGAGGCCGGCCAGGGTGCTTGGAGCCTGGGACCGGGCGACCCGGCTCGGCTCTCGACGTCGCGGTTGAGCCTGACCGTCGACTTCGATGCCTGGCCAAAGGCAGGGGCGGAGCGCGATCGTGCGGCGGCGCAGCTGGCGGCGGCCGTCGGTGCGGACCGCTGGGACGTCCGTTGCCTGAGCACGACGCTGACTCTTGCCTACGTTGCCCGAGGCCGGTTGGCGGGTTGTGTGATGTTCGCGCCTTCCGGTCGGGAGCACACTGCGGCGGGGGTCCTGTTGGTCCGCGAGGCCGGTGGACGAGTCACCGACGCCTGCGGCAAGGACTGGGTGCTGGTATCGGACGAGCTCATTGCGAGCGCCGACGACGAGATCCAGCAACAATTGCTCGAACTCCTCCAACGTGATGAGGTCGACGTACAGCAGCCTGCCTGACCGCGAGGGCTGTGTCGAGGCCCGTTCATCGTCGACGTCCTAGTCATGACCGCCGCCTCACAGGCTGGTGTCACCGCGGCGCTGTTGCCCTCACGGGGATCCGCTTGGCGGGGATCGCCACGACCGGGCGTCTATGCCTCGAGGTTTGCCGCAGCGGGTCCCGCTTGCAGTGACCGATCGGAGAACGACATGTCACTGTTTGCTGCTCCTCTGGCCCCGTTGCCAGGTCTGCGGCGATGTCTCGCTCTTTGAGGTTCTCCCATGACCATCCGCGCTGGCCGAAGCGTGCTACGGGCTGCCCGATGAGCGTACGAGCGGAGGCGCCGGCGCGCTAAGAGCCCTACAGGCGACCGAACCCATGGGATCGGAGGTTTCGGCGGGCCGGTCAGCTGCTCGAGTTTGGCAGGATAATGGCCACCTTTCCGCGCGGGGAGTCTCGGTCCCTGCTCCCGTCCAGCGTAGCTATAGCGTCTGTTGCTTTCTCCAGCCCAAATCTGTGGGTGATCAAGAAGGATGGGGTCAGCTGACGTGCATTGACGTGCCGGACGACGTCGGCCCATGCATCGCGGGTGTAGGAGAAGCTTCCATGCAAAATGATGTCATTGTTTACGAGGTCGCCGGGTGCGATCTGGATGGTAGTGCCGTGGGCCGGGAGGCCGAGCAGGACGACGATACCGCCCCGGGCGACAAGCGAGAGGGCTGAGCAGGCTGCCGGGCCGGTGCCTGCAGCCTCGATCACGAGATCGAACCGTTCGCCGGGCGTGTCGGTGAGAAACGTCGACGCGCCGGCTTCACGGGCGAGCCGTTCCTGGGCGGGGCGACAGCCGATCATTGTTGTGCTGGATGGGTCGAAGAGCTGGACTAGGTGAGCAGCGAGGAGAGCTACCGTGCCGTCGCCGACTACCGCGACGGAACGACCGGCGCTTAGTGGGATGCGAGTGAGGGCCCGCCAGACGACGGCCATTGGCTCAATGAGCAATGCGTCCTCGGTGTCGACGTCTGTTTCGAGACGGTGAACGAGGCGAGCCGGTACGGCGATCCTCTCGGCGATGCCACCAGCCCGTGTGAAACCGATCTCGTCGTAGATGGTGCATCTGTTGCTGTTGTGGCTTTGGCATTCGAAGCACGTTCCGCACGCGATGATCCCTTCGACGACGACGTGGTCGCCCGCCTTGGCGATGCCCTCGACGTCACCTAGGAGCTCGCCTGCCCACTCATGGCCGAGCACGAGAGGGTAGCGGGCGTATAGCGGATCGATGCTCCCGTCGATCAGCTCGAGGTCTGTCCCACACAATCCGGAGATCAGCGGAGCAACGAGTACCTCGTCGTCGGCGGGGATCGGTGCCGCGATGTCGGTGACCTCGACATTGCCTGGCGCAGCGACTAGGAGTGCTCTCACTGGTCCCTCCTCGGTAGCGTGCCGCTAAAGAGCGAGGTGACCCGGTTGGCGTGCTCTCTCACGATCATTCCCAGGCGATGTACTTCGAGCGCCGCGATGTCGACCTTGAGGCCGGTGATGCTCAGCGCTCCGGTACAGGCTCCCTTGTGGTCAAAGAAGGGCGCGCCGAGGCAGACGATGCCCTCGGCCTCTTCCTCGTCATCGATGGCGAAGCCATCGTTGCGGACGCGCTCTAGTTCGCTCAGTAGAGCAACGAGGGAACGTAGGGTTTTTGGGGTGTGCTGCGCCATCCCCGCGTGGTCGATCACGGCTTGAACCTCGCTTTCGCCAAGCTCGGCCAGGATCGCCTTTCCGGCGGCGGTGGCGTGCGGCTCCTCGCGCTGGCCGAGCGGTGCGTGAAATCTGACTGACCCCATGCCGTCGATACGCTCCAGGAAGACGGGGAAGCCGCCCTCGTTGACTGCCAGGCGGGATGTCATGCCGGTGGCTGAAGAAAGGTCGCGCAAGATCGGGAGGGCGGCGCCGGCGATCGAGGTCTGCTGACGCACGATATCGCCGAGGCGAAGAAGCTTGAGACCGAGCACGTAGCGAGGTCCAGGATCACCGACGCGGAGGAGGCCGTACATGGCGAGCGTTCTAGCTAAGGCAACGGCAGTGCTCTTCGCCACCTTCAGCGCTCTTGCCATCTCCGTGATCCCAAGTCCGTTCTCACCAGCCTCACCGACTGCATCCAACAGTGTCGCTGCTCGTGCCACGGACTGGATCTGGTAGCGACCCTCAACGCTGTCTGGATAGCCGTCGTTTCGCATGGCCCAACATGATACGTCTGGACGCAACCAGCAGACAAGGGCTTGACACGTCGAAGCGTATATGGTTTAGTAAAGTTCATGACAGCCGGACGCCGTTGTGTACTGCCGAACATCGGTGGGGCGATCGACAAACGGACTGAGGCAGTCCGATCTCGCTCAACAGCGATTCGTTCCAAGTTCGACGGCCGTCCGCTGCTTCTCACTACGCCGGGCTCGGTGAACTGGATCACGGGAGGGCTCTCCGACCCGATCGACCTGACGGCATCGACCGATGCGATCTGGGTGGTCGAGACCGATCGTGATCGAACTCTTGTCACTAACGAGATCGAGGAGCCTCGCATCCGTGACGAGTTCGATCTCGACGCCCTCGGCTGGAGCCTCGTGGCGGTTCCCTGGTTCGACGCCCACGCCCGTGTCGCGGCCGCCGAGAACATCGCCGGGATCAAGATTGGCGGCTTTATCAGTGACCGATGTGACCTTGGGACGTCAGCGACCGCGGCCATCGTCGCAGAGCGTATGGTCCTCACCCACCCAGAGCAGGAGGCGATTCGTGCGCTCGGCTCGCTCGTCGGCCGTGCGCTGGGCGCAGGTATCGACGAGTGGAAGCCAGGGGTTTCGACCGACTTCGACGTCGCAGCGGCGATTACCTCGGAACTCGAGAGCCGTGGCGCTCACGCTGTATGTCTGATTGCCGGCGGCGATGAGCGCCTGCGACGGTTTCGCCACCCCCTAGCGGCCGGGAGTGTAATCAGTGAAGCCATCATGGCCGTGGTCGTCGCCCGCGCCGGAGGTCTACACGCGGCAGCGACACGGATAGCCGTGGTGCGTGACGATGATCCCATTCTCTGCATGGTCGAGAAGATAGCGACCGTTGACGACATCATGCTCGAGGCGTCCCGGCCGCGAGGCACATGGGGAGATGCCTTCGACGCGTTGGCTCGTAGTTACGACGTGATTGGTCGACCTGGAGCGTGGCGAGAGCACTTCCAAGGCGGCCCGATCGCGTATGAACAGCGAGAGTTCGAACTGACACCGGGTCAGTCGTCCTCTCCGTTCTGGGACGTCCCGCGGAGTGTCGGCACCGCCGTCGCGTGGAATCCGAGCATCGCCGGCGGCGCCAAGATCGAGGAGACGCAACTCGTCAATGCCGACGGGTTCGAGCTCCTGACCCGGACTGACGGATGGCCGATGGCCGATGCGGCCGGCGGCACCACGCAACGTAGTCGAGTGAAAGTGATCGCATGAACCCATCAAGGGCGTCTGAGATGATTCGAGGCAAAGGAAGTCCCAGAGGAACAGCTGCCGTCGAGAACCACGTGGGAACGCTTGAAGCTGCGCCGCGTGTCAGCGAAGCGAGGTTCCCTGATGGCGCTCATCTTCGTATCGAGATACCGAGCGTAGAGGGACCCGAGGCGCTCGGGGCGGTCGTCGACGAGGCCCGCTCCCGTGGAGTGCCGATTCACAGAACATCACAGGGGAGCGGCGCCATGCTGCTCTCGCAGTCCGAACTATCTGCTATGGCTCGAATCGGTGCGGACGAGGGACTTGAGGTTTGCCTCTTCGTCGGTCCCCGCGAGGAGTTCGGCATCGGAGGCTCGGTACGCAGTCCAGAGGGATTACTCCTCTCCGGTCGCCTGCGCGGCCTTGACCAGCTGCGCTATGCCATCGAAGACATCTTGCGCGCTGTTGATACTGGTATCCGAAGCTTCCTGATCGCTGACACTGGCTTGATGGAGATCCTGGCGGCAATGGTCGCCGCCGGAGAGCTACCTAGCACCATCATCTGGAAGATCTCCGCCGTTCTGGCACCATCGAACCCGGTCTCGTTTCGCCAGCTAACCAATCTGGGCGGGACGACCATCAACGTCCCGAGCGATATCAGCCTCGCAGAGCTGACCGAGATGCGCACATACAGTGATGCTCCGATCGACCTTTACATCGAAGCTCCGGACTCCCTCGGTGGGATGGTCCGTGGGCATGAGATCGCCGAGATCGCGGCGGTCGCAGCGCCGATGTATGCGAAGTTCGGACTGCGCAATGCTCGGGCGGTCTACCCGGCCGGCGGGCAGGTACTCGGCGATGTCGTGGCCAACGTGCGGGAGAAAGTGCGACGAGCCTCGCTCTCGCTCGAGTGGCTGAAGCGATCCCCCTTGGAGTTGGTGATCTCCGAGCAGGGAGCCAAGGGGATCGGAGTCCCCGACGTATGAGCTTGCGCAGCGACCGGTGGGTTCGGGGCGACAACGAGGTCGCCCTTGACAGCCGCGTCGCGATGCGGATGGGTGGCGCCCAGGTAGACGCCTCTGGGGGCCGGCCGGTCATCGCCTTGGCTAACTCCTCGAGCGACCTGAACCCCTGCAACCAGCCGCTGGACGCCCTGATAGGGCCCCTCCGAGCGGGAATACAGGCGGCCGGCGGGATCGCGGTCGAGTTCCCGGTGATGTCTCTCGGCGAGGATCTGATGAAGCCGTCCTCGATGCTCTATCGGAACCTGCTTGCTATGGAGGTGGAGGAGTCCATCCGCAGTCAGCCGATCGACGCAGTGGTTGTCCTGGCTGCCTGCGACAAATCTATACCGGGCGCCCTCATGGGTGCTTTCAGTACGAACCTGCCTTGCCTGCTGGCGGTCTCCGGCCCGCGCCCAGTCGCCATGTTTGAGGGTCGTCGTATCGGGACAGGTACCGACCTGTGGCGCATGTGGGATGAGCGCCGGCGCGGTGACGTCTCAGATGAGCGCTGGGCCCAGTTCGAAGAGAAGCTCAGCCTTGGCAAGGGGACTTGCAACACGATGGGGACGGCGTCGTCGATGGGTGCCATCGCTGAGGCCATCGGACTCTCCTGGCCGGGCTCAACCTCTATCCCCGCGGGGGACCCGAGGCACCTCGATGTTGCGCGCCATGTCGGCGTCCGAATCGTCGAGCTCGTCGCCGAGGGCCTTTCGGCAAGTGAGCAGGTGACCCAGGACGCCATCGCCAACGCACTCACCGTGCTCTGCGCCGTGGGCGGTTCGACCAATGCGGTGATCCACCTGACAGCCATGGCCCGGCGCCTAGGTCACCGTCTCGACCTCGACTCCGTCGACGAGACCGGACGGCGCGTGCCTGTGCTTGTCGATGTCGAACCCTCGGGGGCGGCGCTGATGGAAGATCTCGACGCTTGTGGAGGTGTCCCCACGGTGATGCGAGCGTTGGGCGCGCTTCTCAATCCCTCCGTGCTCCTCGCAGACGGACGGACGACGGGAACGGTTCAGGGTTTAGCGCCAGCGCCTGCCGGTGTCATCCACCAGCTGAGTGATCCCGTCGACGCCGGTGGAACGTTCCGGGTCGTGCGGGGCAACATCGCACCCGACGGCGCCCTGATCAAGCGCTCCGCTGCCTCGCCGTCGCTTCTCTCGCACCGGGGCCCGGCGTTCGTGATGCACAGCGCCGATGAGGTTGCCAGGCGCACCGGTCCGGACTCGACTGCCTCGCCCGACTCCGTGCTCCTCCTCAGCGGCGCCGGCCCAATCGGCGGCCCTGGTATGCCCGAGTGGGGAATGATCCCCATCCCTGAGCCGCTGCTGGACAGTGGCGTGACTGACATGGTGCGAATTACCGACGCCCGCATGAGTGGCACTAGCTACGGGACTGTCTTTCTCCACGTCGCTCCCGAAGAAGCGGCGGGAGGCGCCATCGGCTTGGTCGAGGATGGAGACCTGATCGTGGTCGACGCCGACGCTGGAGTCATCTCGGTCGAGGTTGCGGACCACGAGTTCGAGCGACGTCGAGCCTCGAAGGCGACGACGGCCTCGTCGTCGCGGGGCTACCTGGGTCTCTACCGCCAACACGTGACCCAGGCACCGGAGGGGTGCGACTTCGATTTCCTGCTTCCTGAGGCAGGACAGCCGCCGCACCTTGACGAGCCAGTGGTAGGCCGATCTTGACGATCACCAGCACTAGGGGAGCCGAGCGCCGAAGTTGTGCCACCGTTGAGCCGGGGAGCTACATCTTAAAGGCGACCAGAGGGAACGAGATTGCAACCGCAGTCCTAGCACCCCGGCTGACAGGCGCACTCCACTTGGAGCGCTTCTTGAGTGCCCGGTCAAGGAGCGATAGCGGTGGCTGATATCAGCCTCGCTGGCGTGACGAAAGTGTTCGGGGAGAACACCGTCGTCGACGACCTTACCCTGGAGATAGCCGACGGCGAGTTCATGGCGCTGGTCGGGCCGTCGGGCTGCGGCAAGACGACCGCTTTGCGGATGGTAGCTGGCCTCGAGGAGGTTTCCTCGGGAACTCTCTCGATCGGCGGCAAGGTGGTGAACAATGTTCTGCCTAAGGACCGCGACATCGCGATGGTATTCCAAAACTACGCCCTCTATCCGCACATGTCGGTGGCGCAGAACGTAGGCTTCGCCCTCAAGATCCGTGGGGTTCCGAAGGCGGAGATAGCCATCCGCGTGAGCGAAGCAGCGGGCATTCTGCAGCTCACCAAGTATCTCGACCGGCTCCCCAAGGCGCTCTCCGGCGGTCAGCGTCAGCGGGTGGCGATGGGCCGGGCTATCGTGCGCAGCCCCCAAGCCTTCTTGATGGACGAGCCGCTGTCAAACCTTGACGCCCAACTGCGCGTGGAGATGCGACTTGAGATCGCCCGCATCCAGAGGATGCTGGGAGTGGCAACGGTCTACGTCACTCACGACCAGGTAGAGGCAATGACGATGGGCGATCGCGTCGCCGTGATGCGGGCCGGAAAGCTCCAGCAGGTCGGCACGCCTCAAGAGGTCTACGACCGCCCGGCGAGCGAGTTCGTCGCCGGATTCATGGGATCGCCACCAATGAACCTGCTTCAGACGAAACTTGTCCGCAAGGGCGACGGAGTGGCAATCACGCTCGGCGAGCAGCTGATAGAGCTCCCTGCCTCCTACGCGACCTCGCACGACCTGGCCTTCAAAGAGCACAGGGATGTAGTGCTCGGCATACGGCCCGAAGACATCGAGGTCCTCGCTAATGCTTCTGTCAGTGACGGGCTCATGACCAAGGTCGAGCGCGTCGAGGCGCTCGGCTCCGAAACCCTGGTCCACCTTTCGATTCCCGAGTCCCCGGATGGACGCGCCACACCCGATGACCATGACAACCTGCTAGCCAGGCCGACCCGCCTCGTAGCTCGGCTTGGTGCTCGCACGCCTGTGAGCACGAGCGGGATGTTGGTCGTAAGGCTCTCGCCGGATCGTCTCCACTTCTTCGACGCTGAGACCGGCCTCAACGTCCGACTCGGGGGCACGGCATGACAATCACCGTCCCGGACTCGTTCGACCGCCAGGTGTTAACGACAGATCTCGACCACGTCGAGGCGGTCTGTTGGGATCAGGTGCGGAAGTGCCTTTGGGCAGGAGGCGAGGCCGGGCAGATCTATAAGATCCTGCTCGACGGCGCCGTCTCGGTCGAGGTCGAGATATCGGGCGGGGTTTTGCTTGGGATCGCCATCGACGTCGCCGGCGATCTATTCATCTGCGACCCCGGAAACCATTGCGTCTGGCAGCTGTCTGAGGGTAGTCGGCCGAAGCAGTTTGGCGATGACATCGACTACCCAAACTATCCGGCCTTCGGTCCCGACGGGCGCCTCTTTGTCTCCGACTCCGGTTCATTCTCCGTGCCCTCCGGTCGAGTCCTGGCTGTCGATCCTGCCGGGTCGACGGCCGAGGTTACGGACAGACGTGTCGCCTACGCCAACGGCCTCGCGGTCGACGGTGAGCGGCTGTGGGTCGTCGAGTCAGGAGCGCCGGGAGTAAGTGCGATGCCCGTCGGCGGTGGCCCGCTCGAGATGGTGGTCGAGATGGAACGCTGCGTGCCTGACGGCCTCGCCCTCGACGGCGACGGCGGTCTGCTCATCTCCTGCTACCAGCCCAATCAGCTATGGCGCTGGAGCGAGACCGACGCGCTTGAACTCGTACTCGACGACTGGTCAGGCGAATCGATCCTGTCGCCGACCAACGTCGCTTTCTGCGGCGAGCAGTTCGAGCGTCTGGCACTTGCTTCACTATGCGGTCACGACCTGGTGACGAT
The DNA here is from genome assembly GCA_027391075.1 of Acidimicrobiaceae bacterium. GTDB lineage: Bacteria > Actinomycetota > Acidimicrobiia > Acidimicrobiales > Palsa-688 > JAJZAM01. Next base: position 6,600 of record DAHYHI010000080.1, on the reverse strand, counting down.
CCGCTGGCCGCATGCCGGGGCGCCCGTCCAATACCCGTTCAGAATGGGAGACTGACGGTGCCTTCCGTGGTCAGCACCAACCCTTCCACCGGCGAGCAGCGCTCGCTGGATGTAGCGGAGACGACCCCAGTCGAAGTCGCCGAAGCGACATCCCGTGCTGCTAGCGCCGCGTCAGAGTTTGCTGCCCGGCCGCTCAGCTGGCGTGCCGGAATGCTGAGGGGCATGGCGGACGCGCTCGACGCTGACACCGAAACGATCGTAGCGCTTGCTGACGAGGAGACGGCCCTCGGGATCCCCCGCCTTAGGGGTGAACTCCGCCGCACGACATTCCAACTTCGCTTCTTCGCGGATGTCGTCGAGGACGGCTTGTTCCTTGACGTATCAATCGACCATGCCAAGGATTCACCGATGGGGCTGCTTCCCGACCTGCGGCGCATGCGCGTTCCCCTCGGGCCGGTCGGCGTCTTTGGTAGTTCTAACTTCCCTCTCGCCTTTTCAGTCCCCGGCGGAGACACGGCGTCGGCGTTGGCAGCGGGGTGCACCGTCGTCATCAAGGCACATCCGGCGCACCCCGCGACCAGTATGGCGGCCTTCGCTGCTCTCACCCGTGCAGCAGACGCGTCCGGAGCGCCCGGAGGGACGCTCGGCCTGCTCCATGGCTTCGAGGCGGGCATAGCCTTAGTGGACGCGGCAGAGATCGCCGCTGTCGGGTTCACGGGCTCGGTCAGCGCCGGACGGATCCTCCTCAAGCAAGCAAACAGCCGCCCGACACCGATCCCCTTCTACGGTGAGCTCGGGGCTGCCAATCCCTTGGTGGTGACGCCGGCCGCAGCAGCGGAGCGCCCAGCTGAGATCGCCGTTGGTGCCGCCCAATCCATGACCCTCGGCGCAGGCCAATTCTGCACGAAGCCGGGTCTCCTCTTCGTCCCTACCGGTGTCGACGGCGACTCGCTGGTAGACGCACTCGTCGAAGCAGTCTCCGCCCTCGGTTCGTTCACGATGCTCACATCGGGCATCGCCGATCACTTTCGAACGACTGTATCGGCGATCGAGGCGGTCCGCGGCGTGCGGCCGCTCGTTCGGGGCAGCACCGCGGGTCCGGGGCGGGTCACAGCCGCTCTGTATGAGGTCAGAGCCAACCGGTTCGGCCAGTCTGGAGTCACACCGCTACGCGAAGAGTGCTTCGGGCCGCTCGCCTTAGTCATACGCTACGGATCGGCCGATGAACTCGCCTCTGCGCTCGAGGCCGCCGAGCCGGCGCTTACCCTCAGCGTCTTTGTCGCCGCTAACGATCCAGACGCCGCCTGGCTACTGCGGACCTCCATGCACCGAGCGGGCCGAGTGACGATGAACTCTTATCCGACGGGTGTCAGCGTCAGCTGGTCGATGCAGCACGGTGGGCCGTGGCCGTCGACCACGGCGCCGGGCGCGACATCGGTCGGCGCCCGCGCAATTGAGAGATGGCTGCGCCCTGTCGCCCTCCAATCAGTGCCCAATGCCTTCCTCCCAGACGAACTCAAGGACGCGAACCCGCTAGGCATCCCTCGCCGGATCGACGGGGTCCTCCAGACCTCACAGGGGAAGCGCGAAGAACACGAACGCGTCAAACCCCGTGCCGGGATGGTCGTGAGTCACGATCTGCCATCGCGTAGCGACGTGCTATCCCCCGATAACCAATGCTCGGGCATTCGCCCCACCCTCTGATTCTCGTATCGCCAATGACAACCCGGTAAAGGAGCACACATGAGACATCCAACGTTCAAACGCTCACACACCCATAACCAGGCACAAGTAGAACAGAGCCGAAAAAGAACTATCGGCCGTCCCGGCGCCGTGATCGCTACAGCCGTGGCAGTGGTCGGCTTGGCGTCCTGCTCAGGCTCAACCGGCAGCCAATCCCAAGGATCGGCACCAACCAATGTGAAGCTCACTCTCTGGCAGAACCTCGGCAACGGGAACCAGGCAACCGTCGTTCCGATCCTGATCAAAGCGTTCGAAAAGGCAAATCCAACTATAACCATCACCAATGTTGCACAACCCCGTTCGAACTACTTCGCCTTACTGCAAGCTGCCGCTGTCTCGAAGACTGGGCCTGATCTTGTCAACATGTGGACCGGGCTCTTCACGATGCAGTATCGCTCATACCTCACAAACCTGAAGTCGTGGGTGCCCGCCCAGGACCTGCAGCGGATGGGAGGAACGCAGTGGAGCTCGGTTGGATTCAACAAGCCCACCGCTCCCTATGTCATTCCGCTCCAGCAGCAGTTTTACGTCGGCTTCTACAATAAGAGCCTTTTCGCCAAGGCCGGCATCAGCTCAGTGCCCACCGACTGGGCACAGCTATTCACCGACTGTGCGAAGCTCAAGGCCATCCATACCACCTGTATAGAGGAAGGTACACAGAATCTTACCGGCGAATTCTACCCATGGTATAACCTCAGCTACCTTATGGCCGGCGCGCTAACTCCGAGCCAGTGGGAGGGACTCTATAACGGCCAGATCAAATGGTCGAGCCCGGTCATTGAGACTCAACTCACCCAGTGGCACCAGTTGTATACCGACGGATACATGAATTCGGATGCACTCACTGCGACGAACGTGCAGTCCGCCTTCACGAAAGGTCAAGCAGCGATCATCATCAAGGGCAACTGGGACACGGCTCCATTCACAAAGGCATTAGGCAGCAATGTCGGCGTTTTCATCCCTCCCTACTCAACCTCGCCAACCCATAAGATCGTGGAGTTCGCCGGCAACGGATTCGCAATGACCTCGTATTCTCCCCACAAGGCAGCAGCAGCAAAATTTCTCCAGTTCATGACGACCGAACAAGCGGGGACAATAATCGCCAATGCCGGACTTGTCCCCGCCGTCACCGGAGTAGGTACCACCAACCCGCTCGCGAAAACGATGCTGACGCTCGCGTCTTCGCCTCAGTATACGGTCTACCCGATGTTGGACAACATCCTTGCACCAGGCCTCGTTACCGCTGGCAGCACCGTCTTTCCCGACATGCTCAAGGGCGGCATCAGCGTACCTGGCGCCGCCAAGAGCCTTGAGCAGGCATGGCAGCAGCTTCCTCCCTCAGAGCGCGGCACTAGCTGGGCGACTTACCAGGTACCGGCGGGGTAGCTTTTGACTAGGCGCCGACAACCACCAGAGACGATAATGTCATGAGGACAGACTCGACACTCCCGCCTACAAAGGCGGGAGTGCTCCGCCGCACGGCCGTTGCTCGGCGCCGGGGAGGCCTCTACCAAGACCGCGAACGAGCCGGTCGGGTTCTCGTCCTGCCTGCTGTCACGATTGTCACCCTCTTGCTGCTCGTGCCGATCGGTGAGGCCATCTACTACAGCATGACAAACTGGAACGGTATCACCTCGAAGTGGGTCGGGCCTGCAACGTATCGCGCAGAGTTCCAGAACCCCATATTCTGGCGCGTACTGGAAAACAATGCCATCCTCCTCCTCGCCGTGCCAGTGACCATGATCTGTGGAGTGACACTTGCCGCCCTATTGAACGAGCGAGTGTGGGGTTGGCGCGTCTTCCGGGCAGCAATAATTATTCCGACATCCGTGTCGTGGGTGGTGCTCGGCCTAATCGGGGTCCAAGCCTTCGCGCGGCACGGTCTGATCAACCATGTCCTTGGAGGGGTTGGCCTCGGCGTTCTGGAACGAAACTGGCTTGGAAGTCCGTATACAGCGCTCGGCGCCATTGGAATCACATTTGTGTACTCACTCGTCGGTGTAAATACTCTGGTGTTCGTGACGGGGATGGCCACGATCGATTCGGCGATCTATGAGGCAGGAAAACTCGACGGCACGGGATGGTGGAAAAGCTACAGACACCTGACGATTCCACTGCTGCGAAGATACTTTATCTTCACGTTCGTCATAACGTCCATTAGCGCCTTCTCTGCTCTATTTAGCCTAATATACACGATGACAGGTGGCGGCCCAAATTACGGAACAACGACAATCGAGTTCTTCATCTATCAGCAGGCGTTCGGTACGGGGGCGTTCGGCATCGGTGCCCTCCTTGGTATCGTACTATTTGTCATGCTCGCCGGAGTGAGCGCAGTGCAATTCATCGTGCTCCGCGGCGAGAACTAGCGTGGACAACCCGACGTCTGTTGTAAGGCGCCGCCAATCGAAAAACGCTCGGCTCCAAACCCGATCGTTGCGTGTCTCACCGAGTCGAATCGTGATCTGGGTCGCTCTGGCACTCGTGTCGGCAGCGCTCATGTACCCATTCTACTTTATGGCTACGACCGCCTTTCGATCTGAGGCGCAATATGAGTCCGGACATGGCTTCTCCCTACGCAGCTGGGCGCGGCTATTCTCGTCCGTGCCGGTCGGGCAGGAGATGGCTAATTCACTACTTATCTGCATCGTAGCGATCCTGATCATACTTGTAGTCGCTAGCTGTGCGGGTTTTGCCTTTGCGAAGACGAAATTCAAGGGACGCACCGTAGCACTCCTTGGGATCGTCGGTGCGATGATGATTCCCGTACAGTCCGTCATCATTGCCGAATATGTAAACCTCGCGCGGTTTCATCTGATCAATAGCTATCCGGGAGCGATCTTGGTGTATGTCGCCGTGGGTACTCCATTCGCGACGTTTCTAATGACGACCTATTTCCGAGGTATTCCTGATGAACTCATCGACTCGGGGCGCTCTGATGGCCTCACCTACAATGGTTGCTTCTGGCGCATCGCGCTGCCCCTCGCCAAACCAGCATTCGCTACTGTCATAGTGCTCCAGTTCATCCCCATATGGAATGACCTCTTGATCGGCCTGCTCTTTCTCCAAGAGCCGGGCGTGCGGACTTTCACCGTTGGCCTTGGAGTCCTCGCGTCGTCTCGAGTTGTGGACGTGCCGAGCCTGATGGCAGGGGCACTATTGAGCACCATACCGGCCGCCTTCGTGTACGTTGCATTTCAGCGTTACCTGGTCCGTGGGCTAACCCTGGGCTCTGCGCGCTAAGTGGACGCGGTTGCCACTAGACCTGATTCGACCGGACGGCATTGCCTGGCTCGGGCGCCTCGATAGGTCGGCGACTTGCAGGCCAAGGATCTTGTACAACAATAGAGAGAAACTAAGGAGCGTTACAGATGGCGATATATTTGAGGGCCGAACAGGGCGCTTACGCGAGCCGGGTCCTCGTCGCGGGCGACCCAGGGCGGATTTCACGCTTAGCGGGAATGCTTAGCGCCGCCAGGCTTGTGACGGAGCATCGGGGACTGGTCGGCTACACGGGCACATATCGAGGCGTCGACGTTAGCCTCCAGGCGGTCGGAATGGGCTGTCCGAGCATGGCGATGATCGGACAAGAGCTTATCGAATACGGTGTCCGCCAGATGGTTCGAATCGGAACCTGCAGCTCGTTCGCCACCTCCGTTCGAAACGGGCACCTCGTCGTCGTGACCGGTTCTGCCGCGGGCGACGGCACTACTCGGAGTCTCGCCGGAACAAGCCCTGTCGCCGCCGTACCGGACTTCGAACTCACGTCGGCGCTTGTTCGTGCCGCCCAACAATCGCCGTCGGCTCTCCACGTTGGACCGGTCGTCACAGTTGATGTTGAACCGCATTTGTCGGCTACGTCCACTGGCGATTGGCGAAAGCAAGGACTTCTCGCTGTCGAGATGGAGTCGGCCGCGATGTTTAGTCTTGCTCTTCGCGCCAGCAGTGCCTCCGAACACGTCAGAGCCGCATGCATCCTCACCGTCAGTGATGGCCTCGATGGCCACCCAGACGGCCCTCAGGAGTACCTATCCGACGGCGACCTTGAGGTCGCAACCGACGTTATGCACACCGTTGCCCTAGAGGCGATAGTCAGCGGCTCGCTGACCGTCGAAACTAGTGTGAGCGACCGTCGGAGTCTGAAGGATAGCCAATCAACGGATTTCGAGGTTGCACCATAGTCAGCGAGGGTTGGCGTGGTAGTGCTGAAGGCTATTCCCCGGGTTGTCTCCGTAGCGTGGACCGCCCAGTGGTGATCGGGTAGGGGCTGCGTGGTGTGGCCTTTGAAGGAGGTCACCATGATGTCGAAGCTGTCGACCGGGCAGCGGCAGGTGCAGGCAGCGTCGCGGATCGCCGATGCTCAGGGGATTTTGGCGGCCGAGGTGGCGAAATTGACCACTGGGGAGGACTGGCGACGGTTCTTAGCTTTTCAGGCGAAGGTTGCACGCTTACAGTCCGAACAACGTGATGCTTGTCGTCGCCCAGCACGCTCAAGCCTTCGCTGATGGGCTGGTCCCCGTCGGGCAGCCCAGTCACTTGGCTGGTTTCAACACCTGGAGATCACTCGGGCGGAGTGTGGACAAGGACCAGCACGGCTACGCGATCCTGGCCCCCCTGCCGATATGACCGCCGGGTCGCGTTTGACTCGTGCGGCCAGGCCCGCCCGCTTGCCAAGGGCGATTCACCAGCCTCGGATGAGCGAGTGGCGAGCCGCATGGTTCTAACCGGATTCCGGGTCGAGCACGTCTTCGACGTCTCGCAAACCTCCGGTGTAGCCCTGCCCGAAGCGCCACGTCCAGTCCTGCTCGTCGGCGAGGCGCCTGTCGGACTCGGGGTGGCGGTGTTAGCGATCATCGAGGG
>DAHYHI010000078.1:0-11558 GCA_027391075.1 Acidimicrobiaceae bacterium | reverse complement strand
GCTCACCTGACGTCGTCTCCAACGCCGGCAATCACGACACCACGCTCGTTCGACGCGGCCCGGCGCACGCCCGTCTGCCACAGGTCGGCGTTTCGGCTCCCATGTTGGGGCTGGACACACCGGGGACACGCTGCGCCCACCCGCCTCACATCCTGTCGCCGGTCAACACGCTCACGCAGCGCCCCTCATTGCGGCCCGACGAGAGATCGGGGTTAGCCGCTTGGTGAAGGCCATCGCTGGGACCTGGACGTACCAGTCTTCGCTTGCAGGGAGCGCTAGCCGCCGACCTACAAGCCCGAGGGGGACTTCCGCTGGCGCAACCTGAGCGAGATCGTCAAGCAGGGACACTGCGGTGATGCGTGCGAGTGTTCTCTTCGATGAGAAGAGATGGCGCGGTCAAGCGCGGTTGCAACGATGTCAGCGTAGACCTCTGCGGGGGTGCGCCAGCCGAGGACTTTGCGGGGTCTTCCGTTCATCTCCGCAGCGACCGCTCGGAGCTGTTTGCGGCTGACCAGCCCTAGGTCGGTGCCTTTGGGGAAGTACTGGCGTAGCAGCCCGTTCATGTGCTTGTTCGACGGTCGCTGCCAAGGCGAGTGCGGGTCGCAGAAGTACACCTCGACATCCGCGTCGACCTCGAGCTGCACCCACTCGGCCATCTCCCTGCCCTGATCCCAGGTGATAGTCCGGCGTGTCACTGCGGGCAGATCGGCGCATAACCCTCGGAGGCAGTCGTACACGTCCTGAGCGCCGTGACCGAATGGAAGCTCGCCGAGCAGGAGCAGCCGGCTGCGGCGCTCCACCAAGGTCACGACCGCGGACCGGTTGAACGCTCCCATCAGAAGATCGCCTTCCCAATGTCCCCGCCCGATCCTCTGCTGCTGGCGGCCGTTTCGAGAACGGCTCGATATCCCCAAGAACGTTGCCCCGCTTGGCGTTCTCGCCCCTCTTGCGAGGCCGGCGCCTCAACCGACCCGACCGCAACGCCGAGATCAACTCCTTCTTCAGTCCGCCGCGGCCTTGCAGGTAAGCGACGTGTAAATCGTCTCAACCGACACGCGCATCGCCTCACTGTCAGGATGGTCCAAGACCAGTCTGGCCGACACCTCCGCCGGCAACCACCGCCTCCCAAACCCTCAGCGACCCCCCCGGCGAGCACCGGGGTCAGCGACCAGCTTGCGGACCTCCGGGCGCCGGGCGCGCTCACACGCCAAACGCTGCGCAGCCCGCGCCGTGTAGCGGTCACGGCCGCCGCAACGAGCGACCTCCCTCGACGCCGTCGACGTCGGACGGCTCAACCGTCGGGCGATCTCCGCAAGCGGCTCACCCCTCGCGACACCCAGAGCGATCAACTCACGCTCCTCCACACCCAGCCGCAGTCCTGGCATCCCGCCAGCCTCCTGTCATCGCTTCCCAGCCAGCCACTGTGACCGGCCCGTTGCAACGACTGGTGGACCCCGCCGATCCTCGATGATGTCCATGTCGATCAAGGCGTGATCGAGCCGAAACAGGCCTTCAAATCATAATACTACGCGCGCTTTAACCTGGTGGGGACCCTTAGTTAGTTGGAGGGATGAGCTTGATCGCAATGGGCTACTGCTCCTGATACGAGCGCGGCAATGAGTTCGGGAAAGCATTCAAGATGGTGAAGAACAAAAGACCTCGGCCTTCTCGGATTCTCCGACGAGGTGAAGATGGCCTTGGACGCCATCACCCGATGCCGCGTCGGTGGGGATCGAGACGACTACTACGCACGGGTCAAGGCCGGTCACCTGGCCCTCGTCGTGAAGCTGGCCGACATCGCCGACGCCTCGGATCCGACGAGGTTGGAGAAACTCGAGCCCTTTCGGCGGAGGGTAGCAACTGCACGATCCCCGACTTCGCCTGCATGCGCGGTCGTCATGACGAGGTCGTCACCCGGACCCTGGCCGGCTTCGCAGCTCGGAGCAACTTCTTCGGCCCCCCGGGGTCCAGCACCTCGTAGGTGGCCTGCACGCGCATGACTCCGAGTCGCCGGCACCCGTTCGCGTAAGCGATTTCGACCGTCTCTCCCTCGACCACGATCGATCGGGGCTGAGGGCGTGCCACAGGTCGGACGGGCGCAGGAGCTGGCCGAGCGGGCGGGGTGGGGCGGGCCGCGGGAATGGCCGGTCGAGGAGTGAAGGATGGCGCCTGACGAAGCGAGAGCTGAACCTTCTTCCTCGCGTCGTCGAAGCCGATGACCGTGGGGTTCACTGCCTGGCCTTTCACGAGCATGTCCTCGGGGCGGCCCACTGGAGCATTGGAGATCTGGGCGACGTGGATGCTGCCTTCGACTCCGCCCGGAAGAGACACATATGCGAAGTGCTGGTTGAAGCCGTTTATCTTGCCCGCTACCGGCGTTCCGATTGGAGCGGAGCCCTTGAACGCCGGATAGGGCTCCGGGAGCAGGACCTTTGCATTCAGCTCGACCTGTACATGCTCGTCATTGAAACCGATTACCAATGCCTTGACGACGTCGCCGACCTTGATGACCGCAGAGACATCGGGGACGTCGCCGTGCATCAGATTCCGGGCGAACACCGCTCCGGGCACCCCGCCCGGGATGATCACGTACGCGTGTGTACGAGTAGTGCGGTGGACTCGGGCGACCACCGTCTCGCCCTCGGAGTGCAACGCCTTGTACTCATCGTACTTCAGTCCCTTGATCGACAACTCGACTTGGCCTTTGGCATCGTTGAACGAGGTGATCTTGGCGAGAATTTCCTCGCCGACACGATACACCTCCTTCAGCTCGCGGCCCGAGCTGCCGGTTACCTGGCTGACATGCGCCACGCCCGGAACGCCGCTGGAGTGACGCACGTTGACGTGTGAGTCGGACACCCGCTCGACGGTCGCGCGAAAACGTGCTCCTACCTGGTGGCGGCCCTTGTACTCGTCGTACGGGCTCGGGAGGAGCTTCTTCCTCGACAGCTTTACCCTACGGGCCTTATCGTCGAAGCCTACTACTTCGCACTCCATGGTCGAGCCGACGGGCGCGTAATCGTCTGCCGTCTCGACGTGGGCGTGTTCCAGCTCCGAGACGTGTACACCCCCGTCCACCGAGTCCCCGAGGGATAAGTAGACGATGTCCGGTGTGGTCCTCTCCACTCGACCGCCGATCCGGGAACCGATCGGGCACTTCGTCTTGAAACCCTCGTACGGATCGGGCTGCATCGCCTTGATCGACAGGACGGGCTTGCCGGGTGGCTTCGGGATCTCGAGGATGATGGCGCGTACCCGGTCGTTGATGTTGACGACCTGGTCCGCGGTGTGGATCCGATTCGCCCATGAGAGTTCGGCGACGTCGACAACTCCTTCGATGTCATCGTCGAGTTGGACGAAGGCGCGGTCGCGGGCCAACGCCTTGACGACGCACTCGATCTCCGATCCCACCGGATGCAGGCGGGCGAAGGCCCCGACTCGCTCGATCTGCTCCTGCAGCGGGTCGAGCAGATTGACCACGACCTTGACCGTCGACTCCACCGGTTCCTTCTCCGTGCCGGGGAGGTACGGAATCTTGTCGTCGACCTGGAGGTGGTGGGTGCGAGCCCAGAATGACCAGACCTCGTTGGCCCAGTTGTCCTCGTCACTCAGTTCGACCAGAGCAGCCGCGGCGCTGCGCGAGAGCGGCCGGTCGGTCTTCGCCCGGATCGTCGTCCCCGCTGGGGCGACGGCCTCATCGGCTTCCTCCTCGTCCCCGGTGTCGCCAGTCGATAGTTCCGCCTCATCCGTTTCGTTCGGCCGCGGCCTTCCCGACGAGGAGGTCCGCTTCCCTCCCCTGCCTAACCGCTGGTGATCGTCGAGGTGGCGGAGACCATCGATGGTGACTTGGCCGATCTGCGTCGCCTCGATCCGGAGGAGTTCGTCGACGTTCAGTCCGCTCACGTCGAGTTGGGCCCGATCGCTCCTCAGGTTGAGGAGAACGGCGTCGCCCTCTCCGAGAGTCGACGGCCGGCCAGCATCGCCGTCGACCGGATCATCCGGGGTCGGCGGGTTTCCGTCGTCACTGTCCGATCGGTCGTCCGTCGGGTGGGTCTTGAAGTCGAACCTGTGCGTGATACCGAGCGAGCTGTCCTGGCCGAGCAATCGGGCCGTGACATAGCCGTTGGCGTTCGGCGGCGTTTCGATCACCGCGCAGTAGAGCTTCTTGGGAAACTGGTCCCGCCGGCTCGCGCCGACTGGCTTCATACTGGCGCCTCTTCCGAGCTGGACGTGGTCCCAGTGTTGGTGCAGGAGCTCCAGGAGGGTGATCGTCAGAGTGCCCTCGGCCCGTCCGGGCACGACAGTCGCCGTGACCACTCCGGAGACGAGTTCCTTCAGCTGTCCTCTTTGGCCCCGTTCGAGGCTCACTGCGATCTCGCGGCGCTTGACCTGATCGACGTCTCTGCGGGCCGTGGCCTCGGACAGGATGAAGCGGCCCTTCCCGTCGAGCCGGTCGAAGGCGCGCAGGACCCCGCCGTGGTGCGTGAGGGTGGCGCCGATCCGAACGTCGACGGGCACTCCCGCCTCCAGATCGGGATGCTGTCCGGCGTTGACCTGGCCGCCTCGTCTCCAGTCGGGTCGCAACTTGACGACGTAGCCCTCGTCGTCGACGTCGTAGCCGGTGACCTCGTACCAACCGTCGGAGTCGATCGGCTGGGACCGGTCGATGATGACCCGGGGACTTGCGACATCCGTGGCCCCGGACATCGCCTGCCGGCGCCAGGCGGCGACGAGATCCTCCCGTTTCCCCGGCTCGGTGGCCCGACCGGCCTTCTCGCAGTCTTCGGGGCGGTCGTCCAGACAGGGAAAACATTGGCCGCATCCGAGGGCAATCTCTCCCTGGCGCTCGGCCTCGGCGAAGAGCCGCTCCTCTCGGCGCTCGTCGTCAACTCCCTTGCGCGAATCGAGGCGGAGTTCGGTTCTCGTGTCCTCCCTCGTCCCCTCGGTGTCCTCGGCGTCTATCGTCAACCTGTTGCGCTGGCGACCTCGTTTCTTGCCCCGACCCTGGCCGGTCGCACCGAGTTCCTCGCGGTTCTTCGGCCGGGGGAAGGGCGCGATCGGGTCGGCGTCGGGTGAGACCCGTATCGGCCCGGCGGCTTGACCGATTTCCAAGTGGACCCGCTGGCCGACCGGCCAGTTCGCTAGGTACGGGAGCACTGCGTCCTTGGACGAATCCGGTCGACTGAACTTCGACGCCGCGATGACCATCCGCATGGCGTCGACTGCGCTTGATCCCTGCTTCTCACCTTCCTCGGTCATCGCCCACGCCGGCGCTGTGACCAATGAGGAGATTCGATTGTCGTCCTTCCACTCGCGGCGCCTCAGCGCCACCACGTACGGCGTACTTGGCTTGATCAGGGTGTCCTGCTCGAGCGTGAACGTGCGGGCCGGTCGGGTGGGCGGGCGCTGCCCCTCGGCGGCCTCCGGGTCCTCGGTCGGGGAATCGGTTGGTTCGGGTTCCCCGGCGACGCTCACCGGCCGGAACTGGCCCTCCCCATCGGAAGCATAGATGTTCGCCGCCATCGCCCGCGTGATCACGCCCCGGGCCCGGTCGATCAGAGCCGGCTCCAAGAACCGCTTTACCTCTTCCTTCATCGCCGGTGAAAGGGCCGAGAGCATATCACGACGCTTCTGCGCCGATTCGAGGAGGACGCTGTGGTTGACCCACCATTTGCGGCACCAGTCCTGGCGGAGGGTCGAGTCCTTCCACGGGGCACTCTTCGGGTCGGCGGCCTCCCAGGCGGCGGCGATGGTCAGGACCACTTCGGCATCGTCGGCGGCCAGCGACGCGAAGCCTCTGTGCCGTTCGGCCGCTTCTAGCCTCCAATCGTCCGGCCAGTCCCGGTCGTCGAGGAGCAGTCCCCTCTGACCGATCAGGCGACTGTCGTCCAGCAGGGCGATGATCGTCGCCACCTCCGGGACACAGGCCAGACGGTCGGCGTAGAGGATGGCCAGCGCGCTCGATGTCGAACCGAGGCCCTGGAACCGGGTCAGTTCCTTCCCGAACGAGGTGGGATGCCCGTCGCTGTCCACGGCCCCGCCGGCCCGAAGAGCTCGGTCGGCGCGCTCCAGTTCCTTGATGAAGACCTCGCGGGCGTTGCGGGCCTTGTCGTCCAGCTCGACCGTGGTGGGGAGGAACGCGGCGGGCCAGTCGAACCCGCGGACGTCGTCGATTCCGCCCATCTTCGCGGTCATCACGAGCGCTTCAAGATTGTCCCGGGTCGACCCGGGAGGGGTGTCCTCAGCCAGCGCCAGGAACTGTCCCTTCGTATAGAGAGGAAAGACCCAGCCCGGGGCCTTCCGACCCACTCGCCCCCACCGCTGTCTTATACCCGCTTGGCTGTGCGACTTGGTCGGGATTCTCCCCTGGGCCAGTTCGGGGTCCCACTCCGACTGGGCGATGATCCCGCTGTCGACGACGAACCGAACCCCTTCCACCGTGAGTGACGTCTCGGCCAGATTCGTGGAGATGACGATCTTGCGAGGATCGCCCTTCTTCCGTTTGGCCAGGGCCTTCTTCTGCTTGTCCTTGCGCAGGGTCGAGATGAGCGGGAACACCTGGTCCTTGTACTTCCGTCCCAGTGCCTTCTCGATCTCCTCGCAGACCGGTTCGATCGTCCTGCGAGTCGGGAGGAACCCGAGGATGTCCCCGAAGATCCCAGCTTTGTCCAGTCCCAGGGCCAGGGCGATCACGAACTTCGCCATCTCGGCCGGCATGCGTTCCTTCCAGTCGGCCTCGGGAATCTTCCCGTCGAAGCGCAGCCCCATGAGCGTCCTCGTCGTCGTCCAGACGTCCTCCGGATCGTCCGGGTCGTCCTCGTACTTGGTGTCCGCAGGGAACTGCAGCGGCTCGGCGAACTGGGACTTCCAGTGGGTCTCGATGAAGGACTCTTCGTTGCGAGGTGACTGACCGCACAGCGGGAGTGATTCATCGGTCCACCGCTCAAGCACGTCCTCTTCTCCGTCTTCGGGCGTGTCGAGGTTCGGGAAGAAGGGCATGCCGTACCCGAAGGCCTTCTCCGGCGGCACCTCCATCACGTTGACCTGCTCCGGGCCGCCGAAGTACTCGAGGTAGAAGTCGGTGTTGAACGTGGCCGAGGTGACGATGATGCGCAGGTGGGGATAGCGGGGCAACTCCCGCTTCATGTACCCCATGATGAAGTCGATGTTCGTGCTGCGCTCGTGGGCCTCGTCGACGATGACCGTGCCGATCCGGCTCAGTCTCCCCTCGCGGAGCCAGTTGATCATGGTCCCGTCGGTGACGTAGATGAGCTCGCAGGCCTCGTCGTGGTTCCGGTCGCCCGAGACCTGGTACCCGACCGGGAACCCGGGTCCCACCCCACCGGCGCCGGACATGACGCCGCCGACGAACGACGCCACACCCACGGCCGCCTGCACGCGTGGTTCGGTGACGATGATCGGGCCGAGGTCGGTGAGCTTGGCGAACGGTGCACCCTTTGGCACGTCCGACAGCGACTCGGGTGGAGGGTCCATCAACCGGTAGGGGGCGAAGGTCGACTTCCCCGTACCGGTGCCGGCCTTCAGGATCAGCACCTGCTTCTGCCGCAGGCAATCGATCATCTTCAGCACATGGCGATCGGTCATGCCGACGCGAACTTCCTCGAGGTCGTACGAGGTGTTCTCCACGACCTCGTGCGCGTCGGGCAGTGGCCCGAGTCCTCCCAGTGGCCCGGTCGGGTTCTGTCGGTCGGCGACCTCCCCCACGGTCTTCAGGTCGATGTAGGCGACGGCCAGACCCTGGATGTTGACCCGATGTGCTTGTCGATGGTCTCCGCAGCGGTCCGAACGCGACCCGCCGCGCTCGACGTGTTTCCGGGCCCAGCTCTCGTTGTAGGTCGCCTGCTGGAGCAGCCGTTCGAGTTTGGCTCGGAGCTTCTGAACCTCGGCCGGGGCCGCCTGTCGCTTCTCCAGCTCGGCGATCCGCTTCTCGAGTTTCACGATCTCGCGTCGGCAGTCCTTGCAAGTGAAGGCTCGCATGTTGGAGGCGGAACGGCCGCGCTTCGGCTGTCCGTCCCCGGCTACATCTGCCACGGCTTTCCCTTTCGAAACGTGGTGCTCTCCTCTACAAGTGACCGCTGGGGTGGAGCCGATTCCCTGTGTGACTGCTCCGGCGCGGACGGCTTCCGTTGTGCGCCGGGCCGGGCGTTCCGTCCGCCGCCCTTAGCGCCATTCCTGTTCTGCCCTCGGTTCTGTTGACGCGGATCCGGCCTCGGTCTTGGCGGCGCCACGAAGTACATGGGCTGTACCGAGACCGAGCCCGGGTGCCTCAGCAGATGGGCCGTGACCGCTCGGTAGAAACCCATGACCGCAGTCTCGAGGCCCGTCTGGTAGATGTACAGACGGACGTGGGATTCGTTGCGGCACAGCTCCTCGAGCTGGGTGAGGCTGATCTCGTACACCAGGTCGTCGGTCTGGGCGGCGGGGCGCGGCCGCGAGATCTCAGCGTTACGCAGCCACGCGCCGTCGACCACGGCGTCCATCTCGGTGTGGCGGATCGAGAGCAGGGCGAACTTCAGTTCCAGCGACGGCCTCGACGGGGAGTCGGACAGGGCCAGAGACCGGAGGGGGAACGGGTGGGCCGACTTGGAACCGTCCCGGTAGAGGACCGGCGCGTCGACCCGCCGGGTGTCCGGTTCGTTGGCGACGAACTCTCGCAGGATCTCGGTGACGACGGCGTTGTTGATACCGCTCGGCGAGATCGGCAGTCGACGACCCTCGTCGGGATCTAGGGCACACTGGATCTGGGCCCGGAAGCGGGCTTCGACCGCTTTTCCGCCGTAGACCCCGTCGTCGGCCTGCCAGGGATCAGCCGGATCTTCTCCGGCGCCGCGGTCGGCGAGAAGGGTGTCACCCGTGGAGTTGGCGTCCACGATCAACACAGGGATCAGTCCATCAGAGACGAACGAAGTGGCCGCCTCGCGGATGTCCGCCGGAAGTCCCTCGGCCCAGTCGTCGGAGCTCGCGCCGACGATGAGGCAATCGCCGGCCGACGGTACCGCAACCGATCTCCGCGGGGCGGACGGGGTTCCCACGGCTTGCTGCTCGAGACGGGTGGCCAGAGCTTCGAAGCGGGCAATATCGAGCCGGTCGCCCGGTTCGGCCTTGGTCGCCCTCGCGTGGGCAGATCGCACGTCCCCGACCAGCGAGAGCAGTCCCGGTTCCGACGGCAGCCCGACGACCCAGGCTCTCTCCGCGCTCATCCGCGAGATATCCGTGACTTGAGCAGCCGGTCCTCGATGCCTTTGTCAATATCAGCTAGGCGGTCCGGGCAGTGAAGCACGATCACGCCGCTGGCGTCCTCGGGTGCGTGAGCATCGCCCGGGATCAGCACCGCCTTGCGGCCGGGCGCATCGTCGACCCGTATGTCCTCCATGACGGACCTAGTGGCAGTAGTGCGCGGGTACACCGTCAGGGTCGATATCCCGCTGGTGCCGAAAGTCCACGGCACCGAGTCCGCTTCGGACATTCCTGCGAGCGTCACCGCACTGCTCTGCGGACGGACCGACCACTCGACGCCCTTGGTGCGGTCCTCGACGACACGGAGCACCGAACAACCGGTCCCGGCCGCCGCCGCATCGTTTGAGTTGAGGCGCCGGTAGAGCATTCCGGCCATGGCCGCGCCTCGACAGACCTCGGACTCGGCCTGGCGGGACAGGCGATCCTTCCAATCGGCCCCGCCATCGAGGATCGACGACGCCCGTCCTGTCACGGCGAGGATGAAGTCCATCTCGATCTCACGCCAAACCTGAGAAAGGAGGAGGAAGCATACTCGTTCCGGGGTGACCCCTCGGTGTTCGGTGGCGTCCTCGACCCGATCCCTCAATTCTCGCGGCATGGGTGTGATCGCACGAAACAACTCCCGGGCCTCACGGGGCGAGATCGATCCGGGATCATCCGAACCGAGCGTCACGCCGACGGTCCGGCCGAACCGGCGGAGGCTGGCGGGTACTCGTCCCTCGGGGTGGCCCTTGTCGTATGTGGTTGTCTTGCCGTTGTGGCGGACCTGCGTCTTCCGATCGAAACGTATCTCCATCGTCCCGCCGTTCTGGAAGGCATCGCAGAGGGTCAGGGCGGCCAGTGCGCGGTTGGCTTCATGGGTCGCGACGTGCGGGACCTCGCAGGTCTGCCAAGCGGGGACACTCAGTCCGTCGAAGCTGGAATCCTGGGCAATCGCACCGAGCGCCACGATGACGTTCTGACAGGCGATACGAACCGGTCTGACAACGAAGTCCCGGGGGCGCTTCTGCTTCTCGAGGTGAGAGTCCTCGTAGGCCGGACCGATCACATCGAGCACTCGGTCCAGGCCGGCCTTCCTCTGGCTGAGTTCCTCGGCTAGAGAACTGACGTACAGGAGCGGGTCGATGTCCAATAGCGCGAACTGCGCCCATGCAGGAACATCAGTCAAGAACACTCGGTAGACGCTTCCAGCCCGAAGCGAGCCGATGTCCTCCAAGGCGACGGCGGCAACACTTGCTTCGTCGACGACTGCTAGCGGTAGCAGTTCCGACGGAAGTTCGAGCGACTCGATCACGTCCTCGAGCGCCGCCGCCGTGCCAAAATCCTGCGGAGCAAAGAGAATCTCCTTGACGTGCTCGTTCCACTTGATTGCGTAAACAGTGGCTACTGACTGACTGAGTTCGATCGCCCCGGTGTCGGCCGTCACTTTACGCGGTCCATCTTGCGAAGAATCCGTGCGAGTTTGACCTCCGCCGCTCTGACCTCGTTTCCGGAGGGGTTCAGAAGCGGCGGAATCGGCTCGTACTCGATCGCACGGAGCCCTCCACGACGATCCGTAATCTTCATGACTACTTTGCCGCTCTTCTCATGGATCACATGAATGTGAAGCTTGGACTCGAGCGTTTGGTTGCGATTCTTGTCCAGGAGGTAGTCGATCGCACCGTCGCTTCTGATCTGGGAGTAGTACTCGTCGACAGTTTTGCGTCTGCCGCTCTTTTTCAATATCTCGACTTTGTCCGCCTTCCGAGTGTCGTTCTTCAGGGGTATCCCCTCCAACTGAGCCTTCGTCGGTTGGCTCGTCAGGTAGCCCCTGCTGATGTGGTTGTTTCCGCAAGCCATCGAATGTCCCCTATGCTCTCCGAGTCCCCCGCGAGCGGAGTCTCACGCGACTCCGAATGAGCCACGCATGGGTTATATTCCCGCTCGACATCCTGCCCCCGTTGTTGAGCCGCTCCGATAACTGACGGACAACAGCATAGTAGGGGCCAGACGGGCGGGCGTAACTGGATAGCGGGGTTGAGGCGCGTCGAAGTGATATCGAGTTGAGCGGTGATGGTTGCGGCCGTGCGAGCGATGTTCGCCGGGGTGGGTCTCGGTTGCTGGCGTCAGGTGAGGAGGGTGGCGAGTCCCGAGTCGGGTGCTCGGGCCAGGCCGGTGAGGTAGCCGATCACGTCACGGTGGTTCTTGGTCGCGGTGGCGATGATGCTGGTGATCACACCTTGGGTTCGGGCGCCGACGGTGGTGCGGTTCCCGCCGAAGGTTTTCCGGTTGACAACACAGGGCCTGACGGCCTGCTCACC
>DAHYHI010000075.1:0-4390 GCA_027391075.1 Acidimicrobiaceae bacterium | reverse complement strand
CGCGAGCGGGCGTTCTGGGGCGCCGGTTCTGCTCGGCCATAGTGAGGATTGCTGAATGAAATAGCCGTCGATCGGTCGCAGTTTCAGCACCCGCGCTCGGTCCGGCGGCACAGCGCGGATGAGCCAGTATGGCTGTATGTGGCGAACACTGAAGGGGCCTGTGCCGTATGTCGATGAGGGTGTCTTCTCCCAGGGGCGAGCAGGGGTTCGCTTCGAGTGGGGAATGGAAGGTGCGCCGGCAGTGTTGAGCCACCACGCGGCGCTGGTCGTGGTCGACGTCCTTTCGTTTAGCACTGCAACCACGATCGCCGTCGCCAAGGGCATTGCCGTCTACCCCCATGCCTGGCCCTCAAGTGAGGTTGAACAGTTCGCTAGACGTCACGGCGCAGCTTTTGCGGTTCGCCGACGACAGGTAGATGGCGACCACCCGTGGTCGCTTTCGCCGACCCACCTGATGGTCGCTCCTCATGTCGACCGTCTCGTTCTTCCCTCTCCCAACGGTTCAGCCATAGCCGCTGCCGCTGCCGCTGAGGTGGTGCTCGTCGGCTCCTTGCGCAACGCCTCTGCCGTGGGGCGCTGGCTGCACCAAAACAGCTTTGGAACAGTGGAGCGACCCGTGGTCGTCATCGCAGCAGGCGAGCGCTGGGCGTCCGGGGCGTTACGACCCGCGCTCGAGGACCTCCTCGGTGCCGGGGCAGTCATCGCCTCGTTCGACCCGGATCATGCGCTGTCCCCGGAAGCTAAAGCTGCTCGTGCAGCATGGATGGACGCTGCCAGCTGTCTACCTGACACCTTGAAGGCCTGCAGCTCTGGAGCCGAGCTCGCTGCCGCCGGCTACGAGTCAGACGTCCTTCTTGCTGCTGAGGGGGACGTCGAATCCGTAGTACCCCTCCTCGTCGATGGGGCCTTCCACCCGGCAGAGGCGTAGAACATACCGACCTGACACCCCTTCAACTATCGCAGTGCCCACGCGCGATTCGGCGATCTTCGTCGGCCTGGACACGGGCTCGACGACGTGCGGCTTGTGCCGAACGACGACGATCAGCGCAAGCCGAGCACCGCCAGGAGGGCGTCGTCGACGCCCCAGAGCTCTTCGTGGGAGAGGCGCCCGACGATGCCGCCGAGCCGGGTGGCGTCGACGGCGCCGATCTGCTCGACCAGGACTCGAGTGAACTCGCCGGCGATCTCGACTTCCGGTCGAAATGACGCCGGGCGCGCACTGCGAGACGTGGGTGCGACGATCACGACCGAGCGCGGCAGGAACTCGTCCGCCTGCACGACGACCGCAAAGCGGTCCCCGTGCTGCTCATGACCGACACCCTTCGGCAGGCGGAGCCGGTGGATGTCACCCCGGAGCACGAAGTGCTTCCATCAGCTGCGCGACGGCGAGCATCTCCTCACGGTCAGTCTCGTCGGCCTCCAAAGCGGCCACCTCGGCCGCCAGCTCGTGACTGCGGCGGCGGTGACGGACCTCGCCGAGCAGGGCGGTCCGGATGGCCTCGGACCGGCTCAGGCCCGTGGCCTCGAGCGCTCGCAGCGCCCTCTCCGCCTCCTCATCGAGTCTCACCGAGATCGCCCTCGCCACCACCCAAGCGTATCACGATCTGTCCTACAATACGCGCTGAACCGCGTTAACGTAGACGCACACCGGGCGCATAGCTGGATGATCTGCGCCATCCGACCGAGCTAGGGTTGCAGCGCAGGCCGAGCACCGATTCGGCGCGATAGGCGTGATCACGAGGTGCTGCTCGTTGGCGGCTGTGGGCGCACAGATCTGTCGGGGGTGACAGTGGTGCGTTTGTCGCGGATCGTTTCTACGGTCGTGGGTCTTCATCCATTGCGGCCCGGTGGCCTCGGCTGCGGAGTCCCATCGACTCGGGAGGTAAACCATGTCCACCACTACTTCGACCGCCGTCGTGGTCTACAGCCCCGGTGACGTCGATCCTGAACACGTTGCCCTGGCCGGGTTCCTGGGCGGCCACCGGGGACTCACTCGGCGACGCCTACGCCTTCGACCTGCGCCAGTTCGTGGCCTTTTGCGAGCAGCGCCAGCTACGCCTTTTCGAGGTCCACCGCCGCATATCGAAGCGTTCGGACACCACCTCGAAGCGAGAGGGCGGGCGACAGCGACCATCGCCCGTCGGCTGTGCACGATCACCGGTTTCTACCGCTACGCCGAAGGGGAAGGCCTTATCGCGCACTCACCCGCGGTGCATGTCCGCCGGCCCCGGATCGACTACGAGTCCCATGCCATAGGCCTGGACCGCAACGAAGTCGGGTCGCTGCTCGTCGCCGCCGGGCTCGGCCCGGCCGCTGAGCACGCGCTGATCTCCCTGTTGGCGCTGAACGGGCTGCGGGTCTCCGAGGCCATCGGGGCCAACATCGAGGCGCTCGCCGTCGAGCGCGGACACCGCACCCTCACCATTCTGCGCAAGGGCGCCAAGACTGTCACCATCCCTCTCGCGCCACGCGTTCATCACCGCCGCCCTCGACGCCGGAGTGCCGCTGCGCGACGTCCAAGAGGCCGCCTCCTACGCCGATCCACGCACGACCATGCGCTACGACCGGGCCAGAGTCTCCCTCGGCCGCCACGCCACCTATATAGTCTCCACCTACATCGCCGGAGCCGCCCGCTGACCCGACGTTCTGGGCGCCAGCAGAGCCCCCCCTGGCGCCCACCGCCGGCGGCCACGAAGACGCCTATTGCCGATTCGGATTGCTTCCCTGGCATCCCCGGAGATTTGGATGCGCTGCTGTTATGTGTCGGTCTTTCGGTCCCGGATGAAGCGGCGCAGTGCTGGTAGCACTCGGATGTCTTTGGCTCGCCCCGCTTCTTCTTTCGAGTAGCGGACACCCCGACGGTTCAGCGCCGCAAGGATGTCCTGCGCGCTCAGCGGCGGCCGAGCCGGACTCACCTCCGTTTCGAGTTGGCGGTGAACTGTTCCAGGTTGTGGGCATGCCGAGCAGCCGCCGAGGCTCTCTGGGCGGAAGACCGTCGAGTCTGACGGGCGGCGAGGATCTGATCGTGATCCTCACTCGGGGCCAGACGGAAACGAATCTCAAGGCCCGCGCCGGCGACTATCCGTTGCAACGTAGGGATGCTGGGCTCGCGGTTGCCGCTTTCGATGCGAGCGATCTCCGACTGGGCCACCCCGACTCGATCAGCCAGCTCGCGCTGCGACAGGCCGGCTTCCTCTCGGGCCATCAACACCAGCCCCGCAGCCACGGTCTTTGCTGTCTCACTCACACCGTCATGATAACCGATTAGCTATCGGAAGGCATGTCGACTGTTCGTCGGGTCGATCGTCTTCAGTTCGCCCAGCTAACGATCCCCGAGCAGATACTGGTCGCACAGAATGTGCGACCAGTATCTCGCCGAGCTGGGAGGCTCGTGAAGTGCAGATCGGCACCTCGGGCGCGCTCTGCTGGACGAACCGGCGGTTACGCCGATGTGTGTGAACGATTCGTCGAGTGCGTGGTGTTGGCACGAACCGTGCTACGCGACACTTCCGCGGGGAACCACCCACTGCACCGATTGACCAGTCAGCTTCGCGATCCGCTCATAATCGGAGTCGTAGTGCAGCACGGTAAGTCCGGCAGCTTCCGCGCAGGCCGCGACCAGCAGGTCTGGCAGCGGAACGGAGCGATGTTGCGACGTGCTGGCCAGCAGCGACTGCACCTGTAGTGCTCGGTCGACGACGCCATCGGTTACCGGCACGCGTGGCATGGCTCGCAGCGCCTCGGCCAGATCGTGGTACGTGGCCGGGTTCGGCGCGCTATAGAGAAGCTCGAGGTCGACGATCCCGCAAGTCGCTATCCGCCCTGCCAGGAGCAGCGGTTCGATCGCGCCCCGCACTTCCGGACGGGTATCGCTGCGCGTGAGTGCGCTCTTGTCCGCCAGGTACGTCGCCATTTCCAGTCAGCGCCAGGCGCCGGACATTACGTCGGGATCGTCGAGCTGAAGTCGCCCGGGGGTGAACAGCAGCTCAACGAGACGTCGACGCTGCTGCAACTTGATTACCTCATCAAGGGCCGTATCCACGGTGTCGGTCAGCGTCCGGGTGCCTAGGATCTCCCTGGCCGACTCCACCTTGGCGAAGTCGATCTCGAAGGACGTCTTTCGTTTCGCAGTAGGGGCCACACGCAGAGGATAGCAGATAGTTGTGTTAAAGATAGGGAAGTCGTTAGCTCGTTTCTATCGGGATTCGCCTCGGACATCGTGGGGTACCGGAGCGAGTGCCGCCTCCAGGTCGGGATGCCCGTCGGTCCTCATGGCACCCCCGGCACAGAACTGCAGCGTCGGCAAGTCTTCCGACAGGCATGGCCGCGTGCCCGATTCAGCGCGCAGCGTTCGCGAAACGCCACAGAATGCCACGCCACAACGACGAGT
>DAHYHI010000071.1:0-255216 GCA_027391075.1 Acidimicrobiaceae bacterium | reverse complement strand
TGACGTAGTCATCAAAGTACTTCGGATTATCTACGCGTCCAAGGATTGCATTTTCGTCTCTACACAGAGTGACTATAGTTCAGTCCTAATCGATCCTGGGCAGTCACCAGCTTCTGAGTACTGGACGTTAGGGCAGAAGTTAACTATCAGTGATCCAGGAAACATTAATCCGACACAGTGGTCCCTCCAATTCAATGCTGACTTTACGACTCCGACAGAGATTCCCAACCAGTGTTCTATAAAAGATTGATCAGCGGGCTGGCCTTATTGGGGCTAGGTATTTGTAGCTTTCTACCAGCATATGCTGGTAGCGTCGGCTGCTTCCACGGTAGATTCGGTGGTGTGGTCGACTGTGGGGGAGGGTATCTCGTCACCATTCCCGGGGAGGCACCAGTTACGGTTTCAACCCCGCCAGTTCCGGCGAGACCGCCAGTGGCAGCACCTGCGATTCCGGCGACTACCGTACCTGCGACAACGAAGCCTCCGCTGGTCCTAACGGTTGTGCAGGGGGCCAACGGCCCCTGTATAGCCAATACAGCACAGGATCTGGCTGTGTTGGCTGCTTATACTCTCGTGCACATGGCCGTTTGTCCGTCGGCATCACAGCCGGCTAACAGACCGGTACAAGTGGTAAATCCGACGACGATAGCCGTGAACTTCTGGAGGACGATTCCGCTGCCTGTGCCGGTGCCTAAGGTTCCTCCCGGGTATGCCCTAGCTGGAAAGATGGCTTATCTAGTTACTGGTGGTACTGTCGACCCAGCACCATTTGAGGACAATACACCCTTGGGGCTTTTGACAGTAAAGGCTACCGGGAGCTATTTAGTTAACTGGGGCGATTCCTCTGCTTCTAGCTGGTCAGGACCTTACGATTTCGAGGGGCTAGCATACCCCGTTGGTCGGATAACTCATGTCTACGAGAACTCGGGGACCTACACGATCGGACTACGCGAGAATTGGTCAGCCACGTGGAGTTTGGCGGGATACTCGGGTGCCGTCAACGGCCTGGCGACCTCGGCCACCATAAAGAATCTCGTGGTGAAGCAGCTCCAAACGATCCTTGCGAACTAGACCGGAGGGGACGCCCAGCCTGCTTTCCTGGCCGGTAGGCTGAAAAGTCGTGCTGGAACGGCTAGATGGTCTCGAACGTGAATACGAAGCCGTGCTGATCCAGTTGTCGGATCCAGAGGTGATCTCGGACCAAAAGAAGCTCAGGGATATCTCCCGACGCCACAGCGAGCTCGAGCCGGTGGTGCAGGTCTACAAGCACTACCGTCAGGCTCTCGACGATCTCAGCGTGGCGAGAGAGATGCTCTCGGAGGCGTCGTCGGGCGAGGACAGGGACACGATGCGAGCCGAAGTCGAGTCCGCCGAGGAATCGGTGGCTCGGATGGAGGAGCAACTGAAGGTACTCCTGCTGCCGAAGGACCCCAACGACGGCAAAAACGTCATAGTCGAGATTCGCGGCGCTGAAGGGGGTGAGGAAGCGAACCTGTTCGCCAGAGACCTCTTCGAGATGTACAGCCGTTACGCGGAGCGCAAAGGCTTCGGGATGGAAGTGATGTCCACCGACCCTTCGGATATGGGCGGCCTTAACCAGGTCACTTTTATGCTCAAAGGGCCGGCAGCGTGGTCGCACTTCATGGCTGAAGGTGGGCCGCATCGCGTGCAGAGGGTCCCAGTGACAGAGTCGCAAGGCAGGGTTCACACTTCCTCGGCGACGGTGACGGTGCTGCCCGAAGCGGAAGAGGTGGACGTCCACATCGAGGAGAAGGACCTGAAGGTCGATGTCTACCGTTCCACGGGACCAGGGGGCCAGTCAGTCAATACGACCGACTCTGCTGTCCGGATCACCCACCTCCCGACAGGCATTGTCGTGGCGATGCAGGACGAGAAGAGCCAGATTCAGAACCGGGCTAAAGCCATGCTCGTACTTCGATCCCGTATCCTGAAAGCGGAACAGGACCGCCAAGCCGCTGCGGTTTCGCAGGCGAGGCGCAGCCAGGTGGGCGGGGGAGGTCGTTCCGAGAAGATCCGGACTTACAACTACAAAGAGAACCGGGTCACCGATCACAGGATAGGCCTGACGCTCTACAAACTCGACAAGATCATGGCCGGCGAACTCGACGAGATCGTCGACGCTCTCATGGCCGACGAGCGGGCACGCCAGTTGGCCGGCCAGACGGAGCAGTGAGTTCGGATCGCTCAGCCAACGTGACCCAACCTGCGCCGGAGTCAAGCTGGCTGGACCTGCAAGGGATCGCAGAGGTGGAGTTGTCGGATCGCCGGGAGGCCCGATGGCTCATCGAGTCCGTCGCCGGCTCTGGTACGCCTCTCGCTGGAACTCCTACGGACGCACACCGGAAATTGGTCCACGAGCTGATTTGCCGGCGGCGGGCCGGCGAGCCCCTCCAGTATGTGATCGGATCCTGGCAGTTCCGCTCGCTTGACCTCGTCGTGGATCGCCGGGTGCTGATCCCGCGACCGGAGACCGAGCAGGTAGTGGAGGTAGCGCTCGGTCATCTCCGCCGCCTGGCGGCAATGACCACATCGAGCTCGGACTCGCTGCCTGTCTTAGAAGTGGTGGACTTGGGGACGGGCTCGGGGGCGATAGCCTTGTCGATGGCAGCAGAATGGCCATGCTTACCAGGCCTATCACCCGTCCCCGAGGGCGGTGTGCCCGGCTCGTCGAGACCGGTGCTAGACATCGAGGTCTGGGCGGTGGACCGCAGCGTCGACGCTCTAGAAGTCGCCGCTGTAAACCGCGATCGCCTGGGTGAGCCGTTCTCGTCGAGGGTGAGACTCCTCCAAGGGGACTGGTGGCAGGGACTACCCAGTCACCTCGAAGGGACGATAAGCCTGGCGGTGTCCAACCCGCCGTACATTTCGAGCGCTGAGATGGCCGGTGTCGATCCGGTCGTGAAAGATTGGGAACCGAGGGAGGCCCTCGAAGCCGGACCTAGTGGGACCGAAGCCCACCGGGCTATCCTCCGCGACGCTCCCCGATGGCTGCGCCCTGGCGGGATTGTCGCCTTGGAGATTGCACCCCATCAGGCTGAAGAGGTGGCGGCGATCTCATCGCGATCTGGCCTGGTCCAAGTCGAAGTCCATCCGGACCTCGCAGGGCGGCCTAGGACGGTGGTAGCTAGAGCACGTTGACAGCGTGGTGAAACACGACCGAGGATGGACCTCATGGTCGAAAGAGAAGTCACGGCGCAGGGCTGCTTGATCATCGGAGCTCACGGTGACCCGCCGCCTGCTGGCGCCGTCCAAGCGGCGACCGAGGCGCTCCGGCGGGGCGCTGTGATAGGCGTTCCCACGGAGACCGTGTACGGGTTGGCTGTAGACCCCTGGCAACCTGGGGCGGCGGAACGACTTTTTGCGGTGAAGGCACGCCCTAGAAATGTGGAGCTTCCCGTGTTCGTCGCCGGCTTCGACCAGGCAGAGGAGCTCGTCGAGGACCTGCCGGAATCGGCCAGGCGTCTGATGGAAGCTTTCTGGCCGGGTCCGCTGACGGTGGTGGTGCGGCGTCGCCGTGGGCTGCGGGTTGACCTTGGGGACAATACGGCCACGATCGGCCTGCGCTGCCCGGCGCACCCGGTACCCCTGGCGATATGCGCTGCGTACGGTCCTTACGCCACGACCAGTGCGAACACCCACGGTAGCGCTCCCTACCAGAGGGCCGGGGATCTTGCCAGCGAACTGGCAGGCGTCGAGGTAGTCCTCGACGCCGGGTTCTGTGACGGCCAACCTTCTAGCGTGGTGGAGGTGCTGGGCGACAAGCCCCGGTCGCTCCGCGCGGGACCGCTGGATTGGGAGTGTATAGTCCAAATAGCCGCTGGCGTACCTAGGACCGGATAGGCGAGGCGTCCCGGAAATTCGGGAGCTCCCGAGTTGCCCTGGGTGCGTCGCGCGTGCGATGATTGGGCACGTGCCGGTTCGTCGACACGTCAAGCCCAACGCCGAAAGGTCAATTCGACCAGCGACACCCGATCTCTCAGAGGTTCATGGACAAGCAGCGACCGGGCATAATGTCCTTCGCCAGCATTGGTATGACCAATGCGATCTGCCTTGCGGCGGGATTGGTCGGCGGTTGGTACGCCGACAGGGCGCTAGGAACGCTGCCAGTCTTCTTGTTCGTCGGCCTTGTCTGTGGGATAGTCGCCGGAGTACTGGCGACACGGGCCGAGTACAAGAGATTCTTCTAGACAGCAAGCCTGTCTGACCTACAAACCCCAGAATTCGAGACGACGAGCGTAAACCTTGCTGACTGCCTTCCCTCTGAACGAAATAGAAAGAGTGGTGCGGCGCACCGCCATCGGAGCAATTGCTGTAGGAGCGATCGTATCCGGCATCGCGGCCTTGCTAGGGACCCCATATTTCGCCCCGGGGATGGCCATTGGCCTTGGACTGGCGATAGCCAACCACAGAGTGTTCCAGTCCTCCGCGATGAGGTTCACGACCCCCGAAGGTGCTCTTAGCCGCAAGCCGTTCGCCGGTAGTGTTTTGTTGCGCCTTGGCGCCTGCACCGTCGTCGCTTTCGGCCTGCTCATCTTGGACCGACCGGTCGGCTGGGGTGTCGTAGCCGGGTTAGCGATTTTCCAGGCGACCATGCTGGTCAGCGCGTTGGTATCGCTGCTTCGCTTCCAACGTCACTCGCCGACCGCCTTGGAGCCCGACGATGTCTAGCGCCGGACGTTTTGTCGCAATCAACATCCCTGTCGGAGACCACGTAACGGGGAAGCTTGGGGGCTTCACCCTAAACTTGGACACCATCTGGACCACTGGCGCCGCCTGCGTCATCGTCGTGGGGATGGGGCTCTACCTGGCGCGCAAGGCAACTGCGGGTGTTCCCGGTCGCCTTCAGATGTTTTGGGAAGGCGTCGTGGGGTGGATAACCGACCAGGTCGGCCAGAGCCTCGGACCTAAGTACCGTCACGTCGTGCCGCTGGCGGTTTCGCTTTTCATGCTCATCTTGGTGGCGAACTGGCTTGAGATCCTGCCGGGCCTTTTTCATAACACCGACTACAGTCCTGCGCCGACCGCCGACGTGAACCTGACCTACGCCCTAGGGGCGCTGGTGTTCGTGCTCACCAACGCGGCCGGTATCCGGGCCCGGGGGATTGGCGGTTACCTAAAGCACCTGACCCGAAAACCCCGGGTCATGACGCCGCTTCACATTCTCGAAGAGCTGGCCAAGCCTCTAACTCTGGCTCTCCGGCTTTTTGGGAACCTTTTCTCAGGCGGGATCATGATCGCTCTGTTGATCAGCTTCCCACTTCAGTTCGCCCCGGCTAGCTTGATCTTCACGCCCCTGTGGAAGCTCTTTGACATGTTCATCGGGGTAATCCAAGCCTTCATCTTTGCCCTCCTCACGATCCTCTACTACCAGTTCGCGATAGAGGAGGAGCACTAAATGAGCTCTCAGACCAACAAGACAGGAGATAGGTAGGAACATGGCAGTAGCAACCACCCAGAAAGCCATAGAACTCGCCGGTGCGTTCGCCGGAGGCGGCCTGGCGCTAGGCGGCGGCGCTATCGGCGCCGCTATCGGTGACGGCCTGGCCGGTAGCCAGACGATCGCCGGCATCGCCCGCCAGCCAGAAGTCCAAGGTCGCCTTTACACCACGATGTTCCTGATCGTCGGTCTGGTGGAGGCCATGTACTTCATCAATCTGGCTTTCGCAGCGCTCTTCGTGTTCGTCCTCGCCACCGGCAAGTAGGAGACCCATGGAAGTCGCATCGTCGAACTTCCTGGTCCCGAATGGGACCTTCATCGTCGAGCTTGCAGCTTTCCTGATCGTCTTGTTGATCTTGAGGCGCTACGTGCTGCCACCGATCTCCAAGATCATCGACGAGCGTCAGGCGACCATCCGCCAGGCTCTAGCCGACGCGGATGAAGCCAAACAGCGAGCCGCCGACGCTGGGGAAGAGTACAAGCGCATCTTGTCAGAAGCGCGCCAGCAGGCCCGGTCCGTCGTAGAGGAAGCCAACCGCCAGGCTGAGCAAGCCCGCGCGGACCGCCGAGAGCAGGCCGAGGCCGAATATCAGCGCATCGTAAGTGCTGCCTACGCTGACATCGAAGCTCAAAGCCGTCGCGCCCGCCAGGAATTGCGCGAGCAGGCCGCCGACATGGCGATAGCCGTCGCCGAAAGGGTCATCGGCCAAGGCATCGACCGACAATCTCAGGCGGCCCTTATCGACCGGACTATCGCCGAGGTAGCCGGCTCGCAAGACGGCACCCCTGAGCTGGCAGGGTCGCAGGCCGGGGGTTCGCTGTCTGCGGGGGAGACCGCCTAGGTGCGCCAGGCCATCAGAGGCTACGTCGACGCAACAGCCGAGCGCTGCTCAGCGGAGGGGAGTCTGTCGGACGTCGCTTCGCAAATGCAGGCAATCGCCGCACTGCTCGGCTCCTCGGACGACCTTCGATCCGTAGTCGCCGACACCGGGGTACCCTTGGCGTCTAGGCGTACGCTGTTGG
The DNA here is from genome assembly GCA_027391075.1 of Acidimicrobiaceae bacterium. Lineage (GTDB taxonomy): Bacteria > Actinomycetota > Acidimicrobiia > Acidimicrobiales > Palsa-688 > JAJZAM01. The sequence continues at coordinate 248,735 of DAHYHI010000071.1, read as the reverse complement.
ACGAGCTACTGTCGGGCAAAGTTGGTGCGCCGACCTTGGCGATGCTGCGCTTCGTGTTGGAGTCCGAGCGAGGCCCGGACGTCCCAGCGGACATCGACTGGATCGCCCAACACGTGGGCGCCCTTTCGAGGCGCATGGAGCCGACGGAGAGTTCCCCTCTGGGTTTCAAGGCTGCCGAGGAGAGAGTCCTCGGTTACGCAACAGCTCTTCTAGAGACGGTGTCTGGTGACGCCGAGCTTGGGGAGATAGAGGATGAGCTCTTCAGGTACCGCCGTATCGTCGGCGCCTCGGACGATCTCCGGGATGCCATGGCCAACCAGGATCTCGCTGTGCAGGCCCGCAGCGCCCTGGCATCGGACCTGCTCGGTGGCAAGGTCGCTCCGGCTACGGTAGCGCTTGCCACTTACCCGGTTGCCGTAGGGCGCCCTCGCGACTACGAGCAGCTTCTAGACGCGCTGGTCGAGCGGGTCGCTGCGGAGGCTAACCGGCGGGTCGCAGACGTTCGTAGCGCAGTGGAGCTCGACGAGCGCCAGAGGCTGGATCTCGGTGCTGCGCTCTCGAAGGTTCTCGGTCGCAGCGTCGACGTGCGCGTCGAGGTGGACCGTTCCCTTGTCGGCGGATTCGTTGCGACTGTCGGTGACACCGTCGTGGACGCCAGCATCCGCCGACAACTTGACATTCTCAAAGAGCGCCTTGCGGCGCCCGAGCTAAACATCACGACAGGAGAACGCCACTGATGGCGGAACTGACCATCAACGCAAACGAGATAGCGGAAGCCATCCGACGCAACGTGACCGGCTATGACCCGGGCATCTCGACGGAGCAGGTCGGTCGGATACAAGAGGTCGGCGACGGTATCGCCCGGGTCAGCGGGCTGCCGAACGCGGCTGTCAACGAGATCCTCGAATTCGAGGGTGGCGAGATGGGCTTGGCCCTGAACCTGGACGAGGAGTCGATAGGCGCCGTTGTGTTGGGCAACGTCGACCGTATCGAGGAAGGACAGACCGTCAAAGCGACAGGTCGGATCCTTGCGGTACCGGTCGGTGACGCCCTCATCGGGCGTGTCGTTAACGCCCTCGGGGAGCCTATCGACGGCCTCGGACCCATAGCCACGGAGCTGAGCAGAAGGCTAGAGGTTCAAGCGCCGGGCATCATCGACCGCCAGCCGGTAAAAGAGCCGTTGCAGACTGGGATTAAAGCGATCGACGCTATGACTCCCATCGGGCGGGGCCAGCGGGAGTTGATCATCGGCGACCGCAAGACCGGCAAGACGTCGGTGGCGATCGACACGATCATCAACCAGCGCGGCCTCGGCGTGAAGTGCATCTATGTGGCGGTCGGCCAGAAAGGCTCGACAGTCGCTCAGACGGTCAACACGTTGCGAGAGTACGGAGCGATGGAGTACACCGTGGTCGTCAACGCTCCCGCCTCCGAGCCGGCGCCGTTCAAGTACCTCGCCCCCTACGCCGGGTGCGCGATGGGCCAGCATTGGATGGAGAACGGAGAGCACGCTCTCATCGTCTACGACGACCTGTCCAAGCAAGCGGACGCCTACCGTCAACTTTCCCTTCTCCTGCGCCGTCCACCTGGGCGCGAGGCTTACCCGGGTGACGTCTTCTATCTTCACAGCCGGCTTCTCGAGCGAGCAGCAAAGCTTTCCGACGAGCGCGGGGGTGGTTCGCTGACCGCCCTGCCGATAATCGAGACCAAGGCCGGCGACGTGTCCGCCTACATTCCCACGAACGTGATCTCCATCACCGACGGCCAGGTGTTCTTGGAGTCGGACCTTTTCTACTCCGGTGTGCGCCCAGCCATCAACGTCGGTATATCGGTTTCACGCGTGGGCGGCTCCGCTCAGATCAAAGCCATGCGCGCGGTTGCCGGAACTCTGAAAACCGATCTGGCCCAGTTCCGTGACCTCGAGGCTTTCGCCGCTTTCGGATCCGAGTTGGACAAGGTCTCCCAGGCCCAGCTCGACCGTGGTTACCGCCTGACGGAGATCTTGAAGCAGCCCCAGAACTCCCCGGTGCCTGTCGAGGAGCAGGTCGTGTCGATCTACGCTGCCACCAAGGGCTTTATCGACGACGTCCCTGTAGCCGATGTGCGGCGCTTCGTAGCTGAGTTGACGGCTAACTTCCGTGCCTCTCACCCCGAGTTGTTGGAGGAGATCCGCACCACCAAGTCGCTGCCTGACGAGGCCAAGCTTCGCGCTGCTATCGACACGTTCAAGTCGGTGTTCGCTCCCGGCGATACCGGCAACTAGGAGCGGGCGATGGCCGGTGGCCAAGAGCGGGTGCTGCGAAGGCGCATCCGCAGCGTAGAGTCGACGAAGAAAATTACCCGGGCGATGGAGCTGATAGCTGCGTCGAGGATCGTGCGGGCCCAGCACGCGATTACAGCGGCGAGGCCGTACGTCGCGAAGATGTCCGAGGTCGTAGGTCATCTCGCTGCGTCGCCTGACTCCGCAGGGCACCCCCTGTTCCGCTCGGCGTCCGAGACTCGCAGCGTGGTAATCGTCACCATCGCAGCCGACAGGGGCCTCGCTGGCGGTTACAACGCCAATGTCATCCGGGCAACAGAGCGCCTCGCCAGCGAGCACCGAGCGGCTTCCCGGCAGGTCCGCATGGTGACCGTGGGACGCAAGACCACCAACTACTTCCGTCACCGTCGCGCCGACATCTTGTTCTCGCTTACTGGCAGGTCGGACCGGCCTAGCTACCGGGATGCACGGGAAGTCGTGGCAGCGGTCGTAGCGGAGTTCGAGGCCGGCGCCGTGGACCGTATCGATTTGGTCTACACCAGATTCCTGTCGATGGGCTCGCAAGCCGTGACGGTGAGACAACTGGTGCCGATCGTGGCACCAGCCACCGAGGAGTTCGCAGCCGGCCTGGTTCCCACCGCCTACGAGTTCGAGCCTGAGCCGTCCGAGATCCTCGACCGGCTCCTCCCCAGCTGGCTCGAAGCGGAGGTCCTCGCAGCCCTCTTAGAGGCGGCGGCATCCGAGCACGCCTCCCGCCAGCGGGCCATGAAAGCGGCGACGGACAACGCCGACGAGCTGATCAAGACCTTGCGGCGGGTGATGAACCGTGCCCGCCAGGACGCGATCACCACCGAGATAATGGAGATCGTCGGCGGTGCAGAGGCACTCCGGGTGGTCCCCAGCGTGGACGCCGGTTCGTACAACGAGACTTACCAGCCGATGTCAGAGTCGGCCTGACCGAGGAGCAAAGATGACAGTAGTACAAAGCGCTGAGGCCGTCGAAGGGCGGATTGTCGCGATCGCCGGGCCGGTAGTCGACGTCGAGTTCCCCCCCGGTCACCTCCCTGAGATCAATCATGCCGTGGAGATGGAAGTCGACGACGAAGGGATCAAGGCCAAGATTACCGCCGAGGTCGCCCAGCAGATTGGCGAAGGTCGCGTGAGGTGCATCTGTCTCCGCCCGACAGACGGTTTGCGCCGGGGCACGGCGGTAACATCGACCGGCCGGGGTATCACCGTGCCGGTGGGCGACGCCGTCCTCGGACACGTATTCAACGTGACGGGCAAAGCCCTCGACGTCGACTCGATAGGTGAGCCCGACGACTGGTGGGAGATCCACCGCGACGCCCCCAACTTCGACGCCCTCGAACCCAAAGCCCAGATGTTCGAGACCGGGATCAAAGTCATCGACCTCCTCGAACCCTACGTTCAAGGGGGCAAGATCGGCCTGTTCGGAGGTGCGGGAGTCGGTAAGACGGTGCTCATCCAGGAGATGATCCGCCGGGTCGCCGATCAGCACGGCGGTGTCTCGGTGTTCGCCGGGGTAGGGGAGAGGACCCGCGAGGGCAACGACCTGTGGTTGGAGATGACCGAGTCTGGGGTCATAAACAAAACGGCGTTAGTGTTCGGCCAGATGGACGAACCGCCGGGCGTGCGCTTGCGTGTCGCACTGTCGGCGTTGACGATGGCCGAGTACTTCCGTGACGTGAAGAACCAGGACGTCCTTCTTTTCGTCGACAACATCTTCCGTTTCGTGCAGGCTGGTTCGGAGGTGTCGACCCTGCTCGGACGTATGCCCTCCGCCGTCGGTTACCAGCCGACCCTCGCGGACGAGATGGGCGAGCTGCAGGAGCGGATCACCTCGACCAGAGGCCGCTCGATCACCTCGCTGCAGGCGGTCTACGTGCCGGCGGACGACTACACCGACCCGGCTCCCTTCACCACGTTCACCCATCTCGACGCCACTACGGAGCTTTCCCGCCAGATTGCCGCCCTGGGTATATACCCAGCGGTGGATCCCCTCGCCTCTACCTCGACGGTGCTAACCCCTGAGGTGGTCGGCGACCGTCACTACCAGGTGGCCCGTCGGGTCCAAGAGACCCTGCAGCGCTTCAAAGAACTCCAGGACATCATCGCCATCCTCGGACTCGACGAGCTCGCTGAGGAGGACCGGGTGACGGTCTCACGGGCCCGGAAGATTCAGCGCTTCCTGTCGCAGCCGTTCTTCGTGGCCGAGGTCTTCACTGGTATCTCCGGTGTGTACGTGCCGGTTTCCGAGACGGTGGAATCCTTCGAGGCTCTCGTCAACGGAGACCTCGACGAGGTACCCGAGCAAGCATTCTTGAACGTAGGGGGCGTCGAAAGTGTCCTTGCGAAGGCCCGCGAACTGGAAAAGGAGAGCTGAGCCCGACTGTGGCTACCACCGAGCTTGATCTCGTTACACCCGACGCCACGCTTTACTCGGGGAGCGCCGAGATGGTCGTCTGCAAGTCCGTGGACGGCGAGATAGCCTTTCTGGCGGACCATATGCCCTACATAGGCGCTCTCGACCCCTGCGTGGTTAGGGTTGTCGGTCCCGGGGAAGGGACGGACGAGGTGAGGGTGGCAGTTCGAAGCGGTTTCGTCGAGGTGAAGGACAACCGGGTAATAATGCTTGCGGACGTCGCATTACGCGCGGAGCAGATCGACGTCGGCGCCGTCACTCAGGAGGAGGCGGAAGCCAACGAGAAGGCGGCGGCGCTGCCCGAGCCGAGCGCCGCCGTGGACCGGGAGATCAAATGGGCGCAAGCGCGCCTGGAACTGGCCCGTCTAGCCTGAGCGAAGCCCGAACGCAGTTCTAGGACTAGGGGTTTTAGTGCCCGGTTCTAGTCACACGGTGGGCCTTGAGCGTCCTCGTACGCCTACGAGGGTGAACAGTCCCACAGCGAGCGCGGCGACCCCGAAGGGGACGTCCCCGAGAGCCCCGTGGACGTAGGACGGGGCTAGCACCAGGCCTGAGAGCAAAGCGGTCCACGCCCACAGGATCAGCACCGACCTGGTCTGGCCGTGGCCGAGGCGCATCAGCCGGTGGTGGAGATGGTTCTTGTCAGCCTCGGCGGGGCTCATTCGACGGCCAGCTCTGCGGATGATCGCGAAGGCTGTGTCCAGAATCGGTATCCCGAGTATTAGGAATGGGATTAGGACTGGGGCGAAGAAGAAGAACGTCCGGCCACTGAAATCCTGGTCAGTCTGGCCTACGACCGACATCGTCGAAGCCGCCATGAGCAGCCCTAGCATCAGCGCACCCGCGTCACCCATGAAGATCCGAGCAGGGTGAAAGTTGTGGGGTAAGAAACCGATCGTGACACCAGCAGCCAAGGCGCTGAAGAGCGGGCCGCTGCCCGGTTGGATCGTCCCCGCCTTGATCAACTGCTCCGAATAGAAGAAGAACGCCACCGCAGCGATCGCAACGATCCCGGCGGCGAGGCCGTCGAGGCCGTCGACGAGGTTGATTGCGTTGGCCATGCCGACCACCCACGCAACGGTCAGGATCGGCACCAGTCCGTTCGACAACACCACGGTGCCGACGAAAGGGGTGCGAAAGTACAGCATGTTCACACCGAATATGTACAGGCCGAGGCCGGCGAGTATCTGCCCGGAGAGCTTGGCGGGCGCGGACATGTCTCGGACGTCGTCGAAAGCACCCACTGCGAAAATTATCGACACTGCGACGACAACCCCGAGAGGATCCGACGAGCCCTGAAAAAGCGATCTCAAACCCGGAAGCTGTGAGGCGACAACCATAGACACGAGAACTGCGACGTACATCGCCGTCCCCCCGAGGGTCGGCGTGGGCCTCTCGTGCACACGCCTTTCGTCGGGGGCTACGACGAATGAGAACCTCAACGCGAGGCGTCGCACCACGAACGTACCCAGCCAAGTCGTGGCGGCTGCGACGAGAGCGACCAGGCCGTAGTCGCCGTAGCCGGCGATCAGCCCATCCCCGTCACGGGTAGGGGGTGAACTTCGAGCACAGCACCCCGACTTCTTCGCGGATCTCGGCTCCGAGCGCCTCGTCGCCGGGGGAGCGCAGCACAGTAGCGATCATCCGAGCTATGTGAGTCATCTCGGCTTCGGTCATTCCGGCGGTGGTCACGGCCGGCGTGCCGATACGAAGCCCTGAGGTCACGAACGCCGAGCGGGGATCGCCCGGGATCGTGTTCTTGTTGAGCGTGATACCGCTTCGGTCCAATGCCTCCTGGGCGACCTTGCCGGTGAGCTCGGAGTCGAAGGAACGCAAGTCGACGAGCATCAGGTGGTTGTCCGTCCCGCCGGAAACGATCCTGAAGCCCTCCCCGGCCAGTGCGGCGGCGAGCGCACGGGCGTTGGTGACTATCTGAGCGGCGTAGACGGCGAAATCCGCAGTAGAGGCCTCTTTGAACGCAACAGCTTTGGCGGCTATGACGTGTTCGAGGGGACCGCCTTGCAGCCCAGGGAACACCGCCTTGTCGACGGCGGAAGCGAGATCCGTTTTACAAAGGATCGTTCCGCCCCGCGGCCCGCGAAGCGTCTTATGGGTCGTGAACGTGACGATGTCAGCCACACCGACCGGGTTGGGGTGGACACCGCCGGCTATCAGACCAGCGATGTGGGCTGCGTCGAACATGAAAAGAGCACCGACGCTGTCAGCTATAGCTCGGATCGGCTCGGGATCGATTACCCTCGGATAGGCAGTGGCTCCTGCGACTATCAGCTTCGGCCGGTATTGTTTGGCTAAGGCCTCCAGTTGGTCCAAGTCGAGGCGCTCGTCGCTGTCGGTGACCCCGTAGGAGACGAAGTTGTAGAACTTCCCGCTGATGTTCACCGGCGATCCGTGGGTGAGATGCCCCCCCTGGTCGAGGCGCATGCCGAGGACGGTGTCTCCGGGGTCGAGCACTGCCAGGTACGCGGCCAGGTTGGCGTTCGCACCCGAGTGAGGCTGCACGTTGGCGTGCTCGGCTCCGAAAAGAGCGCACACCCGGCGCCTGGCCAGGTCCTCGACCTCGTCGACGATGGCATTGCCCCCGTAGTAACGCTTGTGGGGGTAACCCTCGGAGTACTTGTTGGTTAGGACCGAACCGGTAGCGGCGAGGACCGCCTTGGACGCAAAGTTCTCGGAAGCTATCAGCTGAAGAGTCGTGTTCTGACGCTCCAGCTCTCGGTCGAGAATGTCGAACAGCTCACGGTCGTCGGTCACCTCCCCATCGTAGATGCTTCAGGGGTGTAGACGTTCGTCGCCGGGCCGGTAAGACTGTCAGGGTGCCGGGGCGTGTGAGGTTGGGTGTGGCGCTGATGGTGGACCACCCGACCGGACTTGAAGTCGCTGGTCTGCGGAGAGCTCTTGGGGATCCAAGCCTAGAGACGATCCCTGCGCACATCACGCTGGTACCGCCCGTCAACGTCAAGGAAGCGGACCTGCCCCGTGCGCTGGGGGTGCTTCGGGACGCCGCTGCTAGCGTCCCAGGACCTTTCGAGCTTAAGCTCGGTCCCCCCGCTAGCTTCCTGCCCGACAATCCAGTTTGCTACCTGACGGTCGGCGGTGACCAGGCTGCGCTTCGTTCGCTGAGGACCGTTCGCGACACGGTGTTCGCCGAGCCGCTCGAGCGGAAGCTTTCGTGGCCTTGGGTTCCCCACGTGACCATCCTCGACGGTGGCGAGCCGGACAAGATCCGGGCGGCCCTGAGCTGCCTCGGGTCCTACAAGGCCGCGGCTATCTTCGACCGCCTAGTGTTACTCGAGCTTGGACCTGGCCGTTCCTGGCGGCCCCGCGCTGACGTCCTCGTGGGCCGGCGGGTTCGAGTAGCCACGGGAGGATTGCCCGTCGAGATCACCTTCTCGAGGCTCCCCGACGCCGAGCTGCCCATGCTGGAACCGTCCGGAGTCGATCCGCCCGGCGCTGACAGGCTCGCTTTGGATCGGGCCGAGCCCGATTGGTTGGTGGCTCCGGTGTTCGCAGCAGCCCGTCGCGAAGGTTCTTTGTGCGGGATTGCCGGGGCTTGGGTGGACAGGTCCGGCCCTCTAGTGACGGTGTGGGTCGACGCTGCTAAGCGACGTCAGGGGATAGGCGCGATGCTCCTGGGGCAACTCGAATCCAGGCTTCGCCAGGAAGGATGGCGATTCGAGCAGCTCAGCGCTGTCGGACCTGGCGGCTTCTTCGAGCGGCGAAGCTCGTGGTGCGTGGCCGCTGGGCGTACCTGAGACGGCTTGTCACGCGAATGGGATCGAGGTGTAGGTGGCGAGCTTCTGGAACTGGTGGTGCGCTGTGATGCGCCGGACGGTGCCGGACTTGGATCGCATCACCAGAGATTCGGTGATGGCCCCCCTGGCGTCGTAACGGACACCTCGGAGCAACTCCCCGTCGGTGATGCCGGTAGCAGCGAAGAAGCAGTTGTCCCCGCTCACCAAGTCGTCAATGCCCAAAACTTTCGACACGTCATAGCCCAGTGCCGCAGCCGTCTTCGCCTCGGCCTCGTCGCGGGGTGCCAGGCGGCCTTGTATCTCTCCTCCCATGCTCTTGAGCGCAGCTGCTGCTATCACGCCCTCCGGTGTTCCACCCACCCCGAAGAGGACGTCGGCGCCCGAGTCCTCGCTGGCGGTAGCGATCGCCCCGGCGACGTCCCCGTCTGTGATCAGACGGATACGGGCGCCAGCGGTTCGGACCTCCTCGATCAGGCCCTCATGGCGGGGGCGGTCCAAGATCACGGCTGTCAGGTCCCTGACCTTTTCTCCCTTGGCCTTGGCGATCTCCTTTAGGTTTTCGGTAGGGGACAGCACCAAGCTGACCCGTCCCGCCGCCTCGGGACCTACCGCTATCTTCTCCATGTACACGCATGGGCCGGGGTTGAACATCGTGCTCCGCTCGCTGACGGCTATGACGGCGAGCGCTCCACCACGACCGAGAGCCGTGGGTCGAGTGCCGTCGATCGGGTCGACCGCCACGTCGGTCTGAGGCGGCGTGCCGTCACCGACCCGCTCCCCGTTGTAGAGCATCGGCGCCTCGTCTTTCTCCCCTTCGCCGATCACGACCACCCCGTCCATGTGGACCTGCGCCAGCACGATCCGCATCGCGTCGACCGCTGCTGCGTCGGCTCCGTCCTTGTCGCCGCGTCCCATCCAACGCGACGCTGCCATCGCAGCAGCTTCCGTGACGCGGACAAGCTCTAAGGCCAAGTTGCGGTCAGGGGCTTGCGGCTGGAATATCGTGTCATCGCTCACGCGGCGAATGTAGCCTGAACGGAAGGTGCCTGACCCCACCTCAGGGTGGCGGCGCAGGTATTATCTATCGGTGGTGGAGACGACCGCATCCCGACGCGCGCAGGCGTCGACCTCAGGTTCGATTGTCGAGACACTTTTCGGGGAGACAGTTCCCAGTCCCCTGCTCGTTGCTGCAGGCGGGATCGCTGTAGCCATATGCGTGGCTCTGCGTTTTTGGACTCCCAGCGCGCTGTGGCTAGACGAGACGATAAGTGTCGACATAGCCCGCCTCCCCGTGACTCAGATCCCGCACGCCTTGAGCCACGACGGTGCGCCGCCCCTCTATTACCTGATCCTGCACTTTTGGATGAGACTGTTCGGCGAGGGAGACTTCGCTGTTAGAGCCCTTTCGGGGGTGATCAGCGTGGCGACACTGCCGCTTTTCTGGGTTGCTGGTCGGCGTATCGGCGGTCGGCGCGTCGCCTGGGTGAGCTTCTTTCTTGCGCTGTCCTCCCCGTTCGCTATCAACTACGCGACGGTCACACGTATGTACTCGCTGATGATCGCCGTCTCGCTCCTCGGTTACCTGGCTTTGAGCTCGGCTTACGAGAGCCCTTCGCGGCGCCGCCTCGTCGCTCTAGGAGCGAGCACCGCCGCCGTGTTGTACACCCATTACTGGGGCATCTACCTGGTGGCAGCGGCCGGTGTGTGGCTGCTGTGGCGCATAAGGGTGTCAGGTCGGGGAAAGCCGGCTTTCAAGGCGATGTTCGTAGGGGGACTTCTTTGGATGCCCTGGGCGCCAGTGTTCGTGTTCCAGGCACTTCATACGGGTACCCCTTGGACTTCCGCAGCCAGCTTCTCGGACCTGCTGGCCATATTCGCCGACTGGAGCGGAGGCGGGCCGTGGGGGGGTCTGCTGATGTTCTCCACGTTCCTGGCCTTCATATTCGGGACTTTCGGCAGGACAGCGGCACCGGGGACGATGGTGAGCGTGCAGGATCGTCACGGCAGGGTCCGACAGGTGCCAGCCGGTCCGGCTGTCGTCTTGGAAGCCAAACCTCGGCCGGGGATGGCGCCGCTCGTGGGAATTGCGCTGGCCACACTTGTCATCGCTGTGGTCGGCGGGATGATATCCAACGCTGCGTTCGTCGCCCGCTACACGGCGGTGGCGCTGCCCCTGTTCTTGCTCGTCATGTCGACTGGGATAGTGACCCTTCCTGGACGAAGGTTCAGAGTTGGAGTCCTCGCAGTCCTCGTGCTCGCCGGGATCATGAGCGGCCAAGCCCAGAACTCGTCGCAGCGCACTCAGGCGGTTAGCGTCGCTTCGATCCTCAACACCCAGACCCAGCCGGGGGACCTTGTCATCTACTGCCCTGACCAGTTGGGGCCGGCGGTCAACCGCCTTCTCAGCGTCAAAGGCGTCCAGCAGATCACTTTCCCGAGGGCGATAAGCCCGGCTTTGGTGGACTGGGTCGACTACAAGTCGGTGATCGCATCGACCGACGTGTCGCAGTTCGCCCAGTCCGCTCTCGACAGAGTGTCGGGTGGCCAGACCGTTTGGCTCGTGTGGCGCAACGGTTACCCCGGCTTCGGCGGTGACTGCGGTTTCCTCGCCAGCTGGCTCGGCCTTTTGCGATCCCCCGGGGTGACACTTGTCCACGAAGACGGCGCCAAGTACTACGAGTACGAGAACCTGACCCGATTCAGCAGTTGACCCGTCGGAACGGATCCCCGAAGGTACGCTGCTACGCCGCCAACCCGCCGAGCTCGTTTCGTGGCCGTGCGGGTAAAGCCTGAGCTTTTATGAGAGGAAGCACGCTTTGACTGATCCCATACCCGAACTGGCCTCCGATGTCGTGATCGTCGGTGGCGGCCCGGCCGGGCTGACGGCTGCTTACGAGCTGGCCAAGCGGGGTTCGACGGCAACGGTGCTGGAGGCTGACGACGTGGTCGGGGGCATAAGCCGTACCGTCGAGCGCGACGGGTGGCGCTTCGACATAGGAGGTCACCGGTTCTTCACCAAGGTGGCTCCCGTCGAGTCGTTCTGGCACGAGGTGCTACCCGACGAGGATTTCCTGCTGCGACCACGCAAGAGTCGCATCTACTACAAAGGTAAGTTCTACGATTACCCGCTGAAAGCTTCGAATGCACTGTCGAACCTCGGTGTTTTGGAGGCGCTTCGGTGCGTGGCATCATACGCGTGGGCGCGGGTCCGTCCTCCCGCGGATCAACAGATGTACGAGGGTTGGCTTGTAGCGAGATTCGGCTGGAGGCTTTACAACCATTTCTTCAAGACCTACACCGAGAAGGTGTGGGGTCATCCTGCCTCGGAGATGCCGGCCGACTGGGCGGCCCAGCGGGTGAAGAACCTCTCGCTGGCGTCGGCTGTAGTCAACGCCTTGCTGCCTAAGCGTAACCAGAAAGACATCACCTCCCTCATCGAGGAGTTCCAGTATCCCCGCCTCGGTCCGGGCATGATGTGGGAGCGCTGCGCTGAGTTGACCCAGGCGATGGGAGCGAAGGTTCTCATGGGCACCAAGGCGACTCGTATTATCCACGCCGGCGGTCGTGCCGTGTGGGTCGTTGCTTCGCGCGACGGCGCGGAGACCACGTTGGAGGCTTCGGCCGTGATCTCGTCGATGCCTATAGCGTCGCTTGTGAGAGCGTTCGACCCTCCCGTCCCGGACGAGGTAAGACGGGCGGCTGACGACCTGTACTACAGAGACTTCCTTACCGTGGCTTTGGTCGTGCCCGCCGAGGCGGTCCCATGGGACGACAACTGGATTTACATCCACGACACGTCGGTGAAGACGATGCGAATTCAGAACTTTGGTTCGTGGTCACCTTTCATGGTTAAAGAGGGCCGCAACGTGCTCGGCCTTGAGTACACCGTGGAGGAGGGCGACGAGGACTGGACTGCTGCAGACGCCGACCTTGTTGCCCGCGGGGCTCAGGAGCTGGGTCGCCTTGGCCTGCTCGACCCAGACAAGGTGGAGGCCGGTTACGTCGTGCGTATGCCTAAGGCCTACCCCTACTACGACCTCGACTACGCCGCCAACGTCGACAAGATCCGGGCATGGATCGCCGGCAACGCCCCGAACGTGTACCCGGTGGGACGTAACGGCATGCACCGCTACAACAACCAGGATCACTCGATGTACACGGCCATGCTCACCGTCGAGAACCTCTTCGGCGCCGACCACGACGTGTGGTCGGTGAACGTCGAGGAGGAATACCACGAGATCAACTCCCGCTCCGACCCTCGGGCGACGGACCGTACGCCGGTCGCTGCCGGTTCGTCGGCGGCGGGCACAGGTCGGGCCGCCCCGATACTGCCGAAGCGGCCAGGGCGTTGAGCAGGATCTGGTACTGCCGCAACTGCGGTTACGAGGTCGGATCGCGGGGTCGCTGTCACGCATGCAAGGAGAAGCTGACGCCCTCAGCCCTCGCGGAGTTGTCGCCCGGCCCTGAAGAGGACGAGGTTGGTTATCGCATCGACGGTTGGGGTGGCGCCGAACGCGGTGAGCTGATCGTCCGCCTTAACGACCTGGGCATCCCCCACCGCTTTGAGGACGAAGAGCTCGTAGTGGACGCCTCCGACGAGTCGCGCGTCGATGACCTCGTCGCCGTCCTCGGCGACCTTCTCAGGCCGCGCCGCCTCAGAGTTTCCACGGCGAACGGCGCCGAAGGGGACGAGGATGCTGACGGCGAGGACCCAGACGGCGAGGACTTCGGCTTTGAAAGCGCGGGGGTGGCGGGTGGCGACACCGCCGGCGGCGGTGACACAGGGGTATCGGGAGAGGCCCAGGGTGACACCGGCCGGGTCGCAACTGACTCCGGCGGCGAGGAGAACTCTGAGGTTAAAGCCGCTGTCGAACTGCTCTCTGACGCTGTGTCACGCCTATGTGATGACCCGACTGACATGCAAGCGGACGCCGACGTGGCTGAGGCTTCGGCTTCGGTTTTCACCGTCGAACGTTACGGGCGTTTCGACGAGCAGCAGTGGGCAGCGGTGGGCCGGGTCACCCGCCAGCTGCTGGCCCTACTCGGCGCTGAGGAAGCCATGGACGAGGCGATCGCCACGCAGGCAGCGGTCCTGCGTCGCCTGCTCCAAAAGCCGTCGGCCGGCCCGGACGCAGCCCAGCTTGGGGAGCCAGCCGGCGCAGACGGTTCCGAGATCCCCGACGACGACCCATCCAAGGCCGGTGGCGCGACGCGCTCGGAGCGAACCGTCTATGAGCTCCCCGACTGGCTGCCCGACCAACGCGCCGAGCTCGAAGTGAGACTGTCTGCGGCGGGGATCGAATTCGAGTGGGACGGCGACGACCTATTGGTGCCCGCGGAGCGAGAGGAAGACGTCGACGGCATCTTCGAGGACATTATCGGCGCCGCTGGCGACGACGACACCGACGAGGAGCGCTACCAGGCGCTGACCGAGTTGTTCGCCTCGACCGGCAGACTAGCCGCCGACCCTGCCGACACCGACCGCCAGGAGGCGGTCCGAGAGTGGGCGTCGCTCGTCGGTGGCTCTCCCCTTTTGGGAATGGACGAGGTCGACTGGTTTCGGATTATGTCCAAGCTTCGCGCTCTCCTCGCCGTCCTCGACTTGGACGGCGAGTTCGACTCGGTCGGCGCCCTTGCGCAAGAGATGCACGAACTCCTGCGGACGGTCGTCTAAGCGGGGCTTCGCCCGTAGCATGGCCGGGACGCCGGGAGGTTTCAGCGGAACTGGGCGTAAAGCCTGGCGAAGGCCTCGCACGCTTGCGCTAGGCGCTCGACGGTCACGTACTCGTCGTCGCCGTGCGCCTGGTCTATCGCTCCTGGCCCGCACACCACCGCCGGCATCTTGGCCTGGTTCCTGACGAACCTGGCGTCGGTCGTGAACGTCATGCCGATGACGTCGGGGTCCCACCCGGTGACCGACGCGACGCACGAACGAACCATCGACGCGAAAGGGTCGTTGGAGGGCATCTCGCTCGCCTCGCCGAAGGTGTCCACCTCGAAGGTGTAGCTGAGGCCGTCCGCTGCTGCCCCGTCGATCCTGGCGATGATCTCCTCTGTGGCGGACGAAACGGTGGCGCCTGGAAGAAGTCGGCGGTCGACTCCGACTACGCAGCTTTCTGCGACAGTGTTGAAAGCACTGCCTCCGTTTATGATCCCGACGTTGGCGCTGGGCGCGCCGAGCAGGGGGTGCTCGGGGCCGCCGAAGTCGGCTCCGTGCAGAGCAAGCACCACGCGCGCAGCGTGCTCGATCGCCGAAACGCCTTCCCGGGGGCGGCTTCCGTGCGCCGGCTTACCCGCCACGACGACCCTCCCTTGGAGCAGGCCGCGCTCTGCGACGCACACGGCAAGGTCGGTCGGCTCGGGGATCAGGCAGGCGTCGCCGGCTATAAGTCCCATGTCGAGGAGGACGTTCGTGCCGAGGGCTCCGCCACGCTCTTCGTCGGCGACGAGATGGAAGACTATGTTCGCACCAGGCACACCCCCGGACCGCTCAAGCGTGTCTAAGGCCGTGATAGCGGCGGCTATACCCCCTTTCATGTCGGCGGAACCTCGCCCGAAGAGCTTGCCGTCGAGCACTCTGGGGCTGAAAGGGTCGCCGCTCCACGCCGGGGCGTTGACCGGTACCACGTCGAGGTGGCCGTTGACGATGAGAGTCCTCCTCGAAGGATCGGGACCGTCGGGGTGTGGGATCTCTGCCACGAGCGACAACCTTCCCGGCGAGGGCTCGATCCTGGTCCAGCGCGGATCCCAATGTTGCAGAGCGGAGCGGACCACTCCTTCGATGGGCGTTTCGTTCCCCGGTGGGTTGCGGGTGTCAACCGAAACCATCTCCTTGGTCAGCTCCAAGAGGCGTTCGACGTCGACGAGGGAGGATCCTGCGCTGTAGGTCACGGCACGAGCCTACGACGACTGGCGGGGCGCCCGGGTCGGCGGGACATACTTATCGGGACATGAAACCCTATGAGCGTGAAACCGCCACTATCCCCACCGTCGAGGCAGGGCGCAGAGATCCGGCCACGTTGTTCGAGGCGGCCAGGAGTGGTGATCGCGCCGCTTTGGGAAGGCTGCTTTCGCTAGTCGAGCGCTCTGGCCCCGCTGCTCGCCGGGTCAGCCGGCTCGTCTTCGCCGGCGGCTCCGCCCGCCACGTGGTTGGTATCACGGGGGCGCCCGGCGCCGGAAAGTCGACCCTGACCGACAAGCTGATCGGGGTGATCAGGTCGGAAGGGTCCAAGGTCGGGGTGCTCGCTGTAGACCCGAGCTCGCCGTACTCGGGCGGGGCGATACTAGGGGACAGAATAAGGATGTCAGGTCACGCGACCGACGACGGGGTCTTCATCCGCTCAATGGCGACTAGAGGCCATCTAGGTGGCCTCGCCCTCGCCGCGCCGGAGGCGGTAAGGGTCCTCGCTGCCTGCGGGTACCCGACGATCCTCGTCGAAACGGTCGGCGTCGGGCAGGTAGAGGTGGCGGTTGCAGCGGCAGCCGACACGACAGTCGTCGTGGTGAACCCCGGTTGGGGTGACTCCGTACAGGCGGCGAAAGCAGGCCTCCTCGAAGTCGCGGACGTGTTCGTCGTGAACAAGGCGGACCGTCCCGGCGCCGAACAGACCAGGCGGGACTTGGAGTCGATGCTGGACCTTTCAGCCGGGGCGTTGTCCAGCCGGCACGCACGGGCGGCCGCCGCTAGGGACGTAACGGCGTGGAGGCCTCCGGTGCTCGCCACGGCGGCGGCTTCGCCGGCGGGCGAAGGGATCCGCGAGCTATGGGAGGTCATCGAAGCGCACCGTCGACATCTGGAGGAGACCGGCGAGCTCGAAACTCGCCGCCGCCGGCGGATGCTCGAAGAAGCCCGTTCTGTGCTCCTAGCGCAAATAGTGTCCGAGATAGAAGCAAACGAGCTTGGTGAAGGCTACACGCGCATAGAGGCTGCCCTGGCACGGCGCGAGATTGACTCGTACGAAGCGGCGGCAGCACTGAGAGCCGCCTTGGGGGTCAGCCCCAGGTGACGCAGCCGAGCTCGAATGGATCTGCGAGCCCTTCGTGGTTGGGGACGACCCTGACTGTGTAGCCGTGCAGGCCCGAGCGGTCGCAGATGAAGCAGCCTTCGTAGCGGCCGCCGTCCGCCCTGAGCAGGTCGACGACCGAAGTGGACTTCATCTCCCCGCCAGCGCCGACTGGGCCGTGCAGGATCTGCACCTTGACGTCGGAGGGTTCGAGGTCTCCCAGCTCGACCTGAACCGAAACGTTGCGCGGCTCGCCGAGGTCGACGTCGACGACGTTACCCCCGTCGTCGACGTCGAGGACCTTAACCTGCGGCCATGCCTCCGTTACCCGCTGCTTCCACGCGGCAACGTCCTTAGCTCCCCTGTAAGCGTCCGCTGCGAGGCGGGTCGCGTGCGCGGCGGACGGCTCGTAGTAATCCTCGACGTACTCGCGCACCATCCGGGAGGCCATCACCTTCGGGGCGAGAGTAGCTACAGAGGTCTTTATCTTCGCCACCCACTCGCGAGAGTGTCGTTGCGTGGAGCGCTCGTAGAAAGCCGGGATAATCTCCCGCTCGATGATCGAGAAAAGGTGGTCGGCTTCGACCCTGTCCCTCTGGTCGGTGTCTTCTAGAGTCTCGGCCGACGGGATAGCCCACCCGTTGCGGGGGTCGAACATCTCGTCCCACCACCCGTCGAGGATCGAAAGGTTCAGCACTCCGTTTAGGGCCGCCTTCTCGCCGGACGTGCCGCTGGCCTCCATCGGCCGTCGGGGAGTGTTGAGCCACACGTCGCTGCCCTGTAACATCATCCTCGCCACGGCTATGTCGTAGTCAGCGACGAACGCGATCCTCTGGCGGACGACCGGGTCGCTCGCGAAACGGATGATTTCAGCGATCATCTGCTTGCCGAGGTCGTCTGCGGGGTGAGCTTTGCCGGAGAACACCAGCTGAATCGGTCTGCGGTCGTCGAGAAGCAACGCCTTGAGCCGCTCCGGCTGGGAGAGGAGCAACGTAGCCCGCTTGTAGGTGGCGAAACGACGGGCGAAGCCGATCGTCAAGAAACGGGAGTCGAGCAGCTCCTCGACCCAGGCCTGCTCGGCTACGGGCACGCCGCTGGCGCGCAGGGCTCGGCGTTGTCGGTCCCTTACGAAGTCGATGAGGGCCTCTCGGCCTTGGTCTCTGGCCCGCCACACTTCGTCGTCGCGGGCATTGGAAATTCTCGCCCACTCGTCGGGGCCGGCGTCGTTCCACGCCGGCGAGACGTACTTGCAGTACAGGTCGTCCATGGCCGCCGACACCCAGGTCCTGCCGTGAACGCCGTTGGTCACCGAGCCGATCGGCACATCCTCGGTGTCCACAGACGGCCACAGCCCCTGGAACATCTCCCTGCTTGTCTGACCGTGCAGCTTCGCAACCCCGTTGGACCTAGCAGCCAGTCGCAAGCCCATCACGGCCATGTTGAAAGGCTCGAAGGAGTCCTCGCCCGGGAAGTGCCCAACGGACATCAGCTTGTCGAAGGAGATTCCACACTCGTCCGCCAAGCCGGAGAAGTAGCGCTCCATCAGCTCGCGGGGGAAGCGGTCTATGCCCGCTGGGACAGGAGTGTGGGTCGTGAACACCGTGCCAGCTCTGACAGCTTCCACCGCCTCGTCGAAGGACAAACCGCGCCTGGTGACAAGCTGGCGCACCCGTTCCAAGCCGAGGAAGCCGGCGTGGCCTTCGTTGGTGTGACACACTTCGGGTTCCAAGCCGAGCGCCCCGAGGGCTCTCACTCCGCCGATGCCAAGGAGAATCTCCTGGCGAAGCCTGTGCTCTATCCCACCCCCGTAGAGACGGTCAGTGATCTTGCGGCTCTCGTCGCTGTTGGGCTCGGTGTCGGAGTCGAGCAGGTACAGCTTCACCCGGCCGACCTGGACCAGCCATACCCGCGCCGACACGCTTTCGCCGGCCATGTCGACCGACACGGTCAGATCATCCACCAGCTCTGTGGCCATCGCGTGTGGGTCGAGGATCGGGAAACGCTCCTGCTGCCACCCGCTTTGGTCCAGGTGCTGACGGAAATACCCAGAGCGGTACATCAGGCCGACTCCGATGATCGGAACCCCGAGGGTACTAGCGGCCTTTAGGTGGTCGCCGGCTAGGATTCCGAGGCCCCCCGAATACTGGGGAAGAGCCTCCGCGATGCCGAACTCGGGGGAGAAGTATGCGACGCAGCTCAGGTGGTGCCCGTCGCGCTGCTGGAACCACTTCGGCGCTTCGAGATACCTGGTCAGTTCGTCGTAGCGTTCGGAGAGGAAGGCCGTGAAAGTCGGATCGCTTGCCAGGTGCTCCAGGCGGTCCCGGCTGACCAAGTTGAGCAGCCTGATCGGGTCGTGCGTGCTTGTATCCCACACTTCGGGGTCGATCCAACGAAACAGATCCTGGGTACGGGTGTCCCATGACCAGCGCAAGTTGCAGGCGATCTCCCGGAGCGGAGCCAGCGTCTCGGGAAGTCTGGCTCGTACGGCGAAGCTGCGAAACGCTTTCATGGACATTACGCTATCGCGCCGGGCGGGGCCGTCTCGCCGGCCTGGCGGTCGCTGAAGCGGTCAGCGTCCCACTCAGGCTGGTAGCGTGGGGTCGTGAGAGGGGAACACCAGGCGGCAAGCTCGTCTAGCAGCGCTTCGTGCCGGGGGTCAAACCGGTGACGGGGCGACTCGTACTCGACGGCGTGAGACCTCGGACGCCTTCGGGGTTGCAGCCGGCGAAAAGCGTCGTGGGCGAGACAATCAAGGTAAGCGTTGTCATGTTCCGCGACGGGCACGATCCGATAGCCGGTCGGGCCAGGCTTTTCTTGGAAAGCGCACGTTCCAAGGGCAGGCCTGCGCAGCTGTCGCTTGTGGCGGAGTCCCCTCTTGTCCCGCTCGGCAATGACGAGTGGGAGGCGAGCCTCGTCGCCGAGCAGGTCGGTCCGCACCGCATCGTCGTCGATGGCTGGACGGTTAGGTTCGGCTCCTACGGCGCCGAACTGGACGCCGAAACCGCGGTAGATCTCACCTCTTCGGACCCGGCGCCTCTGTGGGTGGACAGACCGCGGGCTCTTTTCGGCGCGTGGTACGAGCAGTTCCCCCGTTCCGTCGGTGGACTGGCCGGCGTGACCGCACGTGTCGGAGATCTCGCCGGGCTCGGTTTCGACGTGGTGTACCTACCGCCGATCCACCCGATCGGCCGAACGTTCCGCAAAGGCCCCAACAATACTCTCACCGCAGGCCCAGGCGACCCTGGAAGCCCTTGGGCTATCGGCTCGGCGGAGGGAGGTCACACTGCCATCCATCCGGAGTTGGGAGATGAAGCCGACCTTAGACGCCTCGTCGATGTGCTCGCTGCGAATGGCATGGAGTTGGCTCTCGACTACGCCCTCCAGTGCTCACCGGACCATCCGTGGGTGTCCGAGCACCCAGAGTGGTTCCACCACCGCCCAGACGGGACGATCGCCTGCGCCGAGAATCCTCCTAAGATCTACCAGGACATCTACCCGATCAACTTCTGGCCTGAGCGTGAGGCTGACCGGGTGGCCCTGTGGAAGGCCTGCCGGGATATCTTCGAGCACTGGATCTCATTCGGCGTGAAGATCTTCCGGGTTGACAACCCCCACACCAAGCCCGTCGCCTTTTGGGAGTGGGTCATAGACGCTGTCCGCTCCAAACACCCCGACGTGATCTTCCTCGCCGAAGCGTTCACCCGGCCCCACGTGATGGCACGCCTGGCTGAGGCCGGGTTCAGCCAGAGCTATACCTACTTCACGTGGCGGACCACCCAGCACGGCCCGGACGGTATCTGGGCTTACATGGAGGAGCTCGCTCACGGGCCGAAGGCGGACTACATGCGCCCGAACTTCTGGCCCAACACGCCCGACATCCTCTCAGGCCCACTCCGCAACGGTCCGCCTAGCGCTTTCGCCCTCAGGTTCGTTCTGGCGGCAACCTTGTCGCCTTCTTATGGCATCTACTCGGGCTACGAGCTCTACGAGAACCAGCCTGCGTCTGACACCAACGAGGAGTACCTCGACTCGGAGAAGTATCAGGTCAAGGTCCGTGACTACCACGCGCCCGGCAGCCTCTATCCGCTCATATCGAAGGTCAACTCCATCCGGCGTGCCCACCCCGCTTTGCAACGCCTCCGGAGTGTACGTTTTTGGTCTACGAGCAACGATTCGGTGATCGCCTACTCCAAGACGAGCGACGACGGCGCCGACATGGTCCTGTGCGTCGTGAACCTCGACCCTGACTCAGCCCAAGAAGCCCTCCTTGAGATCGACCCAGGTGCTCTGGGTGCCGGCGCCGCCTGGCCCCTGCGAGTCACCGATCTGCTGAGCGGAGAGGTCTTCGTCTGGCCTGGACCGGAACCCTACGTGCGGCTCGACCCGGCGACGCGGACGGCTCACATCTTCGCCGTCGAGACAGCGAAGGTTGCGCCGTGAGCAACTGGTACCAAAACGCAGTATTCTACGAGGTGTTGGTTCGCGGGTTCTACGACGCCAACGGCGACGGAACGGGCGACCTCGCCGGGCTGACTTCCAAGCTCGACTACCTGCAGTGGCTCGGCGTGGACTGCCTGTGGCTCCTTCCTTTCTACCAGTCCCCTCTTCGTGACGGCGGCTACGACATAAGCGACTTCTGGACGATCCTCCCCGAGTACGGGGACTTGGCGGACGCCGTGGAGCTCGTAGAGGAGGCGCACCGCCGGGGGATCCGGATAATCGCCGACCTGGTCATGAACCACACGTCCGACCAGCACCCTTGGTTCCAGGAGTCCCGCCGCAGCACCAACAACGCCAAGTCGGACTGGTACGTGTGGCGGGACAACGACGAGGAGTACCGCGACGCCAGGATCATCTTCGTGGACACGGAGAAATCCAACTGGACTCTCGACCCTCAGCGCGGCCAATTCTACTGGCACCGGTTCTTCCACCATCAGCCGGACCTTAACTACGACAATCCCGAAGTCGCCGACACGATGATAGACGTCTGTCGGTACTGGCTTGACATTGGCTTGGACGGATTCCGCCTCGACGCGGTGCCTTACCTGTTCGAACGGGACGGCACCAACTGCGAGAACCTTCCCGAAACCCACGAGTACCTCCGTCGCCTGCGTAAAGAAGTAGACGCTTTGTACCCCGGCCGTCTCCTGCTAGCCGAGGCGAACCAGTGGCCTGAAGATGTCGTCGCATACTTCGGGGACGGAGACGAATGCCAAATGTGCTTCCACTTCCCTGTCATGCCGCGGATGTTCATGGCCGTTCGGCGCGAGCAGCGCTACCCGATAACGGAGATCCTCGCCCGCACCCCTGAGATACCGTCCGGGTGTCAGTGGGGGATCTTCCTGCGTAACCACGACGAGCTGACATTGGAGATGGTCTCAGACGAGGAACGCGACTACATGTGGGCCGAGTACGCCAAGGACCCCCGCATGAAACGAAACATAGGCATAGGCCGTCGCCTCGCGCCGCTTGTGGACAACGACAGGCGGGTAGCCGAGCTTCTCCACGCCCTGCTGTTTTCTTTCCCCGGCTCTCCCATCCTCTACTACGGCGACGAGATCTCCATGGGGGACAACATCTATCTCGGCGACCGGGACGGCGTGCGGACCCCGATGCAGTGGTCGCCGGACCGTAACGGCGGTTTCAGCACGGCGGACTTCGCCCAGCTGTACCTTCCTCCGTTGATGGACCCTGTCTATGGGTATCAGGCTGTGAACGTCGAGGCGGGAATGCGCAACCAAAGTTCGTTCTTGCACTGGATGAAGCGCATGCTAGAAGTTCGCCGCCAACACCCTGTCTTCGGTACGGGCTCCTTCGACGTCATAAGCGCCGACAACCCTTCGGTCCTCGCATACGTGCGCACGCTCGACCCTGTGCCTATCGGCTTGCCCGGCGGAACGGCTGACCCTGCATCCGAGGAGGTGACGGTGCTCACTGCTGGCGAAAACCGTTTTGAGCTCCCGGCGCGACGGGTAGAGCAAGACGTAGTGCTGTGCGTGTGCAACCTGTCCAAGCTTGCCCAGCCCGCCGAGCTGCCTTTACAGCGCTGGGCGGGTCGGACGCCTGTCGAGCTGATGGGCAGGGTGCCTTTCCCCCGAATAGGAGAGGAGTCCTATTTCGTGACCCTGCCGCCTTACGGCTTTTACTGGTTCGGGCTGGCGGACAACCCCGAGGGAATCTGATGGCCGCTGCCCCCGCCGGCACGTCCTGGGTAGACGGGTTCGTCGCCAGCCTCGGATTGTACCTGTCCGGGCAGCGGTGGTTCGCTTCGGGCGAGAGCTCAGAAGGGCCCGACGTTTCGTTGGTGAGCGCCACGCGTCTGTCAGGAGCCCAGGCGTTGGGATCGCTTTGGCAGGTTCTCGTGAAAGCCAAAGAGGACGTTTACCAGCTGGTGCTCGTGCTGCGCGAAGCTTCCGAGCCCAGCGGGGTGGATCCAAGGACGGTGATCTCGGTCGTGGGCGACCTGGCTGTGTGCGACGCACTCGGGGACCCCGAGGCTGCTATCAGGCTGCTGGAGGTGATTTCTGGCGGCGGCGAGAGCGCCGAGCGTTGCAGGCCGGTAACGGCAGAGCAGTCAAACACCTCGGTGATCTTCGATGACCGGCTAATTCTCAAAGTGTTCAGACGTCTGCGTCCGGGGCGCAACCCCGACGCCGAGGTGACATCGGCGCTCGCAGGTGCCGGCTTCGCGAACGTCGCCTCGCCGGTCGTGCTTTGGGGCGACGAAGCCTACGACTTCGCCTTCGCTCAGACCTACCTGGCGGGCGGAAGCGACGGTTGGGCCCTGGCTTTGGCGTCGCTGCGTGACCTCTACAGCCTCTATGACGCCTCAGGGGGCCCCCAGCCGGCTGAGGCAGGCGGCGACTTCGCGCCAGAGGCGGCGAGGCTCGGCCAGGTGACTGCCCAAATGCACCAGTATCTAAGCAGGCTCTTCCCTGCGGGGTCCCCCGGCCAGGCTGGCGAAACGTGGGAAGGGCTGATCGCGTCGATCCGGAGGCGGCTCGCCGTCGCGACCGACAGACTCGGACGGGACCTGGGCGTCGCCGTCGAGCCTCTAATAGCTCGCGTCGCTTCGCTGGATGGTCCCGGGCCGGCAATAAGAGTCCACGGGGATCTCCACCTGGGTCAGGTGATGCGCACCGACCAAGGGTGGTTCGTGCTGGACTTCGAGGGGGAGCCGGACCGTCCCCTGGCAGAGCGGCTGGCGCCGGCCTCGGCGTTGAAGGACGTTTCTGGCATGCTCCGCTCGTTCCATTACGCCTCACAATTTTCCCTGCGGGAGCGGGAACCCCACGAACGCCTGCTGCTGCGCCCGGCGGCGCTCGCGTGGGAGCTCCGCAACCGGAGCGCGTTCCTGTCGGGTTACCGAAGCGAGGCCGGGGTGGCCTCTCTGATCCCTGACCCGGCCGCCGTCCCTGACGTCACGGCCGTCTACGAGTTGGACAAGGCCCTCTACGAGCTCGACTACGAAATGGCGCACCGGCCGGAGTGGGTGGACATACCTCTCGAAGCACTGGAAAGGCTGGTCGATCCGATGAGCGGCGAACGCGACGAGCAAGAAGGGGAGGATCGCAGTTGACTCAGGAGCCGACCATGGCAGGAGTCGCCCGGGCCGCCGCCGAGGCTGTTACGGGGGCCGGGAGAGCGGCGGAGGGGGCCGGATCGGGGCTAGCCGACGACATAGATCGCCTCGTGGCGGGCCGTCACGGCGACCCGCACAGGGTTCTCGGCCGTCACGGCAGTGCCGTGCGGGCATACCGACCTGGGGCGTCGAGGATGCGGCTTTGCTGGCAGGGGGCAGACCCCGTCGAGATGACCCTCATACACCCGGCGGGCCTGTTCGAAGGGATACGCCCCGAGACCGCCGCCGGGGACCCTGCGGGGGCATACGAGCTCGAAGCGCTCTACGGAGACGGGCCGTCAGGGCGTAGCTTCCGCTTCCACGACCCCTACTCGGCGTGGCCTACCGTGGGAGAACTAGACCTGCATCTTTTCGGGGAGGGTCGTCACCACAGGCTCTGGGAGGTCCTAGGGGCGCACAGACGTGAGCACAACGGCGTCGCCGGTACGGCGTTCGCTGTTTGGGCTCCCAACGCGACGTCGGTACGGGTGGTCGGCGACTGGAACTTCTGGGACGGCCGGGTCCATCCGATGCGCTCGCTCGGATCCTCCGGGGTTTGGGAGCTATTCGTGCCCGGGGTGGAAGCGGGTGAGAGGTACAAGTACGAGATCCTTACGTCGTCTAACCAGCTGAGGATCAAGACCGATCCGATGGCGTTCCAGATGGAGCTCCCCCCGGCAACGGCCAGCGTAGTAACCGCCGGGTCGGCCTACGAGTGGGGTGACAGCGATTGGCTGGAACGGCGCAGGGGAGGCGACCTCCTGCACGAGCCGATGTCGGTCTACGAGATGCACCTTGGGTCCTGGCGTTGGACAGGCGGCGACGGTGAAGCCTCCCGGCCGCTCGGGTACGCGGAGCTCGTCGAGATCCTCCCCCGATACGTGGGTGACCTCGGCTTCACCCACGTCGAGTTCATGCCAATCGCCGAGCATCCTTTCAGCGGATCCTGGGGATACCAGGTGTCGGGGTACTACGCACCGACATCACGCTACGGCGACCCGGACGGATTGAGAGCCCTCATCGACGCCTTGCACCGGGCAGGGATCGGAGTGATCGTCGACTGGGTGCCGGCGCATTTCCCTAAGGACGACTTCGCTCTCGCCCGTTTCGACGGAACAGCCTTGTACGAGCACGCCGACCCTCGCCAAGGAGAGCACCCCGACTGGGGAACGCTCATATTCAACTTCGGGCGTAACGAGGTCAGGAACTTCCTGTTAGCGAACGCCCTCTACTGGGTCGAGCAATTCCACGTCGACGCCCTGCGGGTGGACGCTGTCGCTTCGATGCTCTACCTCGACTATTCGCGCAAGGACGGCGAATGGGTGCCCAACCGCTTCGGAGGACGCGAGGACCTCGAAGCGGTCGAGTTCATAAAAGAGGTCAACGTCGTCCTCTTCGGCGAACACCCCGGTGCAACAGTGATCGCCGAGGAGTCGACCTCGTGGCCTGGGGTGTCACGCCCCGTGTACCTGGGCGGGCTCGGTTTCGGTTTCAAGTGGAACATGGGCTGGATGCACGACACTCTCGACTACTTCCACCACGACCCGATCCACCGCCGCTACCACCACGGGGAGCTCACCTTTGGGTTCCTGTACGCGTGGTCAGAGAACTTCGTGTTGCCGCTTTCCCACGACGAGGTGGTGCACGGCAAGGGGTCACTGCTGGCGAAGATGCCCGGTGACCGCTGGCAGCAGCTCGCCAACCTTCGAGCTCTCTACGCGTGGATGTGGGCTCACCCCGGAAAGCAACTCGTGTTCATGGGAGCTGAGCTCGCCCCCGAGACGGAGTGGGATCACAACCGCCAGCTCGACTGGTGGATCCTCGAACGATGGGACCAGCACCGTCAGGTCGGAGACCTTCTAGGCGAGCTCAATCGGGTGTACAAGCGACTCCCGGCACTCTGGCAGGCCGACGACGTTCCGGCCGGTTTTGAGTGGATCGAAGCGGACGACTCCGACCAGAGTGTCCTGGCGTTCCTCCGACGGACGGCTCGCGGCGGGGAAACGCCCGGCGAAGTGTTGTGCATCGCTAACCTAACTCCCGTCGTGCGATACGGCTACAGAGTCGGCATCCCCTCAGGCGGATCGTGGAGGGAGATTGTCAACACCGACGATCCGCGTTGGGGTGGAAGCGGCGTCGCCAACCCCGGCGAGTTGCACTGCGAGCAGTTGGATTGGCACGGTCGCCAATGGTCGATGGAGCTGACCTTGCCCCCGCTTGGCGTGATTTGGCTGGAGCCGCTCAGGCGTTAGCGGCCAAAGCGGACCGCAGGTCCAGCGCCGCCCGCTCAGGGGGCGTCACGTTGATGAACACCCCCGAGCCCATCTCGAAGCCGCCCCGGGTGGAGATCTTGGGTATCACATGAACGTGCCAGTGGAACTCCGAACGCGTGCGGAACGGCGCCGAGTGGAACATGATGTTATAGGCGACGTCCCCGACGCTTGACCGCATAGCCGACAGGGCGCGTGCCACCGCCGCAGCCACGCCGGCCAGGTCGTCGTCGCTGGCGTCGTGGAGGTGGGTCTCGTGCCTGCGGGGGATCAGCAGCATCTCGTAGGGTGTCCCACTCCAAAACGGGGCTATTGTCATCACCGAATCGTCAGAGTGCACGATGCGCTGGCCTGCCTCCTCCTCGGCGTCGACAGCCGCGCACAGCAGGCAGTTGCCCTGGAAGCGGGCGAAACCGGCTAGCTCGTGGGCAGCTTCGCCGGGTATGAACGGCATGGACAGCAGCTGGCCGTGAGGGTGCTCCACAGACGCCCCGGCTTCCCTGCCCGAGTTCACTACAGCCTGGCTGTAGCGCAACCCGGGCGACTCGGCGTGCTCGAGCATCCTCGCCTTGATAGCAGCGGTTATCAACGCCGACTCGCCCGGAGTCAGATCCGCCCAACTGACGTCGTGGCGGTCGGACAGCACGATCACCTCGTGGGCTCCGCTTGCGGGAGCCTGGGTGAAAAGCGGACCGAGATGGCTCACCACCATCGGTTCGCTACCGCTGAAGGCCGGGTAGAGGTTCGGCAGCACCCTGACAGCCCAGCTTCCGCTGGGGCCGGGAAGCTCCAGTATCGGCGGCAGCGCCGGCCTGGTGTCAGGACAGAACGGGCACGGGCGCAGCGGGTCGTCCTCGACGGGAAGACGTCGGGGTAGGAAGTCCGACGGCCTCTGGGCCCGCTCCCCGGCTACGACGACCCACCGGCCGGTCAGTGGGTCAAGTCTTAGGTCGCTCACTTCGCTGAAGGTTGACAGAGTCCGATAAACACACCTCGACGGTAGTCCTCCCCGGAGGTGATGGCGCGCCACGCTCCCGCCGGCGCTACGCTCGCCTGTGTGGCTGTCTACTTGGACCACGCGGCCGGCGGCCCGATGCACCCTGACGCCGTGGCTGCGACGGTCGGCTGGATTACCTCGGGCTTTGGGAACCCGTCGGGCGCTCACCAGGTTGCCAGGCGTGCCCGCCAAGCGATCGACGAGGCCAGAGAGCAGATCGCCGATCTGATCGGCTTCACCCCAGGTGGGATCGTATTCACATCTGGGGGTACCGAAGCCGACAACTTGGCGCTGCTTGGCGCGTCGGCGCCCGGCCGGGGAGCGTTAGTGGTGAGCGCAGTCGAGCACCCGGCTGTCCTCGAAGCTGCAGTTCGCAGCGGTCGCGAGGTGAGGGTGCTCGGAGTTGGCAGTGACGGCAGGGTGGACCTCGACCATCTCAGCCGGCTATTGGATCCAGGTGTTGCGGTGGTGTCGGTACAGCTTGCCAACCATGAGACCGGTGTCGTCCAGGATCTCGACGCCGTAGCAAAGCGTGTCCGCAAGCGCTCCCCGGGTGCGGTCCTCCACACCGACTCGGTGCAGGCGGCCCCTTGGATGGACCTCCGGTCGGCGGCGGCGTGCGCCGACCTGGTCTCCATCAGCGGGCACAAATTCGGTGGCCCTCAGGGTGCCGGAGTTCTCGCAGTTCGACCAGGCGTTCAGATCTCCCCGATCCTCCACGGTGGAGGTCAAGAGCGGCGCCGGCGAAGCGGAACCCACAACGTGGCCGGGGCGCTTGGAATGGCGGCCGCTCTCAGAGCGCGCAGCGAGCAGCGAGCCGAGATAGCTGCCAGGGTGGCCGGCCTACGCGACAGGCTTTGCGATGCGGTGACGGGCGGTGTCAGCTCGTCGGTGGCTACGGCCGTGGACTCGCCGAGGGTCCCAGGGCATTGCCATCTGCGTTTTCCCGGCGTCGAAGCCGAGTCGTTGCTGTTCCTGCTCGACGAGGCCGGAGTGTGCGCCTCGGCGGGGGCGGCCTGCGCGAGCGGTGCTTTCGAGCCGAGCCCGGTGCTCATGGCTATGGGCGTCTCCAAGGAGGAAGCCGGGTCCTGCCTCCGCCTGACGCTGGGCCCTGACACCACTTCGTCCGACGTGGACTTCGCTGCCGAAGCGGTCGTAGAGAGCGCGACGCGCCTCGGAAGCGACGCAGCTACGAAGGCGTTGGTTTCACGATGAGGGTTCTGGTCGCGATGTCGGGTGGCGTGGATTCCTCCGTCGCTGCGGCGCTGGTAGCTGAGGCGGGACACGACGTGGTCGGGGCCACGATGAAACTGTGGGGTGGCACCTCGGATCGAGGTTGCTGCTCTGTGGGGGACGTGGAGGACGCGCGGCGGGTGGCCCAGCAGATCGGCATCAGTCACTATGTGTTCAACTTCTCGGACGACTTCGATCGTCACGTCGTCGACCCCTACGTGGAGAGCCACGCGGCCGGTTTGACACCCAACCCTTGCATCGAATGCAACCGACACCTCAAGTTCGACCGTCTGATCGCCCGGGCCGACCAGCTCGGGTTCGACGCAGTGGCAACCGGGCATCACGCCCGCATCGTCGAAGGACCAGACGGCAGGATTTGGCTTGCCCGGGGGGCCGACGCAGCCAAAGACCAGTCCTATGTGGTTCACATGCTCGACGCCGAGACACTCCCCAAGGTCATGTTCCCAGTAGGCACCCTGACGAAGCAGCAGGTGCGGGAGAAGGCCGTGTCGCTCGGCCTTCAGACGGCCTCCAAACCTGACAGCCAAGACGTTTGCTTCATATCAGCTTCGGGGGGTCGGACAGCTTTCCTGTCCGAGCGGATAGCCCTGCGACCGGGAAAAGTGCTCGACGAGGCGGGCAGGCTCCTGGGGGAGGTGCCAGCCCTAGAGCTGGTCACCGTCGGTCAGCGCCGGGGGCTGGGCCCCGCTGTCGGTGCCCGCTACGCGCTGTCCGTAAACGTGCAGGCGGCTACCGTCACCGTCGCTCCCGCCGACGACTTGTTGGTCACTGAACTGCGTCTCGACCCGGTCTGCTGGGTGCGCGAACCTCCAGGTGGGGACGAGAAGCTCCTCGCCCAGGTGAGCGCCCACGGGGTTCCCGTCCCTGCGCGCTGGGAGGCACCGGGTCGGGTCGTATTCGAGCGTCCGCTGCGTAAGGTTGCGCCCGGCCAGAGCGTCGTGCTCTACCGGGGCGACCTGGTAGTCGGGGGTGGCACTGCCGCCCGCTGAGCAGTTCTGGTGTCCCGATGCGTCGCTTCGCCGGTAACGTCTTCGCGTGGCCGGTAGAGACCTAGCAGCGAGAGCAGCGGAGCTCCGAGCGCTCATAGAGCACCATAACCACCGCTACTTCGTGCTCGACGACCCGGAACTGACCGATGCC
Source organism: Acidimicrobiaceae bacterium (assembly GCA_027391075.1). Taxonomy (GTDB): domain Bacteria; phylum Actinomycetota; class Acidimicrobiia; order Acidimicrobiales; family Palsa-688; genus JAJZAM01. The sequence goes on along the minus strand of DAHYHI010000071.1, from coordinate 218,974 downwards.
GAGTTCGATGAGCTGGTCGCCGAGCTCGCCCGCCTCGAAGCCGACAATCCAAGTTTGGCCTCCCGGGGGAGCCCGACCGCCCGCGTGGGAGGGGAGGCGTCGACGCTGTTCGCACCTGTCCGCCACGAGTCGGCGATGATGTCTCTGGACAAGACGACCAGCTACGAGGAGTTGATCGCGTGGGGTGCCCGTATGGAACGCCTCGGGGCTGGCGGCTCCAAGGGGATGCGGTTCACCTGCGAGCTCAAGATCGACGGGCTCGCTCTGAGCCTGCTTTACGAGCACGGACGCTTGGTCAGGGCGGCTACCCGGGGCGATGGCGAGGTGGGTGAGGACGTGACCGCAAACGTGGTGACGGTGGCGGCCATACCCCGTGCGCTGTTCGCCGGGGACAAGTCGGGTTCTGCCGGCACGGGTTTCGCAGGTGGCGTCCCCTCTCTGGTCGAGGTCAGGGGAGAGCTTTACATGCCAATCGCGTCCTTCGAGGACCTCAACCGCCGCCAGGCGCTCTTGGAGGCACGCCAGTTCATCAACCCGAGGAACGCAGCAGCCGGGTCGCTGCGTCAGAAGGATCCGGCGGTGACAGCGGGCCGCGACCTCGGCTTTTGGGCCTACCAGCTGGGGGTCGTCGACGGAGGGCCCGGCTTTTCCCGTCACAGTGAGACGCTTGAATGGATGCGCGAGGCGGGGTTCCCTGTCAACCCTCACATCCGAGTAGTCGAGGGCCTCGACGAGGTCGACGAGTACTGCCGAACCTGGCAGGACAGGCGCCACTCGCTCGAATACGAGATTGACGGGGTGGTGGTCAAGCTGGACGACCTGGCGGAGCGCTCCGAGCTCGGGTCCACTTCTAGGGCGCCCCGGTGGGCGATCGCCTACAAGTTTCCCCCGGAGGAGAAAACGACACTCCTACTCGACATCATGGTGTCGATCGGACGAACCGGCAAAGCGACCCCTTTCGCCGTGCTCGAACCGGTCGTCGTCGGCGGGGCCCGGGTGGCCCTCGCTACCTTGCACAACGAGGATCAGGTTCGCGCCAAGGACGTGCGACCGGGCGACACGGTCGTGGTCAGGCGCGCCGGTGACGTCATCCCCGAAGTTCGAGGTCCGATTGTCGCCCTGCGCCCGGAGGGAGTCCCAGCGTGGCGGTTCCCGGACCGCTGCCCTGCGTGTGGGGAGCATCTCGTGAGGTTGGCGGGGGAAAGCGACACCTTCTGCGTCAACGAAAGCTGCCCCGCCCAGGTCGTCGCTCGTATCTCGCATTTTGCGTCGCGGGGGGCGATGGACATCGAGCACCTCGGGGAGGCGACGGTCCGCCAGTTTGTCGAAGCGGGGATCCTCCACGACGTCTCGGACGTGTACTACCTGGACTACGACAAGGTGGCGACCCTTGAAGGTTGGGCGGGTACTTCGGTAGCTAACCTCAGAGCAGCGGTAGAGGCCTCCAAGGGTCGAAGCCTCGCGAACCTGCTCGTCGGGCTGTCGATCCGCCACCTCGGCACGACAGGAAGCCAGCTCCTCGCCCGCCGCTTCGGCTCACTCGACGCTATCGCCGCCGCCGACGCCGCCAGCCTCTCCGATGTCGACGGCGTCGGCGCGGTTATAGGGGCGAGCGTCGCAGGTTTCTTTGCCCTCGAAGCCAACCGCCGGGTTATCGAAAGGCTCCGAGCCGCCGGGGTCAGCTTCGAGGACCCTGAGGCAGTTCTGCTACCTCAGGTGCTCGCCGGCCTCTCGATCGTGGTGACCGGCACGCTGTCGCGTTGGAGCAGGGAGGAAGCGGAGGCAGCGTTGAAAGCGCGCGGAGCGAAAAGCCCCGGGTCGGTGACAAAACGGACGACGCTAGTCGTGGCCGGCCGGGATCCGGGGACGGCGAAGATAGCCAAAGCAGCCGAGCTCGGCGTTCCCGTCGTCGACGAGGAAGCTTTCGAGGGGATACTCGACGAGGGCGTAAAGCGCACCTGAGAGCGTCGCGACTGCCGACGTTGACGGGCGACATCCGCGTCTAGCGAGACAGCGGAGGGTAGCCTCACAGCGTGGTGACGTCGCGCATCGACGACTTGGTCGGTCGGGTTCTCGGGGAGAGGTACCGTCTGACGCGCCCGCTGGGCGTCGGCGCCTCCGCCCACGTTTACGTGGCGGAGGATACGAAGCTCAGGAGAAAAGTGGCGGTCAAGTTGCTGCACCCGGCACTCGCTGGCGAACCGGCCTTCTTGGCGCGCTTCGAGGCTGAAGCCCGAACCGTGGCATCCCTGCGTCACCCGAACATCCTTCGTTTGTACGACTCCGGTCGCGACGAGGCTGGACCGTACCTGGTAATGGAGTTGCTGGAGGGCGGCAGCCTGAGGGCGATTCTCGACCAGGGCTCGAGGCTGTCTCCAGGTCAAGCGGCTGCCGTCGGGGCTGACGTCGCCCGGGCGCTCGCTCACGCCCACCGCCAGGGCCTGGTTCACAGGGACATCAAACCGGCGAACCTGATATTCGACGACGAGGGGCGTGTCTACATAGCCGACTTCGGTTTGGCCAGGGCTCTCGCCGAAGCGGCCCTCACCGAACCGACCGGCGCTGTCGTCGGTACCGGACGTTACGCGGCGCCCGAAACGCTCAGCGCCGGGCACCTAGACGCTAAGGCCGACGTGTACTCCCTCGCGGTGGTCCTCGCCGAAGCATTGAGCGGAGAGGTCCCCCTGGTCGGCGACACCCCTTTGGGTACCCTCGCGCTGCGAGCCGGTGCGGACATGCCCGTTCCCGAAGCGGCAGGGCCGTTGACTTCGATCCTGGAAGCGGCAGGTAGTAGGGATCCCGCCGGGCGCATCGACGCAGCTGGTCTCGCCGACGCGCTGAGCGAGGTCAGCGTAAGGCTTCCCAAGCCGGCACCGCTGGCGTTGCGGCCCACGGTGGACTTCGACCCTGGGAGCACCGACCTGGTCGATCCGACCGAGATGGGGGGTCGCCCTCGGCTATTCGACGATGCCGCACCGCCGCAGGCGGTCGTCGATGCCGGGGACCGGATGGCAGACGACGCCGCCGGAGGGGACGGCCAGCAGGTCAGATCCCGCCGATCGACTCGCAAGCTTTTAGCCGCGGCGGCAGCCGCCATAGTCCTGTTGGGTGGAGGTGCTGTGGCGTGGGCGGCGGCCACCGGCCGTCTTGCGCCGGCAAGCCATCCTGTTCCCGACATAGTTGGGGAATCTCGCCCGCAAGCCGCGGCTGCGCTAAGCCGCTTGCACTTGCATCTCGGCGTCAGCTCAAGCGTCTACAGCTCCCGCTACATAGCAGGCGACGTAATAAGTCAAAGCCCGTCGCAGGGGCGCATCGACGAGGGTAAGACGATCAGCGTCGTGGTCTCCCTCGGCCCGGAGCCGGTGCGAGTGCCCGACGTCGCCGGTGACACCAAGCAAGCCGCCGAGCAGGCGCTGGTTGCACTCGGGCTGCGCTACGTGCTGGCGCCGGAAGTCTCGTCGATGACCGTCCCGGCAGGTGACGTCGTATCGTCGAGCCCGTCGTCGGGCACGCTGCTGCCGGGACAGTCGGTCAGTATCGTGGTCTCGTCGGGCAAGCCCCAAGTGGCGGTCCCGTCGCTGGCCGCCGGCGCCCCCTTGAGCGCCGTTCAGAGCGCACTGAAGGCGGCCGGATTGGTGGCCACTGAGACCAGTGACTACAGCACTACCGTACCCAAAGGCGACGTGATATCTCTGAGCCCCTCTAGCGGGTCCGAGGTCACGGTCGGATCCCAAGTCGCCGTGGACGTGTCCCTCGGGCCACACTACGTCAGCGTCCCTAACGTGGCAGGGGATTCTGTCGGCTCCGCCGTGCAGGCCCTCGCTGCGGACGGTCTCGGAGTTGCCGGCACTAACGGCAACCCGATCAATTCGGTCACGGCGACATCACCGGCATCGGGCACCGAGGTTCTCTACGGAAGCTCGGTCACACTAGTAACAGGCTGAAAGCCCAAACCCAGGCCCTAGCAGCGTGGGGCCGGCGCGGGTATGATCGAAATCGGAGCCCGTCTCCAGGCCCCGGGCGAGTCGAGGTCAAATACGAGGGAGGGTCGGAATGTCCGCTCTATCGAATCCCAACACCAACCCTGGCATCTGCGGTCTCGGGGCTGTCACCGGCTACGGCTGGGGGAAGGAGCACCTGTGGGAGGGGGTTCTCTCCGGCCGTTCCGCGGTGAAAATGGTATCGGTGGACGGACGCGAGTACCTTGCGGCCCGACCGGCCCCCCAACCCTCGGGAGCTCCGGTGCTGGACCATCCGTCGCGATACGGCCGCGCTCTGTTCTACGCAACCCGAGAGGCCGTCGCCGACGCTCGGAATCGCGGCTGGATCCCCGGACAGCGGGTGGGATTGATCGGCGCCGGATCTGTCGGCGACGTGGAATACCGCAGGAGCTATCTGGGTGAGCACCACGGCCGAATGCGCAACCGGGACTACCTTGGTCTGATCCCGTCGACAGCACCGGCTGTGCTGCTGCGCGACCTTGGATTCTCAGGGGGGCCGGTTATGAACATCCAGGCCGCTTGCGCCGCTACCAACGTGGCTTTGGTCCTGGCATGGCAATGGCTGAAAAGCGGCTTCGCTACGGACGTCATTGTCGCCGCGTGCGACTTCTCTGCTCTTCCGGAGGACGCCGACCAGTTCCACAAGATGGGAGCTCTCGCTGTCAAAGGTGACCCTCTCGACGTCTGCCGACCGTTCCAAGCTGGCTCCTCGGGCTTCGTGGTAGGAGAGGCTGCCACCACGCTGATCGTTTCGTCCCGATCCGACGGGCCTTACGGCCTGCTCCTCGGGGGATCGATGGTCCAAGACCCTTACCATCCGATCGCGCTCAACCCCGACCTAACTGAGCTCGTCAACACCTTCGAGGGGGCGCTCGCAGCGGCCGAGGTAGGCCGGCGCGATGTTAGCTACCTTTACACGCACGGTACTGGCACAGCGCAAAACGACGCCTCGGAGATAGGCGTCGCAGAGAAGGTGCTTGATCCCGATGTCACTTTCCTGGCGACCAAGCCACTCACAGGGCACTGCCAAGGTGCGTCGGCGGGAGTGGAAGGTGTTCTGGCGCTACTCGGCTTGGAACGGGGAACGATGCTCTCGGTTCAACCGGTTGCGGCCGCCTACCCTGCTCTCGCTGCCGGCCCGCTGCCGCGCCGTGACGGTCTCGTGCTCAAGTCAGCTATCGGGATGGGCGGGTTCAACTCGGCCATAGTGTACGCCCCAACGGACTTGTAGCGCCAGCGGACTTATGGCGCACCGGGAGGCTCCGAGCCGTTAGCCTGAGATCGCCTTGGGTTGGCCGAAGGTCCTGATATGGGAAAAGGCCGAAGTGGCCTGAAAGTTGCTTCATCGACTTGCCGATACTCCTGTGGTAGGAGGATTCGGCGTGCGGGACGTGCTCAAGGCAGGCGGACAGACGAAGGTTCTTGAGGAGCTTCTAGGCTCGTGCGCGACATGGCCCTCCCCTGACACGTTCGACGCACCCGTCGAAGGCTACAACGGACGAAACGAGCCTGGCTCACCCGGTGGCTGGCCTCCGAGCATCGCAGGGAGGACTCTCGTCGATGTTCTCGACGGCCTCGGCCTGGCAGCCTTTTTCGTCGATGCTTGGAATAACATTGAAAAAATCGAAATAACTCCAAGTTTGGAGAGTCTGTTAGGGCGAGCTCGCGAGGAGTTCCAGCATCTTGACGACCTCCTGGCTGTGGTCTCCGAACCATGGCGCTCCGCTCTGGAAGCGGCCCTGAAGGCTCCGGTGGGCCCAGGGTCCACTTTGCAGTTTCCGCTGCGCTTGGACACCAATTCCGGGGCCGGTATCCCTGCAACCTTGAGCGCGCTGTGGCTTGAGGTTCCGGAGAGCGCCGGGCTCGTAGGCACGATCGGGCTCACCAGCACCGAACGGAGAATCGAACCGCCAGAGCTGGCCGAGTCCTACCGTGCTCTTGCCGAGGTCAGCCCCGACATAATTCTCGTACACCAAGACGGGAAGATCGTGTATGCCAACAGGGCGGCGAAGCGGCATGCTCGATGCCCGACCGATGACTGCCTGATCGGAATGCCAATACTCGACTTTCTTGCCCCTGAGTCGAGGGTGACTTTCAGCGAGCGTCTCGCCGGGATGTCTGCGACCAACCAACCAGCCCAGTTCGCCGAGGAGAAGGCGGTAGCTCTCGACGGGACCGAGTTCGACATCGAGGCAACCTCGATAGCCACGGTGTGGGGTGGGCGTCCGGCTTTCCAGGCAGTCGCTCGGGTGATCACCGAACGCAAGGAGGTGGAGAAGAAGCTGCGGGCTCAGGCAGCTCTCGTCGACGCGATCTCGGACGCTGTCGTCGTGGCGGAAGGAAAGCGCTTCAAGGACCTAAAGATCACGTCGTGGTCGCGTGGTGCTGAGGAGATCTTCGCCAGGAGGTCCGAGGAAGTCGTCGGCCAGCCTCTGAGCGCGGTCTTCGTCGGCTCGGAGCAGATAGCCGGACAGGCGTGGCGCCAGCTTTCACGGCGGGGAAGATTCGCCCATGAAGCCGAGATGGTCCGTGCCACCGGGGAGTGGTTCCCGGCGCACTTGTCCATCTCGTTGCTACGCGACGAGGTGGGTACGGCCACCGGCTGCATCCTGCTTATCACCGACGTTACAGCCCGCAAGGTCAGCGAGGAAGCGCATCGCGAGCTCCAAGACCGCCACTCTGCTGTAGTCGCCGCCCTCGACGAGGGGGTCCTGGTGATCGCAGGTGACGGTAAGGTCGAGTTCGCCAACGCCGCGGCCGAGCGTATCTTGCACCTCACTACCCCGGCGGCAGGTTGCCACTTCACCGAGATGCGCTGGAGCTTGATCAGCCCGGAAGGTAGGGCTCTCGACGCAGGCGACTGGCCGGCGGTGAGAACGGTGCTGACTGGCGAGCCGAGCACGAACGAGGTGTGCGGCGTGGTCACCCCCGAAGGCGTGGTGTGGATATCGGTGAACTCGAGGGCGCTCGGCGGACCCGACGGCGCCGGGCGCTACTCGACCGTATGCTCCATAACCGACGTGACTGAGACCAAAAGCGCCCGTGAGCAGCTCGCCCACGCTGCGACCCACGACCACCTGACCGGGCTCCCTAACAGGTCGGGGATGGAGGAACGGATGCGCCGCCTTGCCGCGGACCACCCTGGTTCAGTGGCGGTGCTGTTCGCCGACCTCGACTCCTTCAAGTTCATAAACGACTCACTGGGTCACGGCGTCGGCGATGCGGTCCTAGCCTCAGTCGCAGGTCGCCTGTCGGCCATCGCCTCCAGAGAAGGTTTCGAAGTGGGCAGGCTCGGCGGTGACGAGTTCGTCGTAGTGTGCCCGGGGGTAGAAACCACCCAGGCCGCCCTTGGGATAGCCGGCGACATCCTCGAGCAGTTACGGTGCCCTACCAAGGTTCCCGACGCTGACGGTGGAAGACACTCCGTGGCTCTCACTGCTTCTCTCGGCGTGGCGATCGTCGACTCGACGAAGCTCAAAGCGGAGGGTCTCGCCTGCGCTGACCTGGCCATGTACGCCGCTAAGCAGGCAGGCGGTAACAGGGCGGAGATCTTCGACGACGAGTTGAGAGTCCGCGCGCGAGACCGCCAGGAGATGCGAGAGGACCTAGCCGGCGCTCTTGCCAGGAACGAGCTTTATGTCGTCTACCAGCCGATCGTGAACCGCAGGAGGAAGGTGACCTCATATGAGGCGCTCCTGCGCTGGAAGCACCCGACCCGGGGCGACATTCCCCCGTCGACGTTCATTCCGGTAGCCGAGGAAGCCGGCCTGATCGTGGAGATAGGCAAATGGGTGCTGCGCCAAGCCGCCGAAGCGGCTGTCCGCTGGAGAAAAGCTGGTAACAGGGCCCGCCTCTCCGTCAACTTGTCCGGCCGACAAGTGTCAGAACCAGGACTGGTGGCGACCGTCCAGGCTGTTTTGGAGCATACAGGCCTGGAAGCGTCCGCTCTTTACGTGGAGGTCACAGAGTCTTCACTAATCCAGAACATAACCTCGGCGGCCGAAGTTCTCGCTGACATCAAAGCCTTGGGAGTTGGACTGGCAATCGACGATTTCGGTACCGGCTACTCGTCGTTATCGTATCTTGACCAGTTCCCCTTCGACGTGTTGAAGGTCGACAGGTCGTTCGTGTCGGCGATCCAAGACGCCGAGTCCGACTGCACACTCGTTTCGGGGATAGTGTCACTCGCCCACTCCCTCGGGCTGTCGGTAGTGTCGGAAGGAGTCGAGACCCCCGAACAGGCCGCTGTGCTTACAGGGCTTGGAGTGGACCTGATGCAGGGCTACCTGTTCGGAAGGCCCGGCGAGGCCCCAGCGTAAAAGTCGAAGCACAGGCCAAGGTGGTCAGGCGAATGTCACGCTGCCAAAGGTGAGCGCCGTCGGTCGCACACGCCCGGATCGATGCAGGAGAACCTCGACCAGTCCCTCGCGTTCGCCGTGCTCAAAGTGGACAGTCGCATTTTCGACTTTTACGCTCAAATCGTCCCAGGGCACACCGAGGATCTCCGCCCAGCGTCTGCAAGTCGCACCGGGATCGATGCTGGAGACTTTCAGAGCGGAGATGGCGTCAACCTTGGAACGATCCACTTTCGACTGCCAGTCCGGGCCAGCCGGTGCCCAAGGTCCATCAGGGTCGTCACCTCCAGGTTGGAAGTCGATCTCCAAGAACGACCCGGCCGTGTCGGAAGGGTGAAGCTGCATGATCTGCAAGCCGTCGTGGTCTGCTTCGAACGCGACACGGATGCCCATGTCCCGCACACGGTTGCGAACGGTCGTGTGATCGTCTGTATGCATGATCACCATGTAGCCGGTGTCACCGCCGGCCCGGTCAAGTTGTCGTCCAGCTGCGGTGCCTTCCCTGATAGGCGAGAGGATCTCCACGAACTGCGAGCCGACCGGCAGTACGGCGTTTCGCAGCCCGAACGCTCCGACAGACGGATCGCGAAAGGCGACTTTTAGTCCCAGGGTGTCGCCGAGTGCTTCGACGGTCGAATCGAGGTCGGACACTATGATCGCCACCTGGCGCAACCTCATCCACGTCAACGCTGTGACCTCCAGAGCATCCAGCCCACGGGAGTCGGGGGGGACGGATGAGGGCAGTTTCTACACGAACATCGCAGCGAGGTTGCCACCACTCGAGACGCTAACCGATCATGGAAGCCATGAGCTCTCCCGGCGTGAATGCGCCATCTTCGTCTCTCGGAAACACCCATGAGGTCCTGCGGCGGTGCTGGCATCCGGTGGCGCGTTCGTCTGAGATCTCCGAGGCGCCCAGGGGTGCGGTGCTCTTGGGAGAGCACCTCGTTCTGTTCCGCTCGGAAGGGAAGGTAAGGGCCTTCTACGATCGTTGCCCGCACCGGGGAGCGCCACTTACCCTCGCGAGTTCCGAAGGGGGCGGGCTGCGATGCGCCTACCACGGATGGCTGTACTCGCCGGCGGGCAACTGCATCGAGATCCCCGCCCTCGGGCCTGAGACGCCGATACCGTCCCGGGCGCGTCTGGAAACCCTCGGCGGGGTCCAAGAGCGGCTCGGGATGATCTTCGTCTGCCTCGACGATCCGCTCCCAGGTGTAGAACTGCCCGAGGTCCCCGAAGACGATGACCCGACCTTTGCGCGGGGCGAGTTGCCAGTGGTACGCGCCCGGGCCGGGGCTGGCCTTCTCGCCGACAACTTCTTGGACACGGCGCATTTTCCTTTCGTGCACGCCGGCACTTTCGGTGCCGGCGAGGAACGCCTCGTGGGGCGCTTCGACGTAATACGCGAACCTGGCCAGCTGTGCTTTACCGCTGGTTACGAGCACGCGTTCGCTAACCGCGAGGATCCCGGTGTTGCTAGCGGCGAGCGGCCTTTGATCCAGACCCGGCGCCTGACGTACCGCTATGTGGCTCCCTTTCACCTGACGTTGCGAATCGACTACGTCGAAGCGGGAGGGACGAACACGATCGGCTTCTTCGTCAGCCCGCTGGACGAGGAGCACTGCGACATCTTCTCCGTCTTGTGGCGCAACGACCTTGGAGGGGACCCCGCCCGAATGCAAGAGGCGGTCGACTTCGAAGTGCAGGTTCTAAGCGAGGACCTGAGGGTCCAAGAAGCGATGCGTAGCTTGCCCTTGCCGCTTATTGGCGCTGTCCGTGCTGACACCTCTGGGGATGGAAGTCAGGCGCCGGACCTGGGTTTAGGCGAGATACACACCCGAGCCGATCGCACGACGGTGGAGTTGCGCAGGGTCCTCGCCGAGATGATCACGGCCGCATCGGTTGCTTCTGGCCGACCAGACTTGAAACCCCTCTAGGATCGACAGCACTCGTGTACGGCCAAATCGAACCGGCGAAGGGCGGCTTCTCGTGAACAACGGCTTCGAGCCGATACCCCCCACCCCTTCCGCACGCTGGGCGCTCGCCTCCGCGCGAGCCGACGGGGCGATCCCTGCCGACTACGACTTTTCCATCTCCGGCTCCGTCACCGTGATCCGGTGGCGACAGCCGCTAATACCCGGCGGCTACGACGAGGTGGAAATATCTGCCGACGGGAGGACCTTCTATCGTCTCGACGGGAAGCTGCACCGCCTCGACGGACCAGCCGTGGTACACGTCACGCGTCGAAGTTGGTTCATCCTGGGCCGTGAGTACCCCGATCGGGCCAGTTGGTTCGCCGCAGCAGTCCTCACGATATGCGGCATGCCGCACCTAGGCGAGTACATCGAAGCTGCAGTCCACGCAGACGTGAGCCCTGCCGAAGCCGCCGCCGGCTACCGCCACGGCATACCAGTCGGCGAGCTGAGCGCGGACAGGGAACTGCTGCGCGATCTCGGTGACTTTTGACGTCCCCGGCGACCTCAACTCCGAGTGCCGCGACGAGCGCACGCCGACCACCGCCGACAATCCCAGCTGCTGGACCAGCCCGTTAGTTCATCGGGGGTGAGCAGCGAGGTGACTGGTCCTTCTGTTCCCGTAGACGCTCGGCGACCCGACCGGTCCTTGCGATGCGCGCCAAGACATGAGCTCGCGCTGCTTCACCCGTCTGGTCGAGGTTTCCTAGAGATTCGATCGCCCAGCCTCGCAGCACTAGAGGCACCAGGATCTGCTCGTAGTGCACGGCGAAGTCGTAGATGCCCGCGGCGGCTATCGACGCCGCGTGACCGGCGAAGCCTTCTATGCCGTTCCCGGGCATCTCGAACGTGCAAACCTGGCGGTCTATGGCTTGGAGCACCTCTGAGGGGTTGACCGACATCACAGCCGACACGAGATCCCGGTAGAACAGGTAGTGGAGGTTCTCGTCGCTAGCGACCCGGTTCATGATCGCAGCTCCAGCCGGGTCCGTGAGCAGACGGCCGGTGTTGCGATGAGAAACTCTCGTGGCGAGCTCTTGTAACGCCAGGTATACGACGCCGTCTATGAGGCTCACCGAGCGCAGCTCCGAGGCGAAACCTAACGAAACCTGGCGCATCCTGGCCCGTTCGAGGCATACTAAGTCGACGCAGCGGGTAACACACATCCAGTCTCTCATGACGGTCGAGTGGCGCTGCTCCTCGGCGGTCCAGCGTCGGTTCCACTCTCCTAGCGCCGAGTCCACGCCGAAGGTGGCAGTGATCGCCTGGAAGTAGTGGGGGAGGTTGTCCTCGGTCAGCACGTTCACCCACAAGGCGCTGGCTACACCGGGCGCCAGATCGACCTGGGGTGTCTCTCCTGGGTCGTCGGGACCGAAGCTCCTTCCCTGCTCCCAGGGGACAAGCTGATGGGGGAACCACTCGCGGCTGCGAGCCAGGTGGGCTTCGAGAAGGCCGCGCGCAGCGCTGTCGAGCACCTCACGGGTTATGGGGCTCAGGCCCACTCCCGACAAGGGGCCGGCAGGAACAGGGGTGGTCATGGTCGGCGGTCCCCGCCGCTCGCGGCCCCCTCCGGCGTGGGCTGTTGCTCCGAAAGCGTCGCAGCGTTGCGCCGTTGCAGGCTTATGCGGTACAAAGTGCAGGCTCTCTGATCGAAAAGTGCCCGGCACAATCTCAAGTACCGGGCGTAGCGGCGGTAGGTCGACCTGCCGACGAGGTCGGTGGCGGGTCCGCGGTTGGCTTCGAGGCGGTCCTGCCAGATCCGCAACGTGGCGGCGTAGTGGTCGGGGTCCGATCGCAGCTTGACGATCCTCCAGCTCGGCTCCGCTGCGACCACCACGTCGGCGAGGGTTGGAAGCCCAGACTCTGGGAATATCTCCTCGGTGAGGAAGTCGAAGTTACGGACCTTGTCGGGGTCGGCGTCGTCGTATGCGATCGTCTGAAGCGACATCCAACCCCCCGGTCTGATCCAGCCGCCAGCCGCATCGAAGAAACTCCGGTAAACCGCCCGACGCTCGGCTCGCTCTAGGCCATGGCGGGCGAAATGCTCGAATGCTCCCACCGACACGATCGCGTCGTAGGGCGCGGCCGGGCGGTGGTCACGCCAGTCCTCGAGGCGCACCTCGATCCGGCCCTGTCGCGGGCCGGGACCGGCGGAACCCAACCCAGATGCGACGTAGGCCGCCTGGTCAGCGCTCAAAGTGAGGCCCGTCACGTGCTCGACCCCGTGCTCGGCTACCAGGTGACGGGCGAGGGCTCCCCACCCGCATCCCACGTCGAGCACCCGGGCGGCCCCTTGCGCGTGCGCCGACTCGGCGTGCCATGCCATCTTGGCCTTCTGCGCGGTTTCGAGGTCGCCATCGGGGGGAGAGCCGTCGGCCCACATCGCGCACGAGTAGACCATTTCAGAGTCCAGCCACAGCCCGTAGAAATCCCGGCCGACGTCGTAATGGTGCTCGATGGCCGCTCTCGACGCTCCAAGCGTCTCGCCTTGTGGCGTCTCAGGGTTGTGAGGCTCTTGCGAGGTGGCCCGCGCGTAGTTCACGCCCGCACAGTAGCCGACGGGGGTTACGAGTTGGACTCGCTCGGGTGGCCGTCGGAGGCCACGAAGAACTTGGCTGCCGCCTGGCGCAAGCTCGTCGACCATGTCGGGTAGGCGTGGACTGTCTGGGCGAGGCGGCCCGTGAACATGCCGGTGCGTATCGCAAGGGCCACTTCGTGGATCATCTCGCCGGCTCGGGGTGCGACGATCGTCGCCCCGAGGACGCGCCCGCCGCCGCTGTCACCCAGCAGGCGCCGGGGCCCGGCGATCAGCTTCACGAAACCTTCGGTCCTCCCAGCGGCGATCGCCCGGTCGACCTGCGACATGGGAACGAAGGCGACCCTACCCCCGGCCTCGACGGCCTGCGCCTCGGTCAGTCCCACCCTGGCGACCTCCGGGTCGCAGAACGTCACCCAAGGGATTGACGAGGCGACGAAAGCCCGGCGCCCCAGCCGGCCGAGCTTGGAGGAGCCGTTGCGGACAGCGATGCGGCCCATCTCGTCCGCCGCGTGAGTGAACAGCAAGCGGCCGGTTACGTCTCCGACTGCGTACACCCCGGGGGCGCTGGTCGCTAGGAAACGATCGGTTCGCACGAAACCCCGCTCGTCGAGCTCGACACCTCCCACCCCGGCTTCGAGGCCGGCCGTGTTCGGGCGCCGGCCTACCGCCACCAGGAGCGTATCGGCGCAAACGCTCGACCCGTCCGAGCGTTCCAGGCAGACTCCCGCGCCGGACTCTGCGGGACCGACGCGGGTCACCCCGGCGCCGAGGTGCACGCCGATACCGTCGGCGGCGAATGCGCCAGCTAGCACGGCGCTGGCCTCGGGTTCCTCTCGTGGAAGCAGCCGAGCCTCGCCTTCGACGACGTGTACCTGCGACCCGAAGCGCCGGAAGGCTTGTGCCAGTTCGCAGCCGATGGCTCCGCCGCCGAGAATGGCTATCGACGCGGGTAGCTCTTCGAGATCGAAAACCGTTTCGTTGGTCAGGAATCCGACTGTGTCCAGGCCTTGGATCGGCGGCACGGCGGGACGGGAACCGGTGGCGACGACCACTGTCTCGGCCCGAATCGACTTTCCTTCGATTGACAGGGTGCGGGGGCCGGAGAAGCCGGCTCGGCCCTCCACGACCTCGACACCCTCCTTTCGCAGCACGCTTGCGTCCTCGCTAGCAGCGATCTGGCTAATAACGGAGCGCATTTTGGTGACGGCTTCCCCGAACTCCCGGCCATCGGCCGCGGCTTCGATCAGCGTCTTGGAGGGGACGCAGCCGGTGAAAGTGCAGTCGCCGCCGAGAGCGCTGTCAGAGACGAGCACGGTGCGCAGCCCGCGGCGCGCCCCGGCCCGGGCGGCGGCCAAGCCGCCGGCGCCGCCGCCTACGACTGCGACATCGTAGGTCCTCACGACCCCGCCGCGTCGCCCCGTACGAGCTGCTCACCGAAATGTCGTAACCGCTCGATCGCTCGAGGGTCGACCGTCCGGTCCTGTTCGCCGAGCGCCGTCTTGATCTCCGCATAGACGTCGGCTTCGAGACCGCAGCGACGGCAGTCCTCGAGATGGTCGGCGACCCGCTGCGCCGCTACCTCGTCGAGTGCACCGTCGAGGTAGGTTTGCAGCACTCTCATCGTCGCCACGCAGCGCATCCGGCTCGCCGTCGCGTTCCACACTCTCATCGCATGCTCCTCTTCGGTGCGAGGCCAGCAGCAGTCAGGCGCTGGCGAATCCTGGTCCGGGCGCGGTGCAGCCGGCTCATGACCGTGCCTACCGGCACTCCGATGACTTCTGCCGCCTCGGCGTACGACAGCCCGTCGATGTCGACAAGCTCGACTACTTGGCGGTGTCGATCCGGAAGCGAGGCCAGGCACTGAGCCACCACAGCGTCGAACTCCGCGCCGACGACAACTTGCTCGGGGGACGCGACGCCTCCACGGGGGTCGGCGGACTCGACCCGCCCTGCCTGGGCCGGGTCGCGCAGCAGCTGCGGCCGTCGCCGGCGGTGTCGCTTCGCTTCGGCGTTGCGCATGATAGTGAACAGCCACGCCCGGGGATGTGCGCCGTCGAAGCGGTCGATCGCCCTGTAGGCGCACAGTAATGTCTCTTGGACCAAGTCCTCGGCGTCCGCTGTGTTGCGGGTGATCGAGAACGCCACCCTGGCCAGCACCTCCAGCTCGGGTAGTACGTAGCGAGCGAACGCGTCTTCCCCTCGCTGACGCTCGCCTGCTTGGTACACGCATGTGGAACCCCCTTAGCGGCTTCGGCATTCCAGGGAATGCCCGCCGGGGGGAGTGGATTTAGGGATGTTGGTGAACACGCCAGAGCACCGAGCCCTACGTAGAGGGGTCGAAGCCTATCTCGACGGCGAGGCCGAACCGACTCTCGCCGTTGCGGTCCGACGGCATCTCGCAGCGTGCTGGGCGTGCAGCCAGGACGCCGAGTGGCTGGTGTTGATCAAGGCGGCACTCGGACGTGCCGGTACGAGCCGTCCTTCCGAGCTGCTCCTGGCCCGTACTAAGCGGTACGGTTCGACTCTCAAGGGGGGGCAGTGACCGCAATGTCAGCTAACTCGGACCCACCCAACCCGCCCGCACTTGTGGGTGACGCTCCCCTTTCGCACGGGGTGGACCCCTCCATCACGGCGCATGCTGCAGCCGGGGAGGCCGCTGCCGGGAGCGTTGCGGCCGGGGGGCTGAAGCGGCAACCGCCGGCGTGGTCCTCTCCGCTTGAGGCGTTGATCTTGGTCGCTCGTGGCTACACCTTCCGCACCGGTGTGGTCGTGTCGAGCGTCGTGGGCACGCTTCTGTCGGCCGTTAACGAAGGTTCCGTTATCGCCTCAGGCCACCCGTCGATATCGACTTGGGTACGAGTGGCCACCAACTATGCGGTTCCGTTCGTCGTGGCGAGCATCGGCTACCTCACCCCGTTCCGTAGCTCTACCCGGAGCGGCCGAGTGCCCTAGCCGCCGGCGGTCACCGGTCTTTGTGCTTCAGGTCGGCTAGGAGCCTTCGGGCGGCGTTGCGTCCCGGTAGCCCGGATATCCCGCCGGTGGGGGAGCTGCCGGCACCGGCTAGGAGCAGCCCGGCGACCGGGGTGCGGTGGTTCCCCAGCGCCCGTGTTGGCCGCAGCGGCCCGAGCTGGTCCAAGGTGATGTCGAGATGCATCGGGTGGGCGCCGGGTAGGCGCAGCTCTCTTGCCATCAACTCGGGGGTCCGTATATGCCAGTCGACGATGGAGTCCCGAAATCCAGGGGCGTGGGCCTCCATCTGGTCGAACATGGCTTCGGCGAAAGGCTCGGCGTGCACGCTCCATCCGCCGTCGACGGCCGCGGGCGCGCACGGGCAGGCGAGATAGACGGTGTGGTGGCCAGGAGGGGCGAGCCCGGCGTCGAGGGCGCTAGGTGTGAACGCGTAGGTCGGCGGGCGAACGGGCAGGCGACGGGCCTGCGCTTCGGCGAAGCCGGCGGACAGCTCGTGGATACTTCCGACGTGGCTTTGCAGCCCGTTCCAGTCGCCGGGTTGCGCCCCCTGGTAGGCGGGCAGGGCTGTCGTAGCGACGTGCACGACTAGCTGCACGGCGTTTCCGGTGTGCGCGGCGCGCAGCCCCTCCACCAAATCACCGTCCGGTGACGGCTCCACCATGTCGAGCGCTACTTGGGGGTGGATCGCAGCGAGGACAGCGTCCGCAGGGTAGCGTTCGCCGCCGACGGCGCGAATCCCGCTCACCTTCCCCGACCGGGTTTCGATGGCGTCGACAGGGCAACCCGTGACCACACGGCCGCCGTAGGAGGCGAGCCGCAGGGCGAGGGCGTCGGCGAGGGCTTGTGCGCCGCCGAGAGCATGCCACTGCCCGAAACGGTGGTAGGCGGCCTGCCACACGGCGAAGTACGCCCCGCCCGGCGCGTCAGGCCCGACCGACGCGTGCGCGGCGAACGCGGCTACCGGCGCCCGGACCCGCTCGGTGGTGAACAGCCGGGACAGCAGCGACCCGTAAGGGGCCAGCGTCGCCGCGGCCATAGACGCCGGGCCGCCGAGGCGGCGTAATGCTCTTGTAGCAGCGAACGCCGCTCCTAGCCCGCTGCGGGGACCACCCCCTTCGAGGAACCCGACGGCGGCGTCGACCAACGGCACCGCCCAGTCCATCCACGCCTCGTAGCGGGCTGCTTCGGAGGGATCGTCGACGGCGAGGTGGCTGAGAGTCGCTTCTATCGACCGGAAGAAGCGCAGGATCGGCTGGTCGGGCGCCACGCCGATCGCGAACGGATCCATCTCGACATAGCGCAACCCGGCCCCGAGCAGGTCGAGGTCGTAGGGGATGCTCGTCATGTTGATTATGTTGTGCGCGGCGGAGTGGGTGTCGAAGCGATATCCGGGGATCGTCTCCTCGGTGCGTGACCCTCCGCCCACCGCCGGGGCGGCTTCGAGCACAGTCACCGAAAGCCCGGCCCGGGCCAGGTAGCAGGCTGCGACGAGACCGTTGTGGCCGCCGCCGATCACCACGATCTCCTCGACTCCTTTCATGGCCGCTTCCCTGAGCCGAGGTACCGCAAGCCCTCCGAGGGTTCGTGGAAGGGTTGGCGCGCACTACTGTCCAATGCCGTGGCTTTCTTGTCGTCCGCCCAGCTTAGGGCGCGGTCTGCCGGCCGGGGAGATCGGATCGGTGCGGTCGAAAGCCGAGCGGCTACCGATGACCTTCTGGCAGGATTGCGGGCAGGCGGGTGGGGTGTGGCGAGTTGGGGTCGGTTCGCCCTGGCGACCGGGCGCCGGTCGGTGCGCCAGGCGGTCGCTCATCCGTGGGCGGCAGTGGAAATTACGGTAATGCACGCTGCGCTGGCGCGACTGGCCCGGCCTCGTCGTACCTGGGTGGGGATCAGCTGGGCGATGGCGGTCACACACCTCGGGATGCTCGGCCCGCGCCGGTCGATCGGCTCGGCGAGCGCCCTCACCCTGCTGCGGGCAAACCTGCCGGCTGTGGCAAACTCGCCAGCCATGGTAGGCGGCCGGCCATGGCTGGGTGTGGCTGCAATCTTGTCGGACAAAGCCGACGGCATCCTCGCGCGTCGCGCCGGTCCCACCCAGTTCGGCCATTACGCCGACTCGTTGGCGGATGCCGCCTTCTGGGCCTGGTTCGCCTGGCGTAACGAAACGGATCGAAGGGTTCTAGCGGCAGCTGGCCTTGCCTGGGTCGCGCCCGTAGCGGCTGTGACCGTGGCGAGCTTCGCAAAAGGCGAGATGGTGGAAGTGCCCCGTCCGGCTCTGCTGCGCCCGGCCGCGGCCATGCAAGCCGTGCTCGCCCTACGGGCACTTCGCAACCCTAAGCGCTCAAGACGGTCAGCGACGAGGATCATGGCCGGCGAGCGACCATGAGCACGTAGCCGGCGACGCCGTCGGCTACCGCCCGTCTTGCGACCGCAATCCGCCGCCGTACCGACGGGAGGTCCACGTCGGCTAAAGCAGCGCTATCGGCCATCGCCAGGGCGGTGATCCGGGCGTCTATCATGTCGATCATGTCGCCGAGGGCTTGGTCGTGGCGTTCCACCGAGACAGTCTCAAGACCAGCGGAGGTGAAAACGGCCCGGTAACCCTCCACGGGTCGGGCGTCAGCCAGGCAGGCTATCCACCCGGCGAGGTCGGCGAGCTCAGGGTCGAGGCGGTCCGGGTCCAAGACGACGTCGGTGATCCCGATGCGGCCACCGGGACGGACGACCCTGGCCATCTCGGCTGCGGCCGCCAGCTTGTCCGGGAAGGTGCACAGGGCGCACTCGCTCACCACGACGTCGACCGATGCGTCGGCTATGGGGAGGCGCTCAGCATCGCCGACCTCGAAGTGCACTTGCCCCGGTCCGTAACCCGCCATGCCGGCGTCGGCAGCTCGCCGGTTCGCCTGAGCGACCGCACCTTCCCCCAGGTCGACACCCAGCACCGAAGCGCGGAACTCGCGTGCGAGCAGCATCGCTGTGGACCCCGGTCCCGAGGCCACGTCGAGGACCTCGCAGCCGGCGGACACGCCTACGGCGACGGCCAGCCGGCGGGTAAGCGCAGACCCTCCAGGGTGGTAGCTCTCCCCGAGGATCAGCGCCACGACGTCGGACTGGTACCCGGCGGCACAGCACGCCTTGATTTCCGCTGGCTCGGCGGGCAGGGACCCGCTCGGTTCGACGATCACGACAGGCCCCGGCCCACGTTCGTCTGGTCCTTCTTTCCTATCGTCACTTCGGCGGTACGGGCGCCTGAGGTGGTGGTGAGGAGCAGCTGGGCCAGGGCGCTCGAGTTCGGCACTAGCGGGGCAACAGTCTTTCCTGTGAGGTCGGCCTTGACCTGCTCACGGTAGCCGACCGAGTTGTAGGCGCAGAAGGGGATGATACGCCCGTCGTGGGTCAGCTCCTCTACACAGCATTTCATCAGCTGCTTGACGTTCAAGGTGTAGGGGTCTTGGAAGTCCTGAATGACGATCATGAAAGCTTTGTCAGTGAGGCTCTTGACGGCGTCGGGAAGGTCGATCCCGCAAGTCGCGCATTCCAGCTCGGTAGCGCTGGCCTCTGTGCCCGGCAACGCCGAGGCACTCCACAGCTTCTCCAGGGCGTGCCGGACGGTGAAGTCCGGCAGCGCCCGGTTAGTGACGTAGTCGAGATGCTCGTCGAGGTCGACCAGCCTGGGGATCGGCACCACGTTGTCGCCTTCCACCAGGAGGTAGGTGATAGACCGGCACGTCGGGAAGCAGCACGGCACCGGGAAGAAGTCCGACTTCTTGAACCAGTCGGGGCACTGCTCTACCAGGCCGTCCACGACGTCTGCGTTGCAGAGCCGTTCCATAGGATCGAACTCCAAGTGGCGGCCCGAGTGGGTGACGGGCTGGAATGCCACCGCCCGCACCGCCGGGTGTTTAATGCCGAAGCGGACGATGTTTCCCACCTCGTCGTCGTTGACGTCCCTCTCGATCGCCGCTGCCAAGGTCACGATCAGCCCCGCCTCGGCGCAGTTGTCGAGCGCCGCCTGCTTCGCAGCGCGCAGGTCGCGCGCCCGGATCGCGAGATGAGTCTGCTCTCTCAGACCGTCGAACTGCAGGTAGATCCCCGGGGGTTTGGGGGCCATAGCCGCCAGCGCCTTCACGAACTTGCGGTCGTGCGCCAAGCGGATCCCGTTCGTGTTGAGCGTGACGTTCTTGACGCCTTTGGCGTAGGCCAGCTCCATGGCTTCGAGAATGTGGGGGTGGATCGTCGGCTCGCCACCGGAGAACATGACCACTTCGGGCTCGCCCTCGGCCTTGACGAAAGCGTCGAGCGCCGTCTCGATCTGGGCTAGGGACAGCACGAAGTGGTCGGGCTGATGCCCGGAGTCAGCGAAGCAGATCGGGCAGTCGAGGTTGCAGTTGGAGTTCACCTCGATGATCCCCAGGCAGGCGTGCTGCTTGTGGTCTGGGCACATGCCGCAGTCCAAAGGGCACCCGTCGACGACCTCGGTCTGGGTGGCCAGAGGCAGCGTGCCCGGCTTGTTGTAGCGCAGCGCCGCCAGGTACCCCTCGGCGTCAGAGGAGATGAGCGCCTCGAACTTGCCATGATCCCGGCACCTCTTCGACAGCACGATCCGTCCGCCGCGGGCGTTGACCTCTGCGTCAATTACCACTTTGCACACCGGACAGATGCTTTTCGTGTACTCGAGGAATACCTCGTCACGGTCGACTCGGGGCAACGTGGCGGGACGATTTGTCACTGGCTCTCCTTGGAAGCGGCGTCGTGGTGCGTGTCGAGAGGAAAGCCTTCTCGGTGGTGGTGTATTCCCCGAGAGAACTTTGACTCACGTCAGGTATACGGCGCTGCCGCCTGTTTGGGTGACTTCAACCGTTGACTTCGGCGATCTCCAGCCAGATCTCTTCAAGGCTGTCGACCTGGGCGGACGCGTCGGCTAGCTGCGCCGCAATCTCCGCTGCCTCCCGATGGTCGGAGGTCGAGGCCAGCTTCTCGGCTAGGACGTCGCGAATGCGTGTGGCGCCGGCAAGCTTTTTCTCCACCTCCCGAAGGGCGCGCCCGGTCGGTCGCTGAGGTCTGGCCGGCTGGTGTGAATCTCGTCGAGGTGCAGTCTTCGCCGTGACACTTCTCGCGGGGGTCTCGGCTACTCCCGCAAGAGCTCCGCGAGCGCCCGGGCGGGTGGGGGTCGCTGCCTCGGCAATCCAGGCGGCCAAACCCCCGGGTACCTCCCGGAGGGAGCCACGTGCGTCGAGGGCGACGATTCGGTCCACCGACCTTTCGAGGAACGCCCTGTCGTGGCTGACTGCTACCAGTGCGCCTGGCCAGTCGGCGAGGAAATCTTCAAGTACCCGCAGAGTGTCGAGGTCCAAGTCGTTGGTCGGCTCGTCGAGTAACAGGACGTTGGGCTGGCTGGCCAGGACGACGAGCAGTTGCAGGCGGCGGCGTTCGCCCCCTGACAAGGTCGACACCCTCGCGAAGGGAAGCTCCCCGCTGAACCAGAAGCTCTCCATGAGAAGGTTGTCTTCCGGGCTACCTGGCGCTTTGAAATCGCCAGCGACCAGGTCGCGAACCCGAGCATCTGCGTCGAGCTCGACGCCGCTTTGGCTGTAGTAGCCGACCGTGACCGTCGACCCGGTCTCGATCCGGCCGCTGACCGGCTTGCGGACCCCGGCTATCAAGTCCAAGAGGGTCGTCTTGCCGGTGCCGTTACCTCCGAGCACTCCCAGACGCTCCGCGGGGCCTATCGACAAACTAATCCCGTCGAGAACCATGGGTTGAGAACCGGAGTACCGGTAGCTGACGTCCTCGCAGGAAATCACCTTGTCGCCGAGCCTGGGGGTCCCCATGGCGAGACCGAGCTTCGTCGGGCGGGCAGCTGCCTGAGGTCGGCTGTTGATCAAGGCTTTGGCTGCGTCCACCCGGGCTTGCGGCTTGCGGCTACGGGCCGGCGCTCCCCTGCGGAGCCACTCGAGCTCGCGTCGAGCCAGGTTGCGCCGCGTGGCCTCGGCGCTCGACGCTTTGACCTCGCGCAATGCCCGGGACTCGAGGTAAGCGCTGTAGCTCCCCTCATGGCTGAAGTCGCGGCCACGGTCCAACTCCACCATTCGCGTGCACAAGGCGTCGAGGAGATGTCGGTCATGGCTTACCAGTACGAGGCCACCCCGCCATCTAGCCAGACGCTCAGTAAGCCACACAACTGTTGCCAGGTCCAGGTGGTTGGTCGGTTCGTCGAGCACGAGCAGGTCGGCGGGATGGGTGAGGACCCGGGCCAGAGCAACCCTCTTGCGCTGCCCTCCCGACAGAGTCCGGCACTGAGACCGGGTCAGCTGTCCCATCCCTAGCCGGTCGAGAGTAGCCGCCGCCTCCCACCCGTCGCCGACGGCGGAGCCGACTGTGCCTTCGGGTAGCTCGGGGTCTTGCTCCAGGTAACCGATCGTGACACCAGACCCGTAGCGGACTGTACCCGTGTCGGGTCGGTCCACCCCTGCCAGGATGCGGAGCAGTGTGGACTTGCCGGCCCCGTTGATGCCTACGACGCCCACCCTGTCGCCGTGCGCGACTGTCACGCTCAACTCTTCGAAGAGAGTCCTATCCGAGCGTCTTACGGCTACGGCTTGGAGGTCTGCGAGGATAGCCACGTCCCCGGCAGGTTACCGTCGCGGCCAGCTTCTTACTCGGTGATCGACTTGATCCGCTCTACGACCAGGGCCGCCTCGGGGCTGGCGGCGGCGCTCGAAGCGGGAACCTGGAGGCCAAGGAGCTTGGTGATGTCCCCGTCCACTTTGATCCTGCCGCTCATGAATGCGTTCATGGCGGCGCTGGCGTCGCCGTCTACCAGTAGGGCCCGGGCCACGTCGTAGGGCATGGTCACCGTCACGTCAGGCGACTCGACGTGGCCTGTCTCGACGTCGAGAACCCCCGACGAGGTGTCCAGGTGGGCGTGGACCACGCCCACCCCGAACGGTACGTCGCTTATTATCTGGTTCATTCTCACGCTCATCGTGACGGCGGGAGCGCGGTCTTTGAACTCTTCGCGGATCAGGCGAGTCTGTTGGATCCACTCTTCGCTCAGGAAAGGGTATCGGGTCACTTCGGGCATCCCCCGTGATCGGCGTTTCGACAGTACTAGCGGGCGGCCTGCGACGTGCCGCTTCCACCCGGGCAGAACCTATCGCGAATCCGGTTGCTCAGTTCCGACGGGGCCTTCTCCTAGCATGTGGGCATGCCCCGGTCCATTACAACCGATGACGTCGCTCACGTGGCGCGCCTCGCACGGCTGCAGCTGAGCCAGGAGGAGCTGACCCGCTTCACCCAGCAGCTGGCGGCAGTGCTTGACCATGCGCGAGACGTCGAATCCTTAGACACCACCGGGGTGGTCCCAACCGCCCACGCGCTGCCCCTTGTCAACGTCCTGCGCGACGACGTCGTCACGGCGAGCCTAGACCGGGCGACAGTCCTAGCTGAGGCCCCTGAAGTGGAAGACCACCGCTTCAGGGTGCCGAAGATCCTGGGGGACTCTCAGTGACTGCCACCTTCGGAGTGCTCTCCGTCGCTGCTTCGGTCAGATCCGGCGAAGTGAGCGCCCTGGACGTACTCGACGCTCACCTGGAGGTGGTTGCTTCACACGAGGCTGGAGTTCACGCTTTCAACGAGGTCACGGCCGAGCAGGCCCGTGTAGCGGCGAGCATGGTTGACGGCATTGTCGCCGGGGGTGGCGACCCAGGGCCTCTAGCAGGCGTCCCGATCGCGCTTAAAGACAACCTGTGCACAGCCGGCACTCCGACCACCTGCTCGTCGAAGATCCTTCAAGGTTGGCACCCGCCCTACGACGCGACGGTCGTGCAACGCCTCGCGGCGGCAGGGGCTGTGTTCGTGGGAAAGACGAACCTCGACGAGTTCGCCATGGGCTCCTCGACGGAAAACTCGGCCTTCGGCCCGACCCGTAACCCCCACGACCAGACCCGGGTGCCGGGCGGATCATCGGGAGGTAGCGCTGCGGCGGTTGCGGCTGGGTTCGCTGCAGGAGCTCTCGGCTCTGACACGGGCGGTTCGATCCGCCAGCCGGCGGCGCTGTGCGGGGTCGTCGGCGTCAAACCAACTTACGGGCTCGTGTCGAGGTACGGGCTTATAGCCTTCGCCAGTTCCCTGGACCAGGTCGGTCCGTTCGCTATGAGCGTCGCCGACGCAGCAGCGCTTCTAGACGTCATTTCAGGGCCGGACCCTATGGACTCCACCTGCCTGGGCGAAGCGACGGAGCGTTCGGCTTCGCGCCTGGGGTCCGGTGTCGACGGGCTCAGGGTAGGACTTATAACAGAGATGCAAGGCGCTGAAGGAATGGCAGACGACGTCAAGGCGAGACTGGCCCTTGCGGCTGACGCGCTCGCCGGGGCCGGGGCGAAGGTTGATCAGGTGAGCGTTCCCGCAGTGACGTTCGGTCTCTCCGCCTACTACCTGATCGCCCCAGCCGAGAGTTCATCTAACCTTGCCCGCTATGACGGGGTGCGTTACGGTCTACGGGCCCCGGGCAGCGCGGACATCACCGACATGTACCTGCGAAGCCGCTCTGCCGGGTTCGGTGACGAGGTAAAGCGGCGGATCATGCTAGGCACCTACGCTCTGTCAGCCGGCTACTACGACGCCTACTACGGTCAGGCGCAGAAAGTGCGGACTCTGATCATCAAAGACTTCGCCGCCGCCTACGAGAACTTCGACGTCCTCCTCTCGCCAACCGCGCCGAGCACGGCCTTCGAGATAGGGACTAAGTCGGCGGATCCTCTCACGATGTACCTCAACGACGTCTTCACCATCCCGTCAAATCTCGCAGGTCATCCAGCGGTCAGCGTTCCGTTCGGAACTGGCGACGACGGCATGCCGATCGGGGTACAGGTACTCGCACCGGCTCTCGCCGAGCCGGTCATGTTCCAGGTGGCCGAGGTTCTCGAGTTGCTTGCGCCTCCGGCGTCGCTCAGCGCGAGCCGCCGCTCGCTGCGTGCCCCGGGTGCACCAGCCGACAGGGGGGCCGATCTGTGAGCCCTGAACCCGTCGTTCCTGCGCCTTCCAGCGGGTGGGAGACCGTCATCGGCTTGGAAGTGCACTGCGAGCTTCGCACGCAGACCAAGCTTTTCTGCGGGTGTCGAAACAGCTTCGGAGAGGAGCCGAACACTAATGTCTGCCCGGTTTGTCTCGGCCTGCCCGGGTCTCTTCCGGTACTAAACCGGGCGGCCGTCGAATACGCGATCCGTATCGGAGCAGCCCTGCACTCCACCGTGCAAGCCTCGATGTTCCACCGGAAGAACTACTTCTACCCGGACATGCCCAAGGACTATCAGATAAGCCAGTACGACGTTCCCATCAACGCTGGAGGGTGGTTGACGCTGCCCGGCGGCCGGCGCATCGGGATAGTCAGAGCCCACCTAGAAGAAGACACTGGCAAGACGACGCACGTGGGTGGCGGCGGGCGGATCCACGAGGCGACACGCTCGCTGGTGGACTACAACCGGGCCGGAGTGCCGCTGGTCGAGATCGTCAGCGCACCCGATATGAGAAGCGCTGACGAGGCGCGCGCTTACGTCGACGAGCTCCGGGCGATCCTGGTAGCTACCGGTGCTTCGGACGGAAAGATGGAGGAGGGTTCCCTCAGGGTCGATGCGAACGTGTCGGTGCGGCCGGAGGGCGCAGAAGCGTTCGGAACTCGCTGCGAGATCAAGAACATGAACTCGCTGCGCTCGCTCGGCCGGGCTGTCGACTACGAAGTCTCCCGTCAGATTCAGCTGATCGAGTCCGGTGGCGTCGTCTCCCAGGAGACCCGGCACTGGGACGAAGGGGCCGGACGGACCGCTTCTATGCGCTCCAAGGAAGAAGCATACGACTACAGGTATTTCCCCGAGCCCGACCTCGTTCCTGTAGACCCGCCCGAGGAGTGGGTCGCTTCCATAAAGGCGAGCCTTCCCCCGATGCCATCCGAACGGCGTGAGCGCATCGCCGAGATGAGCGGTCTTCCGGCCGGCTCCGAGGCGGTCGTGACAGTCGTGCGACTAGGCCTCGACGATCTCGTGGAGGCGGTCGGTGCCCAAAAGGCTGACACCAAGTCGGCGGGGGGCGCCTCGCAGGCGGTTGCCGCTATCGCTGTCAAACGCGCTGCAAACGAGGTCGCCTCCGACCTCGCCGGGGCTGCGAACCTCGAGCGGAGTTTCTTCGCGAAGCTGGTCCGTATGGAGTCGTCGGGTCAGCTGACCTCGGCCCAGGCTCGAACTGTCCTCAAGTCGATGCTCGAAGCCGGAGGGGACCCCGAAGTCATCGCGGAGGGCCTCGGCTTCGAGGCTATGGAATCCGGCGGCCTCGAAGCTATCGTCGAGGATGTGATAGCAGCCCACCCAGAGGAATGGGCGCGATACAGCGAAGGTGAGGACAAGCTCGCAGGGTTCTTCATCGGTCATATAAAGCAGGCAACTCAGGGAAAGGCCGACCTCAAGTCTGCGTCGGCCCTGCTGCGTTCCAGGCGTTGAGGCGACCTGGGTGTGAGCCAATCACACGATCGGCGCGGCCGCAGTGCCGTTTCGGGTGCCGCGGCGATCGTGGTACTCTTCGGGCTCGGCGGGTGCGTCCGGGGGGATCAAGGATCGTCCGGCCCGCCGGCTGCGCCAGAGTCGACGGTCAGGGTGTCAGCCGGAGGGTATCCGTTGGGCTGGACGTCGGCTGGTCTGTTGGGGCCGGCTTTCACCGGGGAGTCGTGCGACGTGCGATGGGCGACGTTCCAAGGCCTGAGGCAGCCTCTCCCGGATCCTGAGTGCACTCCCGGGGCGATCGACCCCGAGGTGACCCAGTCCGACATCGACCAGACGATATGCAGGCCTGGAGGGTTCACGTCAAGTGTCAGGCCACCCGAGACGATCAGCGAGCCGGCCAAGTACCAGGCGATGAGGGCATACGGATTCTACGACGGGCGTTCTGCCGCACCATACGAGTTCGACCATCTGATACCCCTGGAGTTGGGTGGTTCTAGCTCGACCTACAACCTTTGGCCCGAAGCAGACGTCGGTGTCAGCAGCCGCTACATCCACAACACCAAAGACCAGGTGGAAGACGACCTCCACGCGGCCGTTTGCGCCGGACGGGTCACTCTACAAGCGGCGCAGGAGGCTATCGCATCGGACTGGGTTAGCGCCGAGGCTGTGCTCGGGGTCCGATTCGACTCGGGCTGAACGGGCCTCGGGCTGAACGGCGCTTAGGCCGCCTAGCGGTCGACGCGCGCCGAAGCGCTGCCGGCTAGTACCACGTCGCCGTGCTGGTTGGTGGTCTCGACCTTAAAGTCGGCTACTGGCCCTTCGTCGGTGTCGCGCAGGGCCGTCACCTCGGCTCGGGCGCTGAGGGTGTCACCCGGCCAGACCTGCTTGACGAAACGGGCACCGTACCTGAGCAGCCGTCCGTCGCCCACCCAGTCGGTTAGCAGCTTTGCGGTGATCCCCATGGTGAGCATCCCGTGTGCGAACACACTCGGGTATCCCGCGACTTGCGTGGCGAACACCTCGTCAGTGTGCAGGGGGTTGTAGTCCCCGGACGCGCCCGCATACTGGACAATCTGGGTCCTCGTCAGGTCCTCGACGAGCGTCTCCTGCCTGGAGTCCCCTACGCTAATCTCTGACATCTTGAGAGGCATTAGTTCGATCCTTTCGTGACCGGGCCGGCGGTGCGGACCCCGACACCACGAGCGGTGACGACGAGATGCCCGTTCTGGTCTCGGTACTCGGTGATCGTCTCCGCGAACTCCAGCCGGCCGGAGCGGCCCTGCTTGTCCCAGCGCTTACCAGCGCTTACCGTGGCGCTGAGCACGTCGCCGGGGCGGATGGGGCGGTGATAGGTGAACTCCTGCTCTGCGTGCAGGGAAGTGCCCATGCTCCTGGCGGACCCCGAAGCGTCGCCGGCGTCGGAAGGCTGGTTGCCCGCGGCGGACTGTGAAGGGCTGTCGGGCGCGGCCGGAGCGTCGCTGAGACCGCTCGGGGTGCGACCGGAGCCGAACCACTTCTGGCCGGGCTTCGGTCGCAGAGGGTAATCAGGGTCGAACTGAGCCGAAGACTGAACGAACGTCGGCGGGGCGATGACAGAACCGACCTCAGTGCCTTGTGCGTAGCTCTCGTCGTAGTAGATGGGGTTCGTGTCCCCTACAGCCCGGGCGAACATGAGGATCGCGCCTTTCTCCACTGGGAACTCGTCAACAGCCATCCGGCCTCCCCCAAGATCGTCTTCGCAGTATCGGCGGGAAGTTCCCGCTCGTCGACCTAGGTTAGGTCAAGTGGGGCAGGCGTCTGCAACCTTGGTATCCCAGCTCAGTCGGAGGTGGTCTACCCTGCGCAGGCCGGCGCTGTAGGAGAGCCGCTCGTAGCCTCGGGCGAGCTGCCAGACTGGTATCTGCCGGTGCCATTCGCGGACCGCCACCGCGACCTCGAGGCGGGCGAGGTGGCTCCCGATGCAACGGTGGGCTCCGGCCCCGAAGGCGACGTGGCGGTTCGGCCTGCGGTCGAGGCGGACCTCCAAAGCGTCCGGGCAGGCCGCCCGGTCGACGTTCGCGGCGGCGAGGCTTACCAGCACGACAGTTCCCGCGCTGACGGGGATGCCGCCAGGCAGCGTCAAGTCGCGGACTGCGAGCCTAGGGGAGGCTGTAGGCACCGGTGACTCCCATCTCAGCAACTCGTCGACTGCAGCGGGGATCAGACCTGGGTCGCCGACGATGCGATCCCGTTGCTCAGGGTGGGTGGCAAGGTAGGCGAACACGCAGGTGAGAGAATCGGAGACTGTGTCGAGCCCTGCGATCACCAAAGTGAAAGCTGTGTCTAGGATCTCCTCGTCGCTGAGCCGCTCTCCTTGGACCTGCCAGCCGGCAAGGTGGGAGATGACGTCCCCGTTCCGCAGGAACCCACCCCTGCGCCCTTCGAGCAGGCCGGCGAAATAGTCGTAGAGCTGTGACGCGGAGCGGTCCTGCACCTCTCGGAGCTTCGTCATGTCGGTGGCCGCCGAGGCGTCGAGTCTCGCCGGGTGCAAGATGCCGTCGCGGATCGCCATCAAAGTCGTCAGGTCCGAGTCCGCCAAGCCGAGAAGGTCGGCGAACACAGCGGACGGGTAAACCTCCGCGACATCCTCAGTGAAGTCGCACTCGCCGGTGCTAACAAGCGCGTCGACGACACCTTCGAAGCGCGAGACGATCCTGGGCTCGAACGCGGCTACCCTACGCGCTGAGAAGATCGGCTCCAAGGTTTTGCGGTACTTGGAGTGCGCCGGCGGGTCCACGTTGAGGGGCAGGAGAGGCCTCACGTTGCCCAGGTGGAGGGGCGCGGCGGATGAGAAGTCACGGGGGGAGCGCAGCACCAGCTCGCTGAGCTCTTTCGAGGTGCACAAAGCGACGCCTTCCCCGACCATCTCCCAGCCGCGGGCGGCCAGATCGCTGTAGAGCAGCTGCGGGTCTGGCCTAGCGACGTCGGCGAGCAGTGTCGAGAGGTTCCCCTGGCCAGGAGGTTTCAGGGTGATCTTCGTGGGTTGCACGTCTGGAAACGATCTAAGTTGTCGGCATGGCCAACGACATGAAACCCCGCAGCCGTGACGTAACCGACGGATTCGAGAAGGCCCCTGCCCGTGCGATGCTCCGTTCGATCGGCATGACCGACGGTGACTGGGACAAACCCCAGGTAGGGGTAGCCTCGTCGTGGAACGAGGTGACGCCGTGCAACATGCCGCTCGACCGTCTCGCTAAGCACGCCAAGGAAGGAGTTCGCGAAGCGGGAGGGTTCCCCATCGAGTTCGTGACCATAGCCGTCTCAGACGGTATCTCCATGGGACACGAAGGTATGCGCGCCTCCCTCGTGAGCCGTGAGGTGATCGCCGACTCGATCGAGACGGTCATGCACGCCGAGCGCTTCGACGCCATGGTCACCTTCGCGGGCTGTGACAAGTCGCTGCCGGGGATGCTCATGGCCGCAGCCCGGCTCGACCTGCCGACTGTGTTCCTTTACGGGGGGAGCATCCTGCCAGGGCGGGGCAGGGCCGGTGAAGCTCTAGACATCACCAGCGTATTCGAGGCGGTCGGAGCGCGGGCCACTGGCGCTCTGAGCGACGAGGAGCTCTCCTACATCGAACGCGCCGCTTGCCCGACGATCGGAAGCTGCGCCGGAATGTTCACCGCCAACACGATGGCGTCGATATCCGAGGCTCTCGGAATGGCCCTGCCCGGCTCGGCGTCCCCAGCTGCCGTAGACCCTCGTCGGGACGGTCTCGCAGTCGAGTCGGGACGGGCGGTGGTTCGCCTGCTCGAAGCGGGCATCACCCCCAGGCGGATCATGACCAAGGAGGCGTTCGAGAACGCCATCGCTGTCACGATGGCCCTGGGCGGGTCCACCAACGCTGTGTTGCACCTTCTGGCGATTGCCGCCGAAGCGAAAGTCGAACTTGTCCTTGACGACTTCAACCGAGTCGGTCGTAGAGTTCCCCACATCGCGGACACGAAGCCTCACGGCAGGTTCCACATGTACGACATCGACCGTATCGGCGGCGTACCCGTCGTGATGGCGGAACTCCTCAGCGCTGGCCTGCTGCACGGCGACTGCATCACCGTCACCGGTAAGACCGTAGCGGAGAACCTGGAGGCGATGTCCCCGCCGGCTCCCGACGGTACTGTGGTGCACCGGATCTCAGAGCCTATACACGCAGAAGGTGGCATAGCGGTGCTTTCCGGGTCGTTGGCTCCTAAGGGGGCGGTGGTGAAAGTGGCGGGAATAGACCACGACCACTTCGAGGGCAAGGCGAGAGTCTTCGACGGGGAGGACCGGGCGATGGCGGCGATACTCTCCGGTTCCATCCAGCCCGGCACCGTCCTCGTGATCCGCTACGAAGGGCCTAAGGGCGGCCCGGGAATGCGCGAGATGCTTGCCGTTACCGGCGCTATGAAAGGGGCCGGCCGCGGTGGCGACTGCGCTTTAGTCACCGACGGGCGTTTCAGCGGCGGGACCCACGGCTTCTGCGTCGGTCACGTCGCACCCGAGGCGGTCGACGGCGGACCGATATCCCTCGTTGCCGACGGCGACACTATCGTCGTCGACGTCGCCTCCAGACGCATCGACCTCGTGGTAGATGAAACCGAGCTGTCGCGCCGGCGCGCAGCCTGGGCGTGCCCGCCGCCGCGCTACACGACCGGGGTACTCGCCAAGTACGCCCGACTGGCTGCAGGCGCCGACCGCGGGGCGATCACAGAGGCGTGATGCTACGCGGGTAGCCGTGGGGCCAGGAGAGAAGGCCGAAGCGCTGTTTGCACTAGCACTTCTAGTTGCGCCATAATAGTTTTGTGAGTTCCGCCTCGACCCTCGTAGTAGTAATCACCTGACGCACGCGCGAAAAAGTTAGCGCGTGCGTCCCACGACCTCCCTTGCGGGAGGTCGTTTTCTTTGTAGCCCGAAGCCTGTTCGCATCCCAGCCACGATGCGACGGGCGTCGATTCCGTAGCGGGCAGGTGCGGGCGTTGCAGCCCGGACTCGCCGACCAAGCCGACATATGACACCGGAAGGAAGTGCCAAAAAGCGATGAAGATGACCGGAGCGCAAGCGCTCGTCAAGAGCCTGGAAGCGGAGAAGGTCGAGGTGATCTTCGGGTTGCCGGGCGGTGCGATCCTCCCGGCGTACGACCCGATCCTCGACTCGCCGATCCGCCACATCCTCGTCCGCCACGAGCAAGGGGCGGGTCACATGGCAGAAGGTTACGCTCACGTGACCGGCCGGCCCGGCGTGGCCATGGTCACCAGCGGTCCTGCTGCGACGAACATGGTCACCCCGCTTTGCGACGCCTACATGGACTCGGTGCCCCTGGTGGTCATAACAGGCCAAGTGAGCCGCTCGTTCATCGGGACGGACGGCTTCCAAGAGTGCGACACCGTCGGCATAACCCGGTCGGTGACCAAGCACAACGAGCTCGTGATGGACCCAGCAGAGCTGCCCATGCTCGTTCGCCAGGCCTTCCACCTGGCAAGCACCGGAAGGCCCGGACCGGTCCTCTTGGACGTCCCCAAGGACGTACTGCAGGCAGAGATCGACTTCTACTGGCCAAGCGACGAGGATGTAGCGGCCTCCCTGCCCGGCTACAAGCCGACGGTCAAAGGCCACCCGCGGATGATTAAGGAGGCGGCGCGTCTGATAAGCGAGGCGCAGAGACCGGTGATCTACGCCGGTGGGGGCATCTTGAAAGCCAGGGCCGCTGAGGCGCTGCGCGAGCTGGCCGAGCGTGCCGGCATACCGGTCGTTACCACGCTGATGGCGAGGGGAGCCTTCCCCGACGACCACGAACTTTGCCTCGGGATGCCCGGAATGCACGGTAACTACACGGCGATCACAGCTTTGCAGCAGGCTGACCTTCTCGTCACCCTCGGCGCCCGCTTCGACGACCGCGTGACCGGGAGAGTGGACGCTTTCGCTCCTTACGCCAAGGTCATCCACGTCGATATCGACCCTGCGGAGCTCGGCAAGATCCGCCAACCCGACGTCCCGATCGTCGGCGACTGCCGCCAGGTGATCACCGAGATCGTCAGAGCGCTCGGCGACGCCCCCCAGCCTGAACGCTCCGAGTGGAGGGCGATGATCTCCGGCTGGCAGGAGCGTTACCCGTTGCACTACGACCCTTACGTCGCTGGCGACGCCCTCAAACCCCAACAGGTGATGGAAGTGCTGCGCGACTCCGCTCCGGAGGGCACGATACTCGTGTCGGGTGTCGGCCAGCACCAGATGTGGGCAAGCCAGTACTGGAAGTTCAACGAGCCTTACACGTGGGTCAACTCCGGCGGTCTGGGCACGATGGGCTTCTCCGTGCCGGCAGCGATCGGAGCGAAAGTCGGCCGCCCGGACCGCACCGTGTGGGCTGTCGACGGTGACGGCTGCTTCCAGATGACCGCCCAGGAACTGGTAACCGCTTCAAGTGAACGCATCCCCGTCAAAGTGGCGATCTTGAACAACGCCTACCTCGGAATGGTCAGGCAGTGGCAGGAAATGTTCTACGAAGAACGCTACAGCGAGGTCTATCTCTCCCCGGACCTGCCGGACTATGTCAAGTGGGCGGAGGCGATGGGCTGCGCTGCTTTCCGAGTGGAAGACCCCGACGAGGTGGAGCCGACCATAGCCAAGGCGAACTCCATAGACGACCGTCCGGTGGTCATCGACTTTCGGACCGATGCCCGCGAGAAGGTCTTCCCCATGGTGCCGGCTGGGGCATCGAACGATGACGTGGTGGTCCACCCGGCCCAGTCCACCTCGACCAGGAAGGTGGTCCAGTGACAACTTCGAGCGGCGCCCAGCACCAGACCCTGTCCGTCCTGGTAGAGAACCGGTCGGGGGTACTCGCCCGCGTGAGCGGGATGTTCGCCCGGCGCGGTTTCAACATCATCTCCTTGGCTGTGGCCCCTTCCGACGACCCCCGCTTCAGCCGGATCAACCTCGTGATAAACGTCGAGGAAACCTCGGTCGAGCAGATGACCAAGCAACTGTTCAAGCTCGTGAACGTGGTCAAGATCACCGAGTTGCACCCCTCCGAGGCGGTCGAGCGGGAACTGCTCATGCTGACCGTCGCAGCCGGAGCAAACCAGCGAGGTGAAGTGATGGAGTTGGTCGGCATCTTCGAGGCGCGGATCGTCGACGTGAGCCCCGCCGCGGTGACGATCATGCTCGCAGGCGAACCGGACCGTCTCGACGATTTCGAGGACCTGATCCGCCCCTACGGCATCGTCGAGATCCAACGAACCGGTCGGGTGGCGCTGCCCAAGGTCCGCAAGGCAAGCTGATAGGCATGCCAGCGACCGTTTTCTACGACAAAGACGCCGACCCGGGGATCATCGCCGGGCGCAAAGTAGCCATCATCGGCTACGGCTCCCAAGGGCACGCTCACGCCCTGAACCTGAGAGACTCCGGGGTGGACGTGAGGGTCGCCCTGCGCGAAGGGTCCTCGTCGGCAGCTAAGGCCGAGGCGGCGGGCCTGGCCGTCAAAGGCGTCGCCGAGGCAGCCCGGGAGGCTGACGTGATCATGATCCTCGCCCCTGACACGGAGCAGCAGGCGATATACCGATCCGAGATCGAGCCCGGCCTGGTCCCCGGGGACGCGCTGCTGTTCGCTCACGGCTTCAACGTGCGTTTCGGGCTCATATCAGCCCCCGCCGGCGTGGACGTCGCCATGGTCGCTCCCAAAGGTCCGGGACATCTGGTCAGGCGCACCTACGAGGGGGGCGGTGGAGTCCCGGCGCTCATCGCCGTCGACCAGGACGCAACCGGCAAAGCGCATGCGCTGGCCCTTTCCTACGCCTACGCCATCGGGGCTACCCGTGCCGGGGTGTTGGAGACGACGTTCAAGGAGGAGACCGAGACCGACCTCTTCGGCGAGCAAGTCGTACTCTGCGGCGGGCTCACCTCTTTGATCCAGGCAGGATTCGAGACTCTCGTGGCTGCCGGCTACCAGCCTGAGTCCGCCTACTTCGAGTGCCTTCACGAGGTGAAGCTGATCGTCGACTTGATGTACGAGCACGGTATCGCAGGGATGCGCTACTCGATCTCCGACACCGCCGAGTACGGCGACTTGACCCGCGGACCTCGGGTGATCGGCCCGGCCGTGCGCGAGGAGATGCAGAAGATCCTCGACGAGATAAGATCCGGGGCGTTCGCCGAGGAGTGGATCGCCGAGAACCGCTCCGGCAGGGGTCGCTTCGAAGCGCTGCGCAAGGTCGGCCAGGAGCATCCCATCGAGAAGGTCGGTGCGGAGCTGAGGGCGATGATGCCGTTCATCAACGCCGGGTCAGCGCGCCCCCAAGACGTCAGCGGGGGCTAGAACACCGGTAGTCGGACCTGGGCTTGCCCAGGTCCGACTGGCAGGTCGTGGCGACCGAGCCGGTCACGGCCCGTAAACCTCAGACAATCTGAGATACGTAGACTATCTTACTTGACGTCAGGTCATCGACACTGTAATGTGTTGTTGAACCTCGGACCTGGCAGCCTAGGCTTTCTCCTCCCCGAGTGGTTGGGCTGCCAGGCCGAGGGTACCTTCCCATTCGGGATGGGCACTCTTTCGTGACCAGGAGATGATGGCTATGGCCGCCAGTGGTTCGGAGCTCACCCGGAGACTTCCCGAGCGGGACTCCGTCACCCAGGAACCGCTTGACTGGTCCTGGCTAATGGGGGCAAAGGCTGAGTGGGGTGTCCGTGCCAAACCGGGGCCTCGGGGTTTGACTCTGGCTGATATCTCCGTGGGATCCTACGGAGATGTTCCAGAGCGGGCCCCGCTTCGGACCATGGCGCCGAGAGGAGCCGAAGTAGAAGACGGCGTCCCCGACATGGGCTACATCCTCAACTCCAAGTCCGACGTGTGGTCGGACAACGTCACCGAGCTCTACGAGGAGGCGGTCGCCCGGCAGTGGTCGGCTACCAGGGACATACCCTGGGGTGAAGTAGCGGAACTGCCCTCGGACTTGGAGCACGCCGTCTGCCAGGTGTGCACCTTACTGGCGGAGGTGGAGATGATAGCGGCTGACCTCCCAGCGAAGTGGATGTGGCGGATGAACCACGACTTCGTGGAGGCCAAGATGTTCCTGGCCACACAGGTGATGGACGAGGCTCGCCACACTGAAGTCTTCCGCAAACGCGCTCTCGCCAACGGGGGTGGACTGCTCAAGGCGAAACGCAACACCGAGGAGCAGCTGAGGGTGATACTTCAGGCTAAGACCTACACCCAGGCCTCCGCTCTAATGCACCTTCTAGCAGAGGGATTCGTGCTCGACCTGTTCCGCCAAGGTGAGTTGATCTCGCCATCCCCGCTCGAGAAACGCATGTTCCGCCTTACCATGCAAGACGAGGCGAGGCACGTGAGCTACGGGACGCTGCACATCCGCTATGCGGTGGAACACGACCCAGACGTCGCGGAGGAGATCCACGAAGCCCTCGACGTCGGCGAGAAGATGCTCATGGAACTGACGAATCCTTCGATGAACACCGCCCTTGCGGTGCTGCTCGCCGGAGGCGTCGACGAGGTAGAGTCCAAAGGGTTCCCGCTTCTGGCCCAGCTCAACGCCAAGCAGATCACCTCCTACCTTGCCCGCTGCGAGCGCGCCGGGCTTGCACGCCTTGAGCGGACTCTGTTCCCGGTGGAGATGCTCGGAATCGACCGTAGCGCTCCCGCGGCAGCTGCGCTGGGTGTCTCGTGAGCGCCGCCCGGCTTGACCGCCAGGCCAGGAGCTGACCGGCTATGGCAGCGAAAACCGCCGTTCCGGTCGACTCCAAGGAGTTCTTCGACGCACTGGCGGCAGTGATGAACACCCACCCGGAGCGCTTCGATCCTCTCGGCTGGTTCGATCTGGACCTAGGGGTGGTCATCAACAGGCAGTCCGCTGAACCACTCGTCCTCGCCTTGAGGTTCCGGGGCTCGCGCTGCGAGGACGTCCGCGAAAGCTTCCCCGACGACAACGTCGACTGTGTCGTGGAAGGCCCTGTGGCGTCGTGGGCGCAGATGGTGGACGACATCGTCGTCAACGGCCACGCAACAGGCCGCCACACGTTGAGCTCCTTGGTGCTCCTCGGCGAGAGGATAAGGCTCCACGGAGCCGATCCGCTCGGCGTTGACCGCTTCTTCAGGGTCGCCGAGAGCGTCCAAGTCTTCTTCGACGGTGCCGGCGAAGCCCTCGGCGCCGGCACCGTCCCTGGGACGGAATCTCTGAGGGAGGAGGTGGTACAGGTTCATGCCCGACATTGACAGCGATGCCACCAAGGTGACGCCGCCGGCGTGCCCGCACTGCGGAGAGAACCTAGAGGCAGTCCTTGACCTGCCCTACGGCTACTGGGAGTGGGACGGCTTCGAGTACAAGCACCGTGCTACCGCAACCGGCGTAGACGTCCCCGAGTTCGCCTGCGCCAACTGCCTTGGGGGTCTCGCCGGGTTCCACCCGGCTGGCATCCCGAGCCCGTTCGACACGCCCTTCGGCGCACCAGCCCGCAGCCCCAGCCGGTAGCAGAAGTGACCTACCGTGTGGTCGACGACGAGTGCATCGGATGCGGGGCGTGCGACTACGCATGTCCGACCGGTGCTCTGACCAAGACCGACACCTTCCTCGGCACTTTCGCGATCGATCCGTATACCTGCGACGACTGCGCCCGCTGCGTGGGGCGCTGCCCTGTCGGCTGCATAATCGTAGACGAAACCTGGCCGAAGTGCTACGGGCACGGCTGTCCTCTCAGCTCTAAGCGTCTGGACGGATTCGAATGTGCGGTGTGGCAGCGCACTTGCCAGAGTTGTGGGGCTCCTATGTGGAGGCACAGAGGGGAAGGAGGCTGGATTTGCCCTCGCTGCGACCTCGGGACCAACCTCCACTGCCCCAAGGAGCGCCACCTAAGACCGGCCAACGCCGGCGACTAGCTCTCAGGGTCTGTTTTGCGTGGGGTCTGCGAGGTTCCGTCGTGTTTTGTTTTTGGTGAACGCTAGTGCTACAGCCACGCTTAGGGGTGGTAGCACCGGCACGAGGTAGCGGTAGTCGAGGTTCGCAACCAGGTCGGGTGTTATGGCGAGGATGGCGGCGCACAGCAAGAAGCACGCGGCGGGTGCACGTGTCGTGTTCGTTCGCTTTCGGATCGTGTCGGCGGAGAGTTTCGCGCTAGCGGCTATGAGAGCGGCTAGGAACACCAAGCCGGGTACGTGCACCCAGTGCTGGTACCGCTTGAACAGGTTGGCTATAGCCGGTATCGGGTGGGGCTGGCCGTTACCGACCTTTTGGTAGAGGTTGGCGACGTCTTGCGCCTCGCCGGGCAGGGGAGGGTAGGCGTCGGAAGCGTTGTATTGGTAGGTGTCGGCGACGTTAGCGTGTCGATTCCAGGAGAACTCGGCGGTGACGTCATCCCACGCCGCGCTCAGGTAGGCTAACGGTTGGTGTTCGATCACCGTGATCGCGAAGCCCATGGCAAGGTCGGTTTTATACCGCAGAGTTCCGGGTAGCCGGTTGTAGGGCGACGAAGGGCTCCAGATCAGCCATGAGGCGCCCTTGGCTTGCTCGGCGCTTGTGGGACATAGCCGCGCCTGGGCGGGGCTAAGCGAGTCGTGGGCGCAGTCGACGAAGGTGGCCACCCTGCCGTAAGCGAAAAGACCTCCCGGGGATTCGCTGAACCAGCCGAACTGAGTGTCGAACCACCCGGCGTAGGCCGCTAGGGGGACGGCGAACATCACTACCACGACGGCGATTCGTCTCAGACCGGCCCGACGAGCGACAAGGTAGATGACGACAGGGGCTATCAGGAACTCGCCGAGAGATTTCGTTGTGGCGGCCATTCCCATAGCGAACCCGCACACACAGCACGCCCAGTAAGGAAGCCGGCGGGGCGCGGGCCACCACACCAGCACCGCCAGGGACAGCATCATCGACACTATGAACATCGTTTCCGACAGCAGCATCTGCTCGATGGTCACTTCCCACGCGTCGAACAGCGTCGGAATAGCAGCGGCCGACGCGACCCACTTGGACGCTCCCAGGCGCAGGCACACTGCGTACACGAGCACCGCGACAGCCACCCCGCCGACATGCTGGACTACAGCTACCACGGCCAGTCTGTGCAACGGTTCTAACACCCACAAAAACAGCGAGTAGGTGTCCGGTCTCATCGGGAACGGTGCCGCCCCCACGGCAAGACCGACATAGCTAATCGAATCCCCCAAAAACCACAGTATCGGCCTGAACCCCAGCGTGACGACAACTCTCAGCAAGCCCCCAGCCAATACCAGCGCTGCAAACACCCAGTGGTCGGCGAGCAAGCCCCAAACGCCCCTGCGAGGACGAAAATGAAGCCCGTTGCCAACACCAACCGGCGAGGTCGCAATCAAACCAATCCTCCCCCCAAGCTGCCCAACCCCAGCGATCTTAGACCCACTTTACGCGACCGGGTCTTGACCGACCTCGGCCAGGCCGGCGACGGCAAGCTCCCGGTCCGACTTCTCGGCACCGGTGCGGGGAGCCCCACAAGGCGGCGGCGTGAGCAGCCTTCCCGGTGTCACCTGTGCCTCCCACACCCGGACAGGGCCCGATGGAGGGGCCGCCTCAAAACGCACCTTCCCGTCAGCGAGCCGGGTGCCCCTCCGGGGCCAGCTGAGCAGCTCCCAGCCGACCTTTTCGAGGAGGGCTCTCTCCAGCGCCTGAACCTCCGGGCTTTCGAGGCCGGTGGAACCGCGGTAGCAGCCTGCGACGTCGGATGGCGACCCGGACCTGTCCAAGATCGCGATCAGGATGTCTGTGTCGAGGTACCCCCAGCAGGTGCCCTCAGGTAGCACTACGGCTGTAGGGGCGAAGCGGTGGCCGCCGGTGTGACTGGTTCTCCTGACCCGGTAACGCCCGTCGACACGGCCGGTCGCCCTGATCTCCACCTCGAGGGCCGTTCCGAGCGAACCGCAGCAGCGGTCGCGCCGACCGTGGCCGCATACAAGCACGTCGGTAACTTCGATCGGTGTAGTCCCGGGAGGAGTAACCCCTTCGAGGAACATCCTGGCCACCGCCGCACTGTCAGCCCCCGCTGGGGCTTCCAAGCCGGTGTAGGCGCCTTTCGACGGCTCCCACCGGTAGAAGGCGACACCGAGCGGCCGCTCAGGCTGGGGCAGGACAGCCTGCAGGCGCACCGACGACTCCCGGGAAATGCTGGCGATATCAGCGAGCTGTTCTATCTCCGAGACGTCGCGCGGCCATGGCAGAGGCCAGTCGACGAGAAGAAAACCAGCGTAGCTCCCGGCGGTGCCCGCCGGGTCCACTTGCTCCACGCGGGACCACTCCGAACAGCGCATAACCGCAAGCTAGCCGATCCGAGCGCGCTCACTTCCGAGGCCTAGAGCAGGTCGCACTGGTGCTGGCGATCCGGTTACTTCTAAAGGGCTGCGACGACGAAGTCGACGCAGCGCGTGAGGGCCTCGACGTCGTCGGGCTCAACGGCAGGGAACATCCCGATCCTCAGCTGGTTTCGGCCGAGCTTTCTGTAAGAGTCGGTGTCGACGATCCCGTTCGCGCGCAGCACCTTGTTGACCGTGTCAGCGTCGACTTCCCCGTCAAGGTCGATGGTCGCGACGACGTTGCTGCGCTGCGCCGGGTCCGAAACGAAAGGCGACGCGAAGTCGCAGCGCTCCGCCCATGTGTAGATAATCCGGGCTGAGCGTTCGCAGCGGCTTGCCGCAAAGTCGAGGCCGCCGTTGGTGAGCATCCATTCGAGTTGCTCTACGAACAAGATGATCGTCGCAACAGCCGGCGTGTTGTACGTCTGGTCAAGCCGGCTTTGGGTGATCGCTATGCGCAGGTCCAGGAACGCCGGCACCCACCGGCCGGACCGGCCTATGCGCTCCGCCCGCTCCAGGGCTGCGGGGGAAAGAAGAGCTACCCACAGACCCCCGTCGGCTGCGAAAGACTTCTGCGGCGCGAAGTAGTAAACGTCCACCTCCGCGGGGTCGAAGCGCAGCCCACCGGCTCCGGACGTGGCGTCGACAGCGACGATCGCCTCAGCGGGGATCTCGGGACGGCGCAAGGGCATCATCACACCGGTGGACGTCTCGTTGTGGGTGAACGCGTAAAGGTCCACCTCCTCGCTTGGGGCGGGTTGGGGATGCGTACCGGCGGGGGAGCTGACCACCTGTGGCGTGCCGATGTGCGGGGCGGTGGCCGCAGCCTCGGCGAACTTG
The DNA here is from genome assembly GCA_027391075.1 of Acidimicrobiaceae bacterium. Taxonomy (GTDB): domain Bacteria; phylum Actinomycetota; class Acidimicrobiia; order Acidimicrobiales; family Palsa-688; genus JAJZAM01. Next base: position 178,461 of record DAHYHI010000071.1, on the reverse strand, counting down.
GAGGAGAACTCCCCGAACACGAGGTGCTGGCTGGTGGACTCGATCAACCCGAACGTTGCAAGATCCCAGAAAGCTGTGGAACCGCCGTTGCCGAGCACCACCTCGTATCCCGGTGGCGCTGCGAAAAGCTCGCCCAGGCCGCTACGCAGGCGTCCGACGAGGGAGCGCACCGGCGCCTGGCGGTGGCTCGTGCCGAGCACACTGGCCGAAAGCGAGCGCAACACGTCCGCCGCTTCAGTCCTGACCTTCGACGGGCCGCACCCGAAACGTCCGTCCGAGGGCAGGAGATTCGCGGGAATTCGTATATCTGTCACAACTGCAGCGGCCATTGTGAAAGCATTGCATGCCATGGGCCGTATCTCACAACGCATAGCCGCAGTCACCGAGTCCGCTACCCTCGCCATCGACGCGAAGGCCAAAGCGCTGAAAGCGTCTGGGGAGGACGTGATCGGCTTCGGCGCTGGTGAGCCGGACTTTCCGACGCCGGGTCACATCGTCGACGCCGCGGTGGCTGCCTGCTTGGACCCGAAGAACCACAAGTACACGCCCGCAGGCGGCCTTCCCGAGCTCAAGGCAGCGGTCGCAGCTAAGACCAAGCGAGACTCGGGATTCGAGGTCTCCGCGTCGCAGGTACTGATCACCAACGGAGGCAAGCAGGCCGTGGAAGAGGCGTTCGCCGCCCTGCTCGACCCGGGCGACGAGGTGCTCATGCCTGCCCCTTACTGGACCACCTACCCGGAATCGATCAGGTTGGCCGGCGGTGTTCCTGTCGAGGTTCCCACCACGTGGCAGTCAGGTTTCAAGGTAACGGTAGACCAGCTGGAGTCGGCGAGGACGGCTAGGACCAAGGTGTTGCTATTCGTCTCGCCGTCGAACCCGACCGGCGCCGTGTACAGCCCGGAGGAGGTGGAGCGGATCGGGCGCTGGGCACTCGACAGCGATGTGTGGGTCCTGACCGACGAGATCTACGAACACCTAGTCTACGGCGACTCTGTGTTCGCGTCTATGCCCGTCGCTGTGCCCGGGCTCGCTGACAGGTGCGTGGTGGTCAACGGCGTCGCGAAGACGTACGCGATGACCGGCTGGAGGGTCGGCTGGATCGTCGGGCCGGCGGACGTGGTGGCCGCCGCTACCAACCTGCAGTCGCACGCCACGTCAAACGTGTGCAACATCGCCCAGCGGGCGGCCCTGGCTGCGGTAAGCGGCGACCTGAGCGCTGTGGAGGAGATGAGGGCGGTATACGATCGCCGCCGGCGCACGATCACGGCGATGCTCAACGAGATACCCGGTGTTACCTGCCCCGAACCTGAGGGTGCCTTCTACGCCTTCCCGAGCGTCGAAGGCCTGCTGGGCATGCCGATCGCAGGCAGGGTTGCTTCCAGCTCGCTCGAACTGGCGGCCCTTGTCCTCGACGAGGCGAAGGTAGCGTTCGTTCCCGGCGAGGCTTTTGGGGCGCCGGGCTACGCCCGTTTCTCCTATGCTCTGGCCGACTCAGCGCTAGAGGAGGGGATTAGCCGGATAGCCAAACTCGTGGCTGGTTGATCTCAACCTAGCCGGGGTGCCGTGGCAGCTTCCCGGCTCCTGCAAGGTCAGGCGAGGCTTCCTGGTCTGGGTCAGGCGGGTGTTACCGCCGGCATCCAGGCTGGTCTTGAGGCCTCGTGGGCTTGTATCTCCTGCTCGTGCACCATGGTGAGGCCGATGTCGTCGAGGCCTTCGAGAAGGCGGTGCTGGGTGTGGGGGTCGAGAGGGAAGGAGCCTTCGATCCCCGCCGCGGGAGCTGACACGGTGAGGCGCTCCACGTCGACTGTTATTTCCAGGGCGGGGTCAGCCTTGACGGCTTCGAGCAGGGCACGGCCCACCTCGGGGTCAACTTTGACTGGTATCAAACCGGCTTTGGTGCAGTTGTTAGCGAAGATGTCGCCGAAGCGAGGCGATATGACCGCCTCGAAGCCGTAGTCGGTCAGCGCCCACACAGCGTGCTCGCGGGAGGATCCCGTACCGAAGTTTGCGCCGGCGACGAGGATCGTCGCACCGGCGTACTCGGGCTTGTTGAGCACGAAGTCCCGGTCGTCTCGCCACTCGGCGAAAAGGCCCTGGCCGAAGCCGGTGCGCTCCACCTTCTTGAGCCAGTCGCTCGGGATGATCTGGTCGGTGTCGACGTCCGAGCGATCTAGAGGGACGGCAGTCCCTGAAACGGCCTTGACTGGTTTCATTGAACCTTCGACTCCTGTCGCTTTGGTATCAGACTGATAGCAGGCCCGCAGCCGGTCGTGCGGGGGTGCTCCGGCGTCACCGGCGTCATGCCAGGTCCGCTGGGGAAGCGAAACGGCCGGTTACGGCGGTCGCAGCGGCCACCGCTGGTGACACAAGATGGGTGCGCCCACCCCGTCCCTGCCGGCCCTCGAAGTTGCGGTTGGACGTCGACGCTGACCTTTGACCAGGTTCGAGCTTGTCGGGGTTCATCGCAAGGCACATCGAGCAGCCGGGGTTGCGCCATTCGAAGCCCGAGGCCACGAAGATACTGTCGAGGCCCTCGCGCTCGGCTTGCGCCTTCACCGATCCTGAGCCTGGCACCGCCAGCGCCCGCACGCCTGGAGAGACCCGGCGTCCTTGTAGGACGGCGGCAGCGGCGCGTAGATCCTCGATTCGCCCGTTGGTGCACGACCCTATGAAGACGGTGTCCACGGCCACGTCACGCATACGAGTCCCCGGTGTCAGGCCCATGTAGGTCAAAGCACGCGACGCCGCCTCGCGTGCGGAGGGCACGTCGAAGTCGTCGGGGTCCGGTATGCGGGCGTTTATAGGAATCACCTGGCTGGGATTGGTTCCCCACGACACGTACGGGCTCAAGCTAGAGGCGTCGATGCTGACAGAACGATCGAAGCTGGCGCCCGGATCGGTGGAGAGGCTTCTCCAGTCGTCGAGCGCCTGCTCCCACAAAGCACCACGGGGCGCGTACGGTCTACCGTCCAAGTAGGCGAAAGTCGTGTCGTCCGGGGCGATCATCCCGGCCCGGGCGCCACCTTCGATGGACATGTTGCAGACGGTCATCCGCCCCTCCATCGACATGTTACGGATCGCCTCACCCCGGTACTCGATGACGTGGCCCATCCCACCGCCGGTGCCGATCGTGCCGATTATGGCCAGGACTAGGTCCTTGGGGCTGACACCTTCTGGGAGGGCTCCGTCGATGTCGACCGACATCGTCTTGGGCCTCGCCTGCGGCAGCGTCTGGGTGGCCAGCACGTGCTCCACCTCGCTTGTACCGATGCCGAAAGCGAGGGCCCCGAAAGCGCCGTGAGTGGAAGTGTGGCTGTCGCCGCACACGATCGTCATGCCGGGCTGGGTGAGGCCGAACTCCGGGCCGATTATGTGGACGATCCCCTGTTTGGGATTCCCCATCTCGAACAGGTTTATCCCGAACTCCTCGCAGTTGGCGGCGAGCACTTGCATCTGTCGTGCCGAGATCGGATCCTCGACCGGACCGTCGAGAGCCGTGGTAGGCACGTTATGGTCCATCGTCGCTATGGTGCGATCAGGGCGGCGGACCGTCCTCGCCGCCATGCGCAGGCCGTCGAACGCCTGGGGCGAGGTTACCTCGTGAACGAGGTGCAGATCGATGTAAAGCAGGTCCGGCTCGCCGCCGCCGCTGCGCACGACGTGACGGTCCCAGACCTTCTCGGCCATTGTCAGTGGGTTATTGCTCACGGCTTCGAACCTTCCAGGGCGCTTTCGGCATTGTCAGAGGCCAGTTTAAGGCGAACCCTGCTCGGCTCCCTAACCTTCTCGCAAGCTTCGATCAAAGCCGGGACAAAAAGCTGAGGTGCGTCGACGCACGCCCGGTGGTCGGAGTCGACAGGTACCACCGCCGACCCTCGTATCAGGTCGGCGAGCTTCTGCTGACGTGCAGGTGGGACCGTCGTGTCGCGCTGCGTCAACACGACAGCGGTTGGCACGTCGACCTGTCCGATCCACGACGAGGCGTCGTAGCTGGTCAGAGCTACACCGGCCTGTAGGACAGCAGCGGGGTCGTGACGCTGCCACTCGCTGGTGGCCCACTCACTGGCCGAGTGACTTCTTCGCCATCGGGTCGCCGCACAGCCCATGGCCAGGTCCCTAAGCAGGGGAGGGGTGGCGGAGAGAGCTACGGTCGCTGCCAGCCAAGAGGTCGTCAGCGCCTTTGGACGCTGGCCCACTGCGAACGTGCACGAAGTGGCGCACAGGACCAGCTCGCGGACCACCTCGGGATGCCTTAGCCAGAGGAGTTGTGCTACGGGGCCTCCCATCGAGTAGCCGACTACGGTGCAAGGGCCGCATCCGAGCTGGCGGATCAGGGCTGCGGCGTCGTCGGCGCAATCCTCGAGACGGAAAATCTTTCGGCTGCGTATCCCCCGGCCGTGCCCTCGATGGTCCAGGGCGATCACCCGGTAGCGGTCGCTCAGCGCCGGGAAGCAGCGGTACCAGTTGAGCGCAGCACTCGAAGTCCAGCCGTGCAGGAGCAAAAGTGGGGCGGGATCGTCCAGCCGGTCGATAGCGGGAGGTGGCCCGGAGTCGAACATCCACGTTCGCCCTCGCCCGGCGAGTTCGAACGATTGGCCCGGCGGCAGGTCAGGAGGTGTGTCCACCCGCCCAGGGTAGGGCAGGTAGGGTTCTTAGCGCGGCTCACGGACCGCCAGTTGGAGCGCGGGGAGCCCGCCCATTCCCCTGGTGTGTCTCATGGAGATCCGGCGGTCGTGGGTTGCGATACCGCCTCGGTCAGCGCTTCGGCTCGGGTTTGGGCGAAGCCCGACGCAGCATCGAAGGCTTGGCGATGACGCTGGAGGGCCCACGCAACCGACTCGTTCGCAATGGCTGGGTGGTAGCGCCAGCGCATCAGTTGGCGTTCCGCCTCTTCGGGGTCCTCACCCAACTCGAGCAGGCTGAGAGCCAGCTGGCGGCTGCGCCGTCGGGCTGATTCTCCGGGCGTCAACTGCCCCTGCGACGTCATCCACGCTTCGTGGTCCCGTTGGAACTCGACGCCGAGATGGCCGAGCTGGCGGCGGCTAAGCGGTGGCAGACGTCTCAGCACTTCGAGGCAGGCCGGTCCTGCCGGCCGTGCCAGGTCGAACACGACCATGCGGCTGAGAGTGCGCACGAACGCCGAGTGCCTACCTGCCCGGTCTCCAAGCCCTAAGGATCGTGCAGTCTCCGCCAACGGCATGGGAAACCCTGTGGGGGAGTTGTCCAGTCCGGCGGCAATCCTACGAAGGAGCCAGGTTGTGCTCGGGCCGATCAGTGCAAGCCAGAACCTCTCTACATATGCGCTGCGCGGGTCGAAGCCCCCTTGGCGGGTGCGCTCGTCCTCCCAGGGACGGATGTCGAGGGTGTCGCTGTCGATGGCTAAAAGACTCACGGGACCTCCCAGGTACTAAAGCTTTGTTTTATAGTATTTCATAGTACTTCGATTTGCAACTCAGTTTGATATAGGCCAATGAGTGAGAGCTAGCTGCTCAAGAAAGTCGGGAGGTGTGTGAGAATCACTTCGTGGCGCAGTGGATTCAAGTCGGCGACGCAGAGCCCCTGTCCGGCGGCCCAATGAGTGCCGCCCGGAGTCTCCTCGGCCACGCCCGGAGGATCACGGTGCTCACAGGGGCTGGCATCTCCACGGACAGCGGCATTCCCGATTTCAGGGGACCCGACGGCGTTTGGACTCGCAATCCGTCGGCGGAGAAGACGTCCAACATCGGCCAGTACCTCGCCGACCCCGAGATACGGCGGCTCTCCTGGCTCCAGCGGCTCGACTCACCCGCCTGGGCGGCCTTACCGAACCCTGGGCATCGCTCGCTGGTCAACCTCGAACGCCAGGGGCGCCTCGTCGCTGTGTTGACCCAGAACGTAGATGGACTCCATCAACTTGCCGGCCATGATCCCTCCGTGGTTGTCGAACTGCACGGGACCATCAAGAAGTTTCGCTGCTGGGACTGCGGCGAGGAAGGTCCGATGCAAGCGGCCCTCGCCCGTGTCAGAGCCGGAGACCCCGACCCGGCATGCGAGGCTTGCGGTGGGATCTTGAAGTCGGCGACGATCAGCTTCGGCCAGTCATTGGACCCAGATGTCGTAGCCGCCGCCGAGAGCGCGGCAGCGTCGTGTGACGTGATGATGGTTGTGGGGACGACGCTAGGTGTGTACCCGGCGGCTGGTCTGGTTCCCTTGGCGCGGCGCCGCGGGGCAGCGGTGGTGATAATCAACGCGCAGGAGACACCGTTCGACGCAATAGCTGCCGCGGTGATCCGGGTGCCTATCAGCCGGGCCCTGGTCGAGCTCGTTGGCGTCCCATCGTCTTGAGCTACGTGCGCCAGGCTCCTCTCATCACCACCTGCTCGACCGGCCGCAACGCCCGGGGAGGCCGCGGCCGGCTCGGCGCGCCTGACGGGAATCCCAAGGCAAGGGCGCCTATCGCGCTCCACTCGCCTGGGACGCTGAAGTCGGCTCGAAGTGCCGTTTCGGCGCCCGGCCTAAGTCTGAAGAACAAGGCGCCCAACCCGCAAGCCTGAGCTCCCAGCAGTATGTGCATGGTCGCGAACGAAGCGTCGACGATCCAGTAGGGGACGCTCCAGGCCAGAGCAGAGGCTGCCTTGTCCGGCTCGGCGTACCTGCGCTCGTAGGCCTGCCGGCTCGCCCATGCCACGATAATCACAGGCGCCCGGAGGAGCCCCGGAAGCGTAGGCGACGCCAGCCATCCCGGGGATGCGTCGGCCTCCCAGAATCGCCTTGTCAGCTCGGCCCCTTCGAGCACCAAGAAAGCCCATCCTTGGGTGTGCCCGGCCGAAGGAGCCCTGCGAGCCAATTCTAGGAGACGGTCCACTGTGGTCCGGTCCACGGGGTCTGCGGAGAAATCGCGGCACATCCGGCGAGCCTTGACCAGATCTTCTAGATCTTCGAGTTCCATTTCCCGACCTTAGAGGTAATATTTACACATGACCAGCTTCAGGGACCTGCTGCGAGACGCCAAAAGTCGAATAGAGGAGACCGACACCGCAGGCGCGGCATCGGAGATCTCAAGGTCGGGGACTGTAGTCCTCGACGTTCGCGAACCCGACGAGTACGAACAGGGCGCCCTGCCCGGAGCCCTCCACATCCCTAGGGGCTTCCTTGAGAGCACAGTCGAAGGCAAGCTGGCGGACAAGGACGCGCGAATCGTCGTGTACTGCGCAGGCGGTGTTCGCTCGGCATTCGCAGCCGACACCCTGCGCTCCCTCGGCTACACCAACGTGGTCTCGATGGACGGAGGCTTCAACAAGTGGAAAGACGAAGGTCGCGACTGGTCCACGCCGGTCAGCCTCACCGCCGAGCAGCGCAACCGTTACCAACGTCACCTACTGCTACCCGAGGTTGGGGTGGAGGGCCAGGCCAAGCTTCTCGCCTCCAAGGTCCTGCTCCTCGGCGCGGGCGGGCTGGGATCGCCCGCAGCCTTGTATCTAGCAGCTTCAGGGGTAGGGACTCTAGGGATCATCGACATGGATGTCGTGGACGAGTCGAACCTTCAGCGCCAGATACTCCACAACGTCGACCGTATCGGCGAGCGCAAGGTCGACTCCGCTAAGAAGACCCTCACCCTGCTCAACCCTGACGTCAACGTGGTCACCTACGACGTGCGTCTCGGAGCGGACAACGTCTTGGACATTTTCTCTGGCTACGACGTGATCGTCGACGGGACCGACAACTTCCCGACCCGCTACCTGGTCAACGACGCTTCGCTCAAGCTTGACATCCCTGTCGTGCACGGCTCTATCTTCCGCTTCGAAGGCCAAGCGAGCGTCTACCTTCCCCACCAAGGTCCCTGCTACCGCTGCCAGGTTCCCGAGCCTCCCCCCGCCGAGCTGGCCCCGTCGTGCTCAGAGGCCGGAGTTCTCGGAGTTCTCTGCGGCATCATCGGGAGTATCCAGGCTATGGAGGCGATCAAACTGCTCTTGGGTATCGGCGAGAGCCTCTCAGGGCGTCTCCTCGCCTACGACGCCCTGGAGGAGACTTTCAGGACCTTCAAGGTCAACAGGGACCCCGAATGCGCTGCGTGCTCCATCCCGAAAGAGCAGCTGGTGATCGCCGAGTACGACGGGCTGTGCATGCCCCATCCCATTGCCGCGCCGGTCTGAGCGGCTTGGAGGCTAGCGCGCCCTGATCGGGCCAAGCGCCATCCGTCGGCAGTTGCCGGCAAACCGGCAAAGTAGTGTGCGATCGTCGGGCGTCCTATCCTCTTGTGCATGGCAACCGATTCGCGTGACCCAACCTCGCGCAGTCTCGACTCGGGGATCGATGTGAGGGCGGTCTACGGTCCCGAGGATCTCCGAGCATGGGACCCGCGAGCAAAACTCGGAGTGCCTGGGGGTTACCCCTACACCCGCGGGATATACCCCACCATGTACAGGGGCCGCCCGTGGACTATCCGGCAATACTCGGGCTTCGGCACCGCCGAGGCTACAAACGAGCGCTGGAAGCTGCTCCTAGCTGGGGGCGGCACTGGACTGTCGTGCGCTTTCGACCTACCCACCCAGATGGGTTATGACTCCGACCACCCGCGATCGGCTGGTGAGGTAGGAAAGGTCGGCGTCGCCATCGACTCGCTGGACGACATGAGGCTCCTCCTCGCAGGCTTGCCTCTCGACCGTGTCACGACTTCTATGACTATCAACTCTACGGCGGCGATACTTCTGCTTCTGTACCAGCTCGTCGCCGAGGAGCAGGGTGTTCCCGCTTCAAAGCTCGGCGGAACGATACAAAACGACATCCTGAAGGAGTATGTGGCCAGGGGAACTTACATTTACCCGCCCCGGCCGTCCATGCGTCTCGTGACGGACATCTTCTCCTACTGCAACGAGCACCTCCCGGCTTGGAACACGATCTCCATCTCGGGCTACCACATCCGCGAGGCCGGCTCGACCGCCGTTCAGGAAATAGCTTTCACCATTGCCAACGGCGTCGCCTACGTCGAAGCCGCCCTCGAAGCGGGGCTCGCAGTGGACGACTTCGCCCCGAGGCTCAGCTTCTTCTGGAACGCCCACAACAACTTCTTCGAGGAGATCGCCAAGTTCCGTGCGGCAAGGCGGATGTGGGCGACGATCATGACGAAGCGCTTCAACGCCAAGGACGACAAGAGCAAGCTCCTACGTTTCCACACCCAGACCGGTGGCTCGACGCTCACCGCCCAGCAGCCTGAAAACAACATCGTGCGGGTGACTCTCCAGTCCCTCGCAGCGGTGATGGGAGGCACGCAGAGCCTTCACGCTAACGGCTTCGACGAGGCTTTGGGCCTACCGACGGCGAAAGCGGCGACCATAGCGCTGCGTACCCAGCAGATCATTGCCAACGAGTCGGGGGTCGTGGACACGGCTGACCCGCTCGGCGGCTCCTACTATGTCGAGTCGCTCACCGACGAGATTGAAGCGGCAGCGTGGAGCTATCTGGACAAGATCGACTCGATGGGAGGGGCTGTCGCGGCTATAGAAGCGGGTTTCATGCAGGACGAGATCGAGCAGGCTGCCTATGCCTACGCGAAGTCGGTCGACTCCGGGGAGCGCCTGATCGTAGGAGTCAACGGCTTCATCGACGACCAGCCAAGCCAGGCCGAGGTCTTCCCGATCGACCCGAAACTCGAAGGCCAGCAAGTGGCCCGGGTCGCTCGCACCCGGGCCGAGCGAGATCAGAATGCGGTGGACTCGGCTCTAGCAGCGGTTCGTGGCGCAGCCCAGGGCACCGCTAACCTGCTGATTCCCATGAAAGAAGCGCTGAAAGCGAGAGCGACCTTAGGAGAGGTGAGCGACGTGTTGCGAGACGAGTTCGGCCTGTACCAGCCGGTCCGTTAGCTGTGGCCGTCAAATTCGTCATCATCGGCGGGGGACCGGCCGGTAACACGGCCGCCACTTACGCAGCTCGCCTGGGCGCGGAGGTAACCCTCGTGGAACGCGACATCGTAGGTGGCGCCGCTCATCTGTGGGACTGCATACCGTCGAAGACGATGATCGCGACCGGCGGGGCGATGAGTTTCTCGCGTCGCATCGAAGGTATGGGCTTGTCGCACCAGGATGCGCGCTTGGACCTTGCCGTGCAAAGGGAGCGTATCGCCGAGATCGAGAATCACCTTCGCTCCCAGGTCACCCAGCTCCTCGACAGCCAAGGGGTGAGGATCATAAACGGCACCGCCCGGCTGTCAGGGCCCCACTCAGTCGTGGCCGACACCCCCGAGGGTCCCATCGAGCTAGACGCCGACGCCATCTTGGTGTCGACCGGTAGCCGGCCGAGGATCCCCGGCTGGGCCAAACCCGACGGGCAGCGGGTGCTGACCACCCGCCAGGCGTACCCGCCTCCGGAGATGCCGGAGCATCTCGTCGTGATCGGCTCCGGGGTCACCGGTGTGGAGTTCGTCCACATGTTCAGTTCTTTCGGTGCCAAGATCACCCTGATCGTCAGTCGCCAGCAGGTGTTGCCGAGCAAAGACCCCGAAGTCGCCGCCGCCTTGGAGGACGAGCTTCTGCGTCGCGGCGTCCGCCTCCTCAAGGGCGCGCGGGCCGAAGGCATCGACGTCACCGAAAGCGCAATCGACGTGCGCTGTGACGACGGGCGCGTTGCCAAAGGCAGCCACGCTCTTCTTGCGATCGGTTCGATTCCAAACAGCGACGGCCTCGATCTCGAATCGGCAGGCGTGCTCACCGACGGCGGTTACATACCGATCAATCATCACTGCCAGTCCAACGTCCCCCACATCTACGCTGCGGGAGACGTGTCGGGGAAACTGCCTCTTTCGTCGGTGGCGTCCATGCAGGGACGTAAGATCGCCGAGCACATCATGGGTATACACACCCGCGAGCACCGCCACATCGACTACGAGAAGGCAGCGTCGGCGATCTTCACCGAACCGGAGATAGCCGACGTCGGCCTCGCCGAGGCTGAGGCGTTCGCAACAGGACGGAAGATCCGCGTCACGAAGGTGCCTTACGCGTCTGCGGCAAAGGCGATGATCAACGACGACACCGGCGGTTTCGTCAAGATCATCTCCGATCCTGCCACCGGCGTCGTGCTAGGCGGTTCGATAGTCGGACGCCACGCAGCCGAGTTGATATCGGTTCTCGCTCTCGCCGTCACCGCTAACTTGAAGGTGAGCGACATCGTCGAGAGCTGCCTGGCCCACCCGACGTTGTCCGAGGCCCTGGCCGAAGCAGCCGAGTAGAGCTTCGTCGGGGCCCTCAATCGACGTCGGGGCCGGCGCTTGCGCTTGCTGGGGCCGGCGATCAGGCGATGACCACGACCACGTCACCGGCTCCTACGGAGTCTCCTGGGGCGACCATGATCTCGGTAACTGTGCCTGAGGTCTCCGAGGTGATGTTGTTCTCCATCTTCATCGCTTCGAGCACCGTCACTGCCTGGCCGACCTCGACCTCGTCACCCACCGAAACTAGGACCTTGACGATCGTCCCCTGCATGGGCACGGTGACCTGACCGCTCCCCCCGCCACCCGCATGGTGGTGACCCGCTCCGCCCGGCCGGGGGCGGCTCTGGCGCGATCCCGCCCCACTGGCCGAGCCCCTGCCCGCCCCGCCGGCTTGCGCTCCCCCGCCGGAGTCACCCTCGGGCACCCACAACTTGACGGCGAAGCGTTTGCCGTCGACCTCGACGTCTACTTCGCGCCTGACCAACCCGTCTCCTTGCTGGTCGCCCGGTGTCGCCAGCGAGGTGACGCCGCTCAAGTCCAGGGCGGTCTCAACCCAGTTCGTCGAGTGACGAACAGCGGCGAAGTCGGCGTGTTCTAGGATGGCGATGTCGGCCGGGATCGTAGTCGCTGGACCTTCGATAACGGTCTCGCGTAAAGCCCGCAAAGCCCGCCTTCGGGCGTCCTCTCGGTCGACTCCCCAGACGACGAGCTTGGCTATCAGGTTGTCGTAGAACTGACTTACCGTGTCGCCGGCGCTGTAGCCGGCATCGACGCGCACCCCGAAACCGTCCGGCCGGTCGAAACGGGTGATCGTGCCAGGCGACGGCAGGAACCGCCCCTCGGCGGGATCCTCGGCGTTAAGGCGCACCTCGATGGCATGACCGGACGGCTTGACGTCTGACTGGGTGAAGCCGAGCGGTTCGCCTGACGCAACCCGCAGTTGCAGCGCAACGAGATCTCTGGCGTAGACGAGCTCCGTGGCGGGATGCTCGACTTGGAGTCGTGTGTTCATCTCCAAGAAGAAGAAGTCCCCGTCTTGGTATATGAACTCTACAGTGCCGGCGTTGACGTAACCGCAGGCCTTGGCAACTTTCACGGCAGCTTCGCCCATCGCTTCGAGGGTCTCTTCGGGGATGCCCGGAGCCGGGGCCTCCTCGATCAGCTTCTGGTGTCGTCGCTGCGCTGAGCAGTCCCTGGTGCCTAGGTATACGGCGTTGCCGTGGGTGTCGGCAAACACCTGGACCTCCACGTGGCGCGGCCACGACAGGTAGCGCTCCAAGTAGCTTTCCGAGCGCCCGAACGCCTTCTCCGCCTCTCGCTGAGCCGACTCCAGAGCTGATGCAGCATCCTCGGCACGCGTCACCACTCTCATCCCACGTCCGCCGCCTCCATAGGCCGCTTTGATAGCGACCGGCCACCCGTGGGTTTCACCGAAAGCCACCACCTCGTCAGCGGAGTGCAGCACCTCCGTGGTGCCCGGCACGCCCGCTACGTGAGCGCGCTGGGCTGCGAGGCGAGAGCTGATCTTGTCGCCCATCACCTCGATCGCCTCGGGCGGCGGCCCTATCCACGCCACCCCCGTGTCCGACACCGCCCTGGCGAAATCGGCGTTCTCGGAGAAGAAGCCGTATCCGGGGTGGAGACCATCCGCTCCGGAACGGGCGAGCACGTCGAGGATCTTGTCGGTTGCCAGGTAGCTTTCCGCTGCTGTTTGGCCTCCAAGGGCGTACGCCTCGTCTGCCATTCGGACGTGCATGGAATCACGATCGAGCTCCGAATAGACGGCTACGGTGGAAACACCGAGCTCTCGGGCGGTCCTGATCACCCGAACTGCGATTTCTCCCCGGTTGGCTATGAGCACCTTGTTGAGCACGAGAAAGCATTCTGTCAGCATGAACCAAAATGGGCTAGTCCGACGGATCACGGAGCGTGCAGGAACCAGGGCAGCTGGAGGGTTCCGGTTCAGGGACGTGCGCTATGTCGAGGTGACCGCCTCCACTAACAGGGACGCCATGTCGGTAGCGGCGAGCGGTGGAGGCGACGGGCTCGTGGTCGTAGCCGACTTCCAAACCGCCGGTCGTGGACGCCTCGACAGGCGATGGGAGGCCAGCTCGGGCGAAGCGCTCCTCGTGTCGCTGCTTCTCAGGCCGGCGGGGCTCGACCCGCAGCGCTGGCACCTCTTGGCTGGCGCTGCTGCGCTGTCAGCGCAGTTCGCATGCGGCGAGGTAGCCGGGGTCCCGACTCTCATAAAATGGCCCAACGACCTGCTCGCAGCGGATGGAACCGCTAAGCTCGCCGGTATTCTCACCGAGGCGTCGACCGGCTCTGCCCGGGAGTCGCCCGGACAGAGCGCCGTGGTTGTGGGCATGGGCCTAAACGTGCACGGCGGTCCCCCAGGAGCTGCGATTCTCGACGAGCTGGCGGGGAGGAGGATTTCGCGTAGCGACCTGGTCGCCTGCTGGCTGGTCGACTTGGACGGCCGTCTCGGGGACTGGGATCGGATCGCTTCCGATTACGCCGGCGCATGCGCCACGCTCGGACGTCGCGTGGAGGTCGATCTCGGACAGCAACGAAGGCTGCTAGGTGTAGCGGTCGGCTTGGACCGTGCCGGCCGTCTCGTCGTTCGTGGCGAGGACGGCGGCGAAACGGTGCTTTCGGTTGGGGACGTGACTCACCTTCGCTAGCAGTTCGGCCGCCTGCAGGAATGGCCAGTGGTAGCGTCACCCCTCGTGAAGGCGCTGATCCTCGCCGGCGGAGCAGGAACCCGGCTTCGACCCATAACCCACACCCGGGCTAAGCAGCTGGTACCCGTCGCTAACAAGCCGATCCTCTTCTACGGGTTGGAAGCGATCGCCTCGGCGGGCATCAAGTCGGTGGGGATCATCGTCGGCGACACCGCCGACGAGATCCGCGGGGCGGTCGGGGACGGCTCTGAGTGGGATGTGGAAGTCACTTACATCCCACAAGAGGCCCCCCTCGGGCTCGCCCATGCAGTGCGAATCGCCCGGGATTTCCTTGGCGACGAGGACTTTGTCATGTACCTGGGGGACAACCTCCTCCAGCAGTCGTTGGAGGAATTCGTCGAGCGCTTCGAGGATGACCGCCGGCGGGCGAGCGCCCAGACTCTCGATGGCAGCCACCCCGAGCCCCCTTGCGCGCAGATCCTCCTCAAGGCTGTCCCCGACCCGCAGCACTTCGGGGTCGCAGAGCTCGGCCCGGACGGATCGGTGGTCCGCCTCGTGGAGAAGCCAGCCAACCCAGCCAGCAACCTGGCTCTCGTTGGGGTTTACCTCTTCGACTCGCGAATCCACGACGCCGTGTCGGCTATCGAGCCGTCGGCTCGGGGGGAGCTGGAGATCACCGACGCGATCGGAGGGTTAGTCCGGCAGGGGCTGCGAGTCCGCACCGAGATTCTCGACGGCTGGTGGATCGACACCGGCAAACTGACTCCGCTGCTGGAGGCCAACAGCCTGATACTGGAGACCCTTGAGCGCCAGATCGACGGGCAGGTAGACGACGTATCCGAGATAGAGGGTCGGGTCGTGTTGGAGGAAGGGGCGACACTTCGCCGAAGCCGGGTGCGCGGTCCGGCGGTTATCGGCGCTGGCACGACAGTAACCGATAGCTTCATCGGGCCGTTCAGCGCTATAGGCCGCCGTTGCACGATCACTGGCAGCGAGGTCGAGCACGCTGTCATCCTTGACGACTGCAGCGTGGTAGAGGCGGGAAGGATCGAGGATTCACTACTTGGGCATCACGTGAGCGTGACCAGGACCGCTCAGCGTCCAAGTGCGACCAGGCTCATGGTCGGCGACCACTGCAGCGTCGACCTCAAGTAGTCGACGCGGCAGTTAGCCCCATTAGAGCAGCAGCTAACTGCGATACGGATCGGCGATGAGTTTGACGCCGACCCGACGCTGGGCTGTCCCGGCTAACCTCGGCGGCCATGAAGATTCTCGTCACTGGAGGAGCCGGTTTCATCGGCTCCAACTACGTGCGCCACGTATTGGAGTCGACTGACGACGCGGTGACTGTCTATGACGCTCTTACCTACGCTGGCAACGAGTCGACCCTCGCCGGCCTCGACGAGCTTTACGCTGGCCGTTACCGTTTCGTTCACGCGAACATCTGCGACCTCGAAGCTCTCACAGCGGTGCTGGAGGGCCACGACTCAGTAGTCCACTTCGCAGCGGAGAGTCACGTCGACAGGTCGATTACCGGCCCCGAGGATTTCGTGGTGACCAACTGCGTCGGGACGAACGCAGTCATGCACGCGTGTAGGACTCTCGGGGTGTCTCGCGTTGTGCACGTTTCGACCGACGAGGTCTACGGCTCTGTCGAGGAGGGGGAAAGCGTCGAGACCGACCCTCTCGACCCCCGATCTCCCTACAGCGCGTCGAAAGCCGGCTCCGACCTGATAGCCCTGTCGTACTTTTCCACCTACCAGACCCCGGTGATCGTCACCCGGTCGTCGAACAACTTCGGGCCCTGGCAGTATCCCGAGAAGGTGATCCCACTCTTCGCCACGAACCTTCTCGACGGGAGGAAAGTTCCGCTTTACGGCGATGGCCTGAACCGACGTGACTGGCTTCACGTCCAGGACAACTGTTCAGCCATCGACCTTGTTCTGCGCAAGGGAGAAGCCGGGGAGATATACAACATCGGCGCCGGAAACGAGCTCTCGAACCGGGATCTGACCGACAGGCTCCTCGCTCTTGCTGGTGCCGGAGAAGACATGGTCCGCTACGTGGAGGACCGCCTCGGCCACGACCGGCGCTACGCGGTCGACTCCACCAAGGTCCGCAAGCTCGGCTGGGAGCCGTCGGCGGATCTCGATCAGGCCCTCGCCGCGACGTTTGCCTGGTATCGGGACAACCGCTGGTGGTGGGAGCCGCTCAAAGGCGTCCGATGACGTCGAGGATTCTCGGCAGGTGCGACGACGTGCCGGGGGTGCGTGGGTGGTGGGATTGAAGGTCCTCATCACCGGCGCAGGGGGCCAGCTCGGCTGCGAGATCTCCAGGCTCGCTTCGAGCCAGCCGGACCTGGAACTCATAGCAGCGTCGAGCGGGCAGCTCGACGTGGGTGACAGGGAGACAGTCCTCTCGGCGGTCGAAGCGTACCGGCCGAGCCTCGTAATCCACGCGGCCGCTTGGACGGCGGTCGACGCCTGCGAGGCGGATCCGGGGAAGGCGTTTCGGGTCAACGCCCTCGGGAGCCGGAACGTCGCCGAGGCAGCGCAGCGCTACGGCGCCCATCTAGTGGCGCTGTCCACTGACTACGTCTTCGACGGGACGCTGTCGCGTCCCTACAACGAATGGGACCAGACCAACCCGCTGTCGGTGTACGGTGCCTCCAAACTTGCAGGCGAGCGGGAGGTCCTCGCCGTCTGTCCGGGCGCGTCGGTGGTGCGTACCTCGTGGGTCTGCGGTGCCTTCGGGAGCAACATGGTAAAGACGATTCTGCGCCTCGCTGCGGGGGACGGACCGCTGCGTTTCGTCGACGACCAGTTCGGCTGCCCCACCTTCACCTCAGACCTTGCAGTAGCGGTGCTCAGACTGGGTAGGGATCGCGCTCCGGGGATCGCGCACGTGACCAACCAGGGAGCGACGAGCTGGTATCAGTTCGCAAGGGACGTGGTCGTCGCCAGCGGCGGCGATCAGGATCGTGTGCAAGCGATCACTACGGAGCAGCTGCAGCCGCCCAGGCCAGCACCGAGACCCAGGAACTCGGTGCTCGACAACGCGGTGCTGCGCCTGTCCGGGCGGGGTCTGCTCGACGACTACCACGAACCCCTGAACAGGGCGGTCAAAGAGTTGCTGGCGTGAACGCGCCGTCTCTACAGCCCCCGCCACGGCAGTCGTCGTTGCTGGCTCCGAAAGCGACCGAGGATATGGTGGACATAGCGGCCGTAGTGGTTAATTTCAACACGGCCGGTCATCTCCGCCGTTGCCTGAGTTCCCTTCGCGAGGAGGGCGTGGCCAGGCTGGTCGTCGTGGACAACGGATCGAGCGACGACTCGGCGGAAGTGGCCGAAACGGCAGGGGCTATCTGGCTGCCGTCGGGAGCGAATGTCGGGTACGGACGCGCGGCGAACCTCGGTGCGGCCCGCCCAGAGCTGTCGAGGTGCCCGATGCTCCTCGTGTGCAACCCGGACATCGAGCTGCGGCCTGGAGCGCTTGCGGCCTTGCGCTCGACTCTCGACGAGAACCCAGCCGTTGGGATGGTCGGCCCGAAGCTGTTGAACTCAGACGGGACGCTATACCCTTCGGCGCGGGCGTTCCCGTCGATGCTCGACGCTGTCGGACATGCAGTGCTGGGACTTTTCTTTCCCGGGAATCCCTTCACCCGGCGCTACCGCCTCGTAGACTGGGATCACTCGGAGGCGGCCCTGGTCGACTGGGTGTCAGGAGCATGTTTTTTGGCTCGCAGGGAGGCGTGGGAGACGATCGGCGGATTCGACCCGGCCTACTTCATGTACATGGAGGACGTGGACCTGTGCTGGCGTCTCGGGGAGGCTGGATGGCAGGTGGCCTACGAGCCGTCGGCGGTCGTGAAGCACGCTCAAGGGGTTGCAGCCGACCTTCATCCTTACAAGATGATCGTGGCTCATCACAAGTCGATGTGGATCTTCTCCCGGCGGCGAACCGGCGACCTGGCCGGTGTCGGCCGGGCAGCACTGCTATTGGGACTTGCGGTCCGGGCTGCGGTGTCGGTCGCTGCGAGGTTCGTCTCTGGCGTGAAGAGGGGTTGGCTGGGAGAAGGCCGCTCGACCGGCTAACCTGACCGCCGACATGGGCAAGGCTTCGTCTAGTAAGAAAGTAGCTCGCGCAGCCGGGATCGGCAGCGGGAAGGGTAGGCGTCGTCGGACCCCATGGGGGTACTTCGCGGTCATCGCTGTCATCGTGGTGCTCGGCCTCGCAGGCACTGTTACCAGCCGCAACCGACTGATCGCGCAGATCAACAACGCGGGCGGCACTGCTCCTACGGTGGGCACCACTTGGTACGAAGGCTATGCCGTATACGCTTGCGGCAAGTTTCTGCCCGACATCAAAGTCCCGGCCGCCGACCCGCAGGGCATTACCACCACCCAGACTGGGATCATCACGGTTGCCCCCAAAGTAAAGGCTGTCGCCGGCAAGAACGCCACTTTGGATAAGTTCGCCTCCGCCGTTGGCATGAAGCTCAACGCCGCCGAGCTCCAGCTTCCAGGAGGCCACCTCTATCTGGATGGCAACACTTGCGAGGGGCAACCCGGACACGTGTACGTGAAACAGTTCGCCTACGTCGGCGATACAGTCGGGGAGATTTACAACGGTGCCAAGAACCAGCTTCCCAAGCTCGACCCTACTCAAGTTCCTTTCGTAAACGGTGACCTCATAACGATCGCCTTCGTGCCGTCGGGCGATGCTTCGTCGATCCCTGCGCCTCCCGCCTCGGTGGGCAAAGCTCTCAGCGCCCTCCAGGCGGCTTCGTCTTCGACCGGTACGGCTAGCACCGTCCCGTCAGCGTCCGCTACGACCGTCCCAGCGGCAAAGTCCGCTGCGACGACAGCGCCCAAGCCTTCCGCCACGAACTCGCCCTCGACGACGTTGAAAGGGTCGACGTCCACGACGGCCCCCAAGGGCTGACGATGAAAGCCGTGGTGCTCGTCGGTGGCGAGGGGACCCGCCTGCGTCCCCTGACCTTAAGCGCCCCGAAGCAGATGCTGCCGGTCGGTGGTCGGCCGATGATCGAGCGAGTTCTCGAATGGCTCAGCTCGCACGGGATAACCGAGGCTGTCCTGTCCCTGGGATACCGGCCGGACGCTTTTACGGAGGCCTACCCGTCGGGCGAAAGCTGTGGAGTGACCCTCCGCTACGCTGTCGAATCCTCGCCTCTCGACACCGCTGGGGCGATACGCTTCGCTGCTGTGGAGGCTGGCCTCGACGAGACCTTCGTGGTAGTGAACGGTGACGTACTCACCGACTTGGACCTTACCGCGCTGGTGGCGTTCCACAGGGATCGAAGTGCCGAGGCGACGATAGCACTCACCCCTGTCGCTGACCCGTCCGCCTTTGGGGTCGTGCCGACCGACGACGCGGGGATGGTCGAGGCTTTCATAGAGAAGCCGCCCCCGGGCGAGGCCCCCACCAACTACATAAATGCGGGGACCTACGTGCTCGAACGGTCCGTCGTCGATCGTGTCCCTTCAGGCCGGAGAGTCTCCATAGAGCGCGAGACTTTCCCCGAGTTGGCCGCAGCGGGAAGGCTGTTCGCTTTGGGTTCGGACGCAGCATGGCTCGACGCTGGCACCCCTGACGCCTACTTGAGGGCGAACCTCGCCTACGCTCAGACCGCGACGGGAGCTGGCAGCGTCATTCGCAGCGTCGTCGGTGCCGGAGTCGAGATCGGTGAAGGCTCCTGGGTGGAGAGCTCAGTTGTGATGGACGGGGCCGTGGTCGGACCCAAAGCCCGTATCGTCGGTTCGATCGTAGGTCCCCGGGCGAACATAGGGGAGGGCGCCACCCTCGACGGACTGTGCGTGATAGGAGCAGGTCACGCAATCCAAGCCGGCTTGGGTCTAGTCGGCGCGCGTCTGCCCGGCGTTACCTGAAGAGGTCCTCTTGGTGGGGGCGGACGATCTCTTGCTTAACCGACCCCTCGCGAAGCCACGAGGGGTCCACGCCTCGGACTATAGCTACCGGAATCCCGGTCGACTTGCCCATGACCAACTCGGCTGCGCCGGCGATCTCGTCTGCGACGCATACCTCTGTGACGTTCAGCTCTCGTCCGAGAGCGTCGCGGGTCCCGCGTAGGTCGACTACCGCCGCCACCCCGGCGCAGCCGATGGCCACGTCGGTGACACCTCTGCGCCAGGCGCGACCGAAAGTGTCAGAGATGACGACCCCAACGTTCGAGGCGCCTCGCGCTACGAGGCCGTCGCGGATCCTCCTCGCTGAGCGGTCCGGGTCGATGGGCAGCAACGCTGCCCATCCCGCCTCGACGTTGGACAAGTCCACCCCCGAGTTGGCGCAGACAAACCCGTGGCGGGTTTCGGTCATGACGAGATCCCCGCGCCGTCGGATGATCCTCACCGCTTCCGCTTCGACGTGAACCTTGTGGGAGCGCGGGTCGCCAGGGTCGATTTTCACCATGCGCCCCTCGGCTTTGGACACGATCTTTTGGGTTACGACCACGACGTCACCGTCACTTAGCACCACGTTGCCGGAGTCGGGGGCCGAAGCTGGTGCGTGGCCCGGCGCGCCACTTGACCGCCGGGTCGCTGAGAAGATGATCTCTGCTAGGTCGTCCCCAGGGTGGATCTCGCCTATCCCCTCGACGGGTATGAGGCTGACCGTCACTGTCGGTCCAGGGTGCCCCGCCGTGGCGGGCCGGTGAGGGCCTGCAGCGCAGCGCGGGGGGTGCGCAGAGACAGCACGCTGCGGGCGAGGTCCTCGGCCCTGCTTCTGTCGGACATGACCGTCGGGCAGATTAGGACGTCCATCCCCTCGGCTTCCACTTCGGCTGCGCGTCCGGCGTCCGCCTCGTCGATGACAAGGGTCGCAGAGTAGCGAGACCACATCCGCGCCACGCCGACCACCGAAGCGTCCTGGTCCAGCTCGGCGAGCATTCGGTCGGCGGGACCCTTGAGGGCGTGGCCGTCGATGATAGGAGACACCGCCACCGTCGAGGAACGGCGGGCGGCCACCGCCTCGCCGATACCGCCGGTAGCAAGCACAGGGCCGATCGACACCACTGGGTTGGAAGGGCAGATCACGATCGTGTCGCATGACGCTATCGCCTCCAGTACGCCTGGGGCTGCCTTCGCTGTGTCTGCTCCGCGGAACTCGACGCTGCGTACGGGAACTTGGTGTCGCTCCTTGACGAAGTACTCCTGGAAGTCAAGTTCTACCTCCCCGCCGGTTCCGTCAGCGACGAACACCTTGGTGCGGACCGGATCGTCGGACATAGGGATGACCCTTACTCTCACTGACCATCTCATTGCTATCTCTGTTGCCACCTGGCTGAGCGTTGCTCCTTCGCTCAGCCTGCTCGTGCGGTACAGGTGTGTGCCAAGGTCTCGGTCACCCAGGTTGAACCAGCCCAGTCGGCCCTGGCTCAGCTCTCGCAGTTCCCTCATTGCACTCCAGGTTTCGCCGTCGAGCCCCCATCCCGACGTCGGATTTATGGCCCCGGCGAGGGTGTAAGTAACGGTGTCTAGGTCGGGTGACACGTGAAGGCCGTGCACGATCGTGTCGTCGCCGGTGTTGACGACGGCGGTTATCTCCTCGGGAGCGATCACCGAGGACAGCCCGGAAAGCATCCGGGCTGCGCCTACACCGCCACACAGAGCCACTATCATCCGTTCCACGCTACTGTCACTTGTGGCGGAGGCGGAAACGCCGAGATTCCAGAACCGACGAGAACACTGTCTCGAAGCCACCGCCGGCAACTTCTCTGAGGGCTTTGCGGGAGCGTCGCTGCTCGGTGCTGGAAGGACCCCGGGGGAGCAGCCCGATGGCGGCGGCAGCGAGACTGCTCGGGTCCCTAGGAGGGACCAAAACGCCAGGAGGCTGAAAGGCCTCGCCGTTAGCTCTGGCGGTCGCAGTGAGGATCTCCGCAGGCCCTCCTGCGGCTCCGGCGACGACCGGCGTCCCGCAGGCAAGGGCTTCGACGATCACGAGCCCGAAAGGCTCGGGCTCCGACGAAACCTGGACGAAGACGTCGCAGTCCGCCATGATCTCTGCGACGTCGTTTCTAGGTCCGAGCCAGTGAACGCCTGGTATGGACCGCGCTACGGACTCAAGGCGCGCAGCATAAAGCTCCTTTCCAGGAACAGCCGGACCGGCGACGACCACTTCGGCCTCGGGTCGACGGCCCTTTATCATCGGGAAAGCGTCGAGGAGAGTGTCGAATCCCTTCCAGGTGTCGATCCGGGCTACGGAGCCGACCAGGGGAACCTCGTCGGAGATGCCCACTTCCCGCCTGAAGGTGCCAGCCCGGCGCGGATTGAATATGGCGGGATCCGCCTCGTCGGTGACGACCACGACGTTGGCTTGGTCGAGTTGCGCACCTACTGCGCCGGAGATGGCGATCACTCGCTGCGCGAATCTCTTTGCCAGGAAGCGCTCCAATCTCAGTGCCAGGCTCGACTGGAACACGATCTCTCTGGCGTGCCACACGTGGGGGCGCCCCGCAGCGAGCGCCGCAGCCCAGCCGTACCAACAGTGGAGGGAGTTCGAGTGCACGACGTCCGCTCCGATGCGTCGAGCGAGAACCGACAAGGCGACGACGCTGCGTGGCCAGCTGATGGCATAACGAAGCCAGCGGGCCGGCGAACCGCTCGTAGTGAGGCGATCCATAGCGACGATGTGCACGGAGGCGCCGGCGTCACGGTACCCTTCGGCGAGTACCGGAGGGGATGGGAGGGCCACGTGGCAGTCCCAACCCGACGCGGTCATCTCGCGAACAAGCCCGAGCAGCGCCCGTTCGGAACCGCCACCGTCCACCACCGGCTGTACGCTGAGCAGCCTGGGCTGCTTGCGGCCGGTCAATCGGGTTCGGTGGGCGGGTCGAAACGGCCCCTCGGGCCGCTACGACTCCACAATTCGGGCACCGGGCCATGCTATGCGACGTTCCGTGGAATAGACCACGGAACGTTCGAGCGCTGGCCCGCCGTGAGAAGGTAGGGTCTCGTCGATGCGCGTTTTGGTCACTGGAAGCAAAGGGTTCGTCGGGTCCTGGCTAGTGACCCACTTCGAAGCCAGCGGAGATACTGTTACCGGGCTCGACGAGCACGTCGACGTCACCGACGCGCCGGCCCTTCGCGAAGCTGTCCTCGGAGCCTCTCCTGAGGTCATAGTTCACCTGGCCGCCCTATCCAGCGTAGGGTCGTCATGGGGCGAATCGAGCCGCACCTACGAGGTGAACACCGTCGGTAGCGCGAATCTCCTAGATGCGGCTGCGGCCTGCTCCAAGACCCCGAGGGTTCTCCTCGTTAGTTCTTCGGAAGTGTACGGATGGGCGGGCCGGGAAGCGCTCCCGGCGACCGAGGAGTTGCCTGTCAGGCCTCTGAGCCCGTACGCCGCCAGTAAGGCCGCCGCTGAGATCGTGGCGCTTCAGATGTTCAGGGCGCGTAAGTTGGAAGTGATCATCGCACGGCCGTTCAACCACACAGGCCCAGGTCAGACGGCCAGTTTTGTTGTGCCTGCCCTCGCCTCACAAGTCGCTGCGGCCGTGGCTTCGGGGGCTTCTGGTATCCAAACGGGAAATCTCGACGTCAACCGTGATATCTGCGATGTTCGCGACGTGGTGGCTGCCTACCGCCTTTTGCTTGAAAGGGGCCGACCCGGTCAGGTCTACAACGTCTGCAGCGGGCGGTCTGTGTCTATCAGGAGCGTCGCGGAGCGTCTTGTCGAGCTTTCCGGTCTCGACATTCCTATGGTCGTCGATCCCGACCGTGTACGGCCGGTAGACGTTCCGGACCTCTGGGGGGACCCTGGCAGGCTCGTATCCGAGTGCGGGTGGGAGCCTGCCTACAGTTTGGACCGGACGCTCAGGGACGTCCTCGACTACTGGACGGGGAACCCCTGAGGTCCCGGTAAGCTCAGGCGATCCCTAGCGCGGAGCGGATGGCCTGCTCCTGGCTGAGGGCGGTCGCGCGAACGGACTTGACCGTCTTGCGGGCAGCTTCGGGGAGGGCCTCTTCCATCCGATCGAGGCGCTCATCGGCCTGCTTGCGGGCCGGAGCAACCGCAGCGTCGACGATCTTGGCGACACTGCCGATCTGCGAAAGTAGAACGTCGAGACTCGGGAGGGGTTGAACCGGCGCGTCTTTGGTTAGCTTCGAGAACTGTTTCGCCATTTCTACGCGACGGACCTGCGCCCGCTGGAAGCTGAGGACGCCCAATCCGACAGCCACGTAGGCTACCTCCTTGAGGGCTTCGCCGATACCGGCTGTAGCCTTGTCCCACTCGATGCCCGGTAGGTTCACGGTAGGCATGTTCACAACCTTTCAGTAGAAGAAATCAACTGCTAACTATTGTATAACATCAGTTAGCAGTTGTGGCGGGTTAATCTTTATTTTAGTGACGTAAGTCACTAAAATGAGGTGATTTGCCCGACGCCAGGTATCTGACAGGTCGAAGTCGGGTCCTTTGCCCTCGAAAGGGCGGTCGGTGCGGGGCAGCGTCGCCCTGCCATTAACTACTGTGGTTTACCCGGATGCCGACGGACCCACTTACTGCCGAGCCTGTTGCGACCCCAGCGGTAGCCGCTGTGGTGGTTATCCGTGACCCCGGCTCCTGGCTCGACGAGTCGCTGCGGGCGTTTTGCAACCAGGACTACCCAAACCTGTCGCTGATAATCGTAGATACCACAGGAGAACCGGAGACTTCTCCTCTCGTACAGGCGGCCGCGCCTGATGCCTACGTGTTGCGTCTCAAGGCTGACACAGGTTTCTCAGCCGCCGTGAACGCCGCTCTAGGAATGGTCGAAGGAGCCTCCCATTTTATAATCTGCCATGACGACGTGGCTCCGAGCCCAGAGGCGGTTCGCCTCCTAGTCGAAGAGGCTTTTCGCTCCAACGCTGGCATTGCTAGCCCCAAGTACGTCGAGTGGGACCGGTCGGACCATCTCATGGCAGTGGGCGCGACCACCGACTGGGCTGGAATGGTCCGTGGCCTGGTAGAGCCAGGAGAACTCGACCAGGCCCAGCACGATCGGGTGCGGGAGATCCTCGTTGCGCCGGGGGGCATGACGCTGGTCAGGTCCGATCTTTTTCAGACACTCGGCGGTTTCGGCACCCAACTCGACGGGGAAGGTCGTGATCTCGACCTGTCGTGGCGAGCCAAGCTTCTCGGCGCACGCCTAGTCGTCGTGCCAGCAGCCACCGTCCGCCACGTGCAGCACCCTCACGAAGCGGAATATCGCGACGGTGCTCGCAGCGAGGAGAGACTGGCGCGTCGCAGGCGCGAATTAGAGGTGGCCCGCTACAGGACGGTCCTCACATGTTACAAGTGGTTCAACCTCATCTGGACTCTTCCCCTCGGCCTGATGTGGGCCCTCGTCGAAGCGTTGGTGCTCGCCGGCCGCGGCCGTAGAGCCGAAGCCGGGGCGACGCTAAGCGCTCCTGTGCTGGCGCTGCGCCAACCCGCAGATCTCATGCGCTCCCGGAGAGCTGTTCAGCGAAGCAGGCGGGTTGGAGACCGCGCGCTGAGGTCGCTGCAAGCGGGAACTGCCGGGCAGGTCACGGCCTTTCTGCGATCCCGGGCCGATCATCTACGCAGCGGCGCTGACCAGCGCAAAGACGCTGGCGGTCGCGCAGTCGCCAGCCAGGCGGCCCGCGGTGACCGGGGACATCCACTCGCCGGTTCAGGCGGTCGGAGAGTCCTTGTTGCGCTGCTGGCAGCGGGCTTCGTGGTGTTCGTGTTCGGTTCACGAAACATCCTCGGTCACGGCGTACCTCAGGTGGGACAGCTACCCCACGTGACGTCTGGATGGGCTTCTATCTGGTCCGACTGGTGGTCGGGCTGGCAGACGTCTGGGCTCGGCGTGGCAAGTCCGGCCACGCCGATGTTGGCTCTCATAGGTCTCGCTGCCACGGCGCTGTTTGGAGCTGTGGGCACCCTGGCCCAGCTGCTTGCCTTGATGCCTTTCGTCGTCGGACCCGCCGGCGCCTACAGGGGTGCGAGGTGGTGGGGTTCGAAGCGGGGACAACTCCTCGCCGCTGTGACATATGCGGTGGTCCCACTCGCTTATAACGCGATCTCCAAAGGTGACTGGGAGGGGTTGGTGGCGTTCGCCGCCGCACCCTGGGTGCTCTCCCGCATGGTCGAGGTCTCCACTGCGATACCTGTCCCTCGCGGAGCTTCAGCGGCCCTCGCAGCGAAGGTTCTCGTCCTAGGGGCGCTCATAGGGGCAACGGCCACAAGCGCACCGTCATTCTTCTACGTGGCTGTCGTCGTCGGGATCGGTCTCATAGTCGGTTCCTTCGTCGCCGGGGACACAGCGACCGTCGCTCGTTTCGGGGCGGTAACGGTGACTTCGGTGGTGGTCGGTTTCGTCCTCAGCCTGCCTTGGTCGGCGACGGTAATCTTCAGCCCCACAGCCATAGGGGGGCCGTCCCTGTCGGCTGAGGATCGACTGGGGTGGTCGTCGGTGCTGCGCTTTCACACCGGCCCCTACGGTTCGGGAGCTTGGGAGTGGCTCGTCTTAGTAGCCGCCGCGCTCGCATTGGTTTTGGGTCGGGGTTGGAGGCTGGCCTGGGCGTCACGCATGTGGGCGGTGGCGCTTGTGTGCTTTGGAGTCGCCTGGGCGGCCACCAGGGGAGTGCTACCCCACCTGCCTGCCGACGTGGTGCTGGCTCCAGCGGCGGCCGCCTTAGCGAGTGCGGTGGCTCTCGGGGCAGCGTCGTTCGAGATCGACCTGCCTGGATACCGCTTCGGTTGGCGTCAGGGTGCCGCCGCCGCAGGAGCTGTATGCCTGGCGCTGGCGGCGGTTCCGTTCGTCGCTGCGTCCAGCGGCGGACGCTGGGACATGCCGTCTGCGAGCCCTTCGAGCGCTCTGTCCTTGCTGGCGAGCCCGTCAGCGGGAGGGTATCGAGTCTTGTGGGTTGGCGTTCCCGGCGCTCTGCCGCTTGCGAGTCGGCGTCTCGAGCCGGGGTTTGGCTACGCGACCACATTCGGGATAGACCCCACTCTGACCGACGAGTTCCCGACCGGATCGCCAGGAGCCTCGCCGGTTCTAGCCGGCGACCTCATCGCTGCCCAGGACAAGCTGACCACCCGTTTGGGACACCTTCTCGCCCCGGCCGGGGTCCGATACATTGTCGTAGCTAACCACACCGGGCCAACCGGTTCCGGATCCAGATCCGTTCCGGTCCCGGACGCCTTGCTCGCAGGCCTCGAAACTCAGACCGACCTAGCTCCCCTTGACGTCGGCGACAGCCACTACCAGGTGTACGAGAACTCGGTGTGGTCTCCGGTGCGCTCCACGCTTCCCCCTGCCGCGATCGGCGTCGCCTTGTCAGAAGGTCCGGGCTCGTCGGGGAGCGGCGCCTATCAGGCGGAGCGTCCGTTGCAGCAGACCGAACTGGGCGGGTCCACTGGGGTTCTCGGCGGCGGGTCCGCAGCTGCGGATGGGACGCTGAAGTCCGGGAGCGTAGCCTACGTAGGGTACACATTCTCGAAGGGCTGGTCCTTGGACCTGAGAGGAGCGAAGGTGGCGCCGAGGCGGGCTTTCGGGTGGGCGATGGCCTTCGAAGTGCCAAAAATCAGTCCGACCACGCCAGCCGTCTCCCTTCGCTACACCACCCCTTGGGGCCTGCGATTACTCCAGGTGGGGCAGCTCATAGTGGTAGCACTGGCCGTAGCGGCAGTCGTTATCTCCCGGCGCCGTTACAACGGGGTCGGCGTAGAGGAGCGCGTCGCTCCTAGAGAATGGTTCGAGCCGGCGCACCCACCGGCTAGGCGTACCCAGTCGGAGGCTGCGCGGCGCAGACGGTCTGCGCCGCAGACTGCCGGCGTCGTTGGCGCAAATGATAAGTGGGGAGCCGACGGGAGCTGGGTCGATGAGTGAAGACACTCCCGAACGCCAAGACGGAGCTCCTGGTGAGGTCGCAGCGGATATAGGTGACGGCCGCCTACCCGGGGGCGGCCGCAGGTGGGGGACCTCCGACGGACTTCGCCGTACGAGGGTCGTGTCGTTCGTATTAGGCGTAGTGGTGGTGGTCGGGCTCGTCGACCACTCCGCTTCGGGGTCCGTGAAGCAGTCACCTCAAATAGGAGCGGCTCCGATAGCGCCAGCAGCTGCCCCGGCCGCAGCTCTCTCGTCGTCGTGGTTCTGTGCCGGCGCCACCTCGACGGCTGAAAACTCAGTGCCTGCGAGCAGCACCACCACGACCACAACCGTGACGGCCTCGACGACCGCGAAAACTCCGGCTGCCACCCCGTCCGCCCCGACGTCGTCGGTGAACCCCGCAGGTGACGCCTCGGGTCAGGTGGTCATAGTCAACGCAGGAGCGCTCGAAGTCACGGCCACCGTGTCCGTAGTCGGTACGGCCGGCGTCCCTATCCCAAAGACGGTGGACGTTCCAGCAAGGGGATCGGTAACGGTCCCTGAGGTCGCCGCTGGGACCGGAGGATGGTCCGGTGCGATAGTCGAAGCCGACGCCGGGCAGGTCGTCGTCTACCAGTCGGTCGGAGGGCCTCTAGGGGCGTCGGTCAGCCCGTGCGCGACTTCCGGATCCCCTACGTGGTACCTTCCAGGCGGCCAGACAAGAGTGAACGCCGACGAGTACATCTCGCTTTTGAACCCGTACCCTACGTCGACGATCGTCGACCTCGGATTCGTCACCAACCAAGGTGTCGAGCAGCCCCAGGATTTCCAAGGGATCGACGTCCCTGCGGACGGGCTGGTGACCGTCGACCTTGGCAGCTACCTGAGCCGTCGCAGCACGATAGACACGACTGTCAAAGCCCGTACCGGGAGCGTCGTGGCCTGGGAGACCGAGATTGTCACCCCGCCCCCTTCGGGTGCTCCGCTCGTCGGCAGCGTCGCTGCGAGCAAGCCCCTGGCGGATCCTGCATGGCCTACAGCCGGGGTAACGGTCACCCTCGGCTCTCCCGGGGCAGCCCTGGCCTGGTCGTGGCCTGACGGTCTCGCCGGCAATAACCTGCAGGAACAGTACGTCGTATTCAACCCGGGATCGGTCGAGGCGAAGGTCAGATTGTCGATAGGAATGGCCGGAGCTGCGGCCGAACCGTTTGATTTCAGCGTCGGCCCCGGGCAGGCGGTCCCGGTCGTGTCAGAGCAACAGGCAAGAATCCCGGCGGGAGTTGCCCACACGGCGACGCTGGTGAGCACGAACGGCGTCCCCGTCGTGGCCGAACGTACCCTTACCGCATCCGGGGCCACGATCCCTCTCTCAGGGGTAGCCGGGACCATCAACGGAAATGGCCAGATTCTCGGCGAGACAGCGAGCGCCGCAGCGTGGCTTGTCGACGCCACTGGCGTAGACTCCCACCACGTCGGCGTGGTCGTCGTCTACAACCCGGGGGCGACGACCGTCGCCGCCCGGGTGGCATCGCTATCGGCAGGCTCCGGGCTGGCCTTGCCAAACGGAGGGGCGTTGACAGTAGCGCCCGGTGAGCAGGACAGCTTCGCTGTGACCTCGCCGTCGACTGGACCCTTGGAAGTGAAGGCCAGCTCGTCGGTTTTCGTCGAGTACGACATCTACGGGGTTGGCGGCGCCGGTGGAGTTGGGCTCAGCCCAGCAGTCCCGTTGAACAGCAACTGACCGAACAGTAATAGATCGCCCTCCCTGCCGTGTCGAGGGGATCGAAGGCACGTCGGATTGCTAGCGGTCCTATTACAAGTCGAGCGAGTCACCGGTTATCTCGGCGAAACGCGGCACAATCGGCGCGCCGTCATGAACCGGGCTGCCGTACGCTTCGTCTACCAGCCGGCCAACCTCGGCGCCGTCGATGGTCTCCTTTTCGAGAAGCGCCGAGGCGACCGCCGCGAGGCCTCGACGGTGCTCGGAGAGCAGGCGGGTCGCCCGGGCTTCTTGCTCCCTAAGGATCCGCTCCACCTCCTCGTCGATCACACGCGAGGTCACGTCGCTGTAGTCGCGAGCGTTGTGCATCAGGTCCTCGCCGAGGAAGACCTGCGCCTCCTGTCCCCACGCCATCGGCCCGATGCGGTCGCTCATGCCGAACTCCCGTACCATCTTGCGGGCCATCTCAGTCGCCCTCTGCAGGTCGTTCGAAGCGCCGGTCGACAGGCTTCCCAAGATGAGTTGCTCGGCGCAACGACCGCCCATCATCACGCACATTGCGTCCTCTATGTACTCCCGCCAGTAGGTGTGGCGCTCCTCTATCGGCAGTTGCTGCGTAACGCCGAGGGCCATTCCCGTGGGCAGGATTGTGACCTTGTGCACGGGGTCTGCGTCGGGAAGCACATAGGCGAGGACGGCGTGACCTCCCTCGTGGTAGGCGGTGGCCTCCTTCTCCTTGTCCGACAGGACGGTCGACTCTCGACGTTGGCCCATGAGGACCCTGTCACGTGCCGCCTCGAAGTCGCGCATGGCGATGGCGGTCGCCCCGCGGCGAACAGCGTGCAGTGCAGCCTCGTTGACCAGGTTGGCAAGGTCGGCCCCGCTCATACCCGGCGTGCCGCGGGCGACCACCGTCAGGTCTACATCTGGGTCCACGCGCTTGTCCTTGCAGTGAACCGCCAGGATGGGCAGGCGCTCTTCCAGGTCGGGCAGGGGCACGACGATCTGACGGTCGAAACGCCCCGGGCGTAGAAGCGCCGGGTCGAGAATGTCCGGTCGGTTCGTAGCGGCCATCATCACGACCCCCTCGGTCGTTTCGAAGCCGTCCATCTCGGCGAGCATCTGGTTGAGCGTCTGCTCCCGTTCGTCGTGACCTCCCCCGAGGCCGGCTCCCCGCTTGCGTCCGATCGAGTCGATCTCGTCTATGAAGATGATCGCCGGAGCTTGTTTGCGGGCGGTCTGGAACAGGTCGCGGACGCGCGAAGCGCCGACACCCACGAACATCTCCATAAAGTCGGAGCCGGTCACCGAAAGGAACGGCACCCCCGCCTCCCCGGCCACCGCCCTAGCAAGCAAAGTCTTGCCTGTACCGGGAGGTCCGACCAGGAGAACCCCTTTCGGAATCTTCGCCCCGATCTCCTTGAACCGGTTCGACGAGCGTAAAAAGTCTACGACCTCCCTTATCTCCAGCTTCACTCCGTCGTAGCCGGCGACGTCGGCGAAAGTCGTGCGCGGCCTTTCGGTCGTGTAGACCTTCGCTTTGGATCTCCCGATTGACATGATCCCGCTCATCTGACCTTGGGCGCGCCTGGAGATCCACACGAGCAGCCCTACGAACAGCAGGCCGTAGATGATCCACGGAAGCCAGGTGGCGAGCGCACTGGTTGTCGAATTGGTCAGCGTGAGGTCTTTGATGTCTTTTTGGTACAGCGCCAGGGTAGTGCCGTTGCCCACGAGGGGAGGGCCCTGCACCGAGTACTGGTTGCCTGACTTGTCCGTGTAGGTGATATGGCCTGTGTCGTTGTTCACGGTCGCGGCTGCTACCTGCCCAGAGTTCAGTGCAGAAACGAAAGCTCCGTAGCTCTGCGAGGGCGGGCTGGAGGACTTGGTCACCGACGACAGGGCGATAGCTAGGACCACGACCACGGCGAGGACAACGGCTATCCACCGCCAGTTGGCACCTGACGGCTGTCCGGTCCCGGGGGTTCCTGGGCCTCCGCCCGGCCTCATGTCGCGCATATCTCCGGGTTGCCTGCTCATACCACCATGCTAGGCCGGGGTACCCCGTTTTGGTGGGACAGCGTAGATAAACTTCAGCTGTGAGAGAAGCCATGCTCTGCGCGAAGCCTGGCTGCCGGGGAGCTACGGTCGCATGGTTGACCTACGACTACTCCGGCCGGCGCATCTGGCTCGACGCCGCTCCCATCGACGGCGGCGACCAGTGGGGGCTGTGCTCGGGGCACGCGGATCGCCTGTCGGCTCCCGTCGGATGGGCCAGGGTCGACCGCCGTACGCCGAGCCCGGACCGGCCGCCCGACCAGACCGGCGAAGCGGTGTCGCCGGCGGCGTCTTGAGTTCTCAGCCTTCGGGCGAAGGATTGCTCGTCTCGCCGGGCGGCGCTTGGTTCGCAGTGTTCGGCTTCGCCGCCGGGATCCTCGTGGCAACCGCGACGACCGCGATCGCCGCCTCTGCCAGCGGTTATAGGGTCGGGTCGTCGCGAGCCGTGCCGCTTGTGGTCACCGCAGCAGACCTCGCCGGCTTGTGGGTTGCTCTGGTCGGGGCGGTCGTCGTGTTCAGCAGAGCGCGGGGAACCGGCCGGGTCGTGGCCGACTTCGGTCTAGCGAGAATTAAGTGGTGGGACCTCCCTATCGGAGCTGTGATAGGCCTGATGTGCCAGTACGGTCTCATCCCAGTCGTCTACTACCCTCTAGAAGCGTTGGACCGTCACCTGTCCAACCAACTTTCCGGTCCGGCTCGAAGCTATACCGGGTCGGTGCACTCGGTTGCTGCGCTCAGCGTTTTGATGTTGCTTTTGGCGCTGGGAGGCCCGTTCGTGGAGGAACTGTTCTTTAGGGGTCTTCTGATGCGCTCATTAGTGGCACGGATCGGCGCACCGTGGGCGATCCTGCTAAGCGCTGTCCTGTTCGCCCTAGCGCACTTCGAGGCCGCCCAGTTCGTCGGGCTCGCAGCTTTCGGGGTTGTCCTAGGCTTCCTCGCCTGGGCGACGGGCCGACTTGCTATCTCCTTCGCCGCTCACGCAGCCTTCAACGCTGCGGCCGTCCTGGCCGTCGCTCACCTGAAATGATCCGCTCCGCCAGTCGTAGCGTCCTAAAGTCAATAGTCAGCCGTGCCGATATTTCTATCCGTGAAGTGTCCGGCGTGTCGAACCAAGAACCTGGTGGTGATCGACATCCAGATCAAAGGGGAGCCGGTCACTATGCTGAGTTGCTCCAACTGCGATCGACGATGGTGGCAGGGCCTGGAGGGGTCTCTCACCCTCGACGCGGTCTTGGGAATAGCCGCCGACACTTAGCCCAGAGGTCTCTTCTAGGACTCTGGCTGCCAGCCGGGGCGTGCCCTGTAGCTCATACCTCGACACATTCACCCGGAGTCGGTCCGGGCTTGTCCGGTGCCGGGCGAGCGGTGCAGGAGCGCGATACAAGGCAACATGGGAACAGATGACAGCGACTGACGCTCCCTCCGATAAGTCGCCACTGTCAGGGTACGAGCACTTCATCTGGCCTCCCGACTCTGCCCAGCCCAAGCTCGACAAGTTGCGGGAGAGGTTCAACCCGCAAGCGGTCGTCACTTTCTTAATAGTGGCATCGGCCGTGGTCTTCGTCTTCAAGGAGCTGCAGCCCTCTCAGCTTTTTGCCAACACCACGCCCACAGGCGGGGACATGGGAGCACACGTGTGGCTGCCGGCCTTCGTGAAGAGAGCGCTGTTCCCCCACCTCCAACTCAACGGCTGGGCCCCCGACTGGTACGACGGCTTCCCTGCTCTCACGTATTTCTTCCCCCTGCCGATATGGGTGATAGCTCTCGCCTCCTACGTGATCCCGTACAACATCGCCTTCAAGCTGGTCACGGTGATCGGCCTTGTCACGTTGCCCATAGCAGCCTGGGTGATGGGCCGTCTAGCTAAAGCGGCGTTCCCCGTGCCGGCCGCTCTAGCCGTCGCAACGTTGCCTTTCATCTTCACAAGGCAGTTCACCATTTACGGCGGGAACATCGCCTCGACGATGGCGGGCGAGTTCTCCTTTTCGATCTCGTTGACGTTCGCGATCCTGTTCCTCGGCTTGGTCGCCCGAGGATTGGACAACGGCAAGCACCGAGCTTCTGCGGCGGTCATCCTGGCATGCTGCGGACTGTGCCACGTCCTACCGTTGATCTTCGCTGCTGTCGGAGCCGTCGTGCTGGTCGCCATGAGCCTGGTATCCACGCGCGACTGGAGCCGTCTTGTTCGTTGGGCGGTACCGACGGGCGTGATAGTTGTCCTGCTCCTGGCTTTCTGGGCGTTGCCCTTCTACTGGGACCTGCCCTACGCGACCAACATGGGCTATCAGAACCTGACGAACTATGTCGCCTCCCTGTTCCCGGGTAAGGACCTCTGGCTCATCGCGCTCGCAGCCCTCGGGCTGGTGTTCTCGGGCCTGCGGCTCAACCGGCTCGGTCTGTTCTGGGGAATCATGGCGGCTGTCAGCGCCTTGGTGTTCCGCTTCTCACCCCAAAACCGTCTTTGGAACGCCCGGGCCTTGCCGTTTTGGTTCTTGTGCTTGTACCTACTAGCCGGGCTGGCCGTCGCAGAAGGCGGCATGCTCGTCGTGGAGGCGGTCAGGAACCGCCGAGCCAACGCTGCCACTGGCGAATCCCGGGCATCGATTGCCAGCCTGGAGGGAAGGCACCTCAAGTCGGGAGCTACAGGTCCTGGCGGCCTCGGCGCCCTCGCCGTGGCTGTCGTCGTCGCCGTGGCGTCTTTCGGCTGGGTTCTGTACCCTCTCCACGACCTGCCATTCGGCCATACGACGTCGAGCGGTGCTTACGACTGGCTGGGTATCACTAGCACGGACAGCTCTTTCATCCCGGACTGGGTCTACTGGAACTACTCGGGTTACCAGAACCCGGGTAAGTCTCGGCGTAGCGAGTATTTCGCCCTCGTCGCCGAGATGGCGAAGATCGGCCAGGAATACGGGTGTGGCCAGGCGATGTGGCAGTACGAGCCAGAGCTCAACGACATGGGAACCCCCGACGCGTTGATGCTCCTTCCGTACTGGACGAACGGTTGTATCGGCTCCGAGGAAGGGCTCTACTACGAGTCCTCGGCTACCACTCCGTTCCACTTCCTCAATGCCGCCGAACTTTCGGTGCAACCTGCGAACCCGGTCAGAGGCCTCGACTACCCGGCGTCCCCCGATGTGTCAGAGGGCATCGACCATCTGATCATGAACGGGGACCGCTACTTCATGGCGGAGACCCCGACGATCGAGGCGGCTGCCAACGCGGATCCCAAGCTCAAACTTATAGCCACGGTCGGACCGTACCCGGTGACCTACACGACTGGGTCGACGTCGACAGTAAAGCAGCGCACGTGGGACATATACGAGATCCTCGGCTCGACCCTGGTCACCCCTCTGCAGAACCAGCCGGTCGTGATGACCGGAGTCGACACACGCAACCCGGCGTTATGGCTGAACGCGGCAGAGTCCTGGTACCTGGACCCGTCTCGCTGGGACGTGTACGAGACGGCGACCGGACCTTCCACGTGGGAGCGTGTGAGCCCCACCCAAACCGACGTTCCCGCTAAGGCACTCCCGCCCGTCTCGATCACCGACATCGTGCAAGGTACGCAGACCATCTCGTTCAACGTGGACCGGACGGGCGTCCCGGTGCTCGTCCACGAGTCGTACTTTCCGAACTGGCACGTCTCGGGGGCTAAAGGTGTCTACAGGGTTACTCCCAACTTGATGGTCGTCGTGCCCACCGCCACCCACGTCACCCTGTCGTACACCAAGACAGCGGTCGACTGGCTCGGCGAGATCCTGACGCTCATCGGATTTGGCGCCTTGATAGTCGTATGGCGGGTAGGGCCTGTGGCCTACAGGACCGGCCGGAAGCGCCGGTGGCGCCCGGACGCCGCTGGCACCCGATTGTCATCGTCTCCTGATGCTACGGCGCTTCCCTCGGCGGCGGTCGCTGACCGGGACGAGGCTGGAGGCCCAGACGAACCTGGTGAAGCCGAGCGTGAACCTGGTGAAGCCGAGCTCGAAGTGTCATCCCCGACCCTACTGGAGCGGGTGGCGCTTTCACCCGACGGCACGTCTACGCCCACTAAGGTCTCATCTGAAATGACTGCACAGGAATCTTCCCGCTTGGACGACATCTTCAAGGCCTACGACATCCGAGGCGTGTTCCCAGCGCAGATCAATGCAAGCCTAGCTCAAGCACTCGGCACGGCGTTCGCTCACTTCGCAGGGTCGACGCGAATAGTCGTAGGCATGGACATGAGACCCTCCGGTCCCGAGCTTGTCAAGGCGTTCAGCGCGGGAGTGACCGCCGCCGGTGTGGACGTGGTGGACATAGGCCTCTGCTCCACCGACGAGATGTACTTCGCCTCGGGTCTGATGGACGCGCCCGGAGCGATGTTCACTGCGTCTCACAACCCGGCCCGCTACAACGGGATCAAGCTGTGCAGGTCCGGAGCGAGGCCCATCGGCGTCGAGTCCGGCCTAACCGACATCAAGGCGGAGGTTGCCTCGATCCTTTCCGCTGGCCTCGCCGAGAGCCGGGACCAGACCGCGTCTGGCTCGACGGGCAAGATCGTCCGCGCTGACGTACTGGGAGAGTACGCAGCCAAGGTTCGTTCGTTCGTGGACCGTGAGGCTCTGCGGCCTCTGAAGGTCGTGGCTGACACTGCCAACGGGATGGGCGGTCTGGTAGTGCCGGCGGTGTTCGAGGGTCTGCCGATGCGACTGGAAATCCTCTACGGCGAGCTCGACGGTAACTTCCCCAACCACCCGGCCGATCCGATCCAGCCGGCGAACCTCGTCGACCTCCAGGCGCGCATCCG
Source organism: Acidimicrobiaceae bacterium (assembly GCA_027391075.1). Taxonomy (GTDB): domain Bacteria; phylum Actinomycetota; class Acidimicrobiia; order Acidimicrobiales; family Palsa-688; genus JAJZAM01. The sequence goes on along the minus strand of DAHYHI010000071.1, from coordinate 142,176 downwards.
CTCCAGCGGCGCCGACGTGGGATTGGCCTTCGACGGTGACGCAGATCGTTGCTTTTTGGTCGACGATCAAGGAGTGCCGCTTTCGGGGTCGACGACGACGGCTTTGGTCGCGGCAGCGATGCTCGAAAAGCATCCGGGGTCGACGATCCTCTACAACCTGATCTGCTCGAAAGCCGTACCCCAAATAATCGCGGAGCGGGGGGGGACCGCTATCCGAACGCGGGTAGGACACTCCTACATCAAGGCTGTCATGGCGGAGACGAACGCTCTGTTCGGAGGCGAGCATTCGGGCCACTACTACTTCAGGGACAATTTCAGGGCTGATTCGGGGTCGATCGCGGCGTTGGTTGTACTCGAAGTTCTAAGCAAGACAGACCGTCCGCTGTCGGACCTCCGACGGGACTTCGAGCGTTATGCCGACTCCGGCGAGATCAACACCGAAGTGTCGGACCCTCACGGTGTCATCGAAGCCGTAGCCGAGCATTTCTCGGCGCTCTCCCAGGACCGCCTGGACGGTCTCACCGTCGAGGGGGCCGACTGGTGGATGAACCTCAGGCCGTCTAACACCGAGCCATTGTTGCGCCTCAACTTGGAGGCCGCCGACCGTCAAAGCTGCGACGAGCGGACCGCTCAGGTCCTAGCTGTGATTAAGGAAGTGTCCGGGAACGCCGGAAGGGAAGGAAAATAACCCCATGACGCTCGACCCGAGGCTGCTGGAGATACTCGCTTGTCCCAAGGACAAGGGACCCCTGTTGTACTTCGCCGGCGAAGAGACCTTGTACAACCCGCGGCTGCGGATGCTCTACAAGATCAAAGATGGCATACCTGTCATGCTTATAGACGAAGCAGAGGTCGTCGACGATGCCGAAGCGGCGCGCTTGGAGACGAAGGCCGCTTCGGAGGGCATCTCCCCGAACTGGCAGGCTGCCAGTTGAGCGCACCGGCGGACGCCGTCGACACTGTCGGGATGTTCGCTCTGGCTGCTGGTTTCCCTGAGCAGGTCGCCGATGCTGCTATCCGCGCGTCGCAGGAGGCGGACCAGTTGGAGCCGTTCGAGCCAGACGCCGTCCTCATCGCCGGTATGGGCGGGAGCGGGATCACCGGGGATATCGTCGTGGCCGCAACCTCTCCCTTGATGTCTGTACCAGTCGTAGTCTGCAAGTCGTACGAATGCCCGGCTTTTGTCGGTCCAGAAACATTGGTGGTCGCTGTGTCCGCGTCGGGTAACACCGAAGAGACACTGCAGGTGGCCACCGACGCCCTCGACGCCGGGGGCCGGCTGGTCGCCGTGACCGGAGGAGGTCAGCTCGCCCAGATGGCCCGTTCTGCCGGGGCAGCGGTCTTCTCGGTGCCCGCCGACATCCCCCAACCGCGTGCGGCTCTTGGAGCCATGCTCGTTCCCGCTCTGGTCGCCTTGGAGCACCTAGGTCTCTACCGGGGCGGCGCGACGTGGATCGACTTGGCGGTCGAGCAGCTCTGCAGGCGGCGTGACGAGATCGAAGCCGGAGCTCAGAGCAGTCTTCCCGCGTCGATCGCCAGGAAGGTGGGACGTACCGTACCCCTGATCCACGGCGGCGGCCTGGTCGGCGCGGCAGCGGCGCAGAGGTGGAAGACCCAGGTGAACGAGAACGCCAAGACCGCCGCCTGGTGGGCGGCGCAACCGGAGCTCTGCCACAACGAGATCTGCGGTTGGGGCCAGAACGGCGACGTCACCCGCCAGTTGATAACCGCGATAGCCTTGCGTCACGATGGGGAGCACCCTCAGATCGGCCGGCGTTTCGACCTCGTCGGAGAGATCATGGGTGAGGTCGTCGCGGACGTGGTGCACGTGGCTGCCGAAGGGGAAGGGGACCTTGCGCAGCTTCTAGACCTGATCCTGGTAGGCGACTACATGTCGCTTTGGCTCGCTGCCGACATCGGCGTCGACCCGGGGCCGGTGCCAGTATTGGGACAGCTCAAAGAGGCCCTGGCCGGGGTCGCCTAGCAAGCCGGCCGATCCTTGGGGTCGCTGCCTGCAGCGGAGAGCTACGCTGAGGTGGACCTCAGCGGGTCTGTGGTTGAAAGTCGATGCCAGTCGCAGGCGAAACGACCCACGTAAGGCGGCGCATCAATCCGGTTCACTCATGCGTCACCGCAGGGTGAAACGGGAGGGTCCGTCGCTGATCATGGTGCGATTTAGATGTAAGTCCCGATTTTCGTTAGGGGCCGCTGGGGTCCCGGGAAAGCCGGGCGGGTGTGGGGTCAAAGACCAGGTCAGCCGCTGAGGTCAGCCACCGGTTGCTTTTGGGGGGACCCGGCGGTAAACGCTGAGGCCGCCGCCGGAGGCAACGAGGCGGAAATTCGAGGCGATCGACTCGAACACCGCCTCGTCGGTGCCTGTCATGACGCTCGGAACGGCCAAGTACTGGACCTTGGAAGCGAAAGGTAGGCGGCTGCCCTCCTGGTTGTAGAGGCCCCAGTACTGTGCGTAGAAAGGTGTCGGCCACTGGTAGATGTACTTGCGGTGGTCCAGGTGGCTGACGTAAAAGTCGTCGGCGGAGACGACCGCGTCGGCTGGTATCGCAGACAGAGCGCGGTTTCTGGCAGCGACGGCGTGGCTTGCGGGGGCGAGATGTGGGTAGGTCGGGTTGAGCGAGAAAGGTGCCAGACCCCACAGGTAGCACGAGATCACGGCGAACGCCACCACAGCGCAGCATGCCACGGAACGTTTCGCCGGGCCTGCTAGGCGCGATATGGCGAAGACCGTCCCCATCGCAAGGACGGGAACGGCGTCCAGCGAATAGTGGTAGGGGATCTGGTGCATGTACGGGAAGTTGGAGACGACGTTCTCGGCGACGTTTAGCGACGCGACCGCTGCGACCTCCGGGGAGGCGAGGAACACCCAGCCGAACGAGGCTCCCATCTGCCACAGGTAGTAGGGCCGCCCACCGCTCGTCAGGTAAGACCACAGCTTGCCCGGATGGACGAAAGGGGACTCGACGAGACCGGCGAGACCGCCGAAGGGGATCCTGTTGCCGTAGAAGGCGGCCGTTCCCAGGAGGGCCCGGATTACTACCTCGAAGGCGAAGGCCATGTACGCGCCGGCGGCCACGGCGATCCCTGCGCCCCACGCCTTGTCCCTGCGGTAGTAGACCCACACGCCGAGCGGAATAACCAACAATGCCGTGTCCTCTTTGACCAGGAGAGCCCCGACCACGCACACCAACAGAAGCCGAGGCCACCACTCCAACGCGGCGAGGATCGCAATAGCAAGGAACGCCACCAAGAAACATTCGGGGTGGAACTGTTCTAAGCTGCCGCGCTGAAGCGCAGGGTTGAGCAGGTAGGCGGCGGTGAGAGCGGATGGCATCCACACGCCGCCGAGCCTCCGGCGGGCCAGCACGAAGATCGGTACTGCCGCACCTGCGAGCAGGACAGTTTGCAGTACGAGCAAGGTCTGCACTGCCGGCCACAGCCAGTACAAGGGCACCGCCAGCAGCAGCACGAACGAGGTGTGGTCGCCGAATAGGTCGCGTCCCATGACAGTGACGAACGGTGCATCGAAGCGGCTGAGCAGCCAGACTCCCTGGTCGAAGATCCCCAAGTCGTAACCGGGGGCACCGAAGCCGTCTTGTACCTGGACCGAGAGCAGCCCGAAGCGCGCTATATACAAGGCCAGCATCACCGCTAGGGGGAGATACCCGGCTAGCGTCCTGGCGGAGACCCTCCGGCGTTGGGCGGATATCCCCTGGCGTTGGCAAGCGACGTCACGAGAGCGCACGTTCAACGCTACCGAGCGTACGCCGTCACATGAGATCGGTAGGATAGTGCGGCCATGAGCGTGTTCACCAAAATCCTCCGAGCCGGGGAGGGACGCAAGGTTCGCGCCCTGAAAGCTCTCGTGCCCGACATCAACGCCCTCGAACCGGAGATGGAAGCTTTGAGCGACGAGGAGCTAGCCGCTCAGACGGTCCGCTTCCGTGATCGTCTCGCTCAGGGCGAACACGTCGACGATCTGCTCATCGAGGCGTTCGCTACGGTCAGGGAGGCGGCACGTAGGACGATAGGCCAGCGCCACTTCGAGGTCCAGTTGATGGGAGGAGCGGCTCTTCATCTTGGGGGGATCGCTGAGATGAAGACCGGTGAGGGCAAGACCCTCGTATCCACACTGCCGGTTTACCTCAACGCTTTGGTAGGCGAAGGGGTCCACGTGGTGACGGTCAACGACTACCTGGCCCGGCGTGACGCCGACTGGATGGGCCAAGTGCACCGTTTCCTAGGTCTGACGGTCGGGAGGGTATCGCCGGAGATAGAGGGTTGGCAGGCCAAGAAGGACGCCTACAACTGCGACGTCACCTACGGCACCAACACCGAGTTCGGGTTCGACTACCTGCGGGACAACATGGCTCGTGCGTCGGAGCATATGGTCCAGCGGGGTCATAAGTTCGCGATCGTCGACGAGGTCGACTCGATCCTGATCGACGAGGCGAGGACGCCGCTGATCATCTCCGGGCCTTCCAGTGAGTCGGCTCGTCTCTACGCCCAGTTCGCTGGTGTTGCGCGATCGCTCACACGTGAGGTCGACTACGAGGTCGACGAGGAGAAGCGCACAGTCGCTCCGACGGAGTCGGGTATCGAGAAGGTAGAGCGGGCACTCGGTATCGACAATCTCTACGACATCGTTTCGTCGAACTACGTACACCAACTCACCCAAGCTCTGAAAGCCAAGGAGCTCTACAAGCGCGACAAGGACTACATCGTCGCTGACGGCGAAGTGAAGATCGTCGACGAGTTCACCGGTCGGGTCCTCGATGGTAGGCGGTGGTCTGACGGGCTGCACCAGGCGGTCGAAGCAAAAGAGCGGGTAGCCATCAAGGAGGAGAACCACACCTGGGCGACCGTAACCCTGCAGAACTATTTCCGTCTCTACGACAAGCTGGCCGGGATGACCGGCACAGCGGAGACCGAAGCTGCGGAGTTCGCGAACACCTACAACCTCCAGGTCGTACCGATCCCGACGAACCTTCCCATGGTCCGGGTGGACCAAGCCGATTTGGTGTATAAGAGCGAGGCGGCGAAGTTCGACGCCGTCGTCGAAGATCTCGTAGAACGCTACGAGATGGGCCAGCCGGTCCTGGTCGGGACGGCGTCAGTGCAAAAGTCGGAGCTTCTGTCCGAGATGCTCGATCATCGGGGCATCCCCCACCACGTCCTCAACGCCAAGCAGCACGCGAAAGAGGCCGAGATAGTCGCTCAGGCGGGCCGGCTCCACGCCGTAACGGTCGCCACGAACATGGCCGGCCGTGGGGTGGACATCCTGCTCGGAGGCAACCCAGAGATGCTTGCGAACCAAGAGGTGCACTCCAGCGGGCTCGACCCCGAAAGCGAGGAGGGCCAGGCGCGCTACAAGGAGCTTCTCGCGAAACACCAGCAGGAGTGCAAGGCTGAGGGTGACAAAGTTCGTGAGCTCGGCGGTCTATACGTCCTCGGGTCGGAACGCCACGAGTCCCGCCGAATCGACAACCAGCTGAGGGGCCGGGCAGGAAGGCAGGGAGATCCGGGCGAGAGCCGATTCTTCCTGTCGCTCGAGGACGAGTTGATGCGCCTCTTCGCAACCGGCGCTATGCAGTGGGTGATGAGCCGGGCGCTTCCCGAGGACGTCCCGATCGACTCGAAGATGGTCTCGAAAGCGATCGAGAGGGCACAGAACACCGTCGAAGCTCGTAACGCAGAGATAAGGAAAGATGTCCTCAAATACGACGAGGTGATGAACGAGCAGCGAAAAGTCATCTACCAAAGGCGAGCTCAGATACTCGAGGGCGAGGATCTTCGTAGCCGGACTGTAGAGGTTCTCAGTTCGGCGGTGGACAGCGTCGTAACAGCGAACTGCCCTGCAGGCGAGGACCCCGAGGATTGGGACTTGGAGGGTGTGCTGAGCGAGATGCGCCAGTATTTCCCCACAGAGACCACCAAGGGACAGCTCGCCGAGCTGGGCGACCCCAACGAGGTGTACGAACTGCTCGCCGCCGAAGCTATCGGCTACTACGAGGCGCGCGAGCAGGCGATGCCGGCTCCGGAGGGCGGTTCGCCTGAGGACACTATGCGGGCGTTGGAGCGCGAGGTGATGCTCCAGTTGATCGACCAGAAGTGGCGGGAGCACCTCTCGGAGATGGATTACCTGAGGGAAGGCATCAACCTTCGTGCTATGGGTCAGCAAGACCCACTGGTCGCCTGGCAGCGCGACGGCTACGAGATGTTCGGGCAGCTCATGTCTAGCATCGACGACGACTACGTCAAGATTGTCATGCACGCCCAGGTTCAGGTGCTCACCCAGGCTCAGACAGACGAGCAATCCCTCGCTGGCGCCGAGTACCAAGCAGCGGTCGACCCGGTGCAGGGCACGTCGGGCATCGAGCGGGCCCTTGCCGCAGGACCTGCCCCGGGGGAGGAGGTCGTGTTCGCGTCAGGCACCCAGCCCAAAGCTACCGTCGACAACACGATTGCCCGGCCGGTGGTGCACGACTCGGAGTGGGACCGGGTGGGCCGCAACGACCCCTGCCCGTGCGGAAGCGGTAAGAAGTTCAAGTTCTGTCACGGCAGGTAGAAGTCACTTACGATGCGGGACTTCACAGCTGAGATCGGCGCGCTCGCGGCGCGCCTCGAAGAGGCAGGTCGTTACCTGCGTGCGGACGACCTGAGGACGCGACTTCCGCGTCTCGAGGCCGAGCTTGGCCGCCCCGACCTGTGGGACGACCAGGAACTGGCGCAGAGAACCACGCGCGACTACAACCAGGTGAAGAGCGACCTCGACCTGCTTGACCGTCTAGGCGCTGCCCTGTCGGATCTGAGCACCCTTTTCGAGCTGGGCATGGAAGAGGGCGACGACTCCGTCGAGTCGGAGATCACAGTGGGGATAGCCCGTATGGGCGGCGAGCTGGACCGGCTTGACCTCAGATCGCTTTTCACCGGCGAGCACGACGAAAGCGACGCCGTGTGCGAGGTGCACGCAAAAGACGGCGGTACCGACGCCCAAGACTGGGCGGCGATGCTGGTGCGCATGTACAGCCGCTGGGCTGAGAGGCGCGGTTTCGACCTGGAGATCGAAGAGGTCAGCGAAGGCCAGGAGGCAGGTATCCTCTCGGCGAGCTTCATCGTCCGGGGTCGCTATGCCAACGGGCTGCTCGCCTCCGAGCGGGGCGTGCACCGTCTCGTTCGGATTTCTCCGTTCGACTCGAACGCGAGACGTCAGACCAGCTTCGCTGCTGTCAGCGTCGTCCCGTTCTTCGAGGACCTCTCCGGCGAAGTGGAAATAGACGACAAAGACCTGCGGATCGACACCTACCGTTCGTCGGGGGCGGGAGGTCAGCACGTCAACGTGACGGACTCGGCGGTGCGGATCACACACCTGCCGACCGGGACGGTCGTAGCCGTGCAGAACGAACGTTCCCAGTTCCAAAACAAGGCCAAGGCGATGCAGATCCTCGCCTCGAAGCTCGCCGAGCTCGCACGCCAGGCGCGCCTGTCGGAGATGTCAGAGCTTGCAGGCCCGAAAGCTCTGGTCGGGTGGGGAGCGCAGATACGCTCCTACGTGCTCGCCCCCTACCAGCAGGTAAAAGACCTCCGAAGCGGCTACGAGACGGGCAACGTGTCGGCGGTGCTCGACGGTGACCTGGACCAGTTCATGGAGGCTTACCTGAGGTGGCGGAGGGCGGGTCTGACGGAGGCAGGCGACGACTGACCCGGCGAGACGCCCGGCGTCGAACTCTGCCGGTCGCGCTACCCTTAGGTGCCCGAAAGGTTAAGATAGGCGAAATACGAGAAGCGGGAAGCCGCACCTCCTTACGCTTCGCCCCGGCCGAGCCGATGCCGATGTCTCCGATGACCTCATGATCAAGTTCGTCAACGTCACCAAAGCCTACAAAGGCACCACTGTCGCTCTTCGAAACCTCGACGTGGACATCGACAAAGGTGAGTTCGTCTTTCTCGTCGGGCCGTCAGGTTCCGGCAAGTCTACTTTCCTGCGCCTGGTGACCAAGGAGGAAGAAGCCGACGACGGCGAAGTGTGGGTCGCCGGCAAGGAAGTCGGGTCGCTCTCCAACTGGAAGGTTCCCTACCTGCGCAGGAACATCGGATGCGTCTTCCAGGACTTCCGCCTCCTGCCGACCAAGACTGTGTACGAGAACGTGGCTTTCGCCTTGGACGTCATCGGACGCCCGCGCCATGTGGTACGCAACCAGGTCCCTCAGATCCTCGAGTTGGTAGGTCTCGGCAAGAAGCTGTCCAACCTTCCCCACGAACTGTCAGGAGGTGAGCAGCAGCGCGTCGCGATCGCTCGGGCGTTCGTCAACCGGCCTCTGATCCTCCTCGCGGACGAGCCGACAGGAAACCTTGACCCGGCTACGACAGCGGGCATCATGAGGCTCCTGGACCGGATTAACCGGACGGGGACTACTGTGCTCATGGCAACCCACGACAACGCAATAGTCGACTCGATGCGCCGCCGGGTCATAGAGCTCGACCGAGGCTCGCTTGTACGCGACCAAGCCCGCGGTGTGTACGGGATGGGAGCCTGATGACGATCTCCACCGGCTACCTCCTCAGGGAGACCGGCGGCAACCTGAAACGAAACCTGCTCATGACCGTCGCCGCCGTGCTGACCATGGCAGTGTCGTTGAGCGCCCTAGGCGCAGTGCTCGTGATGCGCCAGGCGATCAACAAAGCTTCGGTTCAGTGGAGGGGCGGCGTCGAACTGGCTATCTTTCTTAGGCCGCAGGTCTCGTCTACGGAGACCTCAGCGATCGACCACGAGCTAACCGGTTCGCCGGGGGTCAAGAAGTTCCACTTCGTGGACAAGGCGCAGGCCTACCAAGAGTTCAAGCAGATCTTCGGGAACAATAACGACATCGTAAGCGTGCTCACCCCAGCCGACATGCCGCCGTCTTTCCGTGTGGTGCCGTCCAACGCCGCGGACATAGCCCAGCTCGGCAAGGAGTTTTCAAACCAGCCTGGAGTGCTGAAGGTCTCCTACGCTCAGCAGGAGATAGCCACCTTGCTGCAGCAGTTCAGCCGCTGGCGGACTCTAGGGGTTGGTTTGGCGGTAGGGGTACTGGTCGGAGCGGTCGCTTTGATCGTCAACACCATCCAGCTCGCTATCTTTGCGCGCCGACGCGAGGTATCTGTGATGAAACTGGTCGGTGCCACCAACTGGTTCATCCGGGTCCCCTTCATGTTGGAGGGCTTCGTCCACGGCATGGCGGGGGCTATCGTCGCGTTCTTCCTGACCTATGGGCTGCGCAACTGGATAGCGTCGTTCTTGCCAGACCAGACCATCCTCGGCACGAACCAGCTGTTTGTCACCCCCCACGAGGCGATCCTGACCGGGGTGGTGCTTCTAGTGGTGGGGGGACTGGTCGGGGTGCTCGGCTCCGCTTTCGCCGTCCGACGCTACCTGGCCGTCTAGGCGCCGGTCGCTGCCGGCCTCGGCCTGGTCTGTGCTGCCGGCCTCGGCCGCGGCACGGTCAGCTGCTGAGTTGATCGCAGCGGCGACTTCCTCGGGGTGGTGTTGAGGTAGAAGGTGCCCGGCCCCGGGGATCAAGACGAGGTCGGCGCCCTGTATGCTCCGAGCGAGGCGGACGGCGACTTCGGGTTCGACGGTGCGGTCGGCGGTCCCGTGCAAGACGACCGTTGCGACACCGATCATTTCTAAGAGGGGGTCCAGTTCGCCGACCTCCCGGAGGAAGTGACGCTGCTCCAGCAAGAAGGAGTGCCAGGGCCGGTTCTTGGATCCACCTAGGCCTGCCATGTAGTGATATGCCTCGCGTGCCCTCTCGGGGAGGCGACGATCTGCCAGGGACTGAACCCACGAGCTGCCAGTCAACAGTCCCAGAGCGCTGTCGGCCGCGGCCGCGATGGCCTCGCCGGCGACTGGTGCTCCGAGGAGGCGGTCGTTCCAAGTCAGGTGCTCGCTCGGACCGACCGACGATACGAGCACGAGGCCAGATACACGACCCGGGTTATTGGCAGCCGCCCAGATAGCCGCACCTCCGGCCCAGCTGTGGCCCACCACCAACGCCCTGGGAACTCCCAGACGGTCGAGCAGGGCGATCAACGCGGCGGAGTTGCCAGCGAAGCCTCTCGCTGGACCGTCACTGTTCCCGTAGCCGGGACGGTCCGGGGAGATCACCAAGAAGCGGTCTTCGATCAGGCCCGCCACCCTCTTCCACTCAGCCGAGTTGCCCGGCTGGCCGTGCAGAAGTACGACCGCTTCGCCGGTAGTGCCCCGGATATCGGCGTGCAGCGTTGTTGGCGTCTCGCTGCCAGGGGCCTCAGGAGTTCCGGTCACGTCGGAGCGTTCACGAGGTGCTCCGCGGCGTCGGCCAGGTAGCTCATCAACTGCATCCCGTCGAGCGGGTCGAGGTCCGCCGTTTCGACAGCGGCCCGCATGTGGCGCAGCCACGCGTCACGCTCTGCAGGGCCTATACGAAACGTCGAGTGGCGCATCCTGAGCCGGGGATGGCCTCTCTCTTCGGCATAGGCTTTGGGGCCGCCCCAGAACTGCACGAGGAACAGAGTCAGGTGTCGCCGTGAGGCTTCGAACTCGGCGGCGTCCTGCGGGTATAGAGGTCTAAGGAGGGGATCCTCGGCCACCGCCGAGTAGAAGCGGGTGGTGAGCTGCTCGAAGAAGCCTTCGCCTCCGACGCGGTCGTATAGAGATACCCCGCTCACCGGGCTGGCCGTTCGGGGCCGACCGTGGAGGGCTCAGAGGCCTCGGTGTCCGTTGACGGGGCTGCCACCCAAGGGTTGATATAGGTAACTACGTTACGACCGAATGAGATGTGGCTCCCAGGTGCCAGTACGGCCCTCGTCCCGCTGGCCATCCGCTGCCACTTGGACGCCCCGGGCGCGTACAGATAGGTGCCTACCTCAGATCCGCCGTCTACCACGACCGCGTCCCAACCTTCTAGGACGATCTCTGCGCGGCCCTCTAGAGCGGGGTCTCCGCCGAAGCGGAGAGTCCGGCGCGTGAGGCGAGCAGCGGGCGTGTCGGCCTCGGTGTCGGCGAGAGCTTCGGCGTCACCGGGCGGCCAGGGACCGACCCTGTAGGCACAGTCGAGGCGGTAAACGCTGCCGTCCGACGTCACGAGGCAACCCAGCGCCGGTCGCGGTCCCAGGGTGGGTGGCTCCTCCGCGTCGCGGATGGGACTGGAGCACACCGCGCAGAAGATCATGCCGGGCCGGTTGAGGTGGCCCCGGTGGCAGCGCACCCCCTCGACGGGAACCTGCTTGCCGTCTACCAGGAACGCTGAGCCGATCGCGGGTAGGGGCAACCCGCCGCGATGCCGACCAGGCGAGGGCCGGGATCGCAGATCGAAGACCCACGGCTGCGCAGCCGGTGTCGCGTCCTGCGACCTTGCAAGTTCTCCCAGCGCCTCGGAATCCTCCAGGTCCCCGGGATCCTCTAGGTCCCCGGCTAGTACGCTGGCCATGACCTGGGTTACCTCTTCCGCTGCTGGTACAACGTCGAATTGCGTGCGCTCTTGCTCCTCGCGGGTGGGGTCCGTGTCGGCGAGCGTGGGGTCTTCGGGGGTGTTTCCATCGGCCCGATCTGCCGCTTGCAGCGGTTCTTCGGCTGTGCCGCTGGGCCAAAGGACGAAGCCGGCACCTGGAACGACGCCCGCTTCGAGGTCGAGGACTGACGAATGGGCGGCCTCGGGAGTGGCGTCCCCGGCCCGGTTGACAAACAGCGCCGGGGACGGGTCACAGGCAAGGCGCGCCCAGCCCGGCTGGGTTGACACGACCGTCCACGAGTCGCCGTCCCAAGCTTGAGCCGGACCGTGAAGCAGCCCAACCAGGCCAGAGCGTCCAGGGCCGACCACGGCGAATCCGACTTGGGGTTCGGGGTCGCCCGCACCTAGGACCGAGACCAGATGGTCGACGAGGACCTGGCCGGCTTCGGGTGAGTCTGCGAGGTTGCGAGCTGATTCGATGAGAAAGGCGTGCAGGGCGGCGGATGCGTCTGGTGTCGTCCATGCCGCCACGTTCCCGTAACGGATTACCGTGCCTGGCCCCGCAGTGACCTCCAACCGGTTGATCACTGCACCGTACCCCCGTGGCCGCCCGTCGACGATGAAAGGCCCGAAGACGCGTAGGACTCAAGCTTCTCCGCTACCACCAGGGCGCTTCCAGGGCGGTTGGAAGGGTCCGCTGCGACACAGGATCTGATCACGTCCAGGATCTGGACAGGAAGAGCAGGGTCAAGCCTCGGACGGCCATAGAGTACTCGTTGCACAGCGGTGACAGGCTCGTCGCCATCCAAGCCGGGGTACAGCGAGGCCCTGCTGAGCGACAGATGCAAAGAAGCACCGAGCGACCAGACGTCCGAAGCCCTAGAAGGCGATTCCCCTCTGAGAAGGCCCGGGTCAACGCAACTGAGCAGAGACCCGGGAGCGGAGCCGGCTACCCGTCCTGGCGGGCTCATCAGGTCGGGCGGTCCCAGGCGGGGGCCGGCGTTGGTGAGGAAGGTGGTTCCCGGCGATATGGACCCGTGCGCCACACCAGATTCATGCGATTCGTGGGCAGCTCGCGCTGCGGCGGCGACAGCAAGGGTCTTGGAGCGGTCGTCGAGGGGAGCTTCGGGCCTGGCTAGCGTCCCTCCTGTCGCTGGCTCCGACACCAGTTGAAGATCTTCGGAGCCATCTTCCACCAGCAACTCGTAGAGCGTCAGCGAGAACGTCGACCCGTCGTAGGGAGACGACATCAGGCGCTCGGAGATCTCGACGCGTCGCGAAGCGCAACCCGCAAGGACGGACACGACGACGGTTGGTGGCAGGTCCGGGCGGTTAGCAGGCCTACATAAATAGGCAGATGGGGCTGACCCAACGGGATCGGCTCGACCGAGAACGCTGAATCCCACTAATGACGATTGCAATTCGGATGCTCCTGGACTACGGGTGGGCAGACAAGAGCGTAATGGTGCACAGGCGGCGCCGCGGTAGCAACAGAACACCTAAAAACTTGTTGCTACAAGAAAAATACTGAAATATGCTGAAAAAGCCGATAAAAAGTTGGGTGTGGCCGGCTTCAGAGTGGCGAAGGGCGGTGAATCTATGGCTCTGGGAGTTGCGGGCGCACTTTGCGGGCTCGTAGCAGCGGCGGCCGCAGCGTTAGGTCTCTCAGCGGGAGCTAGCGCGGGGACCCTCGCGCTGCTGGAGGGACTTCCGGCAGCCGGGGCTGTCAGCTCGACCGGGGCAGGGACGGGATCGCCAAGTGGTCTTCCGGGTTCTGTCCCCCCAGCGGCGCCGATAACCAGCACAGGTGGGGTGGTGGAGGTCCCCTCGGTGATGGTCGCTCTCTACAAGCAGGCTGCGGCGCGAACGTGTCCCGGCTTGCCGTGGACGGTGCTTGCTGCCATAGGAACGGTCGAATCTGGCAACGGCACGTCCAGCCAGCCGGGCGTGCACTCGGGGTCCAACTACGCCGGAGCCCAAGGACCGATGCAGTTCGAACCTGCCACTTTCGCGGCCTACGCATACCCTGTCCCTGCAGGCGGCGCATCGCCTCCCAGCCCGTACGACCCTACCGACGCTGTCTTCGCAGCCGCCAGGATGCTCTGCGCTAACGGCGGGTCTAACTCGACAGGCCTGCCTGCGGCTGTCTTCGCCTACAACCATGCGTCCTGGTACGTCGACGAGGTGATGAGCCTAGCGGCGCTTTATCGGAGCCAAGACCCCTAAGGTCGCTCAGGAGTACACAATGGCGTTCTTAAGGAGCGCTACTCGCCTGACATGCTCAGGGCTCAGGCCCTGAGGGAGTTGATGATCACCGAACGCTGTGCGGATGGTGCGTCGACCATAAGCCACAACTCGACATCTGTCGCCGAACTCCATGCGTGGACGACAACGGCATGGAAGCCGCCCGGCCTGCTGGCCTGGTATTCGAAGGCGACGGAAGCTCCTCGTACGGTGATCTCATGCCCGTGCGCCAAGCTGAACGGGCTGGGGGCTGGTTGGCCGAAAGCCTGAAGCGCGGTGGGTGGCGCCGCTTGCAGCGTCGGAGCATGCAAGAGATAGCCGATATGTTGACCGGCCCAACCCGATGGTCCAGAGGTGTCTACGTCCCCGGCCTGGTCGGTGTAAGCCTGGTTTGTCGACCACGCTGCCGGTACCACATAGGAAAAGTAGCCGTCCCTGACTACCTGGTAGCCGACAGGGGCGCTGATCGACGGGCCGCTAGGCTCCCGAGAAGTCTCGATCGCTGACACCAAAAGAGCGGCTCCGAGGATCAGGATAGACCCGACGGCTAATCCGACCATCCAGCGCCGGTTGCTTCGCCGCCTGAGCCGCTCCGCTGGGGTGAGATCCAGCCCGCGATCTTTGTGGAGATCGACATCGGTCCTCTCGCTGTCCCCAAGCCGTTCGATGTCGAAGCGACTGGCTGGACTGTGACCTCCCGATGCCTGCCAACCCTCTACTTCGCTCACCGTAACAGTCTCGCACGGCTCGACACCTTCGGGCCCGCAGGGCCTTGGCGATGCTGGCTGCGTTCGACACCCCTCTGGGGTCTGCCATGCGGAGCAACTTTCAGTTCAACGACCCAAAAAAAGGACGACCGGTGCTTCAAGGTTCAAACCTCGCAGCACCGGTCGGTCTCCTCAGTAGGTTCTCGGTCTGTCTCCACGAATCTGTTTGGGATCGCCTCGCTTCGGGGGACACCGAAACGTCCCCCGAACATTGGGCCGACCGTTATGCGGGATTATCGACCGACGCTACTGCCTGTGGCTAGGACCCGGCATGGCTGTTCAGGTGCCCGCCGGGTCCGCTAGCAGCGAGGCGGATCGTCCTCCTCGGACAAGCTCCATGTTCCCACGGTGCCCTCCTTTCGCGTTCTAGGTTGCGTATACCTATTCACTATTAAACGCCCCTTATAGCGGAAAGTCAACAGCAAATGGAATGAGTGCGACCTATTCTTCGCAACTTGCTTAAGGGGACCTAAGCAGGCGGGCCGGCCGAGCGGTGGGCGGACGGCGGTTCGGGGTTGGGCTGCTCCCGGTGGCGCATCGCCGCTCGAATGGCGCTGTTGGCTGTCGCCACGACCGGAACGGCTACTACCGCCCCTACAATCCCGAAAAGAATCCCGCCAGCGGCAAGAGACAGTACTACTGCGAGCGGATGGACCCTCACATACCTGCCTATGACAAACGGCTGCAGGACGTGCGCTTCGATCTGGTTGTCCAAAAGCAGGACAGCGGTCATGACGATCGCGGCTACGAGACCTTTCGCAAGGCCGGCGACGGCCACGGCTAGAACCCCTGTGACTATCGCTCCCACCAGCGGGACGAACGCCCCGAGGCCCACGAGAACAGCGAGAGGAAAACTCAGAGGAACCCCAAGAATGGTCAGAGTTATGGCGACGACTACGCCATGGAACGTGGCGACCATGAGCGTGCCGCGGATGTAGTAGCCGATCGTCGTCCACGCAGCCCGGCCAGCCGCTTGGGCTTCCGCTCGTACCGACTGGGGTACCGCCTTCACTAGGAACTCCCAGACCCGGTCTCCGTCGTAGACGAGGAACACGGTACAAAAGATGACGAGCAGGAGCCCCGTGACGAAGGACAAGACCGTCTTGCCGGTCGACAGGGCGGTCGAGGCGATCGTCGCGGAGTTCTTGGAGATGGCCGTGCTGAGGGTGGAACTGAGATTGTCGACTGTTTTTGCGTTGATCTTCAGGGGCCCATTGATCAGCCAGTTCTTCACGTGAGGAAGGAGAGTATTGATTTCGTTGCCGAGTTGGGGGGCCTGCTGGGCAGCCCTCAGGATCACCAGTGTCAAAAGGCCGCCGAGTACGACGACTGCTACCAGCATCGTCAGTATCGTCGCGACCGCCCTCCCGGCTCCCACGCGGCGCATCCGGATGGCGAGCGGGCTGAGCAACGCCGCCACGAGGAGCGATATCACGAACGGGATCACCACCAGAGACAGGTCTGATAGCAGCCGGACTCCGAAGTACACGACGACGCCGACCGCGATCAGCCGCCACGCGTAGTCTCCTGCCACGCGAAGAAGCGGGCCGGGCAGCTGGGTGGGATGCCCAGGGGGATGTAGACCTGCCCCGCCTTCGTCCGGAGGGGAGCTGAAGTCGGCCGGTTCCATCCGCTACAGCCTGCCCGATCAGATGGCGCCGATCGCGGATGGGCGGGAGAATCGCGCTGGTAACGTCTTAGCTGCCAACCGGAATGCCGATGAGGGGCTTGAAGACTGTAGGAATACCAGGTTCGACGGTGCGGTTGGACCGAGCATGACGCTCAACGACGTATCCATAGCCGGACTCGACGGCGGCCCGGTGGCCTTCGGCGAGAAGGCGACTCTGATCGTGAACGTTGCTTCGCGCTGCGGCCTTACTCCGCAATACGGTGCGTTAGAGGAGCTCCACGAGCGCTATCACGACCAAGGGTTCTCCGTCGTCGGCGTTCCTTGCAACCAGTTCGCAGGCCAAGAGCCAGGCAGCCCTGATGAGATAGCGACTTTTTGCTCGACCACCTACGGTGTGACGTTCCCGCTCACGGAGAAAGTCGACGTCAACGGTGACGGACGCCATCCTCTCTACGACATACTGACGCAGTTCCCCGACGCCGACGGCGAGGCCGGGGACGTGAAGTGGAACTTCGAGAAGTTCCTAGTGGGGGCCGACGGTAGCGTGCTCGCCCGTTTCCGCCCCACTGTGGTACCCGACTCGGCGGAGGTGACAGCGGCCGTAGAGGCAGCCCTGGCGGGTTAGGAGGGTCTGTTCGGTTCCGCCTCTTGGCGGACGCCCCGCGGCCAGACGACCCGGTTAGGACCCGCCTCTGATGAGAGGGCTAGCAACGAGAGCGCCTCGTCGAAAAGCTCGCGGCTCGCTTCGTGGCGGAAACCTGCCTCGACGACGGCTACCGTAACCGTCAGTGATGCCGGTACTGGCTCCCCAACCTGCGACTGCTCGGCAGATCGGGAGGTGCCGCCGCCTTGACACCGGTGGCTCGGCGTCATGGATATCCCCGCGCGCTCGACGGCGGAGCGCACACGTTCAGCGGCCAGGACCGCCGAATGACCCTGTGCTCCTGGAAGAAGGACGGCCAAGCCGTCTGCACCGAGGTCATAAACCTGGTCACCTTGCCGGAGGGCCTGGCGGACCGTCACGAAAAGGGCAGTTAGATCGGGTGGACTTTCCTCTCTGTCCTCGCAGGGCGCGCCTGAAGGTGGCCCCACGATCGCGCCCGGAGCTCCCGAATCCTGGCGGTCGACACCGATGAGAAGCAGAGAGTAGATGTCGCCGGCGCGCCGGTGCCGTTTGAAGAACCTTGCATGGTCGGTCTTGAACGTCTCTGCGGTGGCGGGAACGCCGGCAGGGTCTGATCCGGGAAGCTCTCTGAGCCTCTCAACTTCGCAGCGGAGTCTTTCCACCTCTGCGTTGAGGCGCCGGAGCTCTCCGCGTTCTGCGACAGCCCAGCTGTCGAGCGTTTCGTCGTAAGCGGCAACCGTCGACGGACCCTGCGACTTCGCCCGGAACATCGTAAGCTCGCAGTCTCTTATTACCCCGTCGGCGCGTCGTCGCTCGCCGAGCATCACCACGGCAGCGCATGCCGAGGCAGGGACGCTCTGGCCCTCGTCTGAGAGGGGGCGCGAAGCAAGCGCGGCGGCCGACTCGGCGGTCTCAAGGGCTCCGGCCAGCTGGACCTGGTCCAAGATGATGGCGATCTTGTCAGGCCCCGCCCGGTAGGCACGGCCACGTCCGTCCACCAGAGTTCGGACTCTCGTAGCGAGAGTCCGAAGGAGGCGGTCCCCTTCCCGCTTCCCGTAACGCTCATTGAAATCAGAGAAGCTGTCCACGTCCACAACGATCACGGCGGGTCTAGGTCCAGTCCGCGGCGATTCACGGACGGCGGCCTCGAGGTGCTCTTTGAGGCTGAGCCAGTCAGCGAGCCCGGTCAGTTCGTCGACGAGAAGATTCCTCCTTCTCGTCGAGGTCGCCGCGGCTGCGTGGGCCGGCCTGTAACCGTCGTCGTCGGAGTTCACCCAGTTCATCCCCGTTCGTATCGGAACCTCCCCTCTCACAATTGAGCCGTCCAGACACTCCCGGCGCGTATCGCGAAGCCGGCGAACATGAGCGCCGACCGGAGGGACCGCCGAAAGGACCCTAGTGGTTTAACGCTTCGCCGGTAGTTGAGATCAAAGTCCGCTCGGGTCGGGTGGCACGTCGACTGCGTGCTCGCGCAAAACTTCGAGAGATACGACCTCAAGAGCGCGTTCGTGGGTTGAAGCTAATACTACGTAGGCCGCTTGGCCGTCGAGATGCGCTCGTAGCCAGTTCCTCGCAGTAACACACCACCGATCTCCGGGCACCAACCCAGGAAAGTGGTACTGGGGCATCGCAGTGACAAGGTCATTGCCTATAAGCCTCTGGTGCTGAAGGAACTCCGCCGTGACCACTGCGCAGATCGTGTGGCTGCCAACGTCCTCCGGTCCGCTGTGACAGCATCCCTCCCGGTAAAAGCCGGTCATAGGGTCAGTCCCGCAAGGCTCAAGGATCCCGCCAAGTACATTGCGGTCTTGAGAGTGCTCAGGGTGCGTTGCCGGCATCGTTGCAGTATCCACCAAACGGGGTCACGCGCGCTACCAACGCCATAGAAGCTCCTAGCTAGCGTCCTGCCAGACCACGGCACCAGCGCTCAGGTCGGCGCTTAGCCGTGCGTGAACCATGTCGCCAGACCGGAAGGCTCCGATGACGGATCGCGGTAGAGATTGGACCACTTCAAGCTCGAACGGCTCCCCGTCGGGGCTCGCTTGGACTCTGAGCACGAAGCGCACCATCGGACGGACCTCGATTATCGAGCCGAGCGTCTTGACGGCGACGATCTGGGCGGTGACAGGGATCCCATTCGCAAGTATCTCCGACGTGCGAATCGGCGGGGGTCCTGACGAGGAGATCCTCCACGACACGATCGGAACTATCACGGCCCCGGCTGCGATCGGCAGAAGAATGAAAAGCACCACCAACGCCTGAACTGTCGAAAGCCCGAACAACGAAGCCGTCATTGCCATCGGGCTCTCCCCGTCTCACCAGCCAGGCGTAGGTGAACCGATGTGCACAGAGGTTCGCTTGCTGTCATTCTCCTACCTTCCAGATGTGCCCGACCGGCTTGCGCCCGGCTATCGCAGCGTAAAGCTATGGTCGTGACATGAAACGAGCGGTGGTTCTCGGTGGCGGAGGTCCGGTAGGAATCGCATGGCAGGCCGGGCTCATCGTAGGGCTTTCGAATGTCGGTGTCGACCTGTCCCAGGCCGACTTGGTGGTAGGGACTTCGGCCGGTTCTGTGGTTGGCCTCCTCCTGTCTTCGGGCGGTGACCTGTCGGCGGCCATCCGACTCCTCGGCGACCAGGGCTCACCCTCCCAGGGCTCGCCCGACCCTGAGGGGGTGCCGGAATCTTTCGACGAGGCACTCTTGAACGCTGCTGGGGCGGCCGCTGTTGCCGAAGCCGCAGGTGACGTGGAAGCCGCTTGCAAGGCGCGCGCTGCTCTAGGCCAACAAGCGTTGTCGGCGAAGACGATAAGCGAAGCCCAGTGGATGTCCAGGTTCGACCTGTTCTCGGGTATCGGGTGGCCGAACACCTTCCGCTGCTGCGCCGTGGACGCTGACGACGGGAGCTTCCGCGTGTGGGGCCCCGGCCACTCTGTCCCGGCTCGCGAGGCCGTTGCGTCGAGCTGTGCGGTACCGCTGCTGTACCCGCCGGTCAGCCTGGCAGGGCGGCGCTGGATCGACGGAGGCGTACGTGACATGCTCAACGCTGACGTCGCAGCCGGCGCCAACGTAGCCGTGGTTGTCTCCTGCACGCTCCTGGATCTTCCTTGGCAGCTTCCCGTCCCCTACCTGGAGGAGATGCTCTCGGCGACCCGCCGGCGCGTAGAAGTTCTCGGATCCGGAGCCGAGGACCTAGTCACGGTCGTCCCAAGCCCCCGAATGCTCGAGGTGAGCGAATGGGGTCTCGCTCTGATGGACTTCGCCAGAGCCGGAGCGGCCTACGACGCCGGCCTTGAGCAGGCGGGCATCGAAGCGGACCGCCTCCAAGCGAACTGGGGCGCTTGACCCATGATCGTCGCCGGAGCTGCTCGCTTAGGCTATCTGGTCCGTGCCGCCGGGCTCGCTCCGGCGGGCTCGTGCTCCCGGCAGATCCCGGCGCCCTGGCAGTAGCAGAGCTATCAGCGCATCGGCGTGGTCGGACACCGCCGCAGGATTCGCCATATCGAGCGACGTGAGACGGCGGACAGCGGGGGAGTTCGCGAAAGGGAAGGAGCCGAAACCGACGATCAGCTGATAGGCGGTGACCCCGTCGATGGCGGCACCAACCCCTGTTGCCCTAAGGCGCTCCCACGCGTCACGGATTATTTCGAAACGCGGCCGGATGTGGCGTTCGGCGATCCAGTCGAGGCGTTCGGAGTCGGCGGTCGACTCAAGGCTCATGATCCGAAAGAGCTCCGGGCGCTTTGCAGAGAACGCCACGAAGCGGCGGATGCCCTCGGCGAAGGCCCCGGCGAGGTCTGACGGTGGCCCGCTGAAGAGGTCCGCTGTCGTAGATGCCAGCTCGGCGAAGAGCTTGTCGACGGCCGCCTGCCAGAGAGCTTCCTTGGACGCGAAGTGGTAGTTGATCTGCGGCTGGTGCCAGCCTGCTCTTTTTGCGATCTGGCGGGTCGAAGTTCCCTCGAAGCCGTGGGCTGCGAACTCAAGCAGAGCGGCGTCTAGCAGGTCTTCCGCCACCAGATCGGAGTGCCGTCGCTGCCTCGGGGCCGGAGATGGTATGCCTGTCACCTGCAATGGACTCTAATATAGCGTGATAACGCGTGAGTCTGCTGGTCGTCGTTTTGCAGTGGGCACTTACTGAGTTCCATTAAGGTGGGGAGGCGGTTTCTGCTCTGAGCAGGATTGCAGCGGGCCCGTAGCTCAGCGGTCAGAGCAGGGGACTCATAATCCCTTGGTCCTGGGTTCGATCCCCAGCGGGCCCACTCCAAAATCCTCAGCTTGTTTTTCGGTGACGGTGCCTCCCTCCACTTCGAGGTGGCGGTCGAAGCGCAAAGCTTGGAGCATCCAGCGGTCGTGGGTTACTACGAGGAGGGTACCTTCGAAAGATTCGAGCGCTTCTTCGAGCTGCTCTATCGCCGGAAGGTCCAGATGGTTCGTCGGCTCGTCAAGCACGAGGCAGTTCGTCCGGGCGAGGCTGAGACGGGCTAGAGCCGCGCGGGTTCGCTCCCCGGGTGACAGCCGGCCGTAAGGGCGAGTGACGTGGCTCGCTTCGAGGTCGAACTTGGCGAGCGTCGAGCGGACCTCCTCAAGGGTCGCCCCGCCCGTACCCACCAGCGAGTCGACCAGGCTCATGTCGGAGGCAAAACCGGCTCTGGCCTGGTCGAGCTGTCCGAACCTCACCGACGGGCCGACCCATCTAAGCCCCTCGTCGAGGGCTTGGCCTCCAGTAAGCGCCCGTAACAGAGTCGACTTCCCTCCGCCGTTAGGTCCTGTGATCACCACCCGGTCCGCCCAGTTGACCTCTAAGTCCACCGGCCCGAGCCGCCAAGGCCCGTTCGCGACGACGGCGCCGGACAGGCGCACGACCACGTCCCCGCTGCGCCCAGCGTGAGCAAGGTCGAGATGAAGCTTCCAACCTTCCCACGGTTTGTCCACCTCCCCGAGCCTGGCGAGGGCCTTCTCTGAGATCCTGACTTTCGACGCTTGCTTCTCCGTGCGGTCACGCGTCGTGGAGCGGCGGATCTTGTCGTTGTCAGCCGGTTTGGTCCTGGCCCGCCTGACACCCTCCTCAGACCAGGCTCTCTGCGCTCGGACCCGTGCCTTCAGACGGTCCCGCTCGGCCTTCCACGACTGGTAGGCAGCGCTGGCGTGACTTTGGGCAAGGGCTCGCCGCTCCACGAACTCGCTCCACGCTCCTGCGTAAAGCGACGCCCTGTGGCTGTGGCCGTCGAGGTCGAAGATTGCTGTGGCGGCTACGTCTAGGAAAGCCCGGTCGTGGGAGACCATCACCACCGCTCCCGGGAATGCAGCCAGGGTCGCCTCCAGAAGCGACAGACCGGAGAAGTCCAAGTCGTTGGTCGGCTCGTCCAGCAGAAGGACGTCCGCTCGGCTCAACATGACCGACACGAGCCGGGCTCGGGCGGACTGGCCCCCAGACATCGACTCGACCGCCTCGCTCAGACAGCCGGGAGCGAGTCCGACGCTCGCAGCTACTGTGCCAGCGCGAGCGACGAAGTCGTCACCGCCCAGCGCCAAGAAACGCTCCAGGGCTTCGCTGTAGTCGTCCAAGGCCGACGGGTCGGTGCTCAGACGTTCGGTCTCGGCATCTAAGGAGTCCTCTGCCTCCTTCATGCCGCTGCGCCGGCTGAGGTACTCGAGGAGCGTCTCGCCTCGTCTGGCATCGCTCTCTTGGCGGAACAGGGCTACTCGCAGATTGGCGGGCCTGCGCTCGATCCGGCCCGAGTCCGCCGCTAGCTCCCCGGCGAGCACCCGCAGGAGTGTCGACTTGCCCACGCCGTTGGGACCCGTGACCCCCACACGAGAACCGGGGTGCACTGCAAGCGACACCGTGTCCAAAAGACAACGCGATCCGCGGGTGACGGTGACATCGGTCGCGAAGAGCACAACACGCCAAGTTAGCCATCCCCCGGCACAATCCGACCCTGCGCTGGTCCCGGGTTGGCGCGTAGGGATGGTCCACGGGTTAACATTCCGAAAAAGACTTCCTAGACCAAGGGGGATAGCGAATGCGTACACGCGGTGCGGTCATAACCAAGTCGCCGGGGGAGTACGAGGTGATCGACCTCGAACTCGACGAGCCACGCCAGGGCGAGTTGATGGTGAAGATGGCGGCTTCGGGACTGTGTCACTCCGACGACCATCTCGCGACCGGTGACATGCCGGCAGCGCTGTACCCGTTCTGCGGAGGCCACGAAGGGTCAGGCGTCGTGGAGAAGGTCGGCCCCGGCACGGCGGGTTTCGAGGTCGGCGACCACGTGATCTTCTCTTTCCTGCCGGGCTGCGGCCGGTGCCGTTGGTGTGCGTCTGGCATGCAGAACCTCTGCGACCTGGGAGCGACGCTGCTAACCGGGGCGCGACCTGACGACCCGACCAGCTACCGCATGCACACCGTCGACGGGCAGCCGGTAGGCCAGATGTGCGGTATCTCAACCTTCGCCGAGCACACGGTGGTCAATATCGCGTCGGCGGTGAAGATAGAAAAGGACCTTCCCCTGGACAAGGTTTGCCTTCTCGGCTGCGGCGTCGGAACCGGTTGGGGTTCGGCGGTCAACTCCGCCCAGGTGCGACCTGGTGACACCGTGATCATCATGGGCATCGGTGGCATCGGCATCAACGCAGTACAGGGGGCGGCTCACGCCGGGGCGTCGAACGTCATAGCCGTCGACCCCGTAGCGATGAAACGGGAGAAAGCCCTGCAGCTCGGAGCCACCCACGCATTCGCTGACATCGCCGAGGCCGACGCCTTGGCCAAGAGCGTCACGAACGGGCAAGGAGCGGACAGCTGCATTGTCACTATCGGCGTGGTGAAAGGCGAGCACGTCGGGCAGGCATTCTCGGCTATCCGAAAGGCCGGCACGGTGGTGGTCACCGGGCTCGGCAACATGGCCGAGGTGGGGTTGCCCGTATCCCTGGCTGAACTGACCCTGTTCCAGAAGAGGATCCAAGGTTCGCTGTTCGGGGCCTCTAGCCCGAGCTCCGACATCCTTCGCCAAGCGCAAATGTACCGGGACGGGAAGATCAACCTCGACGATCTCGTCACCAGCACTTACAGCCTCGACGATATCGCCCAAGGCTACCGTGACATGCACGCCGGCAAGAACATCCGCGGCGTCATCCTCTTCGATTGACCCCAACGATCGGCCCGCTGCCGGCGGCGGCCATGGCGGCAGCCGCTGCAGGCGAGCTGGTCGGCCGTCGAAATGACATCGAGCTCCTGGCCGCCGCGTTAGCGGCAGGCCGCAACATACTCCTCGAAGGTCCCCCGGGCACGGGCAAGACGACACTGCTACGCGCGCTGGCAAGAGGTGCCGGTGTCGGCCTGGTGCTGGTGGAGGGCAACGCCGAGTTGACCCCATCTCGCCTGGTCGGCCACCACGACCCCGCGCGGGTCCTCACCGACGGCTACCGGCCTGACACTTTCGTCGCCGGACCTCTGATCGAGGCGATGAGAGACGGGTGCCTACTCTACGTAGAGGAGCTCAACAGGGTGCCCGAGGAGAGCCTCAATGTTCTCCTCGGCGTGCTGTCCGAACGCAGCGTCCACGTGGCCCGCTTCGGCGAGGTCGCAGCGGGGCCGACGTTCCGTCTCGTCGCCGCCATGAACCCTTTCGACGCTGTAGGCACGGGCCGTATAACACCCGCGCTATACGACAGGACCTGCCGCATAGCGGTCGGCTACCAGTCTGCAGCCGAGGAGCGCGAAGTGGTAGAGCGGCGCACGGCCGGGGCTTCACCGCTGGTGGGACGGGCAGTCGACGCTGTACGCCGGACGCGAGAGCACCCCGACCTGCGCATCGGTTCATCCGTGCGCGGCGCCATCGATATCGTCGCTGTCGCCCGAGAGCTCGCCGCTCTCAGGGGGGTGACGCTTGCCGAGGCGGGCAGGGACGCGGCCGTGGCTTCACTGTCGGGCCGGGTGACGAGACGAGAGGGTGTTGCACGGGCAGTCGAGGCGATTGTCGCCGAGATCTGGGATGCCACGGAGGCTTTCGACGAGGCGGACCCCCAAGAGGGAAAAGCGCCAGGCCCGGGCCGCCCGAGCGGCGACCGGGCCGGCGGCCACTCGTCCTGAGCGACCCGGGCGACGTCGAGGAGTTCCTGCGCGGGCAGGATCGTCGCACCGAGGCAAGGTCGAGCATCGCTCGCCGTCACGCAGCGCTCGAGAATGTCTCCCCCCAGGTCGGCAGCCTGGACGAGCAGGCGATGGAGGAGACACTGGCCGGCGACCTCGACGAAGGTGTCTCTCTGCTCGGAGACCTCGCCAGGGCAACCGACCCCGCCTTGAGGTCACGAGCCCGCCAGTTGGCAGCGTCGCTGCTTATACCAGCGACGAGGACACCGGGGCCCTCCAGGCCGGGCGGCAGCGCAAGGATCGGAACTCTGCGCAAACACGGCGTCGACTTGGACATCGACGCGACGCTTGAGAGGCTGGTTGACAGGGACACCCTCACTGAGGACGACCTGCGTTGGAGGGGATGGCTGCGCCCGGGACGGTCCGTGGTCGTCGTAGTAGACGCATCGGGATCCGTCGCCGGACGCCCCTTAGAGACAGCGGTCGTCACGGCGGCGGCCCTCGCCGGGCGCCTCGACACCGCCGACGAGTTAGCTGTCGTGGCCTTCTGGTCGAAAGTTCTGGTGCTCCGCCACCTGGGCGAAGTTTCGCCGCCAGCTACGGTGATCGAACGTCTCCTAGCGTTGCGCAGCGGGGACACGACCGACTTGGCGGGCGGTATAACCGCCGGCTTGGCAGAGCTGGCGTCTGGCAGAACTGCGCGTAAGGATGTGATCGTGATCACCGACGGGATTGCCAACGAGGGCGGAGACCCAGCGGTAGCCGCGGAGTCAGCCCGGTCATGCGGAGCCAGGCTGCACGTGCTGGCACTGCCAGGCGACGACGAGTCGGCATCGGCCTGCGAGAAGCTCGCCGAGGCAGGGGGCGGCCTACTAGCCCGCCTGGAACGGCCCGGCCAGGCCGTCTCTGCGGTAGCGGCCGTCCTAGGCGACGGCTGGTGACCAGTTCCGAGTTTGCACGGCCCGGGTCGCTTTGCGCGACGCCGGGCAGCGCTCTAAAGGGAGGAAGGTAGCTGCAGTGGACTTCGACATTCCCGAGGATCTCGTCTCGTATCTCGGCGAGCTCGACCGTTTCATCGACGAGGAGATAAAGCCGCTGGAGGAGGCCGACGACAACATCCGCTTCTTCGACCATCGTAGGGAGTGGGCACGCACCGACTTCGACCGGGGTGGCCTTCCCCGTCGGGAGTGGGAAGAGCTCCTCGGCGAGGCCCGCCGGCGCGCCGACGCGGCCGGGCACTACCGATATCCGTTCCCGAAAGCTTTCGGCGGTAGGGACGGCACCAACCTGGGGATGGCTGTCATACGCGAGCATCTGGCCCGCAAAGGGCTGGGACTGCACAACGACTTGCAGAACGAGCATTCGATCGTGGGGAACAACGTCGGACTTGTGCTCATGATCCACTACGGCAGCGAGGAGCAGAAAACCCAGTGGGTCGACGACTTGGCGCTTGGCCGCAGGCACTTCGCCTTCGGGATCACGGAGCCAGCGCACGGTTCGGACGCCACCCACATGGAGACCAAAGCCCGTCGGGACGGCGACGAGTGGGTCATCGACGGTGAGAAAACGTGGAACACGGGCATCCACACCGCCGCCGCCGACCTGGTTTTCGCCCGGACGTCCGGCGAACCGGGCGACGCTAGGGGCATCACCGCTTTCATGGTGCCGACGGACAGCCCGGGCTTCGAGGTCGTCGAGTACCTGTGGACTTTCAACATGCCCACCGATCATGCTCACGTGAAGCTGACCGGGGTCAGGGTCCCCGCGGACGCGGTCTTCGGCGAGGAGGGAAGGGGCCTGGCGGTCACTCAGCACTTTTTCAACGAGAACAGGATCCGCCAGGCCGCGTCCAGTCTGGGTGCGGCGGAGTTCTGCGTGGACAAGGCCGTCGAGTACGCCCGCCAACGAGCTCCTTTCGGAAAGCCGCTCGCCACCAACCAGGCGATCCAGTTCCCGTTGGTCGAGCTACGAACCCAGTGCGAGATGCTGAAGGTGTTCATCTACAAGACTGCCTGGCTGATGGATCGAGACGGAGCGTTCAGCGCCTCGGAGCAGGTTTCGATGTGCAACTACTGGGCCAACCGTCTGTGCTGCGAAGCCGCCGACCGGGCGATGCAGGTATACGGCGGCCTCGGCTACTCCCGCCACCAGCCCTTCGAGCACATCTACCGCCACCACCGCCGCTACCGCATAACGGAAGGCTCAGAGGAGATCCAGATGCGCAGGGTGGCGGGCTACATGTTCGGCTTCATGTCCCAGCGGGCTCCCAAAGGAGTCGACGCCTGAACGCCCCCGGAGGAGGCCGGCGGGTAGGCAGGCTCCCAGCCGCCAGGGCGCTCAGGGGCGGATGAGCATCAGAAGGTCCCATTCCATCTCGGCGACACGTCTCCCGCTGGCGGCCATGATGATCGACGGGAAAGTCCCCGAAAGGTGAGCGGACGCCTGCGCGTAGAGCCCGACCGCCCATCGCAGGGTGCCGAGCACCTTCCACCACTCCATTCGCTCCTCGTCGAAGTCTCCGCCGGCCGCAAGGTAGGCGTCGACGAGGGGTTCCCTCGCAGCGAAACCGCCGACTTCGAAACGGTCCTCCCGGAAACGCCACATTCGCAACGCCGGCCACGCCAGGTCCTCCATCGGGTCGCCGTGCCTTCGGGCGCCTTCCCAGTCCAGCACGGCACGAAGACCGTCCGCTCCGACGATAAGGTTGCCGTTGCGGACGTCGGTGTGCACCACCGACAGGCGATCGGGCGTGCCGGGCAGCCGCCGCTCCAGCCACCTCATGCCCAGGGCAAGAGCCGGGCGGTCGAGAACCCCAAGTTCGCGCATCGAGGTCTCGAGGTCCTCCAGCGCCGCTTCGCTCGGAGGCCGAGCTCCGGGGTCTAGCATCCCGTCGGGCGCGTCGGCTGGGTCGATCCGGTGAAGCCGGGCGAGCGCCGTACCCAGCTGGCCCGCGAGGAGCTCGCCGATGCCGGTCTCGTGAACTAGGCGTAGCACTCTACGAGGCACGGTCTCGCCGGCCACCCGCTCGGAGATGAAGAAGGGTCCGCCGAGCGTGCTTTCGTCCTCGGACGCCACGACTACCTCGGGGACGGGGACCCCGTGGTCCCGGGCGGTCCTGCGCATCTGCGCTTCGGCAGTGACGCTGTTCAGACCCAGCGCTCCTCTGGGGACGACCGTTACCACCAGCTCCGCCGCAGGCAGGCCACTTGGGGTCGCGTCGAAAGCTACGTTGCGCCGCCTGGCCCCCGCCGACGACGCTGCCAGGTTGGCCACTTCGACTTCGGTGCCCCACGTCTCTGAGAGCACCTTGGTCAAGCCCTCGGCCAGGTCGGCGCCATCGGCGCCGACCGGCCCCGGGGTCACTTTCCCTCCCAGCGGTCGTGGCCCGGTTTCACCACGGCCAGCTCTTGTCTCGTAACTTCGACTGCAACACGCCACGCCTCGTGCTCCAGCGCCGGGTCGCCGTGTCGAAGCCTGGCAGACAGCTCGGAGCGCAGCTCGGCGAGCGGCCCGTCATGGCCGAGAAGCCCGGCCAGTGCCAGTCTCTCAGCATTGGCTGCGGGTTCTGCGAGCTCGCACTCGCGTCCGACGATCCGGGCGACGTTCGAGGCGACACGAACCTTGTGGGCCAGCTCAGCCGGCACCGCCGGCATGACCTCGTCGTCGAGAAGGGCAGCGACCGCCCGGAGAAGTTCAGCAGCGTTCGGGTACAGGTTCATAGGGATCTGGCGTTCATAGGGCTAAGGCGCAAACTTACGCGTCCGGGCGGACGTCCGCTTCGGAACGCTACGATCCGGGCATGAAACCAACAGACGTGATGGCCCGGGCCTGCCCGAGCCTCGGACATCTAGGCTCGTCGTTCTACTTCACCCCTGAGACGGTGGCGGCTGGCAAAGCCGTCGGCCTCGACGGGTTCCGCTTCTACTTCCTCGGCCGCGGTGGGGTGCTCGGCGACGTCGAATCGGCCGTGGTCACGAGCGCGTTCGGATACTTCAAGCCGTCGCTCGTCGACAAGATGTGGACCTCGGCTCGCGAGCGGTATCCCGCCCGCGACGCGGCCAGGCGCTACGTGGGCTGCTGCCAGGATCACGGCCGGGCTCGTCTCGGCGACGTGGCCGGCCTCGAAGGTTTCTGCGAAGCGGCCGAGACGCTCGTGTCGAAGGCGATGACCGACCCGGGTGGTCTGACGCTCTTCGCAGGGTGGGCGGCGGAGCCGCTCGCCGAGGACCTTCCTGCACGGGCGATGCAGCTGGTGGCAGTCCTACGAGAGCTTCGCGGTTCTGCCCACTTGGTGGCTGTCAGGGCGAGCGGGCTGTCGACTCCGCTCGCTCACAAGATCAAGCGTCCGGGCGACGTCGCCACCTTCGGCTGGGAGGAAGGCGAGGTCGCCGAACCGACCGACGAGGACCGGCGCGCCCTGGAAATGGCAGAGCAGCTGACCGACAGGTTGCTGGAGCCGATCTTCGCCGAGTTAGACGATGCCG
The DNA here is from genome assembly GCA_027391075.1 of Acidimicrobiaceae bacterium. Lineage (GTDB taxonomy): Bacteria > Actinomycetota > Acidimicrobiia > Acidimicrobiales > Palsa-688 > JAJZAM01. The sequence continues at coordinate 112,853 of DAHYHI010000071.1, read as the reverse complement.
CCGCTACGGCATTCTTGTCGGGGCTCGAAGGAGTCCAAGCGGCCCTAGCCTGACAGCGCTTGGGCTTTGCGGGTTGCCCGCAGGTGGCGGATCACCGGCCAGCCGGCGAGCAGCGAGCCGGTGCCGGCTATAACCCCGATAGCCACGTCTACCGACAGGCGCCCCTGCTTCGCCCAGTACACGTCCCGCAAGTCGAGCAGGAGAGCGAACTCGTCGACTATAAGCGCCAACCCGGCACCATAAGCCACTGCCACCAGCGGGTGGCGGCGGAAACGGTCGTCACCGCGGAGCGCCACGCCTCCGACGGCGCTTACCGTCAGGATCCCCCACAGATAGTGGTGGAGGTGAACGCCGCCGGCCTTGATGTCGTGAAGGGGTCCTTTGCCGTCTTTGATCGAGTACGTGATAACCCGCACGGTGCTGAACGTAGACGTGAAGGACAGCCAGCTGACGAGCGCCGTCTGCTGCCCCGGGGTGAGGGAGTGGCGAAATGCGTGGCGGATCTCACGGGGTGACGGGGGAGGCGTTGGCACCTTCACATCCTCGCGCCGGCGGACTGGCCGCAGCCGAACTTCTGCCCTCTGTATGTGCTCCGGGGGTAGCCTTGGTGGGAATTGGGAGGAAAATGACACCTACACGGCGTTACCGAAGAACTGAGTTTGCCGGCGTGAGCTTGTGAGCGCTTCGACCTCCGCAGGGCCTGCCGTTGCAGGCTCGCGGGCTGCGAGGGTGCCAGGACCTCGCTATAAATGGGTCGCTCTGATCAACACGACGATCGGCATCTCGATGGTCGTCATCAACGGTTCGATCACCATCATCGCCCTGCCGGACATCTTCCGAGGCATCGGCCTCAACCCCCTCGGCCCCGGTAACAGCGCCTATTTCCTGTGGACGCTGATGGGTTTCCTGCTTGTCACTTCCGTGCTCGTTCTCACCTTCGGTCGTATCGGCGACATGTACGGCCGTGTACGCATGTACAACCTGGGGTTCTTGGTCTTCACCGTGTTCTCGATCCTCCTGTCGGTCACGTGGATGACCGGCAGGGCGGGCGCGCTGTGGATCATCTTGATGCGGGTCGGCCAGGGGATCGGTGGCTCCTTGGAGTTCGCCAACTCGAGCGCGATTCTCACCGACGCCTTCCCCGAAAACCAGAGAGGCCTCGCCCTGGGAATCAACGGTGTCGCCGCGATAGCTGGTTCGTTCGTCGGGCTTGTCCTCGGGGGGATCCTCGCCCCTGTCAGCTGGCGGCTGGTCTTCCTCGTGTCGGTGCCCTTCGGGGTGTTCGGAACCGTCTGGGCCTACACCAAGCTCATCGACAGCGGGGTTCGCGTCCCCGGGAAGATCGACTGGTCCGGTAACGCAGCGTTCGCTGTCGGGCTGACGGCGATCCTGGCAGGAGTGGTGTACGGGATACAACCCTACGGTGGGCACTCGATGGGTTGGACCAACCCGGAGGTGATAGCAGCCATGGCCGTGGGCGTCGTCGCTCTCGCCGTGTTCGTCAGGATCGAAGCGTCGGTCGAGGCTCCGATGTTCCGGCTTTCGCTTTTTAAGATCAGGGCTTTTACCGCTGGGAACCTTGCTAGCCTCCTCGCTTCTTTGGCGCGCGGCGGTCTGCAGTTCATGCTGGTCATCTGGCTGCAGGGGATTTGGCTGCCCCAGCACGGCTACAGCTTCGAGCGCACCCCCCTGTGGGCGGGTATATACATGCTGCCTCTCACCGTCGGGTTCCTCGCTGCTGGGCCGACGTCGGGGATTCTTTCGGACCGTTTCGGCGCCCGCGGGTTCGCGACCGGGGGGATGGTCGGTACCGGGGCGGCGTTCGCCCTCTTAGAGGTCCTGCCGGTGAACTTCTCCTACGTTTGGTTCGCCCTTTTGCTGCTCATAATGGGACTGTCGATGGGCATGTTCGCGTCGCCTAACCGTGCCGCGATCATGAACAGTCTTCCTGCCGACCAGCGCGGGGCAGGCGCTGGCATGGCCACCACGTTTCAGAACTCTGCGATGGTCCTGTCCATAGGGATCTTCTTCAGTGTCATAACCCTCGGCCTCGCGTCGAGCCTCCCCAGCCATCTCTACGCCGGTCTCGTCGCGAACGGAGTGCCCGCAGCCCAAGCCACCCGGATCGCAAGTCTTCCCCCCATCGGTGCCCTCTTCGCCAGCCTGCTCGGCTACAACCCGATCCAGCAGCTTCTGGCGAGCGCCGGTCCGGCCGCTACGCATGGTCTTAGCGCGGCCCAGATGGCGCACATCACGAGCCGTAGCTTCTTCCCGCACCTGATCACGGCGCCGTTCGGCACGGGTATCCACTACGCGTTCAGCTTCGCAATCGTCTGTTCGGCAGTGGCGGCCGTGGCGTCGCTTCTGCGCGGCCGCCACGTCACGCCTTGACGGTTTAGCCGGCCGGCTTAGACGGCCGGCTTCGGTCAGCGCTGCGCCCGGTAGCGGGCGATCTCCGCCCTGCCTACGACCATGTGGTGAACTTCGTCGGGCCCGTCAGCGAAGCGCAGAGTGCGCTGTGAGGTGTACATGTCGGCCAGCGGCGTCCACTGGGAGATCCCGGTCGCCCCGTGGATCTGTATCGCCTGGTCGATGATGTTACAGACACGCTCGGGCACCATCGCCTTAGCAGCAGAGACCCACACTCGGGCTTCGGCGTTGCCCATCAGGTCCATCGCCTTGGCCGCCCGCAGGACCATCATCCGCATCGCTTCGATCTCGATCCTGGCCCTCGAAACCCATTCAGTGTTCTTGCCGAGGGAGATGATTGGCTTGCCGAAAGCGTCCCGGCTCAAACCTCTCTCGACCATGAGGGCCAGGGCTTTCTCGGCCGCCCCGATAGAACGCATGCAGTGGTGTATGCGGCCCGGCCCGAGGCGGACCTGGGAGATCTCGAATCCCCGTCCCTCACCTAGCAAGACGTTGTCCTTGGGCACTCTAACGTCGTGGAAGCGTAGGTGCATGTGCCCGTGGGGCGCGTCGTCGTGGCCGAATACGAGCATCGGGCCGACGACCTCGACACCGGGCGTGTCCATCGGGACGAGGATCTGGGACTGTTGAAGGTGCGTCGCCGCTTCAGGGTTGGTGCGCACCATGACGATCATGATCTTGCACCTGGGGTCGCCGGCACCGGAGATGTAGTACTTCTCGCCGTTGATCACCCACTCCTCGCCGTCGAGGACCGCCTCGCATGCGATGTTGCGGGCGTCGGATGAAGCCAGGTCCGGTTCGGTCATGGCGTACGCCGAGCGGATCTCCCCGGCGAGGAGGGGCTCCAGCCAACGCTTCTTCTGCTCCGGTGTGCCGACCCGTTCCAGGACCTCCATGTTGCCGGTGTCGGGCGCGGAGCAGTTGAGGCATTCCGAACCCAGGCGGGTCTTGCCAAGCTCGAATGCGATGTATGCGTAGTCGAGGTTGGACAGGCCTTCGCCGGTATCTGCGTTGGGCAGGAAGAAGTTCCAGAGACCTTCGGATTTGGCTTTGGCCTTGGTGGCGTCCAGCAGTTCCAGCTGGCCTGGAGCGAAGCTCCAACGGTCGGCCCGGCCCTCGCCCAGCGCGAAGTACTTCTCTTCTAGGGGCAGCACCTCGGTTTGGATGAATTTCTTGACACGGTCGAGCAGCTCACGGGCATCTGGGGAGATACCCAGGTTGAAAAGCTCGCCGCCGAAGTCGTCGGTGTTGAGGGGGTTTGCGGGCATGGTTGACCTCCGGGGTCAGTAGGCGGACGTGTTCTCGAAGTACCGGCGGGGGTTAGCGACGAGCATCGTGTCGATCTGCTCCTCGCTCACGCCGTGCTCCCTCAGATATGGCAGGACGTCGTCGTGGATGTGCAGGTAGTTCCACTGCGGGAGCATCCCGAACAGGGACGGGTCTATCCAGTCGATGTAGCACGACGCGTCGTGCGACAGGACCATCCGATCCGCGTAACCCCTCCGGCACAGCTCGACGACGACGTCGCAGCGGGCCTCGAAGGTGGTCTCCAAGTTGATCCCGAAGCGGTCCATCCCCAAGATGAAACCCGAATCGGCGAGCGCGGCCAGGTGGTCGGCGTCGGAGCTGTCCCCGCTGTGGCCGAGCACCACCCGGGTCGGGTCGACGCCTTCTGAGTCGCAGAGGATTCTTTTGACTTCCAGACCGGTGTGTGAATTGGGATGGGTGTGCACGGTGATGGGCGCGCCGGTCTGGCGGTGCGCTCTGGCCACGGCGCGCATGATCCTCTCCACGCCGTCAGTCATGCCCTGTGCGTCGATGGCGCACTTGAGGAAAGCGGCTTTCACCCCCGTTCCCGCTATTCCCTCGGTGATGTCGGCGACGAACATGTCGACCATCGGCTCGGTGATGCCGAGCTCCGGGCTGCGGTAGTGGAAGAAGAACGGCACCTGGTCGTAGGTGTAGCAGCCTGTGGCGACTATCAAGTTGAGCTCGGGGACGCGCTCGGCCACCTGGACTATCCGGGGAATGTAACGGCCGAGTCCCACGACCGTCGGGTCTACGAAGGTGCGCGTACCCTGCGCAGCAGCCGCTTTTAGCTTCGTGACAGCGTCAGCGACACGGTCCTCCTCCGAACCCCACTCGTCTGGGTAGTTCTGCTGCACGTCGGGTGTAAGCACAAAGACGTGCTCGTGCATGTACGTACGGCCCAGTTCGGAAGTGTCGACCGGGCCCCTGACCGTCTCAACCGTTGCCATGACCAGACCATACGCGAAAACTCCGGTGGCGTGCCGGTCCGGCCGCCCGGCGGGGACTTTCGTCACCGGGACTTTTCATCGGTCGGGACTTTCGCCAGCCGGCAGCGGGATGGAACAATGAACCCTATGAGTGACCCGCTGCGACTCGTGGACGAACGCGTCGACCGACTGCTAGCCGAGGCCGACCCGGCCAGGACTCCCGTGGTGGAGTTCCGGGGTCTTCAGTACGACGCCGGGCTTGCCTGGGTGTACTTCCCCGAAGGGCGCGGAGGGCTCGGCGTGGCACCCAGCCTGCAGTCACGCGTGGACGCCCGCCTTCGCGAGGCGGGGGCCAGACCCCCCGACGGCCGCCTCTTCTTCGGGCTCACCCTCGCCGGCCCGACCGTGGTGACCAACGGAAGCGAGGAGATCAAAGACCGGCTGCTCCGGCGGATGTTCACCGGTGAGGACGCCTGGTGCCAGTTGTTCTCCGAGCCGGGAGCCGGCTCTGACCTGGCGAGCCTCGCGTGCCGTGCGGTGCGCGACGGCGACGAGTGGGTCGTGACCGGACAGAAGGTCTGGAACACGATGGCACACATGGCCGACCGGGGCATGCTCGTAGCGCGCACCGACCCAGACGTGGCCAAGCACAAGGGTCTCACCTACTTCGCCTTGGATATGCACTCCCCTGGGGTTGAAGTGCGGCCGCTGGTGCAGATCACCGGCGAGGCGGAGTTCAACGAGGTGTACCTGACCGAGGTTCGTGTCCCCGACTCCGACCGTGTCGGCCAGGTCGGGGAAGGCTGGCGGGTCGCCATGACCACTTTGATGAACGAGCGGACCGCCATCGGAGGCGGCGGCGGGGCACCGCAGCGGGGGAGTGGCGCAATAGCTGAAGCGCTGCGCATCTGGGGTGAGTCCGGCGCCCAGGCGGCAAAACGGGACCGCCTGATGAAACTGTGGTGCGAGGCGGAAGCCCTGCGTCTGACGAACATCCGCGCCGGCCAGAACCGCCGCGCTGGCAACCCCGGGCCGGAAGGGTCGATAGCCAAGCTCATGTTCGCCGAGGTCAACAAGCGTATCTACGAGCTGTGCGTCGACCTGCTCGGCGCTGACGGCACCGTCGGCTATACCTACGAGATGCACCGTTCCGAGTCGCTCGGCCTGACCGGCCCGGCCGGGTCAGCCCGCAAGATGTTCCTGCGCAGCCGGGCGAACTCCATCGAAGGCGGCACGTCGGAGATCCAGCGCAACATTCTCGGGGAGCGGGTTCTCGGCCTTCCCGGCGACGTGCGCGTCGACAAGGACCTGCCCTGGTCGAAAGTGCCCCGCTAAGCGGCTGGCCGTCCCGGCGCTGGCAGGTTCCGGTCGCGCCGGGTCCCGCCGGGCGTCCATGCGGTTCAGGGTCAGCCTGCGGGCGTCTCGGGGTAACAGCGCAACTCGACGAGGTTCCCGTCGGGGTCCCGGGTGTATATGGACATGCCCATACCCAAGGCGCCGAACACCTTCGACGGTCCCCGCTCAGCGGGCGGAGCTCCCGACGCGACCATGGCCTCCCAGTCACCCGGTGTCATAACGAGGCAGAAGTGGTCCATGTTCCCCCTGACCTCCGGCGGGAGCCGAATGGGCGGGGGTGTGGCGGCGAAGAGGTCGATGATCGTCGCGTCGGTCACTCTCACCGACGGGAACGGGACCTCACCTGCCCGCCACTTCTCGACGCGTTCCCCGGCCAGCCCTAGTGTCTCGCAGTACCAGGCCAGGGACCGTTCCACGTCCGAGCAGCGAAGGACTACGTGGTCGAAGCCTACGAATCGCACGCCCTAAGTCTCGCACTTCCCGTCTGTCGGCAACACGCCAGCTAATTCACCTGAAATTCATCTGAAGTTAGTTCAGATGCTACTCGTCGGAGAGAGGCCGTTTACCGTGACTCTGTAGGGTATCGGTCGTGACCACATCATCGTCGGAGCTCGAATCGTGACTGACATCGAAAAGCTCGATCTCATCGACGCCCTGAACGAGGCGCCAGTAAGCCAGTTCCACACCAAGGCGATCTTCACCTCGGGTATGGGCTTCTTCACTGATGCCTACGACCTTTTCATCATCGGGACGGCGTCTACGCTGATCGCCAAGCAATGGCACTTGGACTCCACCCAAACCGGCCTGATCAACTCCATGACCCTGCTCGGCGCCTTTTTCGGAGCGATTCTCTACGGTCGACTCGCCGACAAGGTCGGCCGGAAGAAGATATACGGTCTCGAAGCTGGCGTAATGGTCGTCGCTGCCCTAGCGTCGGCGCTGTCCCCGGGCGTGGTCTTCTTAATCGTATGTAGGTTCATACTCGGGTTGGGAGTCGGCGGCGACTACCCGGTGTCAGCGGTGATCATGAGCGAGTACTCCAACCGCAAAGACAGGGGAAAGCTCGTCGGACTCGTGTTCGCGATGCAAGCATTGGGGACCGTGACCGGCTACGCAGCCGGCCTTGCTCTTCTGTCTTCCGGCCTGGCATCCCCCGACGTTTGGCGGATCCTGCTTGCCCTGGGTGCCGTGCCCGCAGCTGCAGTGCTCTACTCGCGGCGCAAGATGCCAGAATCTCCCCGCTACCTTGCGATGACACAAGGACGCTCAGCCGAGGCGCTCGCAGCGGTTGCCGAGTACTCCGAAGGAACTCTACGCCCGACCTCGGTGCGGGCCTCGGCGAAGGTGTCGCTCGGTGAGTTCTTCTCCAACCGACGCTACATGTTGACCTTGCTCGGCACCGCAGGCACCTGGTTCGTCTTCGACTACGCCTACTACGGAAACTCGGTGTCGTCTCCTCTTATCGTCAAGCAAGTACTCGGAGCCCACTCGACCATCGAGCAATCCCTGGCGCTGAACCTAATCATGTTCACGGTGGCAGCCCTACCCGGGTACTACCTGGCGGCGCACTTCATGGACCGCATCGGTCACCGTAGGCTTCAGCTGATCGGCTTCCCCATGATGGGCCTCATGTTCCTGCTCATAGGAGTAATCCCGGGTATCACTTCGACGGTGGTGCCATTCCTGCTGCTCTTCGGAGCGAGCTACTACTTCGCCGAGTTCGGCCCGAACGAGACGACCTTCGTCCTAGCGGCCGAATGCTTCCCGACGTCTGCCAGGACCACGGGGCACGGCATATCGGCCGGCGTAGCGAAGTTCGGTGCTTTTCTAGGAGTGTATCTTTTCCCGGACATCTCCAAGGCGTTCGGCATCGGCGGAGCCCTCGAATTCTCGGCCGGCATGGCCTTGATCGGAACGTTCCTAACGCTGCTCATCCCCGAGACAGCCCAACGCAGCCTTGAGGACATAACCCAAGAAGTGGTCATCGTCGAAGCGGAGCGGATAGTAGCTAAGGCTCCCGTGACCCGCTCGACACGGTAAATGGTGAGACGGCCTCTCTCAAGGCGAGTCTCACACTCATAAATTTACGATTGCTAAGCGGCTACAGGGGGGCTATGCCCCCCTGTAGCCGCGTCAGAAGGTACTCCTCTCGATGCTGAGAGCGGCCTGAGCAGCCAATCGACGTCCACGCAAAGGGCATGCCGGACTCCCAAGCCTGCAACCTACTTTTAAGACACTGTTCATCTCGCCTCCCCCAGTCGTTCAACTGGATTTAACCCGCCACTGTTAGCCTCATCTTCGTGAGCCGCATAGCACCAACGAGCAGGCGCGACCGCAGTGCGTCAGTCCCCGGCGTCCAGTGGACCAACAATGGCGAGTGATTTGCCAAAAGTTGACCATCTCGCGCCGGGTGGTATGAGCACGGCGAGCAGTACCCCGATGGAAAGCGCTCTCGTGGTCCGAGATCTATCGCTCTCTTTCGGCTCGAAGAAAGTGATGGACCGGATAAACGTCGAGATCCCCAAGGGTCGCATAACAGCGCTGATAGGCCCATCCGGATCGGGTAAGAGCACTTTCCTCCGGTCTATCAACCGTATGAACGAGCGGGTCAGTGGCTTCTCGGCGGACGGCGAGATCTCCTTCCAAGGCGAAAGTGTTCTGTCGCCAAAGGTTGACCTACGCGAGTTGCGCCGTCAGGTCGGGATGCTCTTCCAGCGTCCGAACCCATTTCCGATGTCAATTGCCGACAACGTAGTCGCGGGTGTGCGGGCACATCGGATAGCCGGACGTCGGCAGTGGCCCCAGATCGCCGAGGCACGTCTTCGGGAAGTACGGCTCTGGGACGTTCTAAAAGACAGACTGAGCGACTCCCCGTTTCGCCTCTCAGGGGGACAGCAGCAGCTGCTTTGCCTCGCACGGGCACTGGCAGTCGGACCGGACATTCTGCTGCTGGACGAGCCGACGTCGTCGCTCGACCCGATCTCGATGGAATCCGTCGAGACGCTGCTGCGAAGCCTCGTCCCAGCCTTGACCCTCATAATCGTCACGCACAATCTGGCTCAGGCCAAGAGAGTGTCAGACTACACGATGTTCTTCTACGAGGGCCAGATGGTCGAGTTCGGGCCGACACCGACGATGTTCGACGACCCACAACATCCCGAGACGCAACATTACGTCAGCGGGAGAATCGGCTAGCTAGTCGCAGCCGTCCATCGCCGAATCAGAACAAATTTCCCTCAAATCAATCCAGTGGAGCGTGACCGCTCCGCCTCGCGGAAAGAAGAGTTCACCATGTCCAAGCACAAGATTAATTTCACGTTGAAGGCCGCCGCCGTTATAGCAGCCGGCGTGACGGTAGCGGCTTGTGGAAGCTCGTCGACCAAAGCGGCGTCGAGCTCAGCCACGACAGCCGGAAGCACTGCCACGACGGCGACCGCCTCCAGCCCTTCGTCGACCGCTGGGTCCACGAGTAGCCCTGTAACCGACCTCACCCCACCTAGTGGAACTGTGAACCTCTCAGAGACGGGTAGCACCCTGCTCTACCCTTTGTTCCAAGAGTGGGCGCCGGCATACCACGGCCTCTACTCCAACGTGACTATCACGCCGCAAGGCACCGGGTCGGGCACTGGCATAGCTCAGGCGGAGAAGGCGACGATAGACATCGGGGCGTCGGACGCCTACCTTCCGCCATCTGCGTTCACGACGTACCCCGGTATCGAGAACATCCCGTTGGCCATCTCCGCCCAGCAGATCAACTACAACGTTCCTGGCGTCAGCGGCAACCTCAAGCTGAGCGGGAAAGTGATCGCCGAGATGTACACCGGCAAGATCACCAACTGGAACGACGCGGCGATAGCAGCCCTGAATCCTGGTGTGACCCTCCCAAATCTGCCGGTCGTCCCGGTGCACCGTTCCGACGGTTCTGGTGACACGTTCATCTTCACCACTTACCTGACGGACTCCGCTTCGAGCATTTGGACTGCAGGGTTCAACACCACGGTGAGCTGGCCGAACATACCTAGCGCCCTTTCGGCTAACGGCAACGGTGGCATGGTCACCACGTGCGGGGCGACCAAGGGCTGCATCGCCTACATCGGGGTGAGCTTCCACACGCAGACCCAAGCGGCCGGCCTGGGCGAGGCTATGATCAGCAATGCGTCAGGCAATTACTTATTGCCAAGCCCCTCGACCATACAGGCCGAAGCCTCGAGCTTCGTTGCCAAGACACCAGCTAACGAGTCGCTCGCATTGATCTATGGTCCTGCTTCCAATGGGTATCCGATCATCAACTACGAGTACGGCATCGTCATGTCGCAACAGTCGTCCTCCACGACGGCCCAGGCGATAAGGGCGTTCCTCTACTGGGCGCTAGACCCCAACCACGGATCAGCGACCTCCTTCCTCGGCCCGGTGAACTTCCAGCCGCTCCCGCAATCTGTGATCGACCTCTCCGATGCCCAGATAGCCAAGATCCAGTGATTGGCGCCGTCTTAGTCTTGCCGGGCGACCGTCATAGATGATCCCAGAGAATCCACCGGGGGAGACGGGCCTCGTGGGTCCCCCGGACGACCCGCTGGCGCCCGCCGTACCTAAACGGCGGAGTGTGCTCGGCGGCGTCCTGCCCTGGCTGAGTGGGAGCGTTGCGGTCCTTCCACTCGCCGGGTTGGTCTTCATCGTAGTGGTGCTTCTGGTGGAGGCCCTCCCGGCCATCCAGCTCAACGGTGGGTCCTTCTTCACCAAGACTGCGTTCAACCTGGGTAACTCCTATGGGAGTATGGTCACCACTCACGGGGTTCAACACCCAGGTGGCGCTAGCTTCGGGATCTTCGGGTGGGCTATGGGCACCCTCGCCTCCTCCCTAATCGCAGGGATCATCGCTATCCCGGTATCAGTCTTCGGGGCGCTCGCCGTGGTCTACCGCTTGCCCAAGCGGGCCTCTAGGGTAGTCGGCTTTGCGTTAGAGGTGCTTGCGGGCATCCCGAGCGTGATCGTCGGTTTGTGGGGGGCTCTGACACTCGGACCGCTGTTAGCTCACCACGTGTACCCTGTGATAGCAAGGAACATCCCCGACGTACCTGTGCTGAGCTTCTTTCGAGGCTCCCCGGGCAACGGCGAGGGCCTTGCGACGACAGGTCTGGTGTTGTCGATCATGGTCATTCCGATAGTCGCTGCGACGACTCGTGATCTCCTAAGACAGGTGCCAGCTCTGCCTCAAGAAGGTGCAGCCGCTCTAGGCATGACCGACTGGGAAGTCGCCCGCGCAGTAACGATTCCCTGGGTGGCCGCTGGGATCGTGGGAGCCGCCGTCTTGGGCCTGGCCCGGGCGCTCGGCGAGACTATGGCCGTTGCCATGGTGTCAGGAGTCGTTCTGAGCGGGTCTCCGACGAGTCTCTTCGCCCCAATGACTACGGTGGCAGCGACGATCGTCACCCAACTGGACTCCGCCTTCACCGACTCAAGTGGCTTCGCCGTGAAATCACTCGCCGAGGCTGCCCTGGTTCTGGCGCTGATAACCCTGGTCGTGAACCTTCTGGCACGCTTGCTCGTGCGTCGCGTGTCGGCAGCTGGACTGCCCGTGGGGCGTGGGCTGTGAGTACTGTGCTTTCTGGCACGACGGCTGACCGGCCTCTGATCCGCAAGACTTTGTTGCGGCGTAGGCTCGTCGACAACGCCCTGTGGGGAGTGGCGTACCTAGCGCTGCTGGTCATCGTCGGGCCGGCGCTGTGGATCCTCTACGGCGTGGTGTCCCGGGCGGTGCCGCACTGGCAGTGGTCGGTACTGACGACCACCGGCGCCGCCGGCTCGGGCGGACTTGAGAACGAGATCCTGGGAAGCCTCGCCTTCTTGTTCGGAGTCGCGATCCTCGCCGGCGGCGTGGGAGTCGCCAGCGGCATATACCTGGCGGAGTACGCAACGGGGCCGGTCGGCGCTGTCCTACGGACCGGTTCAGAGGTCCTAGCCGGAATTCCTTCCATCGTCATCGGCTACGTGGGCTACCTCGCATTCGTGGTCACATTCCACTGGGGCTTCTCGCTCCTAGCCGGTCTCATAACCCTTACTTTGATGACCGTGCCCTACACCGCCAAGGCCACCGAGCTCGCATTGCGACAGGTACCGAGTTCTTACCGCGAAGGAGCGGACGCTCTGGGGATGAGCGACTCCCACTCGTTACGCAGGATCGTGCTGCGCTCAGGTCTGCCGGGCATCACGACAGGCATCTTGGTGGCTCTCGCTATCTCCTTGGGAGAGACCGCACCTCTCCTGTACACGGCAGGGTTCACGCAGGCCGATCCGACTCTCTCCCTAACCCACCAACCTGTCGCATATCTGACCTATGCCGTGTGGACGTTCTACAACCAGCCGTCTCAGAAAGCAGTCGACCTCTCCTTCGACGCAGCCCTGATACTGATCGTCCTTCTTGTCATCATCCTTCTGACAGCCAGGGCGATAGTTTCCTTCACGCAACGCAACACCGAGTAGGGGCAGCTACTCCGGAACCCCGGCTTGGGGTAGGGGGCCATCGGGACGCGGCGAACCCGGTCCCCTGAACCAGCGGGGCGGCAGCCCGCAAGGCTAGCCTCGGGTTCGTGAAACTAGGATTGCAACTCGGTTACTGGGGGGCTACGCCCCCGGCTAACGCGCTCGAAAAGGTGCTCGAAGCCGAGAAGCTCGGCTTCGACATCGTCTTCACCGCCGAGGCGTACGGATCGGACGCTCTTACCCCTCTCGCCTGGTACGGTTCGTCCACGTCGACGATAAGGCTGGGGACGTCCATCGTGCAGATGTCAGCTCGCACCCCGACAGCGACAGCGATGGCGGCGATGACGCTCGACCATCTAAGCGGAGGGCGTTTCGCCCTGGGTTTGGGCCTGTCAGGACCGCAGGTCGTCGAAGGCTGGTACGGAAGGCCTTTCGCCCAGCCTCTCGCGAGGACACGGGAGTACGTCGACATCGTCCGGAGGGTCCTCGCCCGGGACCAGCCGGTGACCAGCGAAGGCCCCCACTACCCGATCCCATACCAGGGGCCGGGGGCGACCGGCTACGGCAAGCCGCTGCGTTCGATACTGCACCCGCTTCGCGCCGACCTTCCTGTCTACCTCGGGGCGGAAGGCCCGAAGAACGTTGCGCTGAGCGCGGAGATAGCCGACGGTTGGCTGCCGATGTACTTCTCACCACGGGTCGGCGCCATGTACCGTTCCTGGCTGGCCGAGGGGTTCGCCAGGCCCGGCGCCAGGCGTAACTCCGGGGACTTCGAGATCATGGCGAGCGTATCCGTCGTCGTCACCGACGATCGGGACAGGGTGCTCCAGTCCATGAAGCCGACCGTCGCTTTGTACGCGGGAGGTATGGGAGCCAAAGAGGTGAACTTCCACAAGGAAGTGTTCGCCCGCATGGGCTATGAAGCCCAGGTAGAGACGATCCAGGACCTCTACCTGGCCGGCAAGAAGGACGAGGCGATAGCGGCGGTACCCGACGAGATGGTCGGCGACGTCTGCCTGGTCGGGACGGCCGAGCGCATCCGCGACGAGGTGTCCATGTGGGAGGAAGCCGGCGTCACGGCGATAGTCGTCGGCGCCAGGGACGTCGCGGAGATGCGCCGCGTCGCCGAGGCGATCCTCGGCTAGGCCTAGTCGGCTCAGCGTCGAGCGTCGACGTTCGTGTCGAGCGCAGGTCGGTCGAGACCTGCCGGCAGCCGGTCGGCAGCGAGAGCGCTGACCAAGGCGGCTCCCAATACGAGCGCGCCGCCTGCGGTAACGACCCTGAGGTCCCCGGAGCCCGCTATGGCGCCCTGGACGACAGCCCCGAGCGGGTAGAGGATCCCCAGCGCCATCATGTAGATGCCGAGCATTCGACCTCGCAGCGTTGGAGGGGCGTGCAGCTGCACGATCGTGTTCGCGCCGGCGAGCAGCCCGATGTAGCAGGCGCCTACCAGCACCAGCGCAGCTGCGCCGGCCCACAAGTCCGGGGCGGCAGCGTACGCGACCAGGCTGGCTACCACCCCGGCCAGATCTCCGATCAGGACCGCTCGGCGTCCGAAGCGGGACACGAGCGGTGTCACCGCCAGGGCGCCGCACACAGCGCCCACCCCCTGGGCGCTGACGAGAAGCGAAGTGCCGGCAGCGCCGGCGTGGAACACGTCGATCGCCATCGCCGGCACCAACGCGATGAACGGCGAGGCTGTCAGCGCCACGACCGATATGAGCAACACGGCGAAGCGGGCTGGGGGGTTTGACAACGTCGCCTTGGCACCCTCGGCGAGGCGACGGCGAAGTGACAGGCTGTCAGAGCGCGGCGCCGTGGCAGGCAGGCGCAGGGCGATCAGAGCGCCGAGCACGGCGAAGAAAGAAGCAGCGTTTATAGCGAACGCCCACGCATAGCCGCCAGCGGCTATCGCCAGGCCTGCGAGCGCCGGTCCGACCACCCGGCCCAGGTTGAACTGGGCGGAGGACAGCGAGATCGCTGCCCCCAACTCCTCGGGCGCTACGAGGTCGGGCATCATAGCCTGGTAGGCAGGGAACCCCACGGCCGACATCGCCCCCCCGCCCAGCACTAGAAGTGTCACCGCTCCCGGCGAGGGGTGTCCCGTAGCCGCTAGCAGAGCCAGGGCTACGGCGAAGAGCGTCTCGCCGAGTGTCGTGGCGAACAGCCAGCCGCGCCGGTCCATCCTGTCGGCCATCACACCGCCGAGAGGTGACAGCAGCCCGATCGGCAGGAAACCAGCGGCAGCAACAAGGCCCGTCCAGCCGGCCTGGCCGGTCCTGGCTGTTACAAGCACGCCCACCGCGACGGTCTGCATCCACGACCCGACGTTGGACACCAATGCCGCCGACCACAAAAGAGCGAAGTTACGTTGTCTAAGCGGGCGAAGAGATGCAGGCAAGCGGTTCAGGGTACCCGGACGCGGGTCGGAGCGGGTCGGTAGCGTGCGGTGGGTGCCTTAGATTCTTAGCGGGCCGGCGGGATGGCGAAGTGCTCGGCCCCCAACCTCCCATGTCGCCGTCAGCCCGAGCTCCGAAGCGAGGTCCAGAAGCTTGCGCCCTTCCCCGTCGCCGCGACACCGTAGAGTCGAAATTCCGTAGCCTTGCCCAGGGCAAGCACGCCCGGCGGTCAACGCCGCGCCGTCCACCCCCGAGCACAACGGTTGGATCGCCTCGTCCAACGACACCTCGGCCCGAGCGACGCGGCGCCCCAGGCGCCTGGCGGCCAGCCCTGCCAGGACGGCGAGGGCGCCGGTCAGGCCGCAGAGGGGATCCGGGTAGGAGACTGCCGGCTCGTGGAAGCGCTGATTCTCATCGCCGCCGAGCGCTGGCAATGTGTCGCCAAGCCCTGACTGGGCGTGCACGCCGGTGCCGTAGGCGACCCAGTCCCGCTGGACGCCAGGCCCGAAAGCAGGCATCGACACCCAAAGCGGGCCGGGGCCGACCCTGCCGGGCAGGTCGAGGTTGGCCAGGACCCTCGGCGAGAAGGAGTCGATCACCACGTCGGCGCGCCGTGCGAGAGTGACGAAACGGTCCATGGCTGCGGGTTCGCGAAGGTCGAGGTCCTCGTGGGGCTTCCAACGGTTGAGGGCGTTCCACATGGCGCTGTCGCGCCCAGGGTCCACTTGGACGCCACCGGGGTAGATGCCCCCGCCCGCGACGGCACGGGTACCGTCGGGACGAAACGCAGGTTCCACCTTGGTTACCGTCGCGCCAAGGTCGCCCAGCAGGCGGGTGGCGAGCGGCCCGGCCCACATCGACGTCAGATCCACCACCATGCAGTCAAGGCGACCGCCGGGACGTATCGGTCCGGGAGCTGGCGCCGCCTTCCCTGGCTTAGCTACTGGCGTCGCGTCGAAGCGAACGGGTATACGGGCGGGCTCCTGCGGATGTTTGCGGGGCCGGTAGTCGCAGACCGCCAGCCTCCAAAGCTGGGCCTGGGATGCCACGTCGCGGGCCGTGACTTCGCTTGCGAGAGTCCCAAGCAGGCGCTCGAAGTCGTCTGAGGCGCCGGGGGCTCCGAGGTCGGCGTGGTAAAAGCCCCCGCCGGGGGCTCGGCGAGGAGGGGCCGGGCGCATGGTGTTCGACCCCTCGTAGGAGGCCGCCAGCACGTCCGGTAGTCGCATCTCGACAGCGACGGCCGCTTCGTCGACGGTTACGGTGGCGCCGGATAGGAGACCGGCGAGCGCCCCCGCTGCGAGAGCGACCCCCGTAGCGTAGACGAGGCTTCCTTCGGGCAGGCCGGCGTCACTGAGAGCGATCGGCGACCGGCGAAGGCGGGCCCCGCTGGGCGGTAGCTGGCCGTCAGCCCGGATCCCTGTTGCCGGCAGGACCACGTCGGGGGTCGGCGCGGTGCAGGTCCAGAAGACGTGCGGGTCGGCAGATGGGGCGTTGGGGCGGGAGGCTACCTCGACTGCCACACCCAGGCCTGCCAGCAGCCATGCTGCGACTTCCCCGGCTGCGCCGACCTGCAGGAGCTCGACCTGCAGGCCTGAGAGGGGGGCTTCGAGGGGCTCCGACACGACGTGTGGAACATCACAGTACTCCAGAGGCGGCCGCGCCGCGGCCGCCTCTGGGCGAGAGCTGTAGGCTCGTGTAGCGTGGCGTCGGGGCAGAGTCGGAAAGTACCGCGTTTTCGTGACCGTCGATTCGACATGGTGGTAGTCGCGTTCTTCTGCGTCAACCTGTTCTTCATCACCTACTTCGTCGACATCGAACAGCTGACGGTAGCCAACCCTTACCACTTCAGGTACCCGCTGTGGCCGCCGCCTTTCTTCGTGAACTTGGTCCACTCCTACGGCCGTCGCTACGACCCGCTGCTCATGGCACGTCCACCTTTCTGGAAGATGCTCATCTGGATTGACGCCGTCGGCTTCGGTCCTTTCTACGCAACGGCTATCTACGCTTTCGTCCGGGGCAGGGAATGGATCAGGCTGCCGGCGGTGTTCTGGGCGGGGATGATGACCACCGACGTCTTGGTCATCTTGTCCCAGGAGCTGTACGGCGCCTACAAGTCGCCGGACTTCCCGGTCGTAGCGGCGCTGAACTTCCCGTGGTTAGCGCTTCCGGTGGTCGTCGCTATCCGTATGGTCGCCCGCCCCAACCCCTTCAGCGTCGAGGCCGCGGCCACAGGCGAGGTCCCAGCGCCGGCGTTCGGCGTCCAGCCCGATGCGGCGGTCCTCGGCGAGGTGGAGCCGTGAGGCTCCTGCGCGCCTCTAGGAGTGTGTCAGCGCCGCCCGACCTTAGGGGGCGCTACGGGCCGGCAGCGCTCGTAGTCGGAGCGTCCGTGGGGTTGGGCGCGGCGTGGGCGGAGGCGCTCGCCTCTCGGCGCCTCGACCTCATCCTCGTCGCTAGACGAGCCGAGGTCCTAGCCGACACCTCCGCTCGCCTCGCACGAACTTACGGCGTGAAGGTGCAAGCCCTGCCAGGGGACCTCGCCGACCCGTCGTGGCTGGCGGACATCGAGGATCGGGCAGGAGGCGGTGATGTCGGCTTTGCCGTCGTCAACGCAGCGGCAGCGCCGAGCGGGCCGTTCGTCGCGTCGAGCCTCGACACGCTTGAGCAGACGGTAGCGGTCAACTGCCTAGGATCCCTCCGGGTCGCCCGCTCGGTACTCCCGGAGATGGCCGAGCGTGGAAGGGGAGGGCTCGTGTTCATGAGCTCGCTCGCCGGGATGCAGGGAAGCCCTGGTCTTGCCGCTTACGCCGCTACCAAAGCCTACCTTCGGGTGCTTGCGGAAGGCCTTTGGTATGAGATGCGACCGTCGGGCGTCGACGTCTTGGCGTGCGTGGCCGGAGCCGTCGACACGCCCGGGTACTCTGCGAGCGCTGCCGCACGCGCTCCAGGCACGATGAGCCCCGCAGCGGTGGTCGAGGCGACTCTGGCGGCGCTCGGGAGGCGGCCGGTGGTGGTGCCCGGGATGGTCAACGCCGTCGCTTCTACTGTGATGCTCCGCCTCCTGCCAAGGGCGGCTGGAGTCGAGGTGATGGCGAAGGCCAACAAGGCTGCGGGCCTGGCCGGGCTCGATAGCGCGCTGGAATGGCACAGGCGGGCTTCCGGGAGGCGGCGTCGGGCGGGGTAGGATCCGCAAGGCTCGGTGGAGCCGGCCTAGGACAGCCGCCGCCGAACCGAACCAGCACCGCAGGACCCCACACAGCCACGAGACCTCGCCGAGGCGGACGAAATGACCAGACACATGCCAACCACCGACGACCTTCTCGAACTGCTCGACATAGAGCTACTGGACAAGGACCTCTACCGGGGTATCAACGAGACGGCAGCGGTGAAGTACCCGGCGCTCTTCGGCGGGCAGGTCGCGGCGCAGGCTCTGCGAGCCGCCGCCTACAGCGTCCCCGAAGGCCGCCAGCCCAACTCGCTTCACGGGTACTTCCTCCGTCCGGGACGCGTCGACCAGGCCGTCATCTTGAAAGTCGACAGGGAACGCGACGGCGGCTCCTTCTCGGCGCGCCACGTCGTGGCCGTCCAAGGCGGGGAAGTGATCTTCTCCATGTCCGCCTCGTTCCAGGTGCCCAGGCAGGGGCCGCAGTGGTGCCCCCCCGCCGAGCCGGAGTTCCAGCCGGACGAGCTCGACGAGGGCGGCGTCATCGACCGCTTCGACCATACCGTCGACATCAGAGGCTTCCCCCCGGCAGTGCCGTATGACCCCCAAGATTGGCCAGTACCTGGCCGCATGTGGGTCCGCGCCCGCAAGCAGCTTCCCGACGACGCGACGCTGCACGCTTGCGCGCTCACCTACATGTCCGACATCGGCTCCGGTTTCGGCGACGGCCAAGCACCCGGACTTCCCAGAGGAGGTCCCAGCATCGACCACGCCGTTTGGTTCCACGAGCCGCTACGAACCGACGACTGGATCTACATCGGCATGTGGCCTCTAAAAGCCGGGGGTGGCCGCGGTCTTTATTCGGGGATCATGCAGGACCTAGACGGTCATGTCGGTGCGACGTTCACCCAGGAGATCCTTTTCCGCCGGCCGGAGAGCCCCGTGGCGACCACGGCTCCCTCCTCCAGCTGAATCGACTGATCTCTAGCTTCGGGGTGTGACCACGACCTTGCCGGTGGCGCGGCGTTGCGCCAGTTCCGACAGTGCGTCGCCAGCCTGTGCGAGGGGGTAGCTCGCCGAGGTGTGGGGACGGATACGGCCCTCCTGCCACCACCCGACGAGCGTAGCAAGGTTCTCCCTGTTTCGCTGCGGGTAGCGGCCGGCGAATGCCCCCCAGAAGACGCCGACGATGCTCGCTCCTCTGAGCAGTGCAAGGTTCAGGGGTATCCTCGGTATCTCACCGGCTGCGAAACCGACGACCAGGAACCTGCCGTCCCAGGCGGTGGAGCGCAGAGCTGGTTCCGAGTAGGGTCCCCCGACCGGGTCGTACACGACGTCGGCGCCTTCGCCGCCGGTGAGAGCGCGTATCGCTTCTTTTAGGTCCTCCCGGGAGTAGTCGATTGTGTCATCCGCCCCGTGCGCCACGCACAGGGCCAGCTTCTCAGGGCTCGAAGCTGCTGCGATCACTCTGGCTCCCATCGCCCTACCCAACTCGACCGCTGCGAGGCCGACGCCACCGGCGGCGCCGAGGACCACTAGAGTCTCGCCGGCCGCCAGGTGCGCCCGGTCGGCTAAAGCGTGGTAGGAGGTTCCGTAGCCGTAGAGGAGGCCGGCGGCGTCATTCGGGTCGGCATCGGCCGGTAAGGCGACCGTGCTGTCCGCCCGGGTAAGCGCGAGCTCGGCCATCCCGCCTACGCTGCCCGTCGAGCCGAGCACCCGTAACCCAGGAGCGAACCCCTCCACCCCAGGGCCCACCCGCCGCACGATTCCGGCGACCTCCCCCCCGGGAACGAAAGGCAGCCCCGGTTTGAACTGGTACATGTCGCGGAGCATCAGCAGGTCAGGGAACGTGACCGAGCAAGCCTCGACCTCGACGAGGATCTGCCCTGCTCCCGGGACGGGGTCGTCGACCTCGGAGACCTCTAAGACCTCCGGGCCTCCGTAACGGCGGGCTACGACGGCTCTCACGCTTCGATCCTCAAGCCGCCGCGACCGGCTGGTAGAACGTGCTTCGCTGCACCAGTCGCCGCCCGAGAGGTTCGACGAGCTCCCTAAAGTCGGCCTCGCCGAGGCACTGCCCGTGCGACGCTCCGGCCGCTCGCGAGATGTTCTCGTCGATGAGAGTCCCCCCGAGGTCGTCCACGCCAGCTTGGAGGAGCTGGCGCACACCCGAGACGCCCAGCTTCACCCACGAGGCCTGAACGTGGTCGATGAGACCGTGGTAGGCGATGCGGGCTACAGCGTGCATCAGGAGAGTCTCACGCCAGGTGGGCCCTCTCCTCGATTTGTGCTGGAGGTATATCGGGGCGGCCATGTGGACGAACGGCAGCCCGACGAACTCGGTGAAGCCTTGCGTCTGTTTTTGCAGTTCACGTGTCACGACGATGTGGCGGGCCCAGTGGCGGGGATTCTCGATCGACCCGAACATTATCGTGATGTTGGAGTGCAACCCCACTGAGTGGGCGCTGCGGTGCGCCTCCAGCCATTCCTCGGTGCTGATCTTGTCAGGGCATAGCGTCGCCCGGATCGTGTCGTCGAGGATCTCGGCGGCTGTACCGGGAAGCGACTTGAGCCCCGCTGCTTTCAGCCTGGCCAGGTAGCCGCTGAGAGGCTCTCCGGAGCGGCGAGCGGCTTCGGTTACCTCGAGGGCGCTGAAACCGTGCACGTGGATGTCCGGAGCGGCAGCCTTAACCGTCCTGGCGACCTCGATGTAATAGTCGCCGTCGAAGTCGGGGTGGATGCCTCCTTGCAAGCAAACTTCCGTCGCGCCCAACTGCCACGCCTCGGCGGTGCGCCGTGCTATCTCCTCGAAGTCAAGCAGGTAGGGAGTCCCTCGAAGGTTGAGCGACAGCGGCCCCTTGGAGAAACCGCAGAAGCGGCATTTGAACGTGCAAATATTCGTGTAGTTAATGTTGCGGTTGGACACCCAGGTGACAGTGTCACCGACGGCTTCCCGGCGCAGCTCGTCGGCCAACTCGGCGACAGCGGTCACTTCGGGGCCTCTCGCGGAGAACAGCGTGACGAGCTCACTCTCGCCGGGCTCCTGGCCGGCTCGCACGCCGGCGATAACCTCGGCAACGGGGCCGCGCAGGACGGCCCGTCCGACTGGGGCAGGCCGTCCCGCGCCCACCAGCACCACCGGGTCGGTGGCGGCACCCGAATACCACTGGGTGGAACGCCTCCCGACTAGGACGACCTCTGCTCCGTCGCCGATGTTGCGGAACTCGCCGACTTTCTGAGGGAACACGGCGCCGGGGTCGTCCCTGGCGAGGCCTTCCGCGTCCGAGCGGTCGAGGACGGCGAATCTCATCCCCGGGTCGACCCAGCGGTCCGCTCGGGCGGCGAAAGACGGGTAGATCGTCAACCTCGGCGCCAGAGTGTGTCCTGCGGCTTCGGTTGCCTCCCGCAGCGTGTCGAGGGATGGCCAGGGTCTCTCGGGGTTGACGAAGTCTGCGGTTACCGGCGACACGCCGCCCCAGTCGTCGATGCCAGCGGCGAGTAACGCCCCCAAGTCCTCGGAGAGGTTCGGTGGGGCCTGCACGTGGACGTCGCCTGGGAGGATCGTCCTGGTGAGAGCGACAGCTTCGAGGAACTCCTCGCTCGGGCAAGCGGGGTGGCGGTGCATGGCAGTGCCCTGCTTAGGGAGGAAGTTCTGGACGATCACTTCCTGTACATGGCCGTAGGCTGAGTGGCTGGACGCTATCGCCTCAAGTGCGGCGACTCGGTCGGATCGGTCCTCGCCGATACCTACGAGGATCCCGGTGGTGAAAGGTATGGACAGGCGCCCTGCTGCGTCTAGGGTTTCCAGGCGACGCTGCGGCGTCTTGTCGGGCGCACCTCGGTGGGCTTCGAGGTCGTCTCGCAGACTTTCGAGCATCATCCCCTGGCTTGCGGTGACCGGGCGTAGCGCCTCGAGGTCGGCGAAGCTCAAAGCGCCGGCGTTCGCGTGGGGTAACAAGCCGGTCTCGTCTACCACTAGACGGCACATCGCAACCAGGTAGTCGACGGTGGAGGCGTACCCGCGCTCGGCCAGCCACGCCCTCGCCTGGGGGTAACGCTCTTCGGGGGCTTCGCCCAGGGTGAACAGCGCTTCGTGGCAGCCGGCCGAGGCTCCCCTTCGGGCAACGTCGAGCACGGCTTCGGGGCTCATGAAAGGCGACTCGATACGAGCGGGAGCCTTGGCGAAAGTGCAGTAGCCGCATCGGTCGCGGCAAAGCATCGTCAGAGGGATGAACACCTTGGGGGAGAAAGTGACCCGCGTTCCGTAGGCCTTGTCCCTGATCGCCCGGGCTTCTTGGAATAGGAGGTCCATGACGGCCACGCTACTCCCGTACACCCTCTCCGCACGATCCCTGCCGGGCGGCTCCCCGCACCGCCAGGTCGTATCGTGGTCTGCGAGAGCCGGTGCCGGCACCGGCCCGACATGCACCAGGAGGTATCGGATGTCGTCAGCGGGAACTCCAGCGCAGAGCCCTAGCGCTTCGCTAGGAGGCGTCTCTGCCAACGTCAGGGCGGCCAACGTCAGGGCGGCCAACCCGAGGGCTGGGGCTTTCCAGGTTGACGCCGCCACGTCACCCGTAGGCGGTAGCGGCTTCCCCCCGATCGCCGACTACGCCTTCCTCTCCGACTGCGAGACGAACTGCCTGATCGCTCCGAGCGGAGCGGTCGAGTGGATGTGCGTCCCCAGGCCAGACTCGCCGTCGATCTTCGGGTCGATACTCGACCGTGGGGCAGGCAGTTTCCGGGTGGGCCCCTACGACGAGATGGTTCCAGCCGCCAGGCGTTACCTGCCCGGCAGTTTGATGCTCGAAACCACCTGGCAGACCCGTACAGGTTGGATCGTCGTGCAGGACGCCTTGTGTATGGGCCCTTGGCACAACGTGTCGGAACGCTCAAGCATCTACCGGCGTTCCCCGACCGACTTCGAAGCCCAGCACTGCCTGCTTCGCACCGTCCGATGTGTCAGCGGGACGGTAGACCTCTCCGTAACCTGCGACCCGGTGTTCGACTACGGCAAGACCGAGCCCGAGTGGAGCTATGTCGGCTCGGGCTACGGCCATCTCAAAGTCTCCCTTCCAACCTCGCAAGTCGAGCTTCGCCTGTGCACCGACCTGCGCCCGGGGGTCGAAGGCCGTTCGCTTCGGGCCCGCACTCGCATGGAGGAAGGCGACCAGCATTTCGTGGCGCTGTACTGGTCTGACGGAGAGCCGTTTGCGAGCTTCGAGGAAGCCGCCGAGCGTATGGGCGCAACGGCCGAGCACTGGAGGCGTTGGATAACCCAAGGCGACTTCCCTGACCACCGCTGGCGCGGCTACCTTCAGCGCAGTGCTCTGACGCTCAAGGGACTCACCTACGCTCCGACCGGGGCTTTGCTCGCCGCAGCGACGACCAGCCTTCCTGAGACGCCGGGAGGCGCTAGGAACTGGGATTACCGCTTCGCCTGGGTTCGCGACTCCACCTTCGCCCTTTGGGGCTTGTACTCGCTCGGCTTCGACAGGGAAGCAGACGACTTCTACTACTTCCTGTCCGACGTGTGCCGGGATAACCAGGACCTGCAGATCATGTACGGGATCGGAGGCGAACGGGACCTGACCGAGGTCGAGCTCGACCACCTCTCCGGCTACGAGGATGCCCGCCCTGTCAGGGTGGGCAACGGAGCGTACAACCAGAAGCAGCACGACATGTGGGGAGCGGTCCTCGACTCGGTGCTACTGCACGCCAGGTCGCGCAGCCGTGTCCACGAATCGATGTGGCCGATGCTCGAAGCTCAGGTGGAAGCCGCCATAGCAAACTGGAGAGACCCTGACCGGGGCATCTGGGAGGTGCGCGGCGAACCGAAGCATTTCACCACGAGCAAGTTCATGTGCTGGGTAGCGCTCGACCGAGGAATGCGCCTTGCTGCGCTCTTCGACAAGCTCGACCGGGTCAAACGCTGGCAGCAGATAGCAGACGAGATCCACGCCGACATATGCGCTAACGGTGTCGACGAGCGTGGCGTGTTCGTGCAGAGCTACGGGTCGAAGAACCTCGACGCGTCCACACTTCTGATGCCACTGCTGCGCTTCTTGCCTCCCGACGACCCGAGGATACGCGCCACTGTCCTAGCCGTCGCCGACGAGCTCACCGAGCACGGCCTCGTGCTGCGCTACCGGACCGACCAGACCGAGGACGGCCTGAGCGGAGCGGAAGGCAGTTTCACTATCTGCTCGTTCTGGCTGGTGTCAGCGCTCATCGAGATAGGCGAGCTCGACCGAGGCCGGAAGCTCTGCGAGCGATTACTGTCGCTCGGAAGCCCGTTAGAGCTCTACGCCGAGGAGATAGACGTAAATAGCGGACGTCATCTCGGTAACTTCCCCCAGGCCTTCACTCACCTCGCTTTGATCAACGCTGTCATGCACGTGATCAGAGCCGAACGCGACTCCGCCGGGCTGCCAGCGGGATCGCCGGCAGCCACGGTGGCGCTGTCGGGGCACCCGCCCGCCGATGAGCCGATGGCCCCGGGGGACTGATCCCGCCGCTAGCGTAAACCCCCGGCGCTCTGTCGGGGGGTTCGAAGGGCCCTACTCCGGCGTGCTAAGACGGTCGAGTGCGAATTCTTGTGACCAACGACGACGGGATCGACTCCGAAGGTCTCTCGGTCCTGGCGGAGGCGATGGCCGACCTTGGTGACGTCACCGTGGTCGCTCCGGACAAGGAGTACTCGGGTGCTTCGGCCTCGCTAGGAGCGCTGCACCTCCTGAGGCCGGAAGTACACCGCCGCCAGGTGAAAGGCGCAAGCGAAGCCTGGGCGGTGGAGGGTCCTCCGGCGCTTTGTGTCATGTTTGCAACGCTCGGCGTCTTCGCACACCGCTTCGACATGGTCGTGGCTGGAATCAACCCGGGGGTGAACGTCGGACGGTCCGTCTACCACTCCGGCACCGTCGGGGCGGCGCTGACCGCTAGGACCCGGGGTCTGCCTGCTATCGCCGTCAGCCAGGCGGTGGACGGCTTCGGAATAGAAGGTCAGGGCTGGGAGAAGATGCTGACAGATATGAAGTGGGAAACCGCGGCCAAGGTGGCTCTCAGCGTCGCAGGCGGTCTCGCTGACCTCGGTCAGGCCAGACCGCTACTCGTGAACCTGAACGTCCCGAACGTGGAGATCGGCGACCTGCGAGGATGGGAGCGAACTTCGATAGGCAGGGTTCCCCCGAGGGTCATATCCGACGCCCACCTCGAGGCGATAGAAGGCCGGGCGGGGGTCTACAAAGTGGTCATGGAGTGGGGAGACACAGTCGAGCTGCCCGCCGGAACCGACGGCGGTGCCGTCGAGGCCGGCAAGGTGTCGCTGTGCCTGCTAGGCCATCTCAGCGACGTGGACTCCCCGGCGGACCACAGCGCCGAGCAGAACGCATACCCTGCTCTAGCCGCAGCTCTCGACGGGCTGCTCGGAGCCGGTTAGGACACCGGCGTTCGTCGGGGACCAGGTGCGTCAGGCGACCAGACCGGTGGCTACTTTCGTTCCGGACGGTCCCAGGACGATCACTTCGGACACCCCGGAGGCTGCGACCGCGGACGGCGCGACCCAAGAGGCGCGTCCCTGTGAGACGGCGAAGCGCCCAACTTCGACAGAACGCCCGTCTGTGTCGAGCAGTTCCAGCGTGAGAGAGCTGAAGCTCCCGAGGCCGTCCACCTGCACGTCGATGTCATGTGAACTTCCGGGCAGGAAGTACACGTAGCCGACGGTCCGTGCGCTCGCGGTTAGCAACTGAGCCTGCGCGACAGGAACCACACGCGAGCCGGGAGTCGACAGCTCCGGTCCGAGGGTGGTTCCGACTATCAGAATGCCGGCCGCAGCGATCGTCACCACCATCCGAAGCCGGCTACGTCCGCTGCCGACACGTGTGATGGGAGACCCGACATCCCTGATCTGGTAGAAGATGTCTTCCGCTGGCTGGTAGTAGACGTCGTCGTCGGTTGGCCGGTAAGTGTCCTCGCCAGCCGGTGCGGGCCGGCTAAAGTCTCGGCCGGCCCGGCCTGCGTCCTTCTCGCCGTCTCCGGGGCTGTTGCCAGGAGTCTCGAGCGGGCTGAACAGCTGAGCCGCCGACTCCTCAGTGGACGCCAGCTCGGCCCGGCAGGTGACGCAACGCAGGACGTGCGAAGCGACCGCCGCCTTGGGTTTGGGTGCCAAGATGTCGAGAACGAACTCCGGGAGGGCGTCGCGGACCTCTTCGCATGACATCTTTCCCACACTGCAGATGATAAGCCCGCCCGCTCGTCTGCGCGCCCCAGGGCGCGGCGATCCCGGGAAGGTCATCCGCAATCGTTCGCCGTGCTAATAATTAGGCCAATGACTGCAAAGAGTGACGAAGTTCTCATCGCCGGCGGTGGTATCGGGGGGCTGACTCTCGCATTGGAACTTCACCGTCTCGGTGTGCCCGCCAAGGTGTTCGAGTCGGTGGCCGCACCGAGCCCCATAGGGGTTGGCATCACGATCCTCCCTCACGCCGCCAGGATCCTCTACGAGCTTGGCCTGGAGGACGCCCTCTTGCGCCGCTGCATCGTCCCGACCGACTCCCTTTATTACAACCGTTTCGGGCAGTTCGTCTACCGGGAGCCTGTCGGAACCTCCGCCGGGGTTCGCTGGCCTCAGCTGTCCATACACCGGGCGGATCTGTACGAAGTTCTCCTCGAAGCCGCCGCCAGCCGTCTTGGTGCTGACAGGGTTCGCTTCGGAGCGCGCCTCGTGTCGGCGCACGACGCCGGCAGCTACGCCCGGGGGATTTTTGCTACCGCATCTTCGGGGCCGGACCCGACTGTCGAAGAGTTCACCGGTTCGGTCGTCGTCGGCTGCGACGGGATTCACTCCACGCTTCGCCGCCAGCTGTATCCCTCCGAGGGCGAGCCGCTCTACCAGGGGATCAACATGTGGCGTGGTGTCACAGTGTGGGATCCCTTCCTCGGGGGACGATCGATGCTCAGGGTCGGCTGGTACCCGACGGGCAAGCTCACTATCTACCCCTGCCGGGACGACGTCGACGCCCAGGGTCGTCAGCTTATGAACTGGATAGCTGCGGTGGAGACTCCCAGGCATCTCGACAGGGACTGGGGAAGGCAGGGGCGCCTAGAGGACTTCATCGACATTTTCGCCGGTTGGAAGTTCGACTTTCTTGACGTCCCTGGCGTGCTCGAGTCCGCTGAGTCGATCCTCGAATTCCCGATGGTGGACCAAGAGCCGCTTCCTAGGTGGTCCTTCGGAAGGCTCACGCTCCTCGGCGACGCGGCGCACCCGATGGTCCCCCGGGGATCGAACGGCGCCGGGCAGGCGATCGTCGACTGCCGCGCTCTCGCTGACCTTATCGCGACCGCGGACGACCCGGTCGATGCTTTACGCTCCTACGACGATCTGCGCCGCCCGGCCACGGCGAACGTCGTGTACCGCAACAGGGCCAACCCCCCGGACGCGATTCTCCGCGAGGTCTGCGTCAGAAGTGGCGATAGACCCTTCGACAGCCTGGAGTCGCTGATCAGCGGCGAGGAACTCGACGCCCTCTGCGAAGGCTACAAGGACGTCGCTGGGTATTCGGCGAAAGTCCTGACCGGACGAGGCTAGAGGCCGCCCCGGTGTTCGCCACGGCTGCTCACGGCGATGCCGGTCGACGGCAGGCGCTCGCTTCGGGGTTCGACAGTGAAAGGCTTAGCGTTACAGATCCCGGCTGGGCGCCCACGAGCGTCGTCCAGGAGCCGGGGGCTTCCGTCACGCAACCCGACCCAGAGGTGACGCCCCAGTCGGGGCTGTAGCGGAACCGTAGAGTCACGGGGCTCCCAGCGGTCACGTCCAGCTTGATCGAAGTGCCAGCGGCCTGCAGCAGTTTCGCGGGTCCCGACACGATACCAGGGGATCCTCTCACCTCGTAGAGCGTCCAGTCGTCGTTCGCCCAGGCATCTACCAGGCCTTGAACCGTGCCCGACGACACTAGGGATGCTTCGGCGGTGCCGGCAAAGTCGAGCGGAGCGTGGGGAACCGCGACGTAGCGCACCCCGTTGGCGACCAGCCAAGCCCTGTAAGAGTAGGCGTTCAACAGGCCCGGGTGGTAGAAGATCGGGTTATAGGCCGTATCGAGCTGGCGTTCCCATCCCCGAGCGAGCGGCATGACAGGTGCGACCCAAGCCGCTTCCCAGTGGTACTCCGTTGGTACCACCTCGACTCGGGCCGGGGGCGCGTTTCGAGCGAGGGTGATCAGCTCCCGGTCTAGTGGTTCGTAGAAGTACCTGTGAGTCGACGCCAAGCTTGGAGCGCGAAACACCGCCCCGGCGGCCGGGAGCCACTCCGAAGCAGCTAACGGCACCGCCGCCGCTGCCGCCAGGACACGTCCCGCTCTTCGCGGCTGATCCCAGGCGAGACCGACGGCCAACGGCAGAGCAGCGACATCCTCAATCCTCCCGACGTTGCCTCCCAATGCGCTCGGTATGGCGACCGAGGCGGTGGCTACCACCGCCCACATGCCAGCCCCAGCCGTGATCGCCGGGTAGCGCCGCCCAGCGAGAAGGCCCACGACGGCGGCGATGACCACCTCCCACATCCAGTCGACTACCGGGTAAGGCATAGGCCCGTCCCCAGGGAACAAGACGACACCGGCGAGGATTGGGGCGACGCTGACCGCTATTACCGCTGCTGTGGACAGCAGACGTCCGCGGCAGGCGGCTAACCCGGCGCGGGTCGGCGAGCCGGCCCAGGGAGCGCAAAGCCAGGCCACTGCGCACAGCGCCGCGAAAGCTGCAGGGAGAGGGCTCGTGAGCGTGCAGGCCAGAGCCAAAAGCACAGCAGCCAGGTGTTTGCGTCGGGTCAATGCCCAAAGGGCCGCCAGGCCGAAAGCTTCACCGGTTAGGAAGGGGAGCTGTCCTATAGCTGACTGGACCAAGGTTCCCAGGGCGAACAGGTAGGAGGCGACGCTGCCGCCCGTCGAGAGGGTCCGTCCGATCAGGCCGTCGAAGCTCCAAGCGGCGATCCCGGCCGAGACGATCGCTGTTGCGGCGACGCCAACCGTTGCGGCGATCGGAGGGTAAATCACGCTGTACCCGAGCGTCCAATGGCCTCCGTACCATCCGAAGTCCCACAGCTGAAACCCGCCCGTGCGGTACGAGTCCACGCGGTAAACGGTGGCGGCGGTATCCACCCCGTGCCAACCCGCCACCTCCCCGACCGAGACCGCGACGACAGCGACGAGCGCTGCAAGCAACCCGCGCCTTACGAGCACGAAGCCTTGTTGGAGGTCTTCTCGAAGAGGACCCCGTCCACCGGGGCGTAAGGCTGGGGGTGCAGGTTCTCGGCGTAGGTCGCCACCTCCGACAGGGCCGGGTCGGACGTGACGAAAGCGTTGACGGCCTGCTCTTGGTGCGCGACGGCGCGAGCCCACGCGGACCCGGACGCGCCTAGCTTGCGGGCGGGGTTTAGGAGTAGGACTTCGCCGCCGACAGGCAGTGAGTCCAGCGTAGGGCCGATGGCTTCGCAGGGTTGAGCGGCGTCCAGACGCGCGACGATATGAACCCAGTCGACAACCGACGGGTCCGATACGGGACCCGTCGGGTTCAGGTACGTCATCCCAGGGGGAAGATAGAAGTGCGCTACCGGTAGCTGCTCGGTTTGGGTCGAGATCACCACGTCGCCGGGCGCCAAGCGGGGCGCGACGGCCTTGGCTATCGCTGCCATGTTGTCCTTGGCGTAGGTGTTGTTAGGGTCGGGCAGAAGCGTCCCAATCAACGACCACACAGCAAGGGAGCCGCAGGCAGCCCACAGCACTGCCTTGCCCCTTGCCGAGCTGGCGAGCGCCCCTGCCGCGGCGAGCAGGTAGGGCGCCACGATGACAGCCAGGTACCGGACGGTCCACGACGGCTTCCATTCCGAAGCGAGGAAACCGCCGGCAGTTGCGGTTAGCGCCACCAAGGCGAGCAGCCTCGACTGCGACTGGGCCGAGAGGCTGACCTGACGCCAACACCACCAAGATCCGAACACGAGCAGGGGAGCGATGAGGATCCCGGCGGTGCCGCCGATGGCGGTCGAAGGGTCAGCGAAGAAATCGCCCACACCGGGCGGGACGGCCCACGGGTCCCCCGTGTTGGAAGTCTGGTACAAAAACGACGGCACCCACGGCGCAAGGAGGACTACGGCGACTACCCCGCTCCCGATGGTCCACTGCGCCAGTTGCCGGTCGGCTCGTCGCCACGCCAGAACGACCAGGATCCCCGCCGTCGCGGCGGCTAGGTAGAGGCCCCAGTAGTGGGTGTAGACCAAAGCGGCGAAGGCAACAGATGCTGCACCGGCGTCGAAGGCTCGCCGGTCGCGCGCTGCTTTCCAAGCGAACGTGCAAGCGAAGATCGAGACCAAGATTACCAGCGTGTACATCCGGGTCTCTGTCGAATACCAGTTCAGGTAAGGGTTTGTGGCCATCAATGCTGCGGCTGCTATCCCGGCGCGTCTGTCGAATAGCTCCCTGCCGGCCCAGTAGCCGGCCGGGACCGCGGCCAGCGAGACGATCAGCGACAGGCTGTGGGTAGCGTCCGGCGAAGTGCCGAAGACGTCGATCCAAAAGTGAAGCACGAAATACCAAAGAGGCGGGGATCCGTCGTGGCGCAAAAGCCCAGGTATCTGACCTAGACGGTGAGAGGCTATACCGACGCTGATCGTCTCGTCGATCCAGTATGCCCTGCCTAGGTTAGGCACCCGCAGAACAAAGGCGAGGATCGTCAATCCTGCCACGACCACCCGATCTCCGCTGAGCCAGCCCGGTGCCCATCCCCGAGCGCCTACAACCTCCATACCCGAACCGTCAGTGTCGGGGACGGTCGTAGCGGTGATCCTCCCCGGAGTTTCTGGCACTCGACAACGGTAGTGCCTGACCGCCGAAGAGTCGGGTCAGGAGAGCCAAACGCGGACCCTAACGCGTCCGCCTCAGGCGGTGCGAGTCGAAGCAGCCCCTGACAGTCCGAGCTCGCCGGTGCTCACCTGGCGCATCTCGACCTTGCGGATCTTGCCGGTCACCGTCATCGGAAACGAGTCGCATATCCGCACGTAGCGGGGAATCTTGTGGTGGGCGATCCTCCCACGACAAAAATCGGCGAGACTCTCCGCGTCGAGCGGTTCCGCGCCCGGGCGTAACTGTATCCAAGCGACAAGCTCCTCGCCGTAGGCGGCGTCGGGTACCCCGACCACGGCGACATCCGCGATACGAGGATGGGTGTAGAGGAACTCCTCGATCTCGCGGGGGTAGATGTTCTCGCCACCTCGTATCACCATGTCCTTGATGCGACCGACGATATTCACGTACCCGTCGTCGCGCATCACGGCCAAGTCACCGGTGTGCATCCACCCAGCCATGTCAATGACCTCGGCGGTCTTGTCAGGCTCCCCCCAGTACCCTGACATCACCGAGTAGCCGCGAGTGCACAACTCGCCTGTGGTGCCCCGATCGACGGTGAGACCACTGGCCGGATCAACGATCTTCACCTCGATGTGCGGCATCACTCTGCCGACCGTCTCCGTGCGCCGTTCCAGATCGTCGTCGCGGCGGGTCTGGGTGGACACGGGCGATGTCTCAGTCATGCCGTAGGCGATACCGACCTCGTGCATGTGCATTTCGGACTGGACCCGTTTCATGACCTCCACAGGGCAGGGCGATCCAGCCATCAGGCCCGTTCGAAGCGACGACAGGTCGAACGACGCGAAGTTGTCGAGTCCGAGCTCTGCGATGAACATTGTCGGTACTCCATAGAGGGAAGTGGCCCGTTCGGCTTGGACGGCGTTCAGCGTCGCCTCGGGATCGAAGAGAGGAGCAGGGATAACGATCGCGGAGCCGTGAGAGGTCGCTCCCAGGTTTCCCATCACCATCCCGAAACAGTGGTAGAACGGAACCGGCAGACACACCCTGTCGTCGACGGTGTAGCCGAGAAGCTCCGCCACGAAGAACCCGTTGTTTAGAATGTTGTGATGTGTGAGGGTGGCGCCCTTCGGGAAGCCCGTGGTGCCGGAGGTGTATTGGATATTGATCGGATCGTCGAAGGAGAGGCTCGCCTCGACGACTTCGAGAGCTTCGGCGCTCACCGACTCCGACATGGACTCGAAGCGGTCCCAGCTGGTGTCGCCGATGTACACCACGCCTTCGAGACCGTCCAGCGCGGGGCGGACCTGTTCGGCCATCGCTCGATAGTCGCTGTGACGAAACGACGTAGCCGAGAAAAGAAGTCGCGCACCCGACTGGCGCAAGACGAACTCCAGCTCAGAGGTTCGATAAGCTGGGTTGACGTTGACCAACACCGCTCCCACCATGGCAGTCGCGTACTGCAAAGCCACCCACTCGGCGCAGTTGGGAGACCAAAGCGCGACGCGGTCGCCCTTCGCCACGCCCGCGCCCAGAAGGCTGCGGGCGAGCTTGCGGGACCACCCCAGAAGTCCCAGGTAGTCCCAACGGCGCCCAGTGGCGCACTCGACGAGGGCAAGAGCGTCCCCGACCCGCCGTGTCGTCGCCTCCAGGTTCGCCCCGATCGTCTCCCCAACAAGCGGTACGCTCGAAGTTCCGTGAGCGTAGGACAACTCTGCCATACCGTCCCTCCCTTACCTCGACTTGTCTTGGCACCAGGCGTCGACCTTCGAGTACAGATGCTATCCCCGCTGGCTGTCCTCGCCGATGCGAGGACAGCCAGCGGGATTGTCCGGTCAGGCGCCGGCGAAAGCGACTACCCCGGCGTCAGTGGGTACGACTACAAGGCCGTCGAGCACGGTAGGCGAAGCGAAGTTGGCTACCGGCTTTCCCACGTCGAGTTTGTAGAGCACGGCACCGCTGGAAGCGTCGAGCTCCTCCAAGGTACCGGCCGGGTAGCGCAAAGACCACAGCCCGGACCCGGCTAGGACCACCGTCGAGTTGGCAGAACCTGAGCGCCAACCGGTCCTCATCGTCGCCAAGTCCACCTGCTGGACTCCGCCTGCTCGGCAAGGGACGTAGACGCTGTCGGTCGTAGGATCCCAAGCCCCACCCCCGTCAGGGTCGCTGGCGCACACCCTACCCGCAATGGGCGCGACCTGTGACAGGTCGGTTTGGCGCAGGAGGTAGCCGACGTCGGTCTTGCCGACAGCGAAGACGTCGCCGTCGGGAAGGAGGATCGGCCCGCCGGTAGACAGGTCCAAGTCGCCGGTCGCCGCCGGATCCCGGAAGTACCCAAGAGGTACCTGTGACAATGCGCTCGGCAGTTTCACGACCGACTCGGCCCAGGGTGCTGGAGCGGACGAGTTCGGGTTGCCAGTAGTGACGAAGACGTCGCCCTGGGCGTCTATGGTAGGCCCCGAGCCGCCATCCCAAACGGCACCCCCGGTAGCGCCGGGAGTGACGTCAAACGCCGCCTCAGCCCCTCCTGCTACAGGTACTGACACAACCCAGCCGTGATAACTGCCACAATCACCATACTGGCCTCCGAAGCCGACGTACACACGTCCGTTTCCCAAGGCCAGCGCCGCTCGCTGCAGTAGGTGCACCGCATCGCCCGGCGACAATCCGGGTGGGTCGGCGTCCACGTTCGAGGTGATCTTCCCGTCCGCCAGGTCGACTCCGAACAAATCGTGGTGGACCGGTGCCCGGCCGCCGCTTGCCAGTTCGGCCAGCACGTAAAGTGTTCCCGTGGCCGGGTCGATCACGGGGGTGCTCGTGACGCCGAGGGGGTCGACGTCCCCGCAGCCGGCTTGGGAAGCTACGCCCACGAGAGGCGAGCCGAGATGCGTCTCCCACACGGTGGCCCCGGTGGAGGTGTCCAGGGCGAACACGTTGTCGTCCTCGGTGGCAACCAGGATCCTTCCGTCGTAGAGCAGCGGTTGGCCGTACACGGCGGACCCGTCGAGCCGGTCGGACCACACTTGGCGCAGGGGCGTTCGCACCTTTCCGGTCGGGGAGTCGCCTAGATGGGAGTTTCCATCCTGGTATGTGGTCCACTGCGCGCGAGGGCCGGGGGTGGACGTAGAGGCGGGAGGAGTCGTAGCCCCCAGAGGCGGCGATGTCGATGTCGAGCTGTGTTGGGGAGGCGAGGATGGCCGAATAACGCCCACGTGCGAAGCCGTCGAAGTCTGGCATGCTCCCAAGACCACGGTGAGAGCGGCGGCGGCCGCCCAGGTTCGGGCGCTGTAGGAGCGTCCCAAGACTTCGGTGCTCTACTGGGTGGGGCAGGCCGGGAGCGGCGCTGGGTGGATGACAGCAGCAGAAACGTCTATCGTCCCAGCCTTCAGAGCCGTCACCTGCGTCCACTGGTAGGGGGGCGCGGCCCCTTGGGTGGCGCCGGGCACCGGCTGGCTTGGCAGAGGAGCGGCGGATACGCACGCCTGTCCTGAGGTGACCGCCCAGTATGTCGTGTAGCGGACCCTGACTGTAAGCCGCCCGGCCCTGGAAGCCTGGAGGGTGAAGTGGTCCGGTTCGAGGGACGTGAGAGTTCCGGGTCCCGTCACCAGACCCGGGGAGGAGCCGACCGCCCAGAGCTTCCAGTAGCGAGTCTGCCAAACCAAGGTCAGGCCCGGTACCCGCCCCGAGGAAACCAGCTCAGCCTCGGCTTTCGCCGCGTAGTCGAGTGGAGCGGCCGGGATCGCCACATAGCTTACGCCTTCGTCGTCCAGCCAAGTCCGATACGAAAAGGGGTTCAAAGCTCCGACGGTGTAGAAGATCGGGTTGTCAGCGATGTCGAGCTGTCTCTCCCAGCCCCGGGCTATCGGCACGTATGGAGCGATGTAGGCGGACTCCCAGTGCTCCGACGTCGGAGTGACCTCGACTCTCATGGGAGCCGCATGCAGATGCTGCAGTTCCGACACGAGAGGCTCATAAAAACTCGCCTGGGTGTACGGGGCCGAGGACGGGGAGGTGATGATGCTATTCACCCCGGCCCACTGCCACGCAGCGAAAGGCACCAAGATAGCGACCGTCGCATATCGCCACCGGCCCTTGGGACTGAGACTTCGGCCGAGAGACACCGACGCCCAGCGCGCTACGGCAGAGTCACTCAACCTGGACAGCGCCGGTCCGGGTGTGGTCAAAAAGCAGGCGAGGAGCGGAATGCCGATCGACGCCGCCAGGCGCGGGGCGTTACCTCCGAGAGGGTTGGGCACGACGAACGAGAACAACGTCGCCGCGGCGTACAGGCCTGCACCTACCCTGACGACTGGTGTGGTCCGCACCAGTGGTGTCATCGCCGTAAGGCAGAGCAGCTCGGTGGGGACCAGGCCTGTCCAGGGGAACGGGAACGGGCCGTCCCCCGGGAAGAACAGCGCAATAGCGACGATCACGACGGACGCTGCGGCTGCGGTGGCGATCAGCCAACCCCTCCGGCCCGAAAGGGCCGCCCAAGCGATCAGGGCCATTCCCAAAAAGGCGGCCGCAAGAGGAGAGAAGCCCCCGGCAAGCAGGCCGAGGATGAGAGCTTGGGCTCGCCGCCCGCGCTGCAAGCTAACGAGAGCTGCAAGTCCGGCGGCTTCACCAGCGAGGAACGGCCACTGGCCAATCATTACGGGCATCAGGGTAGACACGGCGAAATACCACGTGCCTAGTGGCCGGGATCCCATTACCGACCGGACCATGCGGTCGAAGGACCACGTAGCTACCACCGCTGAGCCCACCGCTACGACCTTCATGCCAAGCAGGGCGCCGACCGGCGGGAATAGCACGCTGTAGCCGAGCGGGAAGTTCCCGGCGTACCAGCCGCTATCCCACAACATGAGCCCGTGGAGGCTGAACTGCGTGACCCGGTAGGTCTGAGCGGCTTGGTCGACGCCGCGCCAACCCAGCAGCATGGCGATCCCTGTCAGGGCGAGCGAGACAGCCGCCGGGCCCAGCCCGGACGCCGCTCGACGGAGCGCACCGGACCAGTCGTCCCCGTCGGATCGGGCGGATGAAGAGGGAGTGTAGGTGAAGGTCATAATCGAAATCTGGGTTGCGATGGGCGGCGACAGCGACGTTTGGAGGGCCGTGTCCCTTCGCAATGCTAACTTCTCGCTGCCTCGAAGTGTTGTTGGCGGGCACCCGCCGCCGCGTGCGAGGCGGGATCCCCAGGCGACGGCGGGTCAGGCTGGAGGGCGTTCTGTGGTTCGCCAGCGCTACTGTAGTGATGGTGTGCGGCCGGTTCGCTTCAATCTCAGGGGTGGAAGAAGTAGCTGCGATGTTCGCTGTGGATGTCGTAAGCGCACCATCTCGGCCACCTCGCTACAACGTAGCTCCGAGCACCGACGTTTTAGCCGTGACAGCGATGGTCGGGCACCCAGGGACGTCTTCGCCAGCTTCGGCAGGGGGTTCGGCCGCCGATGTTCGGCTGAGCCCTCACGACGGCCGGAGCACCGAACGGGAGCTGACAACCTTGCGATGGGGTTTGATCCCCTCGTGGGCGAAGGACACCTCGGTGGGGTCGAGGATGATCAACGCTCGGGCTGAGGGCGTCGACTCCAAGCCCTCTTTCCGGGCTGCGTTCGCGCGGAGACGTTGCCTGATACCGGCTGACGTGTTCTACGAATGGCGGCGGGACGGCTCGGAGCGACTTGCGTTCGCAATAGCAAGGAGAGACCGCCGGCCGATGGCCTTTGCTGGACTTTGGGAGGTTTGGCGTGGTCCTGGAGGCGCTTCTCAAGAAGCCATCACAAGCGCGGCGATCGTGACCACGTCTGCGAACGAGGACATGTTGCCGATCCACGACAGGATGCCGGTGATCATCGAGGACGACAGCTGGGACGGCTGGCTGGACCCCGAGGCGGACCGCGACTACCTGCTCGATCTCCTCAAGCCGGCCGGCCCGGGGGTGATCGAGGCTTGGCGTGTGTCGAACATGGTCAACAAGGTTTCTAATCGGGGCTCAGAGCTGATCGACCCGGTGTAGTCACGCGGTCAAATCCGGATCAGCTCCCACGACCGGGCGACCTGAGCGTCGCCCAAGACTTCCAACGCCGAACCGTCGAGGCTTCGGCGATTCCAAAGCCACAAAAGCAGTTCACCTGAAGGACCGCGCACCGCCACGTCGGCTTTCGCGTGCTGTCGCTCCGTGTGTGCCGGTTCGGCGTCGAAGTCGACCAACCACTCGCCTGGGGTGTCGGTGCAATGGACGTGAAGCGTTCCGGCGACTCCGACGCCGGGGTGGCGGTCCAAGTAAGACAAGGCGAGGTCGCAGAGGATCTCATCGACGCCGTCACCGGCAGCCTCCGCGCTGACAGTCCGAGCGCGGGCGGGGTCGGTGCCGGCGTCGTAGCCGACTGCTTCCTCTAAGTCGTGCAGGTGGACGGCGGTCTCGACTGCTTGGCGTCGTAGCCACCACGACACTGTCGGTTCTCCGCGGGAGGAGAAGTTCCACGCTCGGGCGTCGCCGGGGGTGGAAGCGAAAGCTTCGAGCAGTTCGCTGCGCTTCTCCGAGAACCAAGCAACGGCGCCAGCCGGGTCCCCAGGCGGCATCTCTCTGGCTCCTGCGGGACGTTCGCCGGCGGCCGCGAGGACCAGGATCACAGAGCTGTAGACGCCTCCAAGGTGGCCTACTAGGTCGAGAACCGTCCAGTCGGGGCAGGCCGGCACCGGCCGGTCCAGAGATCCGTCCGCGAGGCGGACGAATTTCTCGCTCGCTGCGACCAGTGTCGAGAGGCGACCTGGGGCGACGACCCCGGCGGGCAGTCCCGTGGCTGGTGCAGTGCCAGACGGCGATCCGGCCGAGGTCGGCTGCGAGCTCGTCACCACTGGCCTTGGATGCTCAGCGGGCTTACAGCGGCCCGATCGGGAAGCGCCTTGGAGATCGCCGCTGCGATACCGGGCCCGTCGAGGCCGAACCGGGACAGTATCTGCTCTTGCGAGCCGTGGGGTATGTACGCCGTGGGTACCCCCAGTACGAGGAATGGGGGGCATACTCTCTGCTCGTTTAGGTCAGCTACGGCGTCGAAGATGAAAGAGCCGGCCCCGCCGGAGCGGACGCCGTCCTCGACGGTTACTACCAGGTCGTGGTTGCCGGCGTCGAGAACCATCTGCGGATCCAAAGGTCGCACTACCCGGACGTCCCAGACGGTGCTTTCGACCCCGTCCGCCTCCAAGAGAGCGGCAGCATGCTCGGCGGCTTCGAGCATCTTGCCGACCGCGAGGACGCACACCCGGGGCGCGCTTGACGCCTGACCTGCGCGTCGAACCAGCCGGGCGTGAAGGCCGTCACCGACCTCGTCAGGGCCGACTTGGCGTGCGGCACCACGCGGGTAGCGGATCGCCGACGGGCAGCCGAGCTCCAATGCCGTGTCGAGCATCGCAGAAAGGTCCTGTGCCGAGGACGGAGCGAAGATCGCCAGACCGGGGATCCTCAGGCACAGCGCCATGTCCAAGACGCCATGGTGACTTGCCCCGTCGGGTCCCGTGATCCCAGCGCGATCGAGGGCGAAGACGACCGGTTGTCCGTGGAGTCCCACGTCAAGGTTCGCCTGGTCGAACGCCCGTGTGAAGAACGTCGAGTAGATCGCCACTACCGGTCTCAGTCCGCACATCGCCATGCCGGCGGCGGACGTTACCGCTGTCTGCTCGGCGATTCCAACGTCGAAGAAGCGGTCCGGCCACCTGTCGGCGAAGGGCAGAAGCCCAGTCGGCCCCGGCATCGCTGCGGTTATGGCCACCAGGTTCGAGTAGCGCTCACCGGCTGCGAGCATCGCCTCGTTGAACGCCTGAGTATAGCCCTTGAGCGCGTGGGGGTCGTCGCCGGGACCTACCGAAGGGTCGAACACCGGGGCGTCGTGCAGGCAGCGCTCGTCGTCATCCTCGGCTGGCTGGTAGCCACGGCCCTTGCGGGTCAAGACGTGGACCACTATCGGACCGTCGAACTCGGCTGCCTGGGCCAGAGCCTCCTCCATCTTGGCGATGTCGTGACCGTCGATGGGGCCGACGTAACGTACGCCGAGCGCCTCGAAGAACACGGGAGGCTCGACGACTTCGCGCACCGCCGAATAGAGCCCTTGAAGGCTGCTGTAGGCCAGGTTCCCCACTCCGGGAAGGTCACGTAGGCGGTCCTCGAAGCGGGCCCTAACCGAGGTGAGGCCAGGGTGCAGTCGCAGCTTCGTGAGGCTTTCAGAGAGCCGTGACGCAGTCGGAGCGTATGAACGGCCGTTGTCGTTTAGTACCACGACGACCCGGCTGGCGCTGTGACCCAGATTGTTCAAGCCCTCGAAGGCCATCCCCCCGGTCAGCGAGCCGTCGCCGATGACGGCGACGACGCGGCGGTCGGGGGCCGACGAACGCGCCACGCCAGCTGCGATGCCGTGCGCATAGCTGAGAATCGTCGAGGCGTGGCTGTTCTCCACCCAGTCGTGGACGGACTCTGCCCTCGACGGATAGCCCGACAGCCCGCCGTCTTGGCGCAGCGTCGGGAACATCTCTTGGCGTCCCGTGAGCAGCTTGTGCACGTAAGCCTGGTGGCCGGTGTCCCAAAGGAGGATGTCACGGGGAGACTGGAACACCCGATGCAATGCAATGGTCAACTCGACTGCACCCAGGTTGGAGCCGAGATGGCCGCCGTTCGTCGCTACTGCTGTGACGAGAGCCTCACGGATTTCTTCTGCGAGAGCGGCCAACTGCACGGAGCTCAGCTGTGCAAGGTCCGTCGGCGAGTTGATCGACTCCAAGATCATGCTTTCGAGGGTAGCGCCGCCGGAAGGCGTTAGGTGGCTCATCGCGGCTATCCCGACGTTCGCGGGTAGCCTCAGGGGAAGGCTAAAGCGCCCCAGCCGACCTGGTCGGACGGGTGATGTCAAGGAGGCAGATGATGTTGATCGATCAGGGGGTCCTCGACGTGGTCCTTCGTCGCGCTCTGCGCAGCGGTGGGGAGATGGCGGAGGTCTTCGCCGAGGACCGCCGCTCCAACGGCGCCCGTTTCGACGACGGCCGCATCGAGGACATGGCCTCCGGCCGTGAACGTGGAGCTGGCATCAGGGTCGTGTCGGGTGACACGACGGGCTTCGCGCACACGGCGGACCTGACCGAAGCTGGTCTCCTGGCTGCGGCCGAGGCGGCGGCCGCAGCCGCACGTCGGGGCGGCGGGAACGTGAACGCGGTGGCGTTGAGCCGTGTCAACGCGCCCTCCCCGACGAAGGTGGCCGTGCTGCCGGAGTCAGTCGCCAAGGCTGAGAAAGTGGCTTTGCTGTCGCGCGCCGACGAAGCAGCCCGCAGGGCGGGAAGCCAGATCAGGCAGGTGACCGCGGTCTACGCCGACAACCGTCGTCAGATTCTGGTCGCTAACAGCGAAGGTGTTCTAGCTACTGATGACCAGGTGAAGACCCGCTTCGCGGTGTCGTGCGTGGCATCTGGCGACACTGGGCTGCAGACCGGGCGGGAGTCGGTCGGGGCGACCGTAGGGTTCGAGCTCTTCGACAGGGTCTCGGTGGAGGAGATGGCGGCGGCGGCCGCCGCTCGTGCGATAGCGAAGCTCGCAGCGAGGCCGGCTCCGTCCGGTCGACTTGCGGTTGTCATCAAGCAGGGTAGCGGCGGAGTACTCTTCCACGAGGCTTGCGGTCATGGCCTGGAGGCCGACCTCGTGGCGAGGGACGCCTCGGTGTTCAAAGGCAAGGTCGGTGAGACGGTGGCGAGCCCTCTCGTCACCCTCGTCGACGACGGGACGATGGGTCCGGAATGGGGAGCGATCGGCGTCGACGACGAAGGGCATCCTGCCCAGAGGAACGTTTTGATCCAAGACGGCGTGCTAACTGATTACATGTGGGACTGGATGCGGGCCCGCAAGGAAGGCCGACCCGCCTCGGGCAACGGTAGGAGGGAGAGCTACCAACATCTGCCGATGGTGAGGATGACCAACACCTACGTCCTCGCTGGCGCCGAAGACCCAGATGAGATAGTCCGCCAAACTCCCTACGGCGTTTTCGTCGCCCAGCTCGGCGGTGGGCAGGTAAACACGGCCACAGGTGACTTCGTGTTCGGCATGACCGAGGCATACCTGATCGAGAACGGGCGCCTGACTGAGCCGCTGAGGGACGCGAACCTGATCGGTAACGGCCCGGAGGTCCTTCGCAACATAGACGTGGTCGGCAACGACTTCGCGATGGGTAGCCCAGGGACGTGCGGCAAGGACGGTCAGGGCGTACCTGTAGGCGACGGCCAGCCGACCCTGCGGGTTTCGGCCCTGACAGTCGGGGGTACCGCCCGATGAGCGCCACGGCTTCTTACGTGGGCCAGGCCCCGGCTCCCGGTGACTTGGCCGGTATTGCGGGCTGGGTCGCCGGTCTGGCACGTGACGGCGAGCAGGTCGAGGCCTACGTAGCGAGAGGGCGTGAGACGGAGATACGAGTGTTCGACGGTGACGTCGAGTCTTTGTCGTCGGCGGAGTCGGCAGGGATCGGTATCCGCGTGGTGAGCGGCTCCCGGCAGGGCTTCGCCTACGCCGGGTCATTGGACCCAGGCGTTGTGGGCGACACGTTGAAAGAGGCCCGGGACAACGCGTCGTTCGTCTCCGAGGATCCCTATCTCGGCTTGGCGACGCCGGACGGGATCGAACCGGCCAGCCTTGAGTTGTGGCGGGAAGACCTTCTCGACTTCCCAACTGAGCAGAAGGTGCGCCTTGCGCTCGAGCTGGAGCGGGCGGTCAAAGCAGGGGACAGCCGTATAAGGGCGGTTCAAGCGGCCGACTGGGGTGACTCCGCTGTCGAGTCCGCCATTGCCACCAGCACCGGAATAAGCGCCTTCAGCCGTCGTTGCAGCTGCTACCTGTCCGCCTCGGCCATTGCCGGTGACGGCGACGACACCCAGACCGGTGGCGGCTACTCGGTCGGTCGAAGCCCGGCGGACTTGGACGTGGAGGTGGCAGCCGCCGACGCTGTAACGCGTGCGACCAGGCTTCTCGGTGCCACCCGACCAAGCTCCGCACACCTCACAGTCGTGCTCGAACCGCGTATCACCGCCA
This sequence comes from Acidimicrobiaceae bacterium, assembly GCA_027391075.1. Classification (GTDB taxonomy): domain Bacteria; phylum Actinomycetota; class Acidimicrobiia; order Acidimicrobiales; family Palsa-688; genus JAJZAM01. Next base: position 70,890 of record DAHYHI010000071.1, on the reverse strand, counting down.
CGTTGTTGGCGGTGCTAGCCGGGACACTCGACGGGGAGTCGGTCCTAAAGGGTCGCTCGCTGTTCGCTGACCGTCTCGGCGAACAGGTGGCCTTCGCTGGGGTAACGCTTGTCGACGACCCGACAAACCCCGCGGCCTACTCCGCCGTATCGTACGACGCCGAGGGGCTGGCAACACGGCGTAATGTTCTCATCGAGTCGGGAGTGTTGCAAAAATTCCTTTACAACACCTACAGCGCCCGTAGGGCAGGCACGGTATCGACTGGGTCGGCGGTACGGGCGGGCTACGCAGGGGCTCCTGGGACAGGCGCCCGGGCATTGTCGTTGCTTCCAGGCTCTAAAACCCCCGAAGAGGTTCTCGGCGAGGTGGGCGAAGGGCTGCTCGTCCAGTCGGTGTCGGGCATCCACTCCGGAGTGAACCCGGTCAGTGGGGACTTCTCCGTGGGAGCGGAGGGCGTCTTGCTCAGTGGAGGTGCCCTTGCCGGCCCGGTGCGCGAGATCACCATAGCCTCGACGATCCAGCGGATGCTCTCCAACGTCGTCGCCGTCGGCGCTGACCTGGAGTACCTTCCTTCCAGCGCAGCCGGTCTCACCTTGGCTATATCCGACGTTGCGATGAGCGGCCGGTGACGTCCTAGGGATAGTTCCATGTTCTCCGTCGCACGCCACAAGACCACGATGGTCGACCCCAGGGACGCGCTAGTCGTGCGAGCCGGTCAGATGGTCGTGGTCGAAAGGCACTTCATCAACTTCCACTCCCTGAAGCCACCGTTCCCGGAGGGCTTCGAACGGGCGGTGTTCGGTCTTGGCTGTTTCTGGGGAGCCGAGAGGTGCTTCTGGTCGGTGCAGGGAGTTTGGACGACAGCTGCGGGATACGCCGGCGGCTACTCGCCCAACCCTGCCCCGCAGGCACCGGCCTCGACGCCTCCTTGTAGGAAAAGGCGACCGCCGGGCGGCTCGAAAGCATCCCGGCGGCCGGGTCGCCGCCCGCTTATATGGCTGCGTCAGCCTCGATGTCGTCGTGGTCGTCCTCTTCGATCGGGTCGAACCCCTCCGACGCCGACCCGGAACCGTCGGCACCGCCGCCGGTCGTCTGCGTCGGCGCTCCCCCGTTCCCCCGTCGATCTCCTCCGCGCCCGCCACGGGGTTCGCTGGAGGATGAGCGGACGGTATACGGAAGTAGTGCGAGCTCCCTAGCTGTCTTTATGGCTACCGCGACGTCACGCTGATGCTGGGAGCACGTTCCCATAGCTCCGCGGGCCTTGATACGGCCGCGGTCGTTGACGAAGCGCCGGAGTAGGCCTACGTCCTTGTAGTCCACCCACGTAGCGTGACTAGCGCAGAAGACGCACACCTTCGGCCGGCCCCGCCGGGGCCGGCTGCTGGCGCTGCCCGTCTTCGGTCGACGGTCCTGGCTCTGCTTCTTCATCACTTTCGGATTTCGCGCCACGAGGCTCCTTGGGTCGACCGTGAGGGGATTGGCGTGCAGGAGATGGGAACGGCCGACACGGTCCCCACAAAAGCCTGCATTAGCTTAGCCGCGTCGCCCGGCGTGCCATCACAAAACCTTCTAGGTGCAGTTCGCAGGGCTAGGCGCGGCAGTGCTCCACGATCCGCTAGAGTGGAGGAAGAGGGTAGCTGCAGTAGCGTGATTTTCCTCCGGCCCTTTAAGGGCAAGGCCGTGACCGTGTGATCCCCGAGTCGAATCAGGCCAGGAAAGGAGGGGATCGCGAATGGCAACCGGAAATGTGAAATGGTTCAACTCCGAGAAGGGTTTCGGATTCATATCCCAAGACGACGGCGGCCCTGACGTGTTTGTGCACTTCAGCGCCATCAGTGGGAACGGATACCGCAACCTGGAAGAGAACCAGAAGGTTGAGTTCGAGACCACCCAGGGCCCCAAGGGCCCTCAAGCCAGCAACGTCACGCTTATCTGACGTCCCGCTAGGCCCTTAAAACGCCTGCCCGCCACCGGAAGCGGTGGCGGGCACGCTTATTAGTAGGTTCACGTGAGCGAGTCAGCGCGGGTGAACGCTTGGAGCGCCGCTATGCGCGCAGGGGCAGCCGTGTGGGTCCGGTAGCTCTCGGATGACGGACCCGATCAGCTTCCGGGCGTGTTCAACGTTGGCTTCCATGACCTCGAACGCAGCTTTGGCAGTGACGGCTTCGACGGACGGGTCACCGGCTATTCCGGCGTCGCGGTCGGTTACGAGGGCTAGCCCGGCGTAACACATACCGATCTCACGGGCTAGGTACGCCTCGGGGTATTGGGTCATGTTGATCACGTCGAAGCCGGAAGCTGCGTACATGCGTGACTCGGCGCGGGTAGAAAAGCGGGGACCTTGAACCACGACGACTGTTCCATTCGAGTGGAACTTTCCTGGTGGCCACCCTGACGACCCCATGCGTTGGACAACCCCGGCGATGGCCGCGGGAAGCCTTTGGCAGTAGGGGTCAGCGAAGCTGACGTGGTCGACGTCCGGAGAGCTCACGAAGGTGTCAGCTCGACCTGAAGTTCGGTCCACCAACTGGTCCAGTGCTACCAGGTCCCCCGGAGCGATGTCGCTCCTCAAAGACCCCGACGCGCAGAAGCCGATCACCTGCTTGACACCTAGGCAAGCCAGAGCCCAGAGGTTCGCTCTGTATGGAACTTCGTGCGGTGCGTGCTCGTGACGCTCCCCGTGACGGGCCAGGAAAGCCACCCGTCGACCGGCTACCGTGCCCAGGCGGATTGGCGCTGAATGCGCTCCATAAGGAGTCTCCACTGTCACCGGGTCGGCACGGTCCATGAGCTTGTAGAAGCCCGAACCTCCGATTACCGCGAGGTCGATGTCGCTCAGAGCGCTTGTTCCCTAGGAAGCGGCGGCTTGTGAAGGCGTCGACTTGGCCGAGCTGGAATCAGCCGGCGTCGACTTGGTCTCTTTGGCGGCGCCTGGCGAGCTGGATGTCTCCGCTTGGGACTTCTCAGGACCGTCCTTTGTCGAAGCAGACTTCGATGAGCTCGACGACGAACGGCTGTCGGTCTTGTAGAAGCCGCTCCCCTTGAAGGAAATGCCGATCGAACCGAAGACCTTGCGAAGAGGTCCTCCGCATGACGGGCAGGTGGTCAACTCGTCATCCTTGAACGACTGGACGATCTCCAGGTGCTCACCGCAAGACTTGCAGGCGTACTCGTAGGTAGGCATGTCAGACAGAACTCCCTGCGTGGATCTTAGCACTCAACAGTGTCGAGTGCTAAGTGTATCCGACGTCGAAGCGAAAGGTAGGGCGTTACGCAACGGGGTGGGATGATAGAAAGAGGTGATGCCCATTCCGATACGCAAAGCCGTTATCCCAGCGGCTGGTTTGGGGACGCGTTTTCTCCCGGCGACGAAAGCGATCCCGAAGGAGATGCTGCCGCTCGTCGACAAGCCGGCCATTCAGTACGTCGTCGAAGAGGCGGCAGCGGCCGGGATCACCGACATACTGATCGTGACCGGACGATCCAAAGGGGCGATAGAAGACCACTTCGACCGCTCACCGGACCTAGAGGCAGCTCTTCGCTCAGGGGGCAAGGAATCCGAAGCCGACCGCTTGGAGGCTATACACGACCTCGCCTGTGTTCACTACGTCCGCCAAGCGGAACCTCGCGGATTGGGTCACGCGGTCGGGATGGCCCGCCAGCACGTCGGTGACGAGCCTTTCGTGGTTATGCTCCCAGACGACCTCATGCATCCCCGGTCGGGAATTCTCACCGGGATGCTCGACGCCTATCAGCAGCATTCAAGCGCAGTGCTGGCGCTCAAGCGGGTCACTGGTAGGGAGATCTCCATGTATGGGGTCGCGGCTGCTAAGACCCTAGACGCCAAGACGGTGGAGGTGCTCGACCTGGTGGAGAAGCCGACGCCAGAGGAAGCTCCCTCGGACCTGGGGGTCATGGGCCGCTACGTGCTCACCCCGCAGATCTTCGAGGCGATCGACCGCACAGAGCCGGGGCGCGGGGGTGAGCTGCAGCTGACAGACGCCATACGAAATCTCATAGGCAAGGAGAAAGTCGTCGGGTACGTGATTGGCGACGGCCGTTTCGACACGGGGAACAAGCTGGACTTTCTCATAGCTTCGATCACCTTCGCCTTGGAACGCGACGACGTCGCCCCCGACCTGATTCGCTTCTTGCGGACCGCGGTGCAGAGCCTGTGATTCCCCTGGAGCAGGCCCAGGCGGAGGTGCTCGAATCGTGCCGCCCGGCCGCAGCCGTCGAGGTGGCAACATCCGAGGCGCTTGGCCTGGTTCTCGCGGCAGAGGTACGCGCCCCCGAGCCGGTGCCTTCCTTCCGCAACACTGCCATGGACGGCTACGCCGTTCATTCAGACGACGTAGCCGGAGCATCACCCCAGGCGCCGGTGCGTCTGAGAGTGGTGGGAACACGCCCGGCGGGTACCGCGGGAATGTTCAGCGTCGGTAGGGGAGAGGCCCTGCGGATCATGACCGGGGCGCTGTTCCCAGACGGAGCTGACGCCGTCGCTATCGTCGAGGAGACACGCACGGACGGCGATCATGTCGAGATCCTCGCACCGGCGTTGCCCGGGGTCCACATCCGCCCAGCCGGCGATGACATAGCGCAAGGGCAGCTTTTGTTCGAAGGCGGGACGGTGCTAGGCCCCGGCCACCTCGGCGTCTTGAGCTCGGTGGGGGCTTCAGCTGTGAGAGCCTTTCGCGCCCCCGTCGTGGGAGTGCTCTCCACCGGTGACGAGCTGGTCGAGGCAGGCGTCGACTTGCAGGCAGGCCAGATTCGCGACTCGAACCGGCGCACGTTGCTTTCCCTGGCGCAACGCGACGGGTTCCGGGTCGTCGACCTGGGTATCGCTAGAGACGACGAAGCTGCCATCGAGCGGGCTCTCGTGGGCGGCGCCACGGTTTGCGACGCGATCCTCACCAGTGGAGGAGTGAGCATGGGCGACTTCGACTATGTGAAAACCGTCCTGGATCGGATCGGGAAAATGAGTTGGATGCAAGTGGCGATCCGGCCGGCGAAGCCTTTCGCCTTCGGGACCATCGGGGACACACCGGTTTTCGGCCTTCCGGGTAACCCCGTCTCTTCGATGGTCAGCTACGAGCTCCTGGCTCGACCGGGCCTCCGCCGGATCGCAGGACACGTCGACTCGGACCTTCGACGCCGAGCGATACGAGGTTTTGTCGCAGGGCAGGGTTGGCGAGGTGCGCGCGACGGCCGCACAACGTATGTCCGGGTGGTCGCCGAGTTTGCAGCCGACGGCCGACTGAAGGTGTCGAGCTCGGGGGGTCAGGGATCCCACCAGCTCTACGCCATGGCTCGGGCGAATGCTCTCGCAGTGACACCACCCGGCCTCGACACAGCCAACGGTGACCCCGTTGACGTGCTGGTTCTGGCGTGAATCGACTGGTAGCGTCAGGCTTCGGCTCCGTCGCCTCGGGGGAGCGCAAGCTCGCAGTCGCAGGAGACATGGGTCAACAGCGTCGCTTGTCGGTACTCTAGGAACGTTGTGAGTAATCCCCTCGTCGACCCATACGGGCGTGTCGTCCGTGACCTTCGGATCTCCATAACCGACCGCTGCAACTTTCGCTGCACGTATTGCATGCCTCAAGAGGGCATGCAGTGGACTCCGCGCGAACAGCTGCTCAGCTTCGAGGAGCTCACCCGGATCGCCCGTGTGTGCGTCGAACGCTTCGGCTTCGAGAGCATCCGGATCACCGGCGGCGAACCCACCGTCCGCGCCCACCTTGCAGTTCTGGTCTCCCGGTTCGCCGAGCTCGGAGTCGACCTGGCTATGACCACCAACGGGGCTTCGCTTGCCCAGCAGGCGTCCGATCTGGCCCGCGCTGGTCTGAGGAGGATCAACATCTCGCTCGACTCCCTAAAGCGCGAGCGGTTCGCCCAGATAACCGGCCGGGACGCACTTGACCAGGTCCTCGCCGGGATTCGAGCTGCTCAGGACGCAGGTCTCGACCCGGTCAAAGTCAACTGTGTCCTGGTGCGAGGGGTCAACGACGACGAGGTTCTCGACTTTGCAGCTTTCGGGCGCCGCGAGGGTGTCGAGGTGCGCTTCATCGAGTGGATGCCTCTTGATGGCGACCACAGTTGGGAAGCCGGGCAGGTCGTTCCGGGCGAGGAGATAGTCGAAGCGATCGATGCGGTGTGGCCGCTGCTCACGGAGACGGGGGAGCGGCCTCGGGAAGCCTCCCCAGCGGAAACCTACCGTTACGAGGATGGACGGGGCGAAGTCGGGGTGATAGCGAGCGTCACCAAGCCGTTCTGCGAGTCCTGCGATCGGGTCCGCCTGACCGCCGAAGGTCAGCTTCGCAACTGCCTGTTCTCGGTCCGCGAGACTGACCTGAGAGGCATCCTTCGAGGTGGTGGGTCCGACGATGAGCTGGCCGAAGCCATCGCAGGAGAGGTGGGTCGTAAGTGGGCCGGGCACTCGATCGGCCAGGTCCACTTCGTCAGGCCCGCCCGGAGCATGAGCCAGATCGGCGGCTGACGCATACCGGGTGTTGCTTGCCGCCGCAGTTGGCGACGGCGTCAGCGGTGCCCTCACTGAGCTTCAAGTAGGATATGCCCCCATGTCCGACCACGCTGGTCTCACCCACGTCGATCCCCTCGGGCGCGCCCGGATGGTCGACGTAACCCCCAAGGACGCAACGCACCGTCGGGCCTTGGCCCGAGCAAAGGTCTTCATGAAACCGGAGACCACGGGCATGGTTGCAGCCAACGCGGTGACCAAAGGTGACGTGCTAGGAGCCGCCCGCATCGCCGGCATACAGGCAGCCAAGCGAACGGCTGACCTTATACCCCTGTGCCACCCGCTTCTGGTTGGGGCTGTGACTATCAACTTCAACCTCGGAGAGAACTTCGTAGAGGTCGAGTCGCAAGTGGAGACCGTCGACCGGACCGGGGTCGAGATGGAAGCGCTCACCGCCTGCGCGGTTGCGGCCCTGACCATCTACGACATGTGCAAGTCGGCTGACCGTTCGATGGTGATCGGAGAAATGGCGCTCTGGGAGAAGACTGGCGGTCGAAGCGGCCACTGGCGTCGCCCTCCAGGTGAACTGGCGATGCCCTTGGTGAACACGCCGGTCGGGTCTGTCGAGGAACTCGACGAGCTACTGGGACACGGATCCCCTCAAGGCGAATGAAGAAGGGACAGCTCCCTGGAGTGAGGAGGCCTGCTTCGGCTAGCGTGTCAGGAGTAAGAAGATCTTCATCATTGGAACCCAGCGCTATGCCTGGGAGCGATTTAGCGGGTGGGTCGTTGACTGCGGGCCGGTGGGTATCCACCAGATCGTCTGCTCGTTGGTCTACGCTCCCTCTTACCGAAAGGTTGGCCTAGGAGCTTGACGACGTTGGTATTGCTTGTTCTCGGTGTCGTGTGGGCAGTTCTGTTGATCGGATGGTTCAAGACCCGTCCAACTAACGCCTTCCAGGATTCGGTCGTCATGTTCCGGCGGAACCTGTCGGTCCTGGAGAGTTCCTCCCCGAGGAGGATCAGCCCGGCGAACCGTATGCGCGTGGCCTCCCGGCCTCCCGCCGGTATTTCAGGGCAGAGGCGCAACGCTACGGCATACGGGCGCCCTGCGGGTGTGGCTACGCCGGTGCAGCGTTCGGCGCGCGTTGGAGCGAACGCCCATGCCATCCGACGTCGCGCAGCGCAGCGCCGTCGCAGAGACGTCCTCTTGTCGCTGCTGGCGGGTGCCTTCGGGTCCTTCCTCCTCGCGCTGGTACCGGGTATGTCGGCCATATGGTTTGTGCAGCTAATCTTCGACCTTCTCGTGGCCGGTTACGTGGCTGTGCTCTTGCAGGTTCGAGGTGTGTCGACGGAACGGCAACGCAAGGTCAGCTACATGCCCCCGGCCCGCCAACCCGGCGACCGAAGGCCTCGGGCGGCGTTCAGCCGAGGCTACGGGGACCTCGAGTTCCAGCAGGTGGCGAACTGACCGAGACTCCCAGCGGGACCCGCACCTCTCAAGAGTTGTCGGTTGGGGAGCTTGTAAGTCAAGCAGGACTGGAACTGGCCAAGGCAAACGCGGCTCGGGAAGCTTCTCTGTCTGCGTGCAGGGTCGTAATACGGGCTTCTGGCAGCGCAATCCGGGCGGTTCACAGGCTCGACCCGCACCACTACGAGGTGAAGCTCGCCGAGGCGGCGGCTTCGCTGCGTCAAGCGCAGCTGACCACGAAGTGTTTCCCTTCGATAGCCCACGCAGGATTTCTCCACGACGCGGAGAAGGAGTACGCCGAGGCCGTGCTGACCAGGGCTCTGGTCGATTCGGCGACCCTGCCCAGTCCTTCCGACATAGACGTCGGAATCCCGGCGTGGCTCAACGGTCTCGCCGAGGCAGCATCCGAGTTGCGCCGCCACCTGCTCGATCGGCTACGAGACGACCAAACTGATGCAGCTGAGGCGCTCTTCGTCGCGATGCAGGAGGTCTACGAGGCTCTTTTGGGTGTCGATTACCCAGACGCGGTAACAGCCGGCCTCCGTCGTAGCACCGACGCTTTGAGAGCAGTGCTCGAACGCACCCGAAGCGACCTCACGACTACCTTGATACAGCTACGCCTCCAAAGAGCGCTCGACAAGGCCGGGGAGGAATCGCAGCCACGAGGTGACGATACGCGCTAGCCTGAAGAGTCCCGTCACGGGGGTGTAGCTCAGCCCGGAAGAGCGCTACGTTCGCATCGTAGAAGTCGCCGGTTCAAATCCGGTCACCTCCACCCTGTGCTTTGGATCTTCGCGTCTTTCGGGCTGACTTTCCTGGGCTTTCGTGCTGTTTCGTGGCATCCCCATGGGGTTATCAACAGGGTTTATCGACCTGATTATGGGTGAATGATCACTCTGCCCTACGCAGCCCTACGCAGTAGATCTCGCAAGCGAACCGTCCGCACGCTGGGGTTTTGCGTGTGAGCGCGTCGGCCGGCGCCGAAGTCGCGCCTCTTGCCCTACGCAGCCCTACCGCAGCGTAGGGCAGTGCCCTACTCGAGGCGGGTGGAGAATACGACGGCGTGGCGCGGGCCGATTGCCCGTGAGTGACGCGCATCGTCTCGGCCGTGGAGGTCGAGCGGCAACTTGTGGCTTGCCGGTCGGCCAGCAGGCTTGTGAGGTCGCCGTCGAGGATGGCGGGAGCGATCGCGGTGTCGGGGCCCATGGCGGCCCGGTGAAGACCTCGGTGGCGGAGCGCCTGAGCGGTTCAGGGATCGGCGAGTCCTGCTCGCTCGAGTGTGGTCCGCCCATGACTTGGCATCAAGGCGCTGTCGCACCCCTCGCGTAGGCTCGTCGTCGAGGAGGTGGGCCCGTGGCTGACCACAGCACGATCGAGTGGACCGAGGCGACTTGGAATCCGACGACTGGTTGTGATCGAACGTCGCCGGGATGCGACCACTGCTATGCGCTCACGCTCGCGCGGAGGCTCAAAGCAATGGGCAACCCCAAATACCAAGTCGACGGTGACCCTCGCACTTCAGGCCCCGGTTTCGGGATCACGCTCCACAAGGACCAGCTGGACCTGCCCAGACGATGGGTCACACCACGGACGATCTTCGTCAACTCGATGAGCGACCTCTTCCACCCGGCCGTGCCCGACTCGTTCATCGCTGATGTCTTCGCTGTCATAAGCGACACGCCTGAAGGGTCCAAGTACTCGATCGCCCGCTTGACCAGCGGCTATTGAGACAGCGAAGCTCGCCAACTATGGCGCTCAGCTTTCTCTACAGCCTGGTCCGCCGTGTCGCCGAACTGCTTCGGATCCATCGGATGGACGCCGCCGCCAAGGACGCCGAGATCCTCGTACTCCGTCACCAACTCGCCGTCCTACGCCGCCAGGGCACCCGTCCCCGATTCTCCTGGTCCGACCGGGCGCTCATCGCCACCCTGGCGAAGCTGGTGCCACGCGAGCGGTGGGCAGCGTTCCTCGTCACCCCCGAGACGATCCTGCGCTGGCATCGGGCCCTCGTCCGCCGCCGCTGGACCTATTCCCACCGTGGGCCGGGCCGGCCACCCCTGCCCCAGGAGACCATCGAGCTGATCGTACGCCTCGCCCGCGAGAATCCCCGCTGGGGCTACTTGAGGATTGTTGGCGAGTGCAAGAAGCTCGGTGTCACCGTGTCCAAGGGCAGCGTCGCCAACGTGCTGCGCAACCACGGACTGTCACCAGCCCCTCGTCGGGCAGGACCAACGTGGACCGAGTTCCTCCGAGGCCAGGCCAAAGGCATCGTGGCGACCGACTTCTTCCATGTCGATTCGGTGCTGCTGCGCCGCTACTACGTGCTGTTCGTGATCGAGGTGGAGACTCGCGTCGTGCACCTGCTCGGCGTGACGACGAACCCGAGCGGACCGTGGGTCACCCAGGTCGCCCGGAACTTCTGTAGTGATCTCGAGGACAGCGCCAAACGCTTCCGGTTCTTGATCCGTGACCGGGACAGCAAGTTCACGTCCGGCTTCGACGCCATCTTCGCCTCAATCGGCGTCGAGGCCATCAAGATCCCGGTCAGATCGCCGCGAGCGAACGCGTTCACCGAACGGTTCGTGCGGACCGTCCGCACCGAGTGCCTCGACAACCTGCTCATCCGCTCTCGACGTCATATTGAAGCGACCGTCAACGAGTACCTCCGCCACTACAACCAAGCGAGGCCGCACCGATCCCTTGATCTTGCTCAGCCGATCCCGCGGCCGGCGCCAGCTGCCGGTCACACGATCAACCGACGCGACGTGCTCGGCGGCATCATCCACGAGTACGACATCGCAGCTTGAGCCTCGGCCGACGAAGGCCTGGTCGGACAACCCCATAACGACTGGTGCCTCTCCTGACGAGCGTCGGAGTTGAGCCAGCAGACTCGCGAGCTGGTCCAGCCACCGTTGACTCGTGCAGGCTTGACACGGTGCTCGCCCGGCCGTTCGCACTCGATGATGGCCAGCGTCGAGTTTCTGGACCCTTCAGGGTGTGGAAACCCCGAGTGTTGTTCCACTCGGTCCCCGATGGCGAGAGGAGGTCCCGCTCACCCTTCCCCGCCCAACTCCTCGACCAGCACCATCTCCGCGCACGCCGGGCACTCCCCTCCCGCCCCAAGCCGGCGGCAGAACACATTGCACTCCGGGCAGCGGCGCTCCACCAGCCGTTCCCCGCAACTCGGGCACTCGTACACCACGCTCACCACACCAACAGCCACGACACTTTCTCCCTTTGCTCGGCGCCCGGCCCGCTCGCACCAACCGGGCCCCGTCACGCAGGAGCAGCGCTGCGCTCCTTCATCACATCAAGGATCGCTTATGGCTGCTGCCTGCTCTTCGGTCGATAGCCGCATCCGTACGCCGACGAAGCGGACCAGGGAGGTGAGCTGGCGGTCACGCATCGCGAGATATGCGGTGCCAACGCGAGCGAAGCCGCCATCAAGGGCTCCATCCAGCTCGCCAGGGATCTGAACCGGCTCAGGGTCCAATCCCAAGACCCGCTCCACCTGCGCCCGGCTGGCGGGACCTCCGATGTCGACTGAAGCCAGGAGGTGAAAGTAGAGGAGTTCGGCTGCGAACGGTACCGTCTCCAGCGGTGCACCTTCTAACTGGCCGGAGGGTTTGACGATGAAGCTGTCCGACCCGAGTAGCGGCGCGTCGACGAAATGAGCCGTCAGATCGGCCACCACCGAACAGTCCAGACTGGTCTTCCGGGTGTGAAGGCCGAGCCATCCCCGCTGGGCCCGTTGTCGAGCACCTGCCGGGCCGCCCGGTAAGGCGCCTTGTCGGTCATCACCGTTCGCCACGCATTCCGGTGTCCGATAGTGCCTCCCTCCTTGGTCGACCTAGCCGGTTGCCACCCTCACCTTCTGAAGCCGTCGAAGCCATGCCCCATTATCTCTGTGACCTTGTCTACTTGCTATCGGGGTCCTTCCGCACGGGGCGAGGCAACCCTCACCAACCAGCGAGTTGTCACAGCCCGGCCGGGATATTGCCCACCGTACGTGCTTGGCAGCAATCGGACCGGATGACTTGTAGCATATCTATGCTATATTGGTGGTGTGAGTCGGGTGAGGGTGAGTACCACGGTGGACGAGGGCCTTTTGCGCAGTGCCCGCGAGCTGCTCGTCGGGTCGACGGACGCTGCGCTGCTGGACGAGGCGTTGGGGGCGTTGGTGGCTTCTTATCGTTGTGCGGAGGTAGATGCCAGTTACCGTGCTTATGATGACGTTCCGCTGGATGCGCCTGATGAGTGGGGTGATCTGGCATCGTTTCGTGGCGCAGTTGGGCTGTCGTGACTCAGCTTCCGGCGCGGGGCGAGGTGTGGTGGTGCGAACTGTCGGACGTCGGTCGCCGTCCTGTGGTGGTTCTGTCTCGCGATGTGGCTATTCCTCGGCTTCGCCGGGCGGTGATCGCCCCGTGTACGACGAACATCCGGGGGTTGTCGAGCGAGGTGGTGCTCGAGCCGGGAGACGACCCAGTCCCGCGTCCGTCCGCGGTCAACTTGGACTCAGTTGAGAGCGTCTCGGTCAGCGTGCTCGTCGAGCGTTTGGGCCGGCTTAGCGACGCGCGGATGCGCGAGGTCTGCTCTGCGCTTGAGGTGGCTGTGGGCTGTGGGTGGTCGGCGTGACCTTACGTGACCTTATCGAGATGGATGGGGAGGTTTCTTGAGGGGCCTTGAGGGGATTGCAGGGCTGTGACCTGCATATTCTTCGCTAAGGCCCTGGTCAGGAGGCCAGTATTGGTACGTTCGCATCGTAGAAGTCGCCGGTTCAAATCCGGTCACCTCCACCCTGTGCTTTGGATCTTCGCGCCTTTCGGGCTGACCGTCCTGGGCTTTCGTGCTGTTTCATGGCATTCCCACGGGGTTATCCACAGGGTTTATCGACCTGATTATGGGTGAATGATCACCCTGCCTTACGCAGCCCTAGGCACGAGGTCTGGCCGCTGCACCGGCCGCACGCTGGGGTGACGCGGTCGGCGAGCTCACAGGCGTCTCCGTGCCCTACGCAGCCCTACCGCAGCGTAGGGCAGTGCCCTACTCAGCGAGATGGGCGAGAAGCGCCCGACGTCACGCTCTCGGGATGCGTTTTCGCGTGGACGGCGCTGCCCGCTACGTCGATGCGTTCAGTCGCCACATCGGCCCACGCCCAGCCCGCGTTCAGCCGTTCTGACCTTGCCGCGCCCTGGGCGCCTCAAGGCAGAAGCAGAAGGTGTCGAGGTCAGTGCGTAGGGCATCGACGCCCTGGAAGCTGACGACCCCGTCGGTGGTTTAGAGCTACATGGACACGACGCGCAACGTGTTGCTGGTGTCGGGAAGCCTCCGGGCAGGCTCGACCAACTCCGCGCTGCTGCGCACCTGTGGGTGCCGGGAACCCCATCCGCCCAGTTCAGGCGACCATCCGGTACTCGTGGATGAGGCCGCCCAGCCGATCGGCTCTCCGTAGCCTGGCGATGTCAACATCGCCAATGGTCGGGAGCATCACATCGGGTGCAGCCGGGGGGCGTTGACTGAGAGACCGGTGGGGACGATGCGAGTTGTAATGCTCGACGTACTCGGCCAGGACCGCCGCAAGGTGACGGCGTCCGAGGATGAGCGTCCGGTCAAGACACTCGCGCCGGATGGTGCCCACCACACGCTCACAGATGGCATTCGCCCGAGGTGCCCGGACCGGGGTCTTTATGATCCTGGTGCCGTCGGCGGCGAAGACGGCGTCGAAGGAGGCGGTGAACTTGGCATCGCGATCGCGGATGAGGAACGTGACCGCGTTCGCCTCGTCGGCAAGCTCCATCGAGAGGTTGCGGGCCTGCTGGGTCACCCACGCGGCCACGGGGTTGGCCGTGATGCCGGCGATCCGGACGAGGCGTGTGTCGTGATGGATGAACACGAGGACGTAGAGCCTGCGGAAGAGAATGGTGTCGACGTCGCAAGTCACACGCCATCAGTCCCCTCGCCTGGGCGGCGAGGAACTCAGCCCACGTGGGTCCTGACCTGCGCGGTGAAGGGTCGACACCATGACGCTTCAGGATCGCCCAGACGCTCGAGGAGGCGATCGCGATCCCCATGGTGGCGAGCTCACCGTGGATGCGGTGGTAGCCCCAGTTCGGGTTCTCCTTCGCGAGGCGGAGCACCAGTGCGGTGGTTCCCTCGGCGACGGAAGGTCGACCCGGCCGGCCGTGTGGGTAGGTCCAGCGCTTGGCGACGAGGTCGCGGTGCCAGCGCAGCAGAGTTGCCGGTTGGACGAAGAGTTGCCCGACACGCTGGCGGGGGAGCAGTCGTGCCAGCCCGGCCAGCACTGCTCGATCCGCCGGCTCGAGTGCCGGTCGATGGACCTGGCGTCGCAGGACCGCCACCTCGTGGCGCAGCACGACGACTTCGATGGCGAGGTCCGTGTCACTGCGAGAGATGAGGTGGAGCAGCTGTAGCACCCGGCAGAACGCCCGATACAGGAACGAAAGGGCCATCGGCCGATGCTCGCCGCGCCCTGCACCAGCCGTCAAAGTGCAGCTCACAGTCCATGGATGATGTTCTCGGCACCGACAGGCGAGCTCACCGTGGATGCGGCGGTAGCCCCAGTCGGGGTTCTCCTTTGCCAACCGCAGGACAAGCGTGGTGGTGCCCGTCGGAATGCCCGGCCGACCGGGCCGGCTCCGCGGGTAGGTCCAGCGCTTGGCGACGAGGTCGCGGTGCCAGCGCAGCAGGGTTGCTGGCTGGACGAAGAAGCGTCCGAGTCGTCGGCGGGGGAGCATTCGTGCCAGTCCCGACAGCACCGCCCGGTCCGCCGGCTCCAGCGCCGGTCGGTAGACCTGGCGTTGCAGGACCGCCACCTCGTGTCGGAGCATGACGACCTCCACGGCGAGATCGGTGTCACCGCGGTAGATGAGTCGGATGAGCTGGAGGGCACGGCAGAACGCTCGGTAGAGGAACGAGAGGGTCACTGCCGAATGCTCGCTGTAGGAGCCCGCCGACGTCAAAGTCCAGCTCGAAGCGGATGGATGACGTTCTCGGCACCGACACGTTGCGAACGACGAGGCGGACCAGCTGGAGGACGCGGCAGAACGCCAAGTAGAGGAACGAGAGGGTCACCGCCGGATGCTCGCTGCAGGAGCCTTCCGGCGTCAAAGTCCAGCACGGGAGACCTGGACGGGGTTTTCGGCACCGACAGGCAGATGCCATGATCAGCAGGCACGGCGGACTGTACGCCGGGAGGGCGCTGCTGGTAGCGAACGCTCGCTACTAAGTCCGGCGTTTTTTCGCAGCGTTGCGCGTGCACAGGCCGCTGGCCAGATCTATGCAGCCCCCCGGTTTGCAGCTACGTCGGGTGAACGTGGACTTGCCCTCCTGGATGATGGAGATGGTCGACCGGAAAGCCAAGCGCGTCGGCATGACCTGTCGATCGGTCGTCGAGGCCGACCAGTTCAATTTTAGGTGCACTCACCCGGTCATGGTGACCGGCGTTGCCGACTGACACCGGTCACTGGAGACCGAAGCATGCCATGGAATGCCAGTTAGACTGCTATCCCTGCCGGAGCGCAAGGAGATCGCACAAGAGGATCAGGCGCGATCCGACCACGATCATGCGGGGGGTGTCCGCCAACGGACGACGAGGATTAGGCGAGGGCACGTGGGTTTGGGGTGGGCGCTGTTTGGGCGACGGATCCGGCTTCACGGGAGGTACCGGCTGGCGTCTTACCTATCCGCCGATTATTACGAAGTCAACGCGGGTGGTGGGGGTGATGTCGTCGATGGGCTCGCCCAGGGCGTCGGCGTGTCCGTCGAAGTGGTCGCCGCAGATGATGACCGTCCTTGGATCGCCGACGGTGGTCATGGCTTCTCCTTGGGTGGTTCGGCTCGGGGCGTGGTCCGGGGGTGTGAGATGGGGACGTTCAAGTCGAAGTGCACGCCGGCCATGCGGATGACGAAGCAGAGCGCGGCGGCGACGACGGCGATAGCGCCGCCGTAGAAGTGGAACTCGAGTGCCAGGGCGGTGAGCGTCGCGCCGCACGCGGCGGGGATGGCGTAGAGGCCGCTTGAGAGCACTGTCGGCACTTTTCTGATGACTATGTCGCGGACGGTGCCGCCGCCGACGCCGGTGATGGTGCCGAGGACGGCCGACTGGAACGGCCCGAGGTGGGCGGCGAAGGCGGTGGTGGTGCCCGTCACGCAGAATAGGGCCAGGCCGGCGGCGTCGAAGACGGTGATCGAGCGTTTGATGCGCACCCAGAGTTGGCGGGCGAAGAAGGCGGCGATGCCGGCACCGCCGCCAACGGCAAGGTAGCGCCAGTCCTTGAAAGCTGCGGGCGGAAGCGCGCCGATGAGCACGTCGCGGATGACGCCGCCACCGAGGGCGGTGATCACGGCGAGGACGACGACGCCGACTACGTCGAGGTTCTCTGCTTCCATGGCGGTGAGGGCGCCGTTGAGGCCGAACACGAAGGTGCCCGACAGGTCGAGTGCCAGTTGGAGCGTCGAGCCGGGGTGTGACACCGTCGCTACTGGTCGCCGGTCCGGGGCGGGGCGAGCCATGCGAGGGCGGCGATGACCATCGCTTGGATCCCGGTGTCCAAGGTGGGTTGGATGACCGGGGCGAAGTACGCCGAGTGGTTGACGGGGATGTCCTGGGCGACCCGACCGGCCCGCTCGGCCGCCTCGTAGCTGTCGGGGTCGATGCCGCCGATCCCCCAATAGCAGTAGGGGACTCCGAGGGCTGTGGGGATGTCGCTGAAGTCCTCGCTGGCGGTTTGCATCGGTAGCGGCCGCGCCCGCTCCCCGAAGAACGCTGCGAACGCGGCGGACACCTTGGCGGTGGTTTCGACGTCGTTGTCGGTGAGGGGGAAGCGGTCGAACAGTTCGTAGTCGGCCGGTTTGGGGCATCCCGACGCCTGGCATTCGGCGTCGACGGTCCTTTTGATGGAGTCGAGGACCGACGTCCGGGTCTGCTCGTCGTAGGTGCGCACGTTGAGCTCGATGACGGCGTGGTCGGGGATGACGTTGCTCTTGGTGCCCGCTTGGATGCTCCCGACGGTGACCACGACCGGCTCCCCGGGGCGGGTCTCGCGGGCCACGAGGGTCTGGAGGCGGACCACGATCATCGCGGCGAGGACGACAGGGTCGACTGAGGCTTGGGGCATCGATCCGTGCGCGCCACGCCCGTGCAGCGTGATGCGCATGCTGTCGGCGGCTGAGAGGGTCGGACCGGCGTGCGTGCCGACCAAACCGGCAGGCGCGGGCAGCACGTGCTGGGCCAAGGCGACGTCCGCCTTGGGTACCAGGGTCGCTAGGCCGTCGTCGAGCATGCCCCGGGCGCCGTCGCCGGTCTCCTCGGCGGGCTGGAACAGGGCGATGAGGGTGCCCGCCCAATGCTCACGGGCTGCGGCGAGCAGGTGGGCGGCGCCGAGGAGGCAGGCGACGTGCATGTCGTGGCCGCAGGCGTGCATCACGGGCACCTCGTTGCCGGCTGCGTCGGTGGCGGTGACGTGGCTGGCGTAGTCGAGTCCGGTGGCTTCGGCTACTGGGAGGGCGTCCATGTCGGCCCGCAACAGCACCGTCGGCCCTTCCCCGTTTCTGACCAGGCCGACGACGCCGGTGCCGCCGACTCCGGTGTGGACTTCGACGCCCGAGGCGCCGAGGCGCTCTGCGACCTTCGACGCCGTCGAGCGCTCCTCGTGGGACAGCTCGGGGTGGGCGTGCAGGTCACGGTAGAGGTCCGCCGCCCAGTCCCGGACTGCTTCGAGCCCCGAGAGCACCGGGGTGGCAGGTGGCGGGCTCGACGCAGAGGTCATTCACTGATTTTGCCAGCATCGGCCGTCGCGTGCTGGGAGTGTCCCGGGAGCGACCGCCGGTGACCTTCAAGGGTCGGAGGCAGGGGGCGAACCTCATCGTGGGGGAGGGGCCACGCTCGCGGGAGGCCGACCGTGAAGTCTCGACGAGGCTAATCCGGGCTTTCGGAGTGTCGGCGTCAGGAGCCCGCTGACGGGCGGGGTCCGACACCGACGAGGTGGGCGAGGGTGTCGACCGCGTTGACGATGAGGTCGGTCTCGCTGACGATAACCATGTCCACGGCAGCTGGTGTCGGATCGGCCGCCGCCTGCGGCGAGGCGCTCGTCAGGTGGGCGGCGAGCGTCACCTGGGTGGATCGCAGTGGAGGGTAGCCCGCCGGAGCAGGCCCGGTCCTCAGCGCTACGACGACAGCGGCCATGGCCTGTTGGACTTCCTCTCCGAGACGGTGGAGGTCGGGCCTGCACTTCCCCCCTGTGGCCGGAGCGGTGCTCGGGAGCGCTCCGTGTAGGACGAGCGCGCTCCACACGTAGCGGCGCACCGCGGTGAGGATGCCTTTTGCCGTCTCGGCGGTGAGCGGGTTCGGCGAGGCCGGTTCGCGGCTGGCGGGCTCGGTCAGCCAGCGGTCGACAGACGCTTCGGCGTTGGAGCGTGCGAGGCGAGCCGCGAGGCGCAGCCGCTGTAGCTCCTCCCGATCGGCACATGCTGGGTCGGCCCACGCGTGGAGGAGCGCCGCGCCGTAGCGGCCGTCGATTTCCACGAGGTCGGCTAGTCGATCGACGACGTGGGTGCGTTCCCAGGTCGGCCAGGTGGCGTAGGCCGCCAAGGCTAGGGCGGCCCCGAGGAGCGTGTAGAAGGACCGGTCGGCGGCGAGGGACGGCGCTGGGGAACCGGTGAAGGCGAGCAGGACCACGACCAGCGACGCGATGCCGACGCTGTAGATGACGTAGTTGGCGCGAAGCACAGCGACGCTTGCGGCATACAGGGCTACGGTGAGCGCGATCAGGACGGCCGGTGACGGCGCCAGCGCTGCCAGCAATAACGTGACCAGCCCGGCGCCGAGGACGGTCCCGACGCTGCGGCCCAAGCCTCGGCTCAAGGTGGTGGCGAAGTCGGGCTTGAGGACGATCATGACCGTCATCGGGAGCCAGTAGCCGTGACCTAAGGGGAACAGGTGGGAGATGGCGACGGCCGCCGCCAGGGTGACGCCGACCCGAAGGGCGTGGCGGAAGACCTCGGAGGTGCGGGTGAGGTTGGCGCGCACCAACTCGAGACGACCCCCCGAAGCGCCGGGGAGCGGGGAAGGCCGCGGCCGGCTCCGGACCGGCTGGCCGGCGGTCGACGCGGCGGTTTTGGGCGCGCCAGGTTGGTCGCCGGCGGCCACCGCAGTCAGCTGGGTCACTGATCGAAGCTGGCCTGCCAGCGCGGTGAGGCCCTCGAGGGCAGGGGTGAGGATCGCGCGAGTCGAAGGCTCGGCGAGTGCGGCCTGCCAGCGGAGGCCCTCGATGGCGGTTCGGTACCGCTCGCGGGTCTCGGGGTCGGCGACGGCGCTGCGCCCGTCGTGCAGTGCGGCGGCGACGCCGGCGAGAAGGTCGGCTGAGGCGGTGATCGCGTCCTCGAGGTCGCTCGCCGCGTCGATGGCGCCGGCCTTTGCTGTAGGCGTGGCGATCGTCGAGGCTTGGGCGAGTCGGGCTCGGGTCCGGGCTATGCCGGCCACCTCAAGGCGGATCCGGTCTGCCTCGTCGGCCAGCGCCTGGTAGGCGGCGGCGGCGCCCCGGTCGCCCCAGGGCTGGGTTTCGACGAGGGCGGAGGGCAACCTGTCGAGGACGCCGGGATCGAGGAGGTCCGACGGGTCCCTCGCGAGCGCGCGGAGGTGGGCGGCCAGCAGCCGGTAGGTGTCACTCGACATGGCCCGCTCGACCGGGAAGCGCTGGAGGGGCCAGGTCACGGCCACGAGGACGATCTGGATCGCCCCTCCGCACAGCGCCCAGAGGGCGTTGAGCGCGGCCTGCTCGGGGCTGAAGGAGAACTGGGAGAAGACGACCAGGCCGATGACGGCTTGGAGGCCGACGACGCCTGGCGCCTCTCCGAACATCACCAGGAGACCGGCGATGACCCCCCAGACGGCGGTGACCGCGATGTCGGGGCCTTCCAGGCGGCCAACCGCCGCCCCGACGAATGCCGAGGCGGCGAAGGCCGCGGCGGCGAACGCCATGATCTTCACCCGGCTTCGATAGGTGCCCTGCAGCGACGCCGTCCCCGCCGTCAGAGCGCCGACCGCCCCTCCCACACCGACCAGGAGATGCCCGGAGACGTCGCCGGCGACGAGGGGGATGGCGATGCCCAGTGCGCAACGCGCCGCGGCCACCAAGGCCAGCTTGGAGCGGTCCACCCGGATGGCGTCCTGGACTGGGCGCGTCCAGGTGGCAGACCGTTCGCTCACCGGGTCCGCCGACCGCACGCAGCGCAGTACCGGGGTCGCACCCGCGCTGGCTGCATCGGCCGCCTCTGCGTCATGGCCTCGACGGCACCGATCGGGCGACGACGTTTGCGCGAACTGTGGCCATCTCGGGGCGAGGGACGTGCCACCCGGCAGTCATCATGTTGAGATGGCCGGCCACGATGACTTGCTCCTTGCCGAGCGAGTCGCGGGCAGCGCGCGGCGTACCCCGATGGCGGCGACGCGGCTTTCCCGGCTCTCGGTGATCTCGAGCGCGCAGCCCTCTGGAGCGGCGCGCTGGGCGTCGGCGGGAACGTCAGCGCTGGTCACCGGGCCGCTCGTCGCGGCTCGGCTGGGGAGGACGCCATGCTCGTTTTTCGACAGGAGGTTCGGCGGTGGTGGTGGCCTGTTCGAGGTCGAAGCGGCTCTGAGTCCGAAGTTCGTGTACGTCGGGTTTGGCTGTCTCGGTCATCGCCGGTCCGCCATGTCATCTGTTGGGATGCTCCTTTCTAAGACGGCCACCATCATGGTGGCCGTCGGCGGCTTCGGTGTCGAGCACGGCGAGGACTTTCTCGGCGGCGGAGGTGATGGCGTCGAGCTCGGCGGGGGTGAGCGGGTCGATGAACAAGCGGCGTACCATCGCCACATGGTGGGGTGCGGCCTCCTCGATGGCCTCGCGGCCCGTTTCGGTGGCCACGACGAAGGCGCCGCGGCGGTCGCCGTCGCAGCGCTCTTTTCGCAGAAGTCCCCGTCCGGTCATGCGGGTGACCTGATGGGACAGCCGACTTTTCTCCCAGCCGAGGGATTCGGACAGTTCGAACAGGCGGGCCCGGCCGTCGGGGTGGTCGCTGAGAGCGACGAGAACCAGATAGTCGGCGTAGGACAGCTCGGAGGTGGCGGCCACATCGGCAGCCAGGCGGCCGGCGAGTCGCAGCTGCATGAACTGCAGAGCCCGCCATGTTCGTTGTTCGTGCTCGTCGAGCCACCGGACCCCGTTCATGGCTCCAGTGTAGGACGCGGAATAGTTGATCTGTCATCGATGTTGTAGGACATGTCCACTATATGAAGGAGCTACTCCATGAGCACCCCGACCGTCCCCGTCACACTCACCGGCAGCTACACCATCGACCCCGTCCACAGCCGGATCGGGTTCGTCGCCCGCCACGCCATGGTCACCAAGGTCCGAGGCTCGTTCAACGAGTTCGACGGCTCCGGTTACTTCGACGCCGCTAACCCGGCGAACTCGAAGCTGCAGCTTTCGATCAAAGCGGCGAGCATCGACACCCGCAACGCGGACCGCGACGCCCACCTGCGCTCGAACGACTTTTTCGACATGGACACTTACCCGCAGATCACTTTCTCCTCGACGAGCGTCGAGCCGACTGGCGATGTCCGCTTCCGGGTCACCGGTGACCTGACCATCAAGGGGGTCGCCCGCCCCGTCACCGTCGACTTCGAGTACACCGGCAGCGCGGTGGACCCCTACGGCAACCAGAGGATCGGCTTCGAAGGGTCGACTGTTGTCAACCGCAAGGACTGGGGTGTCAACTGGAACGCAGCGCTCGAAGCGGGCGGCGTGCTGGTCAGCGAGAACGTCACCTTGGAGTTCGAGGTGTCCGCCATCCGCAGCCCCGACGCCTCCTGAGCTGTCAACTCGCCGGATCAAACAAGTCCATTTGCGCCCGCAGCGGGATCGTCCCCGCTGTGGGCCCGAACCCAAGGAACCCCAATGCCCGTATCTCCTGTACGCCTCAACCATGCCGTGCTTTTCGTCTCTGACCTCGAGCGTTCGGTCCACTTCTACACCGACGTGTTCGCCATGCAGGTCATCGCTCGCGAGCCGCGCGCCAACGCAGCGTTCCTGAGGCTCCCCCGATCGGGGAACCACCACGACCTCGGCCTGTTCGGTGTCGGAACCGCGGGCGGCCCGAAACGCCACGGTGCTATCGGCCTTTACCACCTGGCGTGGCAGCTCGACACCATCGACGAGCTGGCCGCCGCCCGCCAGACCCTCCTCGACGCCGGCGCCTACACCGGCGAGTCCAGCCACGGTGCCACCAAGAGCGTCTACGGCGCCGACCCCGACGGAAACGAGTTCGAGCTGATGTGGATGCTGCCCCGCGACCAATGGGGTGCCTACGAGCACGCTGCCCCCGTGGAGCATCTCGACCTGGCCGGGGAGATCGAACGTTGGAGCGGGGCGGCCACCGCCGGCCATGTCACCATCACCGAAACGGCCAAGGCCAGCGATCCCGAGACCGTCTCGTCATGACCTCCTTTCCCGCACCGGTGGTGGCACGGCGACGGCGACACCGGCGACGGCTAGCAAGCAAAAAAAGCCTGAGCGTTCTGCGCCGCCCACCGGGACGCTGCCACCAGTCGCCGCCAGGCCCTGCGCACCCCTGGAAAGGCGCCGCCCTGTGGAGCCCGAGCAACTAGCACGCATGGCGTTACTGAGGTCTTTCGGTGCGAGTTGACACCCACCAGGCGCCGCGGTAGAAGTCGGCGAAGATCTCGAGGGCGGATCGGACCTCGTCGGCATCGCCGGTCGCCAACAGATCGAGCAGTAGGCCCCGGACCACGGCCAGCCCCAATCGATTGTGCCGACGGGCCACTTGTGGATCGATGCCCACGGCGACCGCTTCGGGCACCCTGAACTCGATCCAATCCTCGATGTTCATCATGGGCCGCATCGCTTCGTCACCTTGGAGGCCGCGGCCGTAGAGGGCGAAGAAGAGCCGCTCAAAGTCGCCCAAGGCCGGGTCGGACACCAGCGCCCAGGTCTGCCGTATGGCCTCATCGGTGGCTTCGGCCGAGCCGGGTGCCACCATCGCCGCCCGTAGTTTTGCCAGTTGGGATTTGGTGCGGGCCTCGACCGCCTTTCCCACGGCGACGAGCAGCCCATCCCGGGAACCGAAGTGGTAGAGCAGCATGCGGTGGCTAGAGCCGATGGCGGCGGCGATCTGCCGCAGGGACTGATCGTGGAGCCCGTCGACCACAAAGTGGTCGATCACTAGCTCGAGCAGACGATCGTAGGCGGCGCTGGTAGTTGGAGCTGGCATGTGCCAAATGGTACACTCAGATCGGTACTCTGAATGACTAGAGGTATGGGAGCGAAATGCCCAAACAGCAAGTGATCGAACAGCGCGCGACGACGATCGCTCCGCCCGAGGTGGTCTACGGATTGCTGGCCGACGGATCGACCTGGCCCAGCTGGTCGCCCATCGGGCAGTTCGAGCTACTCGAACCGGGAGAGCGCGAGGGCGATCAGCCTGAAGGGCGTAATGCCGTGCGGCTCTTCACGACGGGACGGACGAAGACTCGGGAACGGGTGGTGGAGACCACGCCCAACCGGGTTTTTAGCTACACCCTCGAACACGGGATGCCGTTGCGGGACTACAAGGCGGTCGTGACGTTGATCAGCAACGGAGCCGGCACTTCCATCGAGTGGCGTTCGACCTTCTTTGTTACCAGACCCGGAACTGGTTGGATCTACCGGACCTTCCTGGGCCGGTTCATCGGTCGCACCGTGCGGGGCCTGGCGCATGGTGCCGCTGCACTGGTCGGGTCAGCCAGCTGAGACTCGATTTCGGACCCGACGGGCGCAGCGGAAGGTGACTTGCACGCTCACCTCCCGCTGCGGCCCACCTCTCAGCCGGCACTGACCGAGAAGCCCTGCTGCTTCATGGCTGAGATGGTTTGGGACTGAGTGTCAGCGAGAGCGGAACTTAAGGTTCCACTGCCAGCTGTCACTTTCGTGAAAGCGTCACCCAGCTCGGTGAAAGTAGTTGCGATGACCGGACCCCATTGGAAGTTGGTGTTGACCTCGGCGGCACTTTGGGAGAATACCTTCCAGATGTTTTCGTTCCCATAGAACGGAACCGGACTGTTAAAGACCGGCTGTGATTCACCTTGGACATCAGCCGGATACAATCCGCCCTTTGTTATAAGGTCGCTGACGCTCTGCTGGTTGGTGTTCAGCCAGGCGGCGAACTGGGCGGCCTGAGCGGGATGTTTGGAGTCCTTGAAGACTGCCGTAGTCGAACCACCGAAGTTTCCGCTACTTGGCGTAGAACCCCAGTTGGGCAGGGGGGCCACACGCCAGTCACCCGCGGTAGAAGCTGCGTTCGTTGGGAAACCACTCTCACCCCACACTGCACCTGGCCAAGTCAGGACTGTGCCGTCGGCGAAGTCTTTATTCCACCCGGTTGTGAAGTCCGGCTCGACCTTTACGAGATTCTGGCTGATCATCTGCTGCCAGAGCGACGCAACCTGCTGCGATGCACTGCTCGTGAGATTTACGACCCAGGAGTTTCCCGAAGTCTTGAACCAATCAACACCGGCTTGCCACTCGAGGCCGGCAAACCATCCCGTGTCTGCTGGAGAGAATGTCGCCAAGTAGAGGCTAGGATTCGCTGCGTGGAGCTTCTCGGCGTCCGCAAGGAAGTCCTGCCAAGTAGCAGGCGCCGTGAGGCCATACTTGGTAAAGAGGTCGGCCCGGTAGTAGAGCGCCATGGGTCCAGTGTCTTGCGGTATGGCGTATACCGCCGAACCAACCGAGACCTGCCCCCATGTCCACGGCAGGAAGTCCGCCTTATAGGTCTTTACGTAGGCCGAGATATCAGTAACGCCTCCGACATGCTCGAAGTTCGGCAAAACGTCGTATTCGATCTGGCCTAGATCGGGAGCGTTGCCTGCTTGAAGCGCGCTGAACATTTTGGCATACGTTCCAGCAACGCCGCCTGCGGTTTCGTCCAAGTGCACCTGGATCGTGGGGTGGGTCTGATTCCATAAAGTTACGGCGCTCTGGATGTTCGGCACCCAGGACCAGAACGTAAGATTTACTACCGACGTGGACCCCGGAGACGCCGACGCGGACGTCGACCCGGACGACCCGGTGGTCGTGGCCGTCGACGACGCCGCAGAGCTTGAGCCGCAAGCCGCTGCGACGAGCGAGGCTGCCGCAGCGGCTGCGATGAGCGTGCGACGCTGTCTGTCGAGCTTTGTTGGTGCCATTTAATGAATCCTCCCCATTTGGCGCCGCTCCCCGTGCACCTCGCGCATGAGAGCATCTAAGACGACGTACACGAAGGCGGCTGTTGCTGATATTTTTTTATTTATAACACCAAATGTGGTGTTGCGCAAGTTTCTGAGATACTTTTGCACCGAGCAACGTCGTCGACGCTGCCTCTGGCGCCCAGATACGAGCCTATGTTTCGCTGAGCGCGAGCGCGGTCGCCCGGGTTGCTCTTAAGAAGTCCTCGACTATCTGATTCCTGTCGAGGTTGTTGTCGGTCCAGTACCGCAGGATCGCAGTCGCCGCCGAGGTCAGCATTACAGCTACGAAGGTAGCTTTAGATGGGGTCAGGGCGAACTCGGATGCCACTGCATCGGCCCATATTTCGACTGAGTGCCGGTCGCGCTCCTCGATAAGCGGCTGGAGCGCTGCGACGGCCTTGCTGTCGAGGATTCGGTGCACGAGTTGGCCCCCTGACTCGACGGCGTCGCTCCACAGATGAAGGGTTATCCGTACCTTGTCGTCAAAACCAAGCGCAGATCCGATGACCTGCTCGATCGTATCGTCTACCGAACCAATTACAAGCTCGAAGATCTCCACGGCGATCTCGGCTGGTGAATCGAAATATCGATAGGGGAGTGCCTTGGATACTCCCGCCTCCTCGGCTACTGCCTCGAAGGAGAGGTCTGCGAGCACTCGGTGCTGGATGACTCGGACAGCGGCATCGAGGAGTGCGGCCCGCCGATCGTCAGGGGCCATGCGCTTCGGGCGGCTACGAGGCGTCTCAAGTGTGGACTCGGAATTCTTTACCCTTGCCATTGTTGAAGAAAGTTTAGTACAGTTGACGACGTTAGTCGATTCGGAGGAGGAGTAAATGGCTACATACCGGAAGCGCCTACTTCAGGCTTGCCAAAATGGGGTCGTAAGCGATGGTGTCAAGTGAGCGGCGCTTCGTCTACGAGTGAGGCGAGCTATACAGCGGAGCGCAAGCCAGGGAGACCGAGCGATACTGCGGACATCGAAGAACTTCGTGACTACCTCAGCGCTCATAACGGGATCCGTGGATTGGAGGTGCTCGAGCCGTCCGAGATCGAACGAGCAGTGCGGATTTTTCGTCGGGACGGTTTCGTCGTAATCCAAGACATGCTCTCTGACGCGCAGTTGTCTACGCTTCGCAGTGGAGTTGACGACGTCGTAGCGTCCATCGTGGCGTTGGATCCCGATGGAACGGGAAATAGGCTTGCCCGGCGGTACTCCTTCGGCGGGTCGTCGAGCACGCGGAGCATGCTCCATCGCCCGGAATGGCAGATGTTGCTTGACCTTGACGCGGTCCATGCCGTCGTTTCGGCTATCTTCGAATCCGACGATTACATGCTGCGGGCTGCGAGCGGTGATTTCTGCCTGCCGGGAGCAGTGGGATACCAGCCGCTTCATTCCGACATGCGCGACTTCGCTTCCAAGAAGGAGTCGCCATTCAGTTCCTTCCATGACCCTCGCGGTCATCTAAACGTGCGGGACCTTCCGACACCATACGTATGTGTGAACTTCATCGTCTCCGATTCCACGCCCTTGAACGGTCCGACACGCCAGATCCCTGGTACGCACCACTCGCGGGCGGGGATACCCACGCTGGAAGAAGAACCCGAGTGGATGCGTCTATCGACAGTGTGCCCAGCCCCGGCTGGTGCTGTGCAGATCCGCGACGTGAGAGCATGGCACGGGGGTACGCCGAACGTATCTGATCAGGTTCGTTCGATACCTAATCTCGAGTTCTATGCACCGTGGTTCCGGGAGTCAGTCGTTCCTGGCATAAGTAGGCAGGATTGGGAACACCTGTCCGAACGTTCGCGCCGCCTCACGCGAATGACAGTTGCTGACAGCTCCGAAGAGTTCTCTCCGACCTTGGCACTCAGACCCAAGTCCTGAAAGAACAGCGTGAGCCAAGAATGGTTCGAGGGCCGCTTGGTCGTCCCTGACGGCACCTCGTTGCACTACGCACGTTCGCCCGGGGCTGGCCCGACGTGGATATACCTTCACGGGCTCGCGGACAGCGGGGCTATCTGGAGACGGGTGGCGGAGCGCATGCCTGGAGCGCTTGACGTAGTTCTCTTGGACTCGCGCAACCATGGTAACTCTGGTGGTGGTCTTGGAGGCCACGAGAACCATGTGGCCGACGTGATCTCGGTGATTGAGGAACTGAGAGTTCCTGAGGTTATCTTAGTCGGTCATTCGATAGGAGCTAGGACGGCGTTAGGAGTGGGAGCGTGCCGGCCCGATCTGGTGTCCCTGATGGTGCTGCTCGACCCGCCGTTCATGCAAGGCGTGACCGGCGCGACCCGCGATGGGCAACGGGTAGCAGCACGACAGACGGCGGCTAGTTGGTCTACCTCGACTCCGTCGCAGCTGTTCGACTTGGCAAGGCGACAGCACCCCCAATGGGACGAGGCGGACTATCCGGCCTGGGTGGAGTCGAAACTTCAGGTGCGCGCGGAGGCCGCAGACGACATTGGCGAGGTCCCCTGGCGAGACCTCGCCCTAAGATGCGATGTGGAAGCCGTGCTCGTCTTTGGAGACGAGGACCTTGGGGGGCTTGTCACCGGAGCGATAGCCGAGGAGTTCACTCGACTAGCCAGGAAGAGCCGCTCGGTGCGTATTCCAGGATGTGGGCATAACATGCAGCGCGAGAACTTTGAGGGCACGTTGGATCTCCTGGCCGGTGAATGGAGCCGGCCGCGGGCATGAACACGTCTTGGGTTCACGTCTTCACGGGGTACTGGGCCTGTTGAGCCCGCCGCAGCGCCCCGGGCGCCGGTGGTGTCCATGCCGCGGCGTCACGATACTCAGTGACGCTGTGGCGGCGATCAGATTATCAGCGCACCTTCGTGTGGGAGTCCGCTAGGCCTCCCCTAGCGTCGGGCGACTCAGGCGGAGAACGGAATGCAGCTGCCGTAAAACGGGTTTCCAGTACCGTGGCCATAAACGTGTCCGACCTCGTCACTGTCTACTGGCGGCCTGGATGCCCGTACTGTGGAGCGCTTCGCAGAGGGCTGCGTCGCGCTGGCCTGGCGACGACCGAGGTCAACATCTGGGAAGACCCCGACGCTGCCGCCGTGGTGCGGACCATGGCCGGAGGAAACGAGACCGTGCCGACGGTAGTAATAGCCGGCACCGGTTACGTCAATCCCGGCGTGCGAAACGTCCTGGACGCCGTGCGTGCTGTGGCACCTGACCTCGTCGTGGAAGCAAGGCCTGCGAAGCGCGTCCGACCGTTGGAAATGCTCGCCGTCGTGCAGTGGCTCCTCGTGATCACTCTCCTAGTGGGTAGTTTCGCCGTCGAAGCTGCCGGGTATCCAGGTATCAGCTGGGCGATCGACGGCGTGAACGTGGTGATTTTCGGCGGGATCCGTATTCTCCGCCGACGCCGTGGCGAACGTCGAACGTCGAACGTCTAAGACGTCAGAAGCACCTAGCGAGAGTAATACAGCCGCGAACCGCACCGACTTTCGAATGTCCTTTCGTGGGAACTCCCCAGCCTCGCTCAGCTACGGATCTCAGACAATCGGAGCGGACCCGCGTTCTGTCACGTCGACTCCCTTGTCTCGTAGGGCCGCTTCGAAGGCCACCGGGTCGTCGGGCGTGAGAAAAGGACGGACTGCCTTCCCGGCGTCCACGACGAAAGCAACGGTCTTCTTGGGCCTGCCCGGGTCGAAGTTTGCCCAGTAGCGCGGGTTCGCAGTACCCCAGATCCGCGCCTTTCCTCGAATCGCGCCCATCTCGGAGCGGCGCACTGAGCGAATGGAAGCCAGAGGGATCCGCTTAGTGGTCCCCGGAAAATAGTAACCCTTGATGACGAGATGCTGCTCGTCTACGGCAACGTAACGATCCTGGTAGGCCATTGGGGCCTCCTTCGTATCCGCAGGCTCGACTCTTTGTACTAGCTATCGATTCTATCCGCGATTCGCGCTGGGGTGGCTTCCCGCTAGGAAGGGTCGCCAGAAATCCTGAGCGTGACGGTCGGATGCCGGTCGAAGGCCTCGACGCGCTCGGAGTGGCAGGCCATGAGGATGACGGTGTCATCGGTGACCTCGTATATGGCGATCTGGCCGTAGCGGCGGCCCACGCGGAGGGCTTCTGGCCTGCTGAGCCCGCTTAGCGCTACGCTGACTTCGGAGTGATCCCCGCTCGGGCTGCGCCCGAGCGCCCTGGCAATGGCGAAACCCGATACCCACATTTCGCCTACAAGCCGGGCTGTGGCGGCACGGTTCTCCTCCTCGGAGCGGTAGATGCCCTCTGGGTTGCAGGCGGTGATCACGTGGATCGGGCCTGGCAGCGGCAGCTCGTCCAGCGCGGCAGGGCCGTTGAGGTGAGCCCAGCGCCCGGGGCTTACCTCGATCTCGACGATCGTGCTCAGGTAGTGCCGCCAGGTCATCTCCGAATAGGCCGGTAGGGGGCCGGTAGCGGCTAGGGGTGTATGCGGGTTCGTGTCGATCGTGACCGTCCTTCCGGTGCTGGTCGTCTGACGAGGTGGTCTGTCTCGCCGCCACAGTTACTAACAAGCAGCATTGTGTCATGGGCCGGCCGCCAGTGCGGCCGACTCGCTAAGTTGGCGTGGTGGGCATCCCAGAGATCGCTGCGCTAGGCATCGTCATCGGGTTCGCTTTCATGTTGGGAGTGTCGGATGCGCCTAACGCCAGCGCCGCGCTGATCGCGGCGCGGGCCGGTGGTTACCCGCGCGTCATGGCGTTCTCGTTCGCCGTCCACGTTGTCGGCGGGCTGTTGGCAGGCCAGGCGGTTGCCGTCACCATGACCGGTCTGGTGCACGTGCCTGTCGGGGAACTGCCGACGGTATACATCGCCGGTGGACTTCCGAGCCTGTGTTTCGCCTTGGTGGCGACCAGGCGGGGTGTTCCGGTCAGTGCCAGCATCGCCATCGTCGGAGGTCTCGCTGGCGCAGCTGCCGTTGAAGGGGGCCTTAGAGCGGTCGGGTGGGGCGGTTTTCACGGGCTTCACCCTTACGGGGTGGCAGGAGCTCTCCTAGCGCTCGTCGTCTCCCCGGTCCTCGGCGGCGTCGTGGCGGCTGTTGCCAGAGGGACGCTCGGAACTGTCATGCGCCGGGCATCGCGGGTTGCGTTGGCCCCGCTGCGGGGGTCGATCTGGGTTACCGCCGGGGTGGTGGGGCTAGCTGACGGTTCCAATGACGGTCAGAAGGCGATGGGTTTGGCGACAGCCGTTTTGGTCGCGTCAGGCACGATAGGCCACTTCGGCGTACCGCTATGGGTCAAGGCTATGGTGGCCGTGGTCCTTGCAACCGGTACCGCTGCTGGAGGGCGGAGGATAGTGAACACCGTTTCGTCGAAGTTCTACAGGGGCGGTCCGCTCGACGGCCTGTCCGCGCAGAGCTCGGCTGCGGCGGTCATAATAGGAGCCGCTTTGCTCGGCGCTCCCGTCAGCACGTCGACCGTCGTCGACTCGGCCATGATCGGAACCGGCGCGCCGCGCCGCAGGCGCCACGTGCACTGGCCTACCGTCGCCACCGTAGCCGGCGCGTGGGCGGTCACCGTACCCGTTTGCGCCCTTGCCGGAGCGGTTGGCGAGGCGGCATTCAAGCTTGCAGGGCTCGTAGCGTGAACATCCCAGACGAACCCGCCGTGAGCAGGGGTGCCATTCGCAGGCTACGGTGGAAGAGACTGTTTCTTCCGGTCGTGCCGGACGTCATAGCCCTGCTGGGCTCTCAGGCCGAGCTGAGCGCGGCCGGGATGGTGGCGTTCGAGTCGTGGTCCAAAGGGGCCGGGAGCGCGGCAGCGGACGCGGTGCGAAGCGCGCAGCACGACGCCTACGACGCACGCCGCGAGTTGTTAGCAGCGCTGCAGTCGGCGCTGTCGACCCCCATCGACCAAGAAGACCTCTTCGTGATATCCGAACGCATCGACAGGGTCGTGGTCCAAGCACGCAACGTTGTGCGCGAAGGGGAGGTGTTGGGCTGGGAACCCGACAGCCACGCCGCCACCATGAGCGGGCATCTCAGCGTCGGTACCCGGGCGGTGACGTCTGGCGTGGCACTGCTTGTAAAAGATCCCCAGGAGGCGGGCCGCCAGGCTGACCTTGCAAGCGACGCCGCTCGTGAGGTCGAGCGCTGCTACCGCGTTGCGATGGGGAACCTGATCCGCAGCGACGACCTACGCGAAGTGCTCGTCGGCCAGGACATGTACAGGCGTTACATCGTGGTCGCCGAGGCGGTAACCGCTGTCACCGACCGGCTCTGGGCGGCGGTGCTGCGTGGCGCATAAGCATCCCGGGAGCGGCGCCGCCAAGGCGGGCCAGCGACGGCGCCTGGCTGCCCGGCGCTCTCCCGCTGGAGGCGCGCCGGGCAGTCGATCGGTCGAACCGGCCACGCGCCTTCGATACGGAGTTGTCGGTCTCGTCGCAGTCCTCGTGGCGGGCACTGCGGGGTTCATGCTGTTCGGGTACGGCCCTCTCGACGCAGCCTTCCAGACGGTGATAACCGTATCAACCGTCGGCTTCGGTGAAGTCCATCCCTTCGGGGCTGGTCAGAAAGCTTTCGCCATTATCCTGATCCTCGTCGGGGTAGGTATCGCTGCGTACACGTTCAGTACGCTGGTGGAGACCCTGGTCGGTGGATATCTCAGCGACGAGCTCAGGAGGCGACGCATGCAACGCCAGATCGACAACCTCCAAGATCACCTCATCTTGTGTGGCTGGGGCAGGGTGGGAAGGTCCATAGCCCGCTATGTCGCCGCCTCGGATATGGAGGTCGTCGTGCTCGACTCCTCTGCGGAGAGGATCTCGACTGTGAGAGGGTTGTCGCTATGCGGTGACGCCACCGACGAGGAGGTCCTTGGCGCTGCTGGGATCAGTCGAGCCCGAGCGCTGATAACAGCACTCAATGGGGACGCCGACAACCTTTATGTCACATTGACCGCCAGGTCGATGCACCCGGACTTGTTCATCGTGGCACGCACCTCATCTGAGTCAGCCGTGCCCAAATTGCTTCAGGCCGGTGCCGACAGAGTCGTCAACCCCCAGGATCTCGGAGGCGCAAGAATGGCCGCCTTAGCCGTGCAACCTCACGTCGTCGAGTTCCTCGACATCGTCATGCACGACGGCAGCCTCGAGTTCCGCCTGGAACAGATACCGGTACCTATATCTTCCCCTATCGCGGGTCTGACTCTTAGAGGGGCCCGGCTCCACGCTCTCACAGGTGCTCTCGTCCTAGCCATCCGCCAGGTCCGGGAGGGTTTCTTGACGAACCCTCCTCCGGAGACCGTGATCGAGGGCGGCGACGTCCTGGTGGTAATCGGAAATGTCGGCCAGATCGAGGCCCTCAGGGCGCTGGCAGCAGGCCCGGGTTGGGCGCCAGACGGCGAGGGCTCCTAGTGCCGGTTGCCCAGACTTTGCTGGAATATCGTCAACGATCCCGGTCCGACCGTGACATTACGGTACGGCTTCTTGCCGAGAGCCGAGAAGGTGCCAGTCGACGTGACCAGCTGCCAGCCACGCCCCCAGCGATCGGGAAGTCGCCATTTGAGAGGCTCGCTGTGAGCGTTGAGGAGCAATAGGAACGAGTCGTCGGTCACCCGCCGTCCGCGAGTGTCCTTCGTGGGGATTGCCTCGCCGTTCAGGAAAACTCCTATTGCCTGAGTGAATCCTGCATCCCAATCCTGGTCTGTCATGTCCCCGCCGTCGGGCTTCACCCATCCGATGTCAGGCACGCCGCGTATCGGCATACCGTGGAACCAGCGTCTGCGCCGCAACACAGGGTGCAGCTTCCGAAGCTCGATCATCCGCCGGGTGAAATCGAACAGCTCAGAGTCCAGGCGGGCCCAGTCGTACCATGAGACCTCGTTGTCTTGACAGTACGCGTTGTTGTTGCCGCGCTGCGAGCGGCCGATCTCGTCGCCTCCGGCGATCATGGGCACACCCTGGCTTAATAGGAGAGTAGCGATGAAGTTGCGTTGCTGGCGACTCCTGCACTCGAGGACCTCCGGGTCGTCGGTAGGCCCTTCTTGACCGCAGTTCCAGGAGCGGTTGTGTCCCTCCCCGTCGGAGTTGTCGTACCCGTTGGCCTCGTTGTGCTTGTGGTCGTAGGAGACGAGGTCTGCCAATGTGAAACCGTCGTGGGCTGTGACGAAGTTGACGCTCGCGACGGGCCGACGATTGTCGGCCTGGTAGAGGTCCGAGCTGCCCGTCAGGCGCGTGGCGAGCTCCGGAAGGGTAGCCGGCTCGCCACGCCAGAAGTCACGTACGGTGTCGCGATACTTTCCGTTCCACTCCGACCACAAAGGCGGGAAGTTGCCGACCTGGTATCCGCCGTGGCCGAGGTCCCATGGCTCGGCGATGAGTTTGACTTGGCTGACGATCGGGTCCTGGTCCACCAGGTCGAAGAAGGCGGACAGCCTGTCGACATCGAAGAACTGACGGGCCAACGTGGCGGCGAGGTCGAAACGGAAGCCGTCCACGTGCATCTCGGTCACCCAGTAGCGCAACGAGTCCATAATCAACTGCAGGCTGCGTGAGTGGCTTACGTTGAGGCTATTTCCCGTTCCCGTCGTGTCGTAGTAGTGCGCGGCGTCACCGGGAACGAGGCGGTAATAAGCCCGGTTGTCCACCCCTCTGAAGCACAGTGTCGGTCCGAGATGGTTGCCCTCCGCTGTGTGGTTGTACACGACGTCGAGGATCACTTCGATTCCGGCCTCGTGCAGCGTCCTTACCATCGCCTTGAACTCCTGGACCTGCTGACCGCGGGACCCGTTCGCCGAATACTCGTTGTGGGGAGCGAAAAACCCGATCGAATTGTAACCCCAGTAGTTGCGCAGACCCCGCTCCAAGAGGTGGCCGTCGTGGACGAACTGGTGGACTGGAAGCAGTTCGACCGTGGTGACGCCGAGTGAGCGCAGGTAGTCGACCGCCACCGGATGGGCCATTCCAGCGAACGTTCCCCGCAGACCGCGGGGTATGTCTGGATGCCTGCGGGTGAAACCCTTGACGTGGGTCTCGTAGATGATCGTGTCGTGCAGCGGTACTCCCGGCCGCCTGTCGTCTCCCCAGTCGAAATACGGCTGGTGTACCACCGACTTGGGGACATGCGCTGCACTGTCTGAGTCGTTTCTTGCGCCGTCGTCGCCGGGGACGTGTCCGAAACACGCCGGGTTCCAGTCGACGGAGCCTTCGATTGCCTTGGCATAAGGGTCCAAGAGCAACTTGGCAGGGTTGTAGCGAAGTCCTGCCGGCGGATCCCAAGGTCCGTGCACCCGGTATCCGTAGCGCTGTCCGGGCGACACGTTGGGTAGGTAAACGTGCCAGCACGCAGCGTCGACTTCGTCTAGTTCGATGCGCAGCTCGTCGCCGTCTGCTCCCAGAAGACACAGCTGCACCGCCTCGGCGCCTTCGGAGAAGATTGAGAAGTTCGTGCCGGCCCCGTCGTAGGTCGCCCCGAGAGGGTACGGCCTACCAGGCCATCGCTCGGCCGGCCACGAGGAGCTGTCGGAGGGCTCGAAGATCCCGGTCATCGGGAATCTCCCTTCAATCGGGGGAAGGCTGGGTTTGGGTCCGCGAGTTCGTGTCCGGCATTACTGACAGCGTCGGAAGCGCCGCAGGGGAGGGTTACTATGGCGGCTGACTCGGCGGGCAGTTCGAGTGTTCCGGTGTGCACTTCGCAGCCCGGCTGGGAGGCGAGGAGCAGCCGAGCCGGCGACTTGCTGTCCAGGGGTGAGTCGAGTGCCACGGCCGCTTGCTGTGCGTTCAGGTTGACCGCGAGGAGGATCGCTCCGCGCGAGACGCTGAACACCATGTCGGGGTGGTGGGTGAATTTAACCCTGTCCAGCCGACCGTCGGTGAGTTCAGGGAGTAAGCGTCGGAGTCGGATCAGAGCTTGATACCAGGCAAGAACGTCACTATGCCAGGCTTGGCCTATCTCGTCCCACCTAAGACGGGAGGTGTCGAAGGTGTCCGGATCCTGTGGGTCCGGTACGTCCATCGGGTCCCATCCGAAAGAGGAGAACTCGCGGCGACGTCCCTCTCGGACAGCATCGCCTAGATCTGGATCGGTGTGGTCGGTGAAGTATGCAAACGGTGTCGACGCCGCCCACTCCTCTCCTTGGAAGAGCATCGGGACGAACGGCGCCAGAATCGTAACGGCTGCGGCAATCTTGAGGCGCCCCGCGGTCACGTTAGAGCTGAGACGGTCGCCGGCGGCCCGGTTACCCACGTGGTCGTGGTTCTGGGCGAAGCCCACGAACGACCAGCCTGCCAGCCCGTAAGTCGAACGTCCGTGGGAACGGCCTCGCACGGACGAGTAACGCCCAGAGTAGACGTAACCTTGTGTGAGGGAAGTAGCTAGGTCGTCGACTCGACCGAAGTCCCGGTAATAGCCGTCCTGCTCGCCTGTGATCAGGCAATGCAGCGAGTGGTGGAAGTCGTCTAGCCATTGGGCGTCGATTCCTAGGCCGCCAACATCTGAACTTTTTACCATTCGCGGGTCGTTCAGGTCGCTCTCGGCTATGAGCCACCGCCTCCATCCGGTGGCGGCTGACAGTTCGGCAACGCTAGACGCGAGCTGTTCAAGGATGTGGACTGCCGACGAATCGAAGATGGCGTGCACAGCGTCGAGCCTCAAGCCGTCGAGATGGTAGTCGGCGAGCCAATGGGTGGCGTTGTCGACGACGAAACGTCGCACTTCGTCGCTTCCGGGTCCGTCGAAGTTGACTGCTCGTCCCCACGGGGTTAGGTGCTTGTCGGTGAAGTAAGGTCCGAACTCTTCTAGATAGTTTCCTGAGGGTCCCAGATGGTTGTAGACGACGTCGAGGATCACCGCCAAGCCCCGGCTGTGGCATGCGTCTACCAGCCTTTTCAAGCCCTCAGGGCCCCCGTAGGCGTGGTGCG
Source organism: Acidimicrobiaceae bacterium (assembly GCA_027391075.1). Classification (GTDB taxonomy): domain Bacteria; phylum Actinomycetota; class Acidimicrobiia; order Acidimicrobiales; family Palsa-688; genus JAJZAM01. Next base: position 34,802 of record DAHYHI010000071.1, on the reverse strand, counting down.
CGGCGTACAGGTTAACCCCGTCGTAACCCCAGCCGCGCCCGCCCGGGAATTCTGCCACCGGCATCAGCTCGATCGCCGTTATCCCAAGGTCGACCAGGTGGTCGAGACGTTCTGTGACAGCGTCGAAAGTGCCGTCGCCGCTGAAGGTTCCGACGTGAAGTTCGTAGATGACAGCGGAGGCTAGATGGAACCCTCTCCAAGTGTGGTCTGACCACTCGAATCTCCGCTGGTCAATCACTTCGGACAGCCCCTCCGGGCCGCACGGCTGGTAAACGGACCGTGGATCGGCGCGTGTCGGTCCTCCGTCGAGCGAAAAACCGTAGCGGTCCGCCGCGACGAGGTCGACGCCGGGCGCGACGTGCCAGCCTGCTCCGAGCAGGTCATCAGCGCGGATCATAGGATGGCGTTCGCCTGTGCCCAAAACCACCTCGACGTTACGAGGTCGGGGTGCCCAAACGCGGGGAGTCCACAACCCCGCCGGCTGGTGCCGTCGGGCATTCGCCTCTGTCGAAGCGTCGCTCGTCATGTCTGTCTTACGAGCACTGCGACAGGGAAGGCTCCCAGAAGCTCGCTTAGGAGTGCCTCGTCCGACCAGACTTCACCGCTGAAGCAGTCTGCCCATAGGCCGGGTGGAAACCGGAGTCGGGTCTTCGCCCATCCGCCTTTTGCTCTCAGACCGACGACCAGTCGGGGAACGACTACCAAGATGCGCTCGGCGCGCACGAAGCTGATCACGTGGTCTTGGGCGGAACCTTGCGCTTCGAGCGGTCGGTAGTCTGCGCTGGGGGAGAAGGCGTCTCGGTTGTCTCGGCGGGCAGCGAGCGTTCGTTGGTGTACGAACAGTTTGTCCAGACCGCGGTCAGATCCGGAGACGACCCCTCGGATTCCTGCGCTCCTATACACCTGCTCGCACTCGTCGAGCAGCGAACCGAGCCGGCTGAAATCCACACTTGAGCGGTTGTCGGGATCTACCAGAGACAAGTTGTAGGTCTCGCAGCCCTGGTAGATGTCCGCCACGCCGGGGGAGGTCAACTTGAGCACCGTGTGCGCAAGCGAGTTCACCCTTCCGGGAGAGACGAGGTCGGATACGAACTTGCCTAACTGGGAGGTAAAGATTTTGTCGCTCAGTACCGCGCTGACAAAGTCCTCTACGATTTTCTCATAGTCGAGGTTCGGGGAGCTCCAACTCGTCCAAAGTTTCGCCTCGCGCAGCGCCTTTCGCATGTAAGCCGTAGCTCGTTCGCCGCTCAGCGGGTAGGCCCCGACGAGCGTCTGGTAGAACAAGTACTCGGCTCGACGGTCCGGAAGGTCTCCGCTCCTGTAGTGAGACGTGAGCCGAGACCACGTTTGCACGGCCTTTCGCCATGTACCGGGGATCTCGGATAGCACTGCCAGCCTGGCGCGGACGTCCTCAGAGCGTTTGCTGTCGTGGGTGGAGGTTGTGAGCATGGTCGAAGGCCACGTCGTGTTTATCCGAAGGTTGTGAGCGTGAAAATCGTCGGGTGTGACGCCGAAACGGGCGGGGTCGCCTCCGACCTCGTTCAAGGCCACGAACCTTACGTAACGGTAAAAGGCGGTGTCTTCGACCCCTTTGGCTGTCACGGCTGCGGACAGCTGCTGGAAACGCATCGCCAGATCGACTTCGACGGGAACCCGCTGGTCGACAAGGAGGATCTGTTCGAGGAGTTGGAAAACTTCAGGATCGAGGTCAGGTCTGCGCGTAGAAGCTCCCGCTATGGCCGACGTGACTGCTCGGCGGTCCTCTGCCGACGTCGACCCGTCGGGGCGGACGTAGGTTCGGTAGACGCCGAAGGACGCCATAGTCTCCGCGAGTGCTGAGCGAAGTTGCGGGCGAGTGAAATCCCGGTAGTGCAGGCGCCCTTCGCAGACCTCCACGAAAGAGGCGGTCAGACGCTCGAAGTCCGCTGCGAGGGAGCCGTCTATCACCTCGCGTTTAGCGGTGTCGGAGGTCTCCTCGAAGGTGCTGAGATCGCCTGTGAAGTCTCGGTAGATGGAAGTGATCTCATCTTCACCCGATGGGTCGACGAACAGGCCGCCTACCAGGTTCGCGAAGTCGTAGCCGGTAGTGCCCGCCACCGGCCAGGTATCGGGGAGTGCTTCCCCGGTTGCGAGGATCTTTTCGGCGACGACCCAAGCTCCAGACGTGGCCTTGGCGAGCCTCTCGAAGTACTGCTGAGGGTCTCGCAGGCCATCGGGATGGTCGACCCGCAACCCCGACACTTTGCCGTCATCGACTAATCCCATCAGCGTCGAGTGGTAAGCGGTGAAGACCTCAGGGTCCTCCATGCGTAAGGCGACGAGATCCGAGATGTCGAAGAAGCGCCTGTAGTCGGACTCGTCGCCGGCAACTTTCCACCAGGCCAGCCGGTAATTTTGGCGTCGCAGAAGGCTGTCGAGGCGGTCCCTGTCCGCGTTGAAGCTCTCGACGGCCTTGTCGACCCCTTCAGCGAGGACCGGGTCGGCGACCAGGGCAGCGCTGAGTCGGCGTCGCAGCCACTCTTTGTCGTGGTGACGTCGGGCGACGCTGTCGCGGTCGAGTTGCGTGGCTTCTGGGAGCCTTGAGAAGCCGTGGGCCACCTCCTCCAGCAACGCGCTGTTGGCGAAAGCCGCGGCTTCGGCTAGGAGCTCGTCGATGGTGCGGGGCGAAACCGGCAGGTGGTGGTCGTGGTAGCGGATGTAGAAGGATCCTCCGTCGCGACCGACCTGGATCTCGCCGGTTTCGAGCACTCTCCCGTAGTGGTCGCCGAGCACGGGTACCAGCACCCGCTGGCGGAGCTTGGCCTCGGGGGGATCCCAGTCGACGTCGAAATACGAGGCCCATAGGCTCGACGGGCCGTTCTCGAGGACCTCCCACCACCACACGTTGGAACGCGACGCCGTACCCATATGGTTGGCGACCACATCGACTACGACACCCATCCCCGCAGCGTCGAGAGCGTCGACCAGCTCGTTGAAGCCGTCAAAGCCACCGAGGTCATCGGAGACACATGAAGGATCCACTACGTCGTAGCCGTGACTGCTGCCCGGGACAGCTTGGAAGATAGGAGAACAGTACAGGTGCGTCACTCCAAGGCGGTTCAGGTATCCGACGGCCGCCTTGGCCTCGGCGAATCCGAACCCGGCTTTCAGCTGCACCCTGTAGGTGACTCCACCATCGAATTGGGCCGCTTTGCCGTCAGCCGCCAAACCATCACCTCACTACAGTTGCTTGGTTATCTCAACGGTACCGGACCGCAGCGGGGATCTGGGCGCCTTGCGTCAACTTGCGCAGAGCTAGGCCCCGGGGACTGGAGCAGGTCACGGTGGTGGTGCTAGAACCTGTGGAGACCAACGAAAAAAGTGTGAAGGAGTCCCTGAGCGATGTCAGAAGCCGTGATCGTTGCGACCGCACGAAGCCCTATCGGCCGTGCCTTTAAGGGTTCGCTCGTCGACTACCGACCGGACGACATGTGCGCTTTCATCGTCAAGTCTCTCCTGGACAAGGTGCCCCAGCTTGACCCGGCTGACGTCGTGGACGTCATGATCGGCTCGGCGAATCACGCTGGCGAGCAGGGAATGAACGAGGCTCGTAACATCGCCTTGCTGGCCGGTCTTCCCGACAGTGTCCCGGGCACCAGCGTCAACCGGTTCTGCGCCTCGTCTCTGCAGACCATCAGGATGGCCTTCCATGCGATCAAGGCGGGCGAGGGGGAGGTGTTCGTGGCCGGCGGCGTCGAAAGCGTCTCGCGCACGGCCGGGAAGGGTTTCTCCAAAGAGGATGCAAACGTGCGCTTCACCGACGAGGCCCGGGCGGATTTCGTCAATCATGTGTACATTCCGATGGGTATGACAGCGGAGAACGTCGCCGAGAAGTTCGACGTGAGCCGCCAGAGCATGGACGAGTTCGCCAAGCTCAGCCAGGACCGGGCGGTGGAGGCGCAGAACAACGGCGCGTTCGCCCGTGAGATCATCCCGCTCACCCTGCCAGACGGGACCGTGGTCTCCAAGGATGACGGTCCCCGGCCGAACACCACGCTGGAGCGTCTCGCTGACCTGCCTCCGGCTTTCAAGCCTGACGGCAAGGTCACGGCCGGCAACGCGTGCCCTCTCAACGACGGTGCCGCTGCGGTGCTGGTGATGTCTGCGGACAAGGCCCGAGCGCTAGGCGTGACGCCGCTGGCGAGGATCGTTGCTAGTTCGGTATCGGGCCTCGCTCCTGAGATCATGGGTGTCGGCCCCATCGAGGCCGTAGGTAAGGTGCTATCTAAGACGGGCATGTCGATACGCGACATCGATGTGGTGGAGCTAAATGAGGCTTTCGCAGCGCAAGTTCTGCCTGTTTGCAACGAGCTCGGTATCTCCGTCGAGGATCAACTGAACCCTCACGGCGGGGCCATAGCGCTCGGGCATCCTTTCGGGATGACAGGGGCTCGCATCATGACCACGCTCATCAACGACCTGCAGATGCTCGACAAGACTTTCGGTATCGAGACGATGTGCGTTGGCGGCGGCCAGGGTATGGCGATGATCATCGAAAGGCTGTCCTAGCCTCACCGCCAGTCGAAGATGACTAAGCAGGCTAAGGGCGAAGAAGCCAGGGTCGCCGGCGCAACGGATGGTGAGGACGCTGGCGGCCGTTGCCCCGCTTGCGGTTCGAAGATAGAAGCTTCAGCGGTGCGCTGCCAAGGAGCCTGGCAGCGCACCGGCTGCCTGAATTGCGGTCTTCAACTCCTACGAACGCCGCTCGGAGAGGACTGGAACGAGATCCGCGGCTGAAGTTGCCCGTGACGGTCGAGCACCCCTGATAGGTCAGACGACCACGGTCACTCCGACGTCTATCCCGTCGCGTACGCTGGCCGTGACGACGCAGAAGTCCTCGAACAACTCCAGGCAGCGCGCAACTCGACCTTCGGCGCCTGGTGCCAGGACCGGGTGAAGTTTCACTTCGATTTTCCCGATTCGCAGGCGTCCTTCAGCATTGCGGTCGGAGACCACTTCTACGTCGGTGCAAAGATCAGAGACCTCGACGTGGGCCTTTCGAAAGCAGAACAGGAGGCTAGCGCTCAGGCAATTGCCGACTGCGGCGGCTAGAACAGCGGAAGCGTTCGGCGCCGAACCGGCTCCCAGGGGCGCGGGTTCGTCCATGCTTAGCTTGTCGAATTCCGCTCCCAGGTCCACCAGGAACCTGTAACCGTCTTGGAGTTGGAGGCTTACGTGGACGTTGTCTTCGCTCATCGACATCCACATTAAACAACCAAGCCCGGTCAGCGGCCGCTCATGTGTCGAGAAGCGGGGCTTTTACGAGCGGTGGAGGTTGCGCTGCAGGAACGCCAACGTGATAGGCCAGGAGACAGCGGCGGCACTCGCATCGTGGAACATGGGAGCCTGGTAGTTCTCGAAGGCGTGTCCGGCCTCGGGCTGGACTACGACCTCTACTTCGGGTCGCGCAGCGAAAGCCTCCCGGACGGCTTCGATCTCGGCCGAGTCGATGTATGGGTCGGCGCCTCCGTAGTGGAAGAGTGTCGGGCACCTGAGGTGCTCCGTCTGGTCGAGCTCCGCTCCGATCCCCGAGCCGTAATAGGACACGCAGCAGTCAGGGTCCGAGGCGACAGCCAGCTCGTATGCAAGTCGCCCACCCAGGCAATATCCCATCACCCCGACGGGGCCGGTCACCTCGGGCCGGGCCCGAAGAGCGTCGAGCGACGCCACCAGGTCGGACCTGGTCAACTCGGCTGGTTGAGCCGCAAAGCGCTGCATGTAGCTGAATGCTGCCCCCATGCTCTCCTCGGTGTGAGGGAGGGCGACGCGGGATTCGACACGCCAGAACATGTCCGGGCACAGGACGACGTACCCTTCTCCTGCTAGCTCTGCAGCGCGCGAGGTTAGGAAGTCCCCGACTCCGAAGATCTCCTGAAGAAGTATCAACCCGGGTCCGCTGCCCGACGCAGGTAACTGCAAAAAGCCGTCGTACGAGCCGCCGTCTACGGGGATCGGAACCCAGCGCGCTGATGTGTCCACGAGCTGACACGTTAGCGCTGCCGGCGGAGGATCTCCTAGCCGCGCAGGTTTGTATCCCTTTTCGGCGCTTATACGTCTATGTGACAGCCGATCGAAAATGTGATCGACCTGAAAGGACGCAAGGAGTGGAAATGAAAAAGACGGTAGGTATCACGGACCGAGTCGCACGGGTCGTCGTTGCCGCGGCCGGAGTCGCCGGCGCCGGTGTCGTCGGTCTCTCGACGGGCTGGGGTGTCGTGCTGGTCGTAGTTGCTGCAGTGATGCTCGTAACAGGCTTGAGCGGCTACTGCCCGCTATATAGTCTTTTCGGGATCAGCACCAGAGGCTCCACTGGGGCCGGGAGTTCTGCGGCACTGCACCATATGCACCGACCGGCCGCGTGAAACGGTAACGGCTCAGGCGTGGCCACCTGTTCGGTGTTAGCGATGCCAGACTGAGCACATGCCAGCAGCGCGCTCAGAGGGCGACACCGCCGGAGCCCGTCGGGACGGCACCGCGGAAGGGTTCGAATCGGTGCTGACGGACGAGTTGCCCGCTCTGTACCGCTACGCAGTCACCGTGACCGCGGATGCGGCCGAAGCTGCGGACCTCGTCGGGGAGACGGTCCTACGTGCGATCGAAAACCGGGAGAGCTTTCGGGGCGAATCTTCCATGCGTACTTGGTTGCACCGCATCTTGTATCACATAGCGGTGGATCGGGCCCGTCATCACTCTCATGAGCTGGCCGTGGAAGACGTCGAGGATTGGTGGCGCGAAGACTCATACAGCGTCGACGCTTCCGTAGTGGTCGAGCGAGCCGAGGCGGCCGAGACTCTGCGGGAGGCTCTTGCCCACCTCCCTCACATTTATCGCAGCACGGTAGTACTTCACGACGCCGAAGGTTGGCCGCTCAAGGACATAGCCGATACGTTTGCACTGTCGTTGCCGGCCGCGAAGGCCAGGCTAAGGCGTGGGAGGATGATGCTTGTGAGCGCTCTTGCCGGGGCTGGCGACCGCCGCGAGGCCAACCGCGGGGTGCCGCTCACCTGCTGGGATGCGCGTGCGAAGATATCCGACTATCTCGACGACGACCTTGCCGTAGACGAACGGGCGCTCGTCGAGGCCCATCTCAGCCGGTGCGCCACGTGCCCCCCTCTCTATCAGGCGCTCGTGGGAGCAACCTCGTCGCTCGGGTCGCTGCACGACCCCGACAGCGTCATCCCCGAGGTTATGGTCGAGCGGATCCGCGCCAAGTTGTCGAGCGCCGAACCACAGCCGAATCCCCCAATTCCCCGTCAGCCCTAGTCATACGGGGAGGCGGCGGCTCAGGCAGCGTTCACTTTTGTTTCACCGTTCAGCTGTCTGATTCCACCTCGCTGTAACCGCTAGACGGACCAGGATCACAGGTATGGCTGATCTGTTGGTCGTGGCTGGATTTGTGGTTTTCGTAGCGGTGATGCTCGGTCTCATATGGGGCTTGGAGCGGATATGACCGTCTCGGGTGGGCTCCTCCTGGTCGTCTCGGGCCTCGTGTTCGTGTACCTTGCTTACGCACTTCTCAAAGCCGAGCGGTTCTAATGGCCTTCTTTTGGACCGTCGCAGCTCTCGTCGTCGCCCTGGCCGTGGTGTGGCGGCTCCTTGGCGCCTACATGGTGTCGGTGTACGAGGGTCGCTGCGGCTGGCTGGGCTTCGTCGAGCGTCCGATCTACAAGCTGATGGGTGTCAATCCTGAGGTCGAGCAGTCCTGGCAGCGATACGGCGTCTCGCTCATTGCGTTCAGCGGGGTGGTCCTCCTCGCCGGCTATCTGCTCATGCGCCTTCAAGGGAGCCTCCCGCTTGACCCTCAGCACCTTGGCGCTGTCAGCCCAGCCATGTCCTTCAACACCATCGTGTCATTCGTCACTAACACGAACTGGCAGGCGTACTCCGGGGAGACGACCATGTCTTACCTGTCGCAGATGGGTACGCTCGCCCTTCAGAACTTCCTCAGCGCAGCGGTCGGCATGGCGGTAGCGGTCGCCCTGATACGAGGATTCTCCCGTAAAGGGTCCAAGACGATCGGGAACTTCTGGGTGGACCTGGTCCGTGGCACCCTTTACATTCTCGCTCCTATAGCTGTCGTGGCAGCCGTAGTGTTCATAGCCCAAGGGGCCGTCCAGACCCTAGCCGGCCCTGTGACAGTAAGCGACGCAATCAACCACGTCACCCAGGTGATACCCCGGGGGCCGGTAGCGTCGCAAGAGGCGATCAAACAACTCGGGACGAACGGGGGAGGGTTCTTTAACGCCAATGGTGCGGACCCTTTCGAGAACCCGACCGGCCTGACGAACTTCCTTTCGATACTTCTTCTTTTGAGTATACCCGTCGCACTCACATACACCTTTGGCAAAATGGTAGGCAGCGTCAGGCAGGGGGTGGCAGTCCTGGCAGCAATGACGGTAATCTTCGGGGCGTGGCTGGCGATAGCCACGGTGGCCGAGCATCAGCCCAACCCTGCGGTAGCGACGGCGGGGCTGAGCGCCCAGCCGGCGGGCAACATGGAAGGCAAGGAAGTCCGGTTCGGCGATACCTCGTCAGCTCTCTACGGGGTGGCCTCGACGCAAACCTCGACTGGCTCGGCGGACTCTGCCTACGACTCTTACACCCCGACGGGCGGCTTCGCCTTGCTGACCGGGATGATGCTGGGCGAGGTGAGCCCGGGCGGGGTGGGGAGCGGGCTCTACACGATACTGCTGTTCGCTATCGTCACCGTGTTCATTGGCGGTCTGATGATCGGGCGCACCCCGGAGTACCTTGGTAAGAAGATCCAGGCCCGCGAAGTGAAATTCGCCTCTCTGGGTGTGCTCGTCATGCCGCTGACAGTATTGGTGCTGGCCGGAATAGCCGTGGCGGTTCCGGCAGGCAGGGCGGGACCTCTCAACGCTGGACCGCACGGCTTTACCGAAATCCTCTACGCCTTCACGTCAGCTGCGAACAACAACGGATCGGCATTCGGTGGAATAGCCGCCAACAGCAGGTTCTACGAAATAACGACCGCAGTGGCGATGCTGCTCGGGCGCTTCGGTGTGATCATACCAGTGCTGGCATTGGCCGGATCGCTCGCCGTCAAGGAGCACGTAGCGGAGTCCGTTGGTACGTTCCGGACGGACAAATCAATCTTCGTGGGGCTACTACTCGGGGTCATCTTCATCGTAGGAGCATTGACCTTCTTCCCAGCCGTCTCGCTAGGTCCCATCGTAGAGCAGCTATCACACGGAAAGTTCTTTTAGACGAATGGAAGCCAACAGCATACAGGCGGCACGGGACGTGGACTGTGACAGCGAACTGCAAGCTCGTCTGAGCTCTCCGCCTAAAGGAGCTGGAGCCGGGCGTAGCCTTTTCGACAGGAAGATCCTGGCTGACGCAGCGCTGGAAGGGCTCAAGAAGTTCGATCCCAGAGTTCAGGTGAAGAATCCTGTGATGTTTGTCGTCCTCGTAGGGACAGCAGTCACCCTCCTGGAGTCCATCGCAAAGGCGAGCCTGTTTTCGTGGTCTATCACCGTGTGGCTGGCCTTGACCGTCTATTTCGCAAACTTCGCAGAGGCGGTCGCTGAGGGGAGGGGCAAAGCGCAGGCCGACGCTCTCCGCCGCCTGAGAGTCGAGACGGAAGCACGTCGTTTGCGCTCCGACGGGGTAGAGGAGAGGGTTTCCGCCGCCGAGCTAACCCGGGGCGACACGGTCGTGTGCGAGGCAGGTGATTACATTCCCTCCGATGGCGAGATCATCGAAGGTGTCGCATCGGTAGACGAGTCTGCTATCACCGGGGAGTCGGCTCCGGTCATACGCGAGTCGGGCGGCGACCGATCTGCGGTCACAGGAGGCACCAGGGTGCTATCCGATCGCATCGTCGTGGAGATAACCGCCGAACGGGGCAAGACCTTTCTCGATCGAATGATTAACCTAGTCGAGGGGGCCGAACGCCAAAAGACGCCGAACGAGGTGGCGCTGACGATACTTCTGGCGGCGTTGACGATTGTCTTTCTTCCTGTCGTGGTCGTCCTAGAACCGTTTGCCACTTTCGCAGGTGCTTCAGTGTCGGTAGTCGTCCTTATAGCCCTCCTCGTCTGTCTGATACCAACGACGATAGGCGCGCTGCTGTCGGCGATCGGCATTGCTGGCATGGACCGGCTCGTCCAGCGCAACGTCCTCGCGATGAGCGGACGGGCAGTCGAGGCGGCCGGTGACGTTGCCACACTGCTACTGGACAAGACGGGAACTATCACCTTGGGCAACAGGATGGCTTCGACTTTCATCCCTGTGGCAGGGCACTCAGAGGAGGAGGTGGCCGACGCCGCCCAGCTTGCTTCACTGGCGGACGAGACCCCGGAGGGGCGTTCGATCGTGGTTCTGGCAAAGCAGCGGTTCTACCTGCGCGAACGCGAACTTGGCTCTCAGCGGGTATTCGTGCCTTTCAGCGCCCAGACGCGCATGTCAGGACTTGATATCGACGGCCGTCAGATACGAAAGGGAGCTGCTGAAGCTTTGAAACGCTGGGTGCTCGAACATGGAGGTTCAGCACCCGACGATCTGGACGGGGTGGTCGAGAAGGTCGCCAAGGGTGGTTCTACCCCGCTTGTGGTCGCCGACGGCAGCGAGATTCTGGGGGTGATCGAACTTAAGGACGTCGTGAAGGAGGGCATCAAGGAGCGCTTCGAGCAGATGAGGGTCATCGGCATACGCACGGTGATGATCACAGGTGACAACCCTCTGACTGCCGCCGCCATAGCCCAGGAGGCTGGAGTGGACGATTTCCTAGCTGAGGCGACGCCCGAAGCCAAGATGAACCTGATCAAAGCTGAGCAGGAAGGCGGAAAGCTTGTGGCGATGACCGGGGACGGAACCAACGACGCTCCGGCACTCGCCCAAGCCGACGTGGGAGTAGCGATGAACACCGGCACCACGGCGGCGAAGGAAGCCGGGAACATGGTGGACCTCGACTCGAACCCGACCAAGCTGATCGAGATCGTCGAGATCGGAAAGCAACTCCTGATGACCCGGGGGGCACTGACGACGTTCTCGATAGCTAACGACGTGGCGAAGTACTTCGCAATCATTCCGGCCTTGTTCGTGGTGTCGTACCCGCAGCTCAAAACCCTTAACATAATGAGGCTGCACAGCCCCCAGACGGCGATCCTGTCAGCGGTTATCTTCAATGCCTTGGTGATCGTGGCCCTAATACCACTGGCGTTGAGGGGAGTTCGCTTCCGACCCGCCGGAGCGACTTCGATCTTGAGGCGCAACGTGCTCGTCTACGGAGTTGGAGGGGTAGTCGCTCCATTCCTCTTCATCAAGCTTATCGACCTAGCCGTGACCGCAACCGGAGTGTTCCACTGATGCGCTACCAACTGCTCGCCAGTCTTAGACGAGGGATCGTCGTGACAGTAGTGTTCTTCGTTCTGCTCGGGCTCGGGTATCCGCTGTTGGAGACTGCCATCGGGCAGGTTTTCTTCACCCATCAAGCTAACGGTTCTCTGACCGCCGACGGCTCGACGCTGATCGGCCAGAACTGGGCTTCGACGCCATGCCCAGGGCATCTGCCGGGCAGTTGCGTCTTCCAGGGTCGCCCTGACGGTCTCGGACCGTACGCAGCGGACCCGGCCAAAGGAGTATCGGGTGGCGACAACCCGCTCGTGGCGAACGGGGTGCCAGGAGGATCCGGACCGACCAACTTGGGACCGCGGTCCAAAACCTTGGTGGCCGATACGAGCAAGCTGATTGCGTACTGGAAGGCGAGAGGTGTAAACCCGACCCCTGATTTGGTCACAACCTCGGGCAGCGGCTTAGACCCCGACATAACCCCTGCCGATGCTATTGCCGAGGTGCCGATGGTTTCTGCTGCTACCGGCATCACGCGGGCGGCATTGGAGAGGCTCATCGCCCAGCAGACCACCGGCAGCCAATTTGGCTTCCTTGGCTCCGGGTACGTGGACGTGCTGAAGCTGAACATGGCGTTGGCCAAGATGCGATGAGCACGTTCCGCCTCGACGATCCCTACTACCAAGACCGCCGGCCGCTCGCACGCACCGTGGCCGAAAGCCGTCCTCGTCAACCGCTTTTAGCTCGAGGCACTATCGTCGGAGCGCACGAACAGCTAAGGGCTGGTCGTAAGAGCTACGTGTGCACTTTAGACGACGGCACCGGGCAAGTGGACTTGGTCTTCACCGGTCGTGGCCGGATCCCGGGGTTGGGGCCGGGCGTGGAGTGCACGGCGAAAGGAACGGTCATATCGGGTTACGACCGGCCGGCTATGCTTAATCCTCTTTACGGGCTTGGCGACCTCGGTATCTCAGAAGCTGACGAGGCGGTGAGTCCTATGGGTGGTATCGGCACGGAATCTATACAGACCGTCGACGAGCGCCGTGGGGGTACCGTGGCGCCCGCAGGGCATTTTCGTATATATCTGGGAGCTGCACCTGGGGTGGGCAAGACAGTAGCGATGCTCGACGAGGCCCAGAGACGACGCCGTCGCGGCACTGATGTCGTCATCGGGATCGTGGAGTCACACGGCCGTCCCGTGACGAAGTCGCTGACCGCCGGTCTCGAGGTAATTCCCCGCCGCAAGGTTGAATACCGGGGAACGACCTTGGAGGAGATGGACCTCGACGCTGTTTTACGGCGAAGACCCAAGGTGGTGCTAGTCGACGAACTCGCCCACACGAATGCCCCAGTCCCCGGCGGACACGACAAGCGATGGCAGGATGTCGAGACGATACTCGCCGCGGGAAGTGACGTGATCTCGACCGTCAACATCCAGCATTTGGAGAGCATTGCCGACGCTGTCGAGAGGATCACCGGTGTCAAGGTGAGGGAGCGAGTGCCCGATTCGGTCGTCCGCAAAGCGGACCAGCTCGAACTGGTCGATTCATCTCCGGAGCAGCTGCGCCGGCGCATGCTCCATGGGAACATCTACCCGGCTGACAAGGTTCCCCAAGCTCTCGACAACTTCTTTAGGACCGATAACCTCTCCGCGTTGAGAGAGCTTGCTTTGAGGTTCGTTGCGGACGAGACCGAGGAGGAGCTTCTCTCCTACCTCAGGCGTTCCCACCCTGACGTTGCGTGGGAGACGACGGAGCGGATCATGGTCGGGGTGACCGAAGTGCCGGGTGCCGAGTCGGTAATCCGCAGGGCGGCGAGGATATCGTCCCGCCTCAAAGCTGAGCTGCACGTGGTGCACGTTAGGACGCCTGACGGGCCGGGAGGGTCGGGATCCAAGCGCCTGGAGGAGCTCCGGGGTCTGGCCGGCGCAGTGGGAGGGCGGTGGCACGAGTTGGACTCCGACGACCCGGCAGCGGCGCTGGTGGACTTCGCCCGGGAGAATCAGGTCACGCAGCTGGTGATCGGGTCTAGCAGGCGAAGCCGGTGGCAGCAGCTGAGAGGTGGTGGATCGACTGTCAGGAGGCTCTCGAAGAGCGCGTCCGACGCTGGCATCGATGTTCACGTGATAGCCCGGGCTCTACAAAAGGGTCACCAGAGCTGAGCCAGGCGGTCCCTCGAACCCCGCAGGACCGCCTTGAAGTTCAGCGCAGGTAAGGGCTGAAAGCCCGGAACCCCACTACGAGCAGCGAGGCTACCAGGTAGCAACGCAGAACTAGCAGGCTCGCCCGGCGGGCAAGACTCGGCGTAGGCGGACGCAACTGGTTGAGCTCGGGCATCCGCCAGACAGCTCGCTCGGCGTTGCGGACCTCCCGACTCGTTGCGGGACGTGCTGCGCCGGTGGCGCTGGACGCGCCTACCCGGGCCCGAGACGTTGGGAGGGCCTTGCGGCGTTTCGCGGCGAGAAGCAACGCAGTGGCAGGTGCAGTCGCCGCGGCGGCAACACCGAAGCAGGCTTCGGTTAGTGCCACGCCGTCGATGTGGGGAAACAAGGTGGCTATCGTCAAGTTGGCTGACAGGACGACCAGTACGCCCACTATGAGCGAAGTAACAATGTTGGTGGCGGTCCCATTGACCCACGGCCCGAGCACTTCAGGGTCGTTGCACAACAGCAGTAGGAAGAGCACCGCTGACGGCAGGAGGATCCCCGCCAGGAGTTGTACGTACTGCGTGGCGGTTCCGAGGAAGGCGTTCGAAGCCACAGCGACTACCAGGCACGCTAGGAAGATCTGCGCAGCGTAAGCCGCATAGAACTGCGGGGCCGACCGAATACCCCGGTGCAGCAAGTGGCGCGAGCCGAAGGAGTCTCCGAAAGCGTAAGAGCTGGAAAGGGAGACAGCGGCGGCACCGACGAGGGAGGCGACTATCAACATCACGGCCGCCAGGGTGCCGGCTACCGGCCCGAGAGTTGCGGATACCGCGTGGTTGAACCAGCCCGAATCGGTGTAAAGGGCGGGCGAACCGAAGCGGTGGGAGTGGAACAAGGCTGCTCCGAACACGATCATCGCACCAGCGGCGATCGTGGTGAGAAAGCCGCCCACTATGGTGTCGACCCTTTCGTAGTTGAGCCACCTCGGGCTTATCCGCTTGTCGATGATGTTCGACTGCTGGAGGAAAAGCTGCCACGGCGCGACGGTGGTGCCGACTAGGGCAACTATGAGCAGGATCGCCTGTCCTGACACGCCACCTGCTACTCCCGGTACGAGCGAGTGATAGCCGATCGACGTCCAGCGGGGGTGCGCCATCAAAGCGGCGGGGATGAATACAAGGCTTGCGCTGATCAACGCGAACATGAAACGCTCCCACCAGCGGAACTTTCCACTGGCGGCGATCGCGAATAGAGCGACGCCCGCTGACGTCACGCTCGCAAGCTTGGGAATCCCGAAGTAGGCGAAACCGAAGTAGACGCCGACGAACTCGGTGAGAAGGGTCAGGAAATTGAGAAGGAACAGGTCGAATACAGCGAAAGCTGCCCAGGTCTTGCCGAAGCGCTCCCGGATCAGTCGGGCGTGCCCGACACCTGTCACGGCCCCGAGACGGGCCACCATCTCCTGGCTGATCACAAGCACAGGTAGTAGCAGCGCTAAGACCCAAATTAGGCTGTAGCCGTAAGCTTGACCAGCTTGAGTGTAGGTCTGCACGCCGCCTGCGTCGTTGTCGCCGACCATGACTATGAGGCCCGGGCCCATAATCGCGAGGAACGTCAGCAAGCGACGCCGTGCGGAGCGCCGCGAAGAGTCGTCGGTAAGGCGAACCGTCCCGAGTGCCCCTTCGATGTCTCCTATGTGTGCGGGGTCGAGGACGGCGGGTGCGTAATCGAGCTTGGTGTCGGCGAGAGCGATGGCGGAGTCACGTGGAAACACGAGAGATCTCCTTTCCAAAAACAATGTCATGCAGGATCTGTCGAAGCGCCTCGGCGGGGAGCGAGGGCCGAACATCAAACAGAGCGCCATAGTGGTGGCGCCCCTAGTGCGCCCTGATATGGGTGAAGGCACTTTGTGCAGCGCGACGCGGGGGATTGCTCCCGGATGTCAGCGGCGAACGGCACGTAGCGCGTCGACTGTCCGGCGCCCGAAAAGGGCGCCGAGGCGGCGCGCGCTTGTGTAATAATGTAACTATGAAAGAGATATTTGAAGAAATGATGTCGGGTCCTCCCGGTTTCGGAGGTCGCCGCGGCGGTCGGGGACGACCGGGAGGAAGGGGAAGACACCCGGGGGGCCGCTCCTCCGTCCCCGTCGACCGCCAGACGATCAAATCGTGGCTGGTAGGCCGCTTACCTCAGGAGTGGGCGGTCGACCCAGACGGAGTGCTCATCGACGACGACGAGGTAGTCGTGTTCGTCACCCTCCAAGACGTCGTGATGCCAGACGGTGCCGACGAGGCCAACCGGTCCACCGCTGAGGCCGCCAGGATCGGTGGATTTCGCGAGGAGACCCGCCAAGCGCGGATGCGGATCGCCGCAGAGGGCGAGGCTGCCTTCGGGAGGGTCTTCAGCTGGGGTGCTGTTTGTGGCTCCACGCGCAGTCCGTTCACGACCGCCAGCGTTCCCGTTATGACCAGGTTGCGGATAGAGGACCGCCAGGTCCTCGACACTCTGATCGCCGCGGGTGTTGCCAGGTCGCGCAGTGATGCACTGGCCTGGTGTGTCCAGTTGGTCGGACGCAACGAGCAGTCGTGGATCTCCGATCTGCGTGCAGCTTTCGAGCAGGTCGAGGCGGTGCGCTCCCGCGGGCCTGCGAGCGCCGGCCAGTCGCAGTAGCCGGGCCTGGCCAGGCTGCGCCTCGGGCTAGGTGGGTGTCACGAGACCTTCTCATCTCCCTCCTGG
This sequence comes from Acidimicrobiaceae bacterium, assembly GCA_027391075.1. GTDB lineage: Bacteria > Actinomycetota > Acidimicrobiia > Acidimicrobiales > Palsa-688 > JAJZAM01. The sequence continues at coordinate 18,568 of DAHYHI010000071.1, read as the reverse complement.
TAGACTCGAAGGGGTCGACGATGAAAAGGAGCGCGCTCGGGATACTCGCCGCAGTGGCATGCATATCCTCGCTCAGTGCGGTGATGGTGCCGCTGCGCAGCCACCTGAGCATTGCGACGACGGCTCTCGTGTTGGTCATACCAGTCGTCGTCGGGGTGGTGATAGGCGGTCGAGCAGCTGGCGTGGTGAGCGTCGCGGCTGGGTTTTTGTTCTATGACTTTTTTTTCATTCCCCCGTATCTCACCCTGACGGTCGGGGCGTCGCAGAACTGGGTTGCGCTCGGAGTGTACGTAGTGGTCATGATCCTCGTGTCGCAGGTCGTGTCACGCATGAACGTGGCCCGCGAGGAGGCTCGTCGTCAGAGTCGCGAGATCGGCGAGTTGTTCGAGTTCTCCCGGCTGCTCGTGGAAGACAGGGCCCTAGATGAGTTGCTGTCCTCTGTGGTCACCACCGTCGCCGAGGTGTTCTCGGCCGGCCAGGTTGCGATCCTGCTCCCAGACCAGGATCGCCTGCGCCTGGTGGCGTCAGCCGGCGCCCCGCTCTCCGAAGCGCAGCTGTCTGCACTGCTGGTCCCGGCTGGTTCGTTGATGACCGTTGGTCCCCGCCGGGGTCAAGCCAACGGACTTTCGGTATTGGCACTATCTGCAGCAGGCCGACCTGTCGGCCTGCTTGCCCTGACCGCCGAAGCGGTAAGCGTCGACCGGCGGGAGCCCCTGATGCTGTTTGCGAACCAGATAGCACTTTCGGTCGAGCGGGTCCAGTTGCGTGACAAGGCGCTTTCCGCGCGCGTCGCGGATGAGATGGCACGCCTGGCCAAGACGATGGTCGGAGCGGTCTCCCACGACTTGCGGGCTCCTCTCGCCACTATCAAAGCGGCAGCATCGACTCTTGCTGACGGTGACGTCAGTCTTGACGAGGAGACTGAGTTATCTCTTGTCGAAATGATAGACGTCCAAGCCGACAGGTTGGCTGACCTGGTCGAGAACCTCTTAGATATGAGCCGAATTCAGACTGGAGTGCTCAAACCGAGGCGCGTGGTCGTGTCGCTGAGCGAGTTGCTGTCCAGTGTTGTGGGTCACGTCGACACCCGTGGTCATAAGGTCGTCATCGACTGCACTGACCCCTTGCCGTTGCTGGACGTCGATCCGGTACTGGTCGGCCGAGTGGTCTCCAACCTTCTGGAGAACGCAGTGCGATACAGTCCGGCCGGCGCGTCGATAACCGTTAGAGCTGTCAGAACCGGTCCCGCTGAGGTGACCGTGTCCGTCGCCGATCGGGGTCCAGGCATCGCCCGGGCCCGCCACGGGGAGGTCTTCGACACCCTCCGTCGCCGGGATGTCGACTCTGGTGCAGGCTTCGGCCTGGTGATCGCCAAAACCTTCGTCGAAGCGCACGGCGGGCGTATCTGGGTGGCCGACGCGCCCGGAGGAGGAACAGTCCTGTCCTTTACCCTTCCAGCGGCCTCGGCTGCTACCGATGAGCTTGACATTGCCGCTGATACTCGTAATTGACGACGATCCTGACCTGCTCAGGGTGTGCAAAGTCGGCCTCGGCGCCCTTGGCAACGACGTCAGAGCCACGCCCAGCGGCATAGACGGACTAACCCAGGCAGCCCTGCTTAACCCTGACGTCGTGATCCTCGATCTTGGCCTGCCCGATGTCGACGGTCTGGAAGTGTGCGGACGCCTCCGTGCCTGGAGCCAGGTGCCTGTGATCGTCTTGTCGGGGGACAGTTCCGAGGATCGCAAAGTCGACGCTCTTGGCTTGGGTGCAGACGACTACATGACCAAACCGTTTGGGATGCGCGAGTTGAACGCCCGGATCCAGGTGGCCCTGCGCCACCGCAGTGGCGAACAGGCCTCGTCGCCGTCTGAGATAGAGGTTGGACCGCTCAAGCTCGACCTGGTCCATTACGAGGCGACCTTCGAAGGCAGGCCTTTAGGGCTCACCCCCAAGGAGTTCGAGTTCCTGTCATTCCTCGCTCGCCACCAGGGGAAGGTCTGTACAAGACGGATGATCCTTGAGGCGGTGTGGGGTTCCGCCTACTCCTCGGAGGTCAACTATTTGAAAGTGTACGCCTACCGGATCCGGCGGAAACTCAATGACGAGCGAGGGGAGTTCCTCCAAAGCGACCCGGCAATCGGCTACAGGCTGTTAGCGCCCAGAGCGGCCCAGCCCTCTGATGGTCCCGGAGGCCGACGTGTGGTGGAGCGTCGACCGTGACGGTCCGTGACGACGCGGCAAGCCTGGACTTGGCCCGGATCGCGGCGTCGGACGACAACGGCTTTGGCATTTTCATGGACTGGGTGCAACAGGAAGGTCTTAACCTGTATCCCGCTCAGGAGGAGGCTCTAATCGAGTCGTTCGGCGGCTCTCATGTGATCGTCAATACTCCCACGGGTTCCGGCAAGAGCCTGATCGCTCTCGGGTCCCACGTGGCTGCTATCGCAAGAGGTGAGCGATCCTTCTACACGGCACCGGTGAAGGCGCTCGTATCGGAGAAGTTCTTCTCTCTCTGCGAGACCTTCGGGTCACGCAACGTTGGGATGCTGACCGGTGACGCGTCGATCAACCCTGAGGCCCCCCTGATATGCGCGACAGCCGAAGTCCTGGCGAACTTGGCGCTAAGTCGAGGAGGTCGGGCGGGCGTCGGCCAAGTCGTGATGGACGAGTTCCACTTCTACGGAGACCCCGAGCGGGGCTGGGCATGGCAGGTACCGCTGCTCGAGCTCACCTCTGCCCAGTTCGTGCTTATGTCGGCGACCCTTGGAGATACCAGGTTCATCGAGGAGGGCATTAGGAGACGGACGGGGCGGCCAGTCGCAGTGGTCCGCTCTGGGGTGAGGCCGGTACCGCTGCGATTCGAGTACCGCCGCACCCCTCTGCACGCGACCGTCGAGTCGCTGCTCGGCGACGATCAAGCTCCGATATACCTGGTGTTATTCACCCAGGCACAGGTTTTGACCGAAGCTCAATCGCTAACGTCAGCGCAGGTGTCGACAAGGGCGCAGCGGGAGGCCGTAGCGGAGGCTATCAGCGGATACAGGTTTGCCCCTGGTTTCGGACGCACCCTGAGCCGCTTGCTGCGCCACGGCATAGGAGTCCACCACGGCGGGATGCTCCCCAAGTACCGCCGTCTGGTCGAGCGCCTCACACGGGATGGGCTTCTCAGGGTGGTCGTGGGTACAGACACGCTCGGCGTGGGAGTGAACATGCCGCTGAGGACCGTGGTACTTTCCGGCCTCGCAAAGTACGACGGGACGGTCTCGCGCCTTCTCAGCGCACGGGAACTGCACCAGATTGCGGGCAGGGCAGGACGGGCCGGGTACGACACTTCCGGCCTGGTAGTAGTTCAGGCTCCTCCACACGTTGTAGACAACGAAGAATCTGTCAGGAAGGCGGGAGGGGACGCTCGTAAGCTCCGCAAGCTCGTCCGGGCCAAGCCGCCCCGCAACTTCGTCGCATGGGACGAGGCGGTCTTCGAAAAGCTGGTGTCGTCGCCCCCCGAGACTCTCGTGTCCCACATGGCCGTCACGCACTCCACCGTGCTCGACGTCCTCGATAGGCCCGGGGACGGCTGTAGGGCGCTGAGGCAGCTGGTTACGGACAATTTCGAGCCACCGTCGTCGAGGCGCCGCCTGGCCAGGACCGCTATCGGGATATACCGCTCCCTGCTCGGGGTTGGGGCCCTTGAACGCCTCGGAGAGCCCGATGACCAAGGCAGGATGGTCAGGGTCAACGTCGACCTCCAGCGTGACTTCGCTCTAGACGCTCCGCTCAGCCCTTTCATCCTTGAGGCCCTACCGAGGCTAGATCGCCAATCGCCCACCTGGGTTCTCGACGTGGTGAGCGTCGTCGAGTCGACCGTTGCAAACCCGGGTCCTGTGCTTGCCGCCCAGCTCGACAAGCTGAGGTCGGAGGCGATGACGGCTATGAAGGCTGCTGGAGTTCCCTTCGAGGAAAGGATCGAAGCTCTAGAAAAGCTTGAATATCCCAAGCCGCTTCGCGACTGGACCTACGGGCTCTTCGACTCTTACCGCGAAGTTCACCCCTGGGTGGCCGACTTCAACATCGCCCCCAAGTCCGTGGCTCGTGACCTCTTCGAGCGGGCGATGAACTTCTCCGAGTACATCGCCCACTATGGATTAGTGCGCTCGGAGGGTCTCGTGTTGCGTTACCTGACCGACGTCTACAAGGCGCTTGTGCGTAGCGTGCCCGAGGAGGCCAAGAACGACGAGCTGGTCGACTTCACCGAGTGGCTGGGTGAGCTCGTCCGCCAGGTCGATTCGAGTCTCCTCGACGAGTGGCGGACGCTAACGGCCCTCCAAGATCACCCAAACGGGGACGGCCCTCATCTCGCTGCTGGGACAGGCGCAGAGCGATCGATCGAGGAACGACCGCCGAAACTCAGCGCGAACAAGAGGGCTTTCTCTGTGATGATCCGCAACGCGGCGTTCAGACGGGTGGAAATGGCTTCCCGTCGAGACGCGGACGGTCTCGCTGGGTCGGAGAGCAGCGGAGGACTGGATCGCGGGCAATGGGCCGAAGCCTTAGAGAGCTACTTCTCCTCGCACGCATCCATCGGTATCGGCGCGCCGGCACGTGCCGCCGCTTGGTTTCAGGTCCGCGAAGGTCCACGTACCGTGGAGGTCCGCCAGGTTCTCGACGACCCCGAGGGTTTTCACGACTGCGTTATCGTCGGAGAGGTCGATGTGGAGGAATCCGACGAGACTGGGCTCATATCGTGGCGGACGCTTCGTGTCGAAGTGGCTTGACGCAAAAGGCGCTCCGAACCCTGCTCCTGTAGCATTAGAGGAAAGATGCCTACAGTGGGGAGGCTCCCGTGCAAGAAGCGACCGTAATGTCCTTGGATTTAGTTGCAGAATCGGACTTTAGGGGAGCGCGGCCATCGAACGCCCAGTTCCAGCTGCGCGGGGTTAATCACGTGGCTCTCGTCTGCAAGGACATGGCACGAACCGTCGAGTTCTACCAGGGCCTTTTAGGGATGCCCCTCGTGAAGACGATCGAACTCCCGGGAGGGATGGGACAGCACTTCTTCTTCGACATAGGTAACGGCGACTGCCTCGCCTTCTTCTGGTTCCCGGGAGCCCCGGCTCCGACCGAGGGCGTCGTCACTGCTGCAAGCCTGCCCGGCGAGGGTGACATCACCACCGCCTGGGGATCGATGAACCATATCGCCTTCGACGTAGCCCCCGAGCGTTTCGACGAGTACCGCCAGAAACTTATCGAACAAGGGGTGCGGGTCAGTCCGGTGATGAACCATGACGACAGCGAAGCAACCGTGAGCGAGGAACTTCACCCGGGAGTATTCGTGCGCTCGATGTATTTTCGTGATCCGGACGGCATCCTCTTGGAGTTCGCCGCTTGGACACGCCCGCTCACGGAACGCGACGTGACGCATCCGCCCGCTGACGCCAATGGTCGACGGGTCGATTGACGGTCGGTTGGTCGCTAACGCCCCTGGTCGGACTAACCGGTCGGGGCTATGTGCTCGTCGAGCCAGGCCACGATGTCGGCTTGGACTTCGTCACGGTTGGTTTCGTTGAGCACCTCGTGGCGGGCCCCCAGGTAGTAGTGGGCAGTGACGTTCAACTTCCTAGAAACCAGCCGGGATTGGAGCTCTCTCACGTTGGCTCCCATCCCTCCCACTGGGTCCATCTCTCCTGCGACCAAAAGAGCAGGTATAGCTGGAATGTTCCGTATCGCTTCGGGGGTTACAGACTCCACCGCAAGGCCGACGACCTCGCATAGCAGACCGTAGGTGAGCGGGTTGGAAGACCCGCAGAAGTCATCGGCGATGTAGGCGTCCACCTCCGCCTCGTCCCGGCTCAGCCAGTCGTAGGGTGTCCTGGCAGGCTCGAAGGCCTCGTTGTAGGATCCTAGAGCGTCTAGGGTCTCGTCGCCCATCCCCGAGTCGACAGCGGCTCGCAGTCCGTCGAGCATCTCCTGGCCGCCTTCCGGGGCGCCAACCGGGCCACTTAGGATATAACCGGCAAGGCCTTTCGCTCCGCGTGCGGCGTAGCCTTGGGCGATCATCGAACCGAGCGAATGCCCTAAAAGCACGACCGGTTTCGACCCGGTCGATTCCGTCGCTAATGCTACCAGCCGCTCAAGGTCGTGGATCAGGCCGTCGGCTCCCCCGGGTCCGCACCGGCCGACCCCAGTCGATTTGCGGGTCTGGCCGTGTCCCCGCTGGTCCGCTGCGAACACTTCGTAGCCGGCGGCGTTCATTGCCTTGGCGAACCTGTCGTAGCGGCCGCTGTGCTCAGACGCCCCGTGGGAAACGACGATAGATGCCCTCGGGTTTTCGACGGGCCAGTGACGGTAGAAGATGTCCACCCCGTAGTCGTCGACGAAGTGGTTGGTTGTCGCCTCTTGCATGAGCAGACGGTAGTGTCGCCGGGGGTGTCGGATCAACCGCTGCGCAAAGATGTGAGTAGCGCAGGTGCTGTGCTGGTCGACCGGGACGGGCGCTAGTCGATCGGAGTCTGTAGGGTTTAGCCGTGGACCCTACATACCCAGAAGAAGCGGAACGCTACCGGGAGAAGATCCGGGCGTTCCTGGCGGAGCACCTCCCGGCCGACTGGGCTGGGATCGGGGCGCTCGAACCCGAAGAAGCCAGGCGCTGGGCGGAGGAATGGCGCCGGGTTCTCTACGACAACGGCCTGCTCGCCGCGTCGTGGCCGACGTCGGTCGGCGGTGGCGGCCTGTCAGCTCTCGAGCAGGTCGTGCTAGCCGAGGAGTTCGTAAAAGCCGGGGTGCCGACCGGAGGATCGAACGACACTTTCGGCATCCAAATGGTGGGCAACACGATCCTGAGGTGGGGATCGGACGAGCAGAAAAGCTACTTTCTGCCTCGGATACTTTCAGGTGAGCACCGCTGGTGCCAGGGTTACTCCGAACCCAACGCCGGCTCCGACCTGGCCAACCTCGGGACCCGAGCCGTCCTGGATGGGGACGAGTGGGTCATCAATGGACAGAAGATATGGACTTCCGCAGCCCACCTCGCTAACTGGATCTTCGTCCTCACCCGCACCGACCCGGACGCTCCGAAGCACAAGGGGATCAGTTTCCTTCTCGTTCCCATGGACCAGCCGGGCGTCACCGTCAGGCCGATACGGATGATGTCGGGAGAGTCCGAGTTCAACGAGACCTTCTTCACCGACGCCCGGACCGCGAAGGACAACGTGGTCGGCGGGGTGGGAAACGGCTGGGCGGTAGCGATGACCCTCCTCGGATACGAAAGGGGCGAGGCTGCGGCAACCCATCCAATACTGTTCCGCATGGAGCTCGACCGTCTCATCAGCCTCGCACGCCAAGAGGGACGCTCTGAAGACCCGCGTATACGCCAACGACTCGCCGCATGCTACGAGAAGGTGGAGGCGATGCGCTTCGTGGGATTGCGAACATTGTCTCGTTTCTTGGCCGGGGAAACGCCCGGACCGGAAGGATCGGTGTTCAAGCTGTTCTGGAGCGAGTACCACAAGCAGGTGACCGAGCTGGCCGTCGATATCCTCGGACCGAGTGCCATGGCGCCCGCCGGGCGCTGGCCTGCCAGCGCTTTCATGACCGACGACGCCGGAGCCCCAAACGACAGCGCCTCGTGGGTCGGAACTTTCTTCAACGCCCGCGCCGGGACCATATACGCAGGTACTTCGCAGGTCCAGCGCAACATCCTCGGCGAAATGGTCCTCGGCCTACCTAAGGAGCCCTCCGTGACTCGTGGAAGCTGGCGCGAGGCTCAGCAGGCGAGTCTCTAAAGTTGTGCGCCTGTGCGCGGGCAGATGAAGTGAGTCGGAGTCGCCGCCTGTGAGGTTCGGTCTCGTCGGCTCTGGGTTCTGGGCGACCACAGTGCACGGGCCGGGTCTGATCGCTCATCCCGAAGTCGAACTGGTCGGGCTGTGGGGCAGGGATCTGCAGCGGTCGAGCGTGGCGGCGGCGCAACTCCGGGTGCCCTCCGTAGTTAGCTTCGAGGCTCTAGTCGAAAGCGTAGACGCCTTGGCTTTCGCAGTCCCGCCCGATGTGCAGGTCCTCCTGGCGACCAAAGCAGCGTCAGCTGGGCGCCACCTGCTGCTCGAGAAGCCCGTGGCCTTGGACTCTTCGTCGGCGCAGTCGTTAACAGCAGCGGTAGGCGCTACCGGCGTGTCGACGATCGTCTTCTTCACGGCTCGCTTCAGCCCGGGGCTCGCGACTTGGTTCGAGACACTGGCCGGCGGGGACTGGGAGGCTGGCACGTACGTGGAACTCGGCTCGATTTTCCAGCCTGGAAGCCCTTATGCGGGCTCGACTTGGCGTCGGGAGAGGGGCGCCCTGTGGGACATCGGCCCGCACGCTTTGGCTACCTTGACAGCGGCTCTCGGACCTGCGGCGTCGGGCCGGTTGGTTCGCGGTCGGAGCGACATCGTCAATGTCTCCACGATCCACGCGAACGGGAAAACCGGTTCCGCACTGCTCGCTCTGGACGCTCCACCCGAGTCGAGGTATCGCTCCGCCGGGTTCTACGGTTCGAGTGGAGTTTCCTTGCGGCCCGAAGGTCCGCCGGACGTCCTGGAAGCATACGGCAGGGCCGTCGACGCTCTTGTCGCTTCCACTGCGGGAACTCCACATCCCTGCGACGCAGAGTTCGGAGCACAGGTGGTCAACTTGTTGGAGAGCCTCGAACGCCAACTCTGACCCGGCTCCCCGCCTGGGTCGCCGTGTCAGGCCGCCGAGGGGGCTTTCAGGCCGAGGCGGCCGCGCTGATGTTGGCGCGCACCTCGTCCATGTCGAGCTCTTTCACCTTGGTGATCAGTTGCTCGAAGGTGGGTCCTGGTAGGGCGCCGGGTTGCGAGAAGATCAGGATTTGATCCCGGAAGACCATCAGGGTGGGTATCGACATGATCCCGAAGTTGGCAGCGAGGGCCTGCTGGGCCTCCGTGTCGACCTTGGCGAATGTGATGTCAGGGTGGTGTTCCGAGGCGGCCTCGAAGATTGGGGCGAACATCCGGCACGGACCACACCACGAAGCCCAGAAGTCTACGAACACTATGTCGTTGGACTCGATGGTCTGGTCGAAGTTGGCGTCGGTCAAGGCTATGGTTGCCATCGGTTAACTCCTCTGTAGGGTCTCGTTCGCATATAACACCGGATACCCCCTGGGGTATTCCGTGTCGCGGCTTTAAGGAGAAGTGTGGATATGGTGAGGAAATGAGGCTCGACGACGAAATAGTCGAAGCGCTGCGCCTAGCCCCAGGCGCCAAGGTCGACTTGGCGAAGCTGGGAACCGCAGCCCTTCCTGGAGGAGCGAGCCGTGCGGGCAGGGATGTACTGGCGGCCCTGCGAAGCACCGGTGCCGAAGACCAGCTCCACACCTTCACCGCTGAGCTGGAAGCCGCCCAGGAGCTCCTCTACGCCAGCGCCTCCCACGCAGTCCTGATAGTCCTGCAAGGCATGGATGCGGCGGGCAAGGACGGCACTATAAAGCACGTCATGTCGGGCGTTAACCCGCAGGGATGCGACGTCACATCTTTCAAACAGCCGTCGTCGGAGGAGCTCTCACACGACTTTCTGTGGAGAGCCGTCAAGGCTCTACCCGCCCGAGGAAAGATCGGAATCTTCAACAGGTCCTACTACGAGGACGTTCTAGTGGTTCGGGTGCACCGCGAACTGGCAGAGGAGCAGCGGCGACTTGGAGGCTATGAGTCATACGAACCAATGTGGCGGGAGCGTTTCGAGGCGATCAACGCGTTCGAGCAGCACCTGGTCCGAAGCGGCACGCAAGTGGTGAAGGTCTTCCTCAACGTGTCCGAGGCAGAGCAGAAGAGGAGGCTTCTCAAACGGCTCGACGACGCAGCCAAATACTGGAAGTTCTCCATGTCGGACATCGAGGAACGGTCGCTGTGGAACGACTATCAGCGCGCCTACGAGGAAGCTCTCAGGGCGACCTCGACACCGTGGGCTCCGTGGTATGTGATCCCCGCCGACCACAAACACCTTATGCGGACACTGACCGCCGGTGTCATAGTCAGCGCGATCGATGCGCTCCACCTGTCACTTCCGACGGTCTCGGACGTAAAGTTGGCCGAGATCGCACAAGCCAAATCCTTACTCGGCACGTCTTGAAGGCTCCCGAAGCCTTATAGGCTCCCTGCCATGTGTGGCGCTTCCCACTCCCATGGTGGACCGGTTGACACGGTGTTCGAGGCAGCTCCGAGGCCCGCCGACGGTGACGCCGTCGATCCTGTCCACCTCGATCCTGTCGACGAAGTTCGAGTAACGACATTGATCGACAATACATTCGACATGCTTTTGAACTCCGAGATGGCCGTGCAGCGTCCTGCGATGCGGTCAGGTCTGGTCAGCTCTCCGCTTTTCGACGGAGGCAAAACCCACGTTGGTCTTCTCGCTGAGCACGGGTTCGCTACGCTGATTACGCTGAGCAGCGGCGGGCGAAGGTCCCACCTTCTTTTCGATACGGGCATCTCGCCGGATGGAATGGCGATCAACGCTGAACGCCTCGGACTGGACTTCTCTGACCTTCAGGCTGTCGTGCTCAGCCATGGACACTTCGACCACACGGGCGGCTTGTCCGGTCTGCTTCGGCTTCGAGGTCATAGAACGCAGACATCCGTCGCTGCTGCTAGAAGGGTCAGTTCTTGTGACCGGGGAGGTGGACCGGACCACTGAGTTCGAACGAGGCATGCCACCTAGTCATCAGGCCTTCGAAGCTGAGCGCGGTGTGGGCGGCCACGCCCGTTGGCGCCATGACCCCACAGTCGCAGACGATCAAGCTCTGGTCGTCAACGTCAAAGGACGGGGATTGGTGGTCGTGACGGGATGCGGCCACGCGGGGGCGATCAACATAGTTCGCCACGCCATGCGTCTCACCGGGGTCGATCGCCTCTGTGCCCTGATAGGCGGGTTTCATCTGAGCGGACCGGCCTTCGAGCCCATCATCGCAGCGACAGTGAACGCATTGAGCGAACTTGCACCAGAACTCGTAGTCCCAGGGCATTGCAGCGGTTGGAAGGCTCAGCACGCCCTGGCGGCGGCGCTTCCCGAAGCGTTCGCCCAGGCCAGTTCGGCAAGCGCCTACCACCTGGCAAGTCTTTGAGCGCCCGGGCCGAGCCCAACTCGGGCGAAGTGTCGGGTCCGCTGGGTTCGAGGCGCGGCCCGTTGGGGAGGGTATTTGGTTTGGACTTGGTCCTGCTTCACGCCCCATCGGTGTGGGACTTCAGGGAGGAGGTCATCCTGCAAGGCCCACTTGCTGACGTGATCCCCTCCACTGACGAGTTCGAGATGTACCCGATCGGCCTCACGAGCATTGCTTCCTATTTAGAAGCGAACAACTACAACACGAGGTTGGTAAACCTCGCCTACCGTATGCTTCGCAACCGGCGCTTCGATGTGGCGGCCCACCTTCGTAAGCTTAAGGCCCCGGTGTTCGGCATCGATCTCCACTGGTTGCCGCACGCACACGGTGCGCTCGGAGTCGCACGCCTCGTAAAGCAAGTGCACCCCGAGGCAAAGGTGCTCTTAGGTGGCCTGTCGGCGTCGTGGTACCACGAGGAGGTCATTGCCGACCCTTCGGTCGATTTCGTGTTGCGAGGTGACTCCACTGAGGAGCCGTGCCGTCAGCTCCTCGCTGCCCTGCGGGAGGGCAGCCCTCTTGGATCGGTTGAGAACCTTACATGGAAGACGCCTCAGGGCCGGGTGGTGTCCAATCCAGTCACCTTCGTACCGGCGAACCTCGACTGGATCGACGTGCCGGCCTACGACTTCATGACCCACGCCGTGTTCAATTACCGCAGCCTCGCCGATTTTCTTCCGTACCTCGAATGGCTTCGTTACCCCTCTACGATGCTCCTCAACTCGAGGGGTTGCACTTACAACTGCGCCATCTGTGGAGGGTCGAGGACCGGTTACCGACTTGTAGCCGGTCGGAGCGCCCCGGGGATGCGCAGTCCCGAGAAGCTCGTCGCGGACGCCCGGCGTATCAGCTCGTTCTCTAAGGCGCCGATCTTCATGGTTCACGACCCGCGCATCGGGGGCATCCCGCGGGCGGAGACCTTCTTCGACCTCTACCGAAAGGCGGGCGTGCCCAACGAACTGGTGATAGAGATCTTCTTCCCCGCAGGGAGGGATTTTTTCGATCTAGTCCGACGGTCGACCGCCGCGTGGAGCCTGCAGATCACCATAGAGTCACCAGACCCTGACATCCGCAAAGTGAACGGCAAGTTCCCGGTCCCCAACACGGTCGTAGAAGACACCCTCGCCGCTGCTCTTGACGAAGGATGCGGGAAGTTGGACCTCTTCTTCATGGTAGGACTGTCCGGTCAGACCCCGGCTAAAGCTCTGGAGACCGTCGACTACTGCCGTCACCTAGTCGAACGCTTCGGAGCTGACGAGCGACTCCAGTTCTACGCCGCACCTTTGGGACCTTTCCTGGATCCGGGCAGTCGGGCTTTCGAGGACCCAACCCTCGGCTTCCACCGGCGATTCGTAACGCTTGAGGAGCACCGCCAAGCGCTCCTGGGGCCGACATGGCGAGAGATGCTCGCCTACGAGACGGACTGGATGAGCCGCAACGAGATCGTAGCGACCACTTATGCAGTAGGAGCCGGCCTCAACGATCTCAAGTTCGAGGCGGGTCTCATCGACGCTCGGACCCACGCGACGGTCGCCCGCCACTTCGCAGTGGCACAAGAGACCTTTCCGAAACTTGACGCCATAGCTCAGCTGCCCGAGGCGGACCGACGACCCGCTTTAGAGATCTTGGCGGAGCAGGTAGCCGAAGCGAACACGGCCAGTCTTGTGGGGGAGCACGAACTGGAATGGAAGACATCGGCCGGACTTCGAGTGACCTGGCTGCTGGCAAGGCACACGGCGGCGGCGCTACCACGGGAGATCGCTCACGGTGCTGCCCGTTTCGCCGGTCGGTACGACACTGCTATCGCCCAGGTCGAGAGACTCGGTCCCATCGTCGCGTGAAGTAGGTTGTAAGCGTCACCGACAATCCCAGGTCCGCCGGAATGACGGGTCGTCAAGTAGGGAGGTAAGGGCATGCGAGCTTTGCGGCTCTTGGACTGGAAGTCTTCCCCTGTGCTGGTGGAAGTGGACGATCCGGTACCCGGACCGGGTCAGGTGGTGGTCAGGATCGGAGGTGCCGGAGCCTGCCACTCCGACCTGCACCTGATGCACGACTTCGACGGCGCCGCACTGCCGTGGAGGCCCCCTTTCACCCTCGGCCACGAGAACGCCGGATGGGTGCACGCTATCGGTCCCGGCGTGACCGGCGTTGAGGTCGGCCAGCCGGTAGCGGTTTACGGGGCGTGGGGATGCGGTAACTGTCAGCCGTGCCGCCTCGGGATCGAGAACTACTGCGAGAACCCCGCTGCGGCACCTGTTCCAAGCGGGGGTGGTGGCCTCGGCCTCGACGGTGGCATGGCCGATCTGATGCTCGTACCGGCTGCTCGCCACCTTGTCGCTCTTCCAGACGGCCTCGAGCCTGTCGACGCAGCACCGCTCACCGATGCAGCGCTGACCCCGTACCACGCAATCCGGCGGTCCGCTGCGAAGCTCACGCCGGACGCCACCGCCGTCGTGATAGGCGTCGGAGGCCTGGGCCACCTAGCCGTTCAGATCCTGAAGAACACGACAGCTGCCAGAATCGTTGCTGTCGACAACCGTCCCGAGGCCTTGGACCTCGCACGCGAGGAGGGGGCTGACCTTACGGTCCAGCCGGGTGACGAAGCCGTGGGCGCGATACGAGGTGCAACTGGAGGGCGGGGCGCTGACGTCGTCGTCGACTTCGTAGGCTCCGACGCAACCATCGCCCTGGGTGTAGGTGTGTCCCGCATGCGCGGGGACGTCACGATCGTGGGCATAGCCGGAGGCTCCTACCCCATGTCCTTTTTCAGCGTCCCATACGAAGTGTCACTCCAGACCACTTACTGGGGTTCGCGTCCGGAGCTGGAGGAGGTTCTCCACCTGGCTGCCAGAGGTCTGGTCAAAGCCCAGATAACTACTCTTCCGCTTGAGTCCGCAGCCGAGGCATACGAGAATCTTTCTTCGGGCGCAGCGATTGGTAGGCAGGTGATCGTCCCGGGCTCGAAGAGCTAGAAGGCTCGACTGGGCCACAGCCGGTCCGCCGGGGGCCGGGGGAGCCTTCGCAGATCTCTCAGAGCGGTCCGGCGGCCTAAAGTAGCGGGCGCTGCAGTCGAGAACTATACGGAGCGGACGGACCCGCTCAGGCATGGATGCCACGAGAAAACACAAGGATGTGCTATGCAGGACGCGGGACGGAACCCGTGGGAGGTGCTCGGCGTGGCCGAGGACGCCCCTTTTGCAGACGTAAAACGTGCTTTCTTCCTGCGTGCGCGCGCGACCCATCCGGACTCGCCCGGAGGGGATGCCGGGGCCTTCCGGGAGGTTCAGGGGGCCTACGAAACTCTGATGCGCACAGCTCGCCGGGAGGAGCAGGACCGGGGGGAGCAGCGACGCGGGGAGCGGCGTCAGGCCCGGTCACATTGCAGCACGCGTTATACCTCGTGGGTGACCGCGGCGACCTCTTCGCGCCTGTGGGTCGACGAAGATCCACTCGCCGAGTTCTTCTGCGCAGCTCGTAATGAGGGCAGACCCGACGAGTTCGCTTCCGTCTTGGCTCGGGAGATGGGCTGGACTTACCTGCGCGTGCTTTGACGGTTCTCCTCGGAGACCAAGAGCAGGTCGAGGCTTCAGGCTGCTCGTCCCCCGAAGTTGAGCAAGCGGGTTTGCAGGTTGGCGCCAGGAGCAGGTTCGATCTTCGGGGCGAACCCGCCCGGCCGGCGGATGGCCTCGTCCATCGGGGTAAGGAACTCTAACGCCCTCGCGACAGCGTCCTCGTCGAGGCTCTCGTCCTGGCCGGTGGCTCTCGCCAGGTCCCATGTGTGAAACAGCGTGTCGGAGCACAAGAGGCGACTGACCAGCGACTCGAAGGTCTGATCCCCGAACATTCCGCTCACGGTGCGTGACGAGCGTTCCGGGTCGGCGAGGTCCGACGCCACGGCAGCCGTCGCCTCGGACCACTGCGACACCAGGTCGCTGGCCGGATCAGCCTCCCGGCCGGCAGAGCCGTGAAGTCGCCAGTGGGTGGTTATCACGTGAGACACAAGGGCTGTGACGTCCCAGTCCTCGCATGGTGTAGGCAACCCCCACTGGCCCTCGGCGACGCCTTTCACTCGGACGTCGAAACCGTCACTGACCCGCTGATAGCGAAGAGATACCTCAGACACGAAGCAGAAAGCTAACAGACTCGACCGATCGGGGCCGCCGCACGTCTTGAGCAGTGCAAAAATGGACTCTGTGACCCCCTCCAAGCTCAGGCCAACCACGGTTAGGTCGGCTTTACCACTCCGATGGTGAAGAGTCATCGGGAAGCCGCCTTCGACGGGAGGGCCTACCAAGAGCGATTCGATGCTCTCTCACGGGCTGGGATGGACGTTCACGGCGAGGCACGGCTGGTGGTCTCCCTCGCACCTGAGAGGGTTCTCGACGCCGGTTGCGGAACCGGCCGGGTGGCGAGCGAGCTCGCAGCACGGGGGATAGACGTCGTAGGTGTCGACGTGGACCCTTCGATGATCGCCGAGGCACGCCGGCGGGCTCCAAACCTCATTTGGATCGAGCAGGATCTCGCCTACTTGGACCTGGGTCGCCGTTTCGACGTGGTTGTCCTAGCCGGTAACGTGCCGGTCTTCTGTCCGGCCGACCGCCGGGCTGCTCTAGTCGGACGCTGCGCCGCCCACGTCGACCAAGGAGGATACCTCCTCGCAGGCTTTAGGCTAGACCGTGGCTTCGGCTTGGACGACTACGACCGCGGTTGCGAACTAGCCGGGTTGATCTTGCAGGACCGCTGGGCGACTTGGGAGCAAGACCCTTTCGAACCCGACGGATCTTATGCCGTTTCCCTGCACAGGCGCCCTTTGCTCAGCCGCGGCGACCTTGATTGGATGTGAGGGTTGGAGTTTTCGCTTCTAGTTGGGAAGCTCCGCAGTCGTTTTCCTCAGCGCTCTGAAGCGTCCTCGATAAGCTCCCCAACGGCGCGATCACGGGTGCGTCTCACAACTATTCGACTGTCAAAAGGGCCACAGCGGACGCCGAGACGCTCGAGTATGGCCCTACCGACTTCGAAGTCTGCAAGCTCAGGCTCTCCTAGGTCTGTTTCGCGGCGGGTGCGGCACGGGTGGTGGCCGTGAACTATGGGCACAAGCTCCACCTTCTCGCAGCGTCGTTCGCTGGAAAGGCGAGCCAGGACAACGACGCTCTCCCAGTATCGAAGGTGGTTATAGTTCTTCGGGCGTCGTGTGTGGAAAGCCAGACTTCCCAGCCCATGAGCTACAAGGTGGCCCTGTTTTAGCTCCAGAGCTTGAAGCCCGGGATATCCATGGCCCATCACAATCGGAGCTCCGGCTGTCGCGACGGCGGTCGCCATCTCCGTGAACCAGCTTGGGACCACAGAAGGGTCGCTCGCCCAGAAGTGGTTATGGAAATGCACTATTGCACTACCTCCCTCCTCATTTGCGTTGCTGACCCTGCTGAGGAGGTCGTCAAGGCCTGTCGGGTCGACGTGCCAAAGTTCTCTGTTCGACGTCCCCGCCACTACTGGCGTGCCCCAGGCGTCCAGTATGTTAGGGGTGACGCTCTCGGCGCCCATGGCGATGCGCTCGTTGCGTCGGCGGAAATGTCCCGACTCGTCGAGAAGCCCTGCGAGGGCTGCAAATATTTCTGGCCGTGCCGAGACGGTCCTTTCCACCCCGATATGAGCGACACCTGGTCTGGAGGTCAAGCGGTCGGGCAGATTGTCGAGTGCAATGGCTGCCACAGCTTGCTCTGTCGGGGCACTAGGGCCTAGTTGGCGGGACAATAGCGCAATGCTCGACCCAGCAGTCGTATGGAAAAAGGCTGCCCGACGGGATGCTTCGGGATCTTTACCGGTGCCCGACGTGACTAGACCATGGTCCGAGAGGACCTGAATCGTATGAACGATGCCCTTCGGGCCGAGGTCGAAGGCGTGGTTGCCTGCGAGTGCCACGAGCCGAAATCCCATCCATGAGAGAGTTTCGGCCACGGACTCGGGAGCAACATGCAGTGTCGCTTTAGGTGACGGCCAACCTTCGCCTGCCATCACCCCTTCGAACCCAGCGACCGCAACATCCGCGTTGCGGATAAGTTCGACGAGTTCGAGGAACGGTCCGTGACGGGATTCGTGAAGTGGGCGTGCTAAAAGTAACTGTCCTGTGAGTGCTATGTCCAGGGGGTTGTTGCCCGTCGAGGTTGGCACCAGGGTCTCTTAGAGGACTCGACTGAGAAAGGAGCGAAGCCTGTCGGTGCGCGGCTGGGTGAAGATCTCGCTTGGCGTACCTGATTCGGCTATCAGCCCGCCATCGACAAACAGAACTCTGTCAGCGACTTCGCGAGCGAAGCCCATCTCGTGGGTTACCACCACCATAGTCATCCCTCTTCGTGCCAACGAACGCATCACCTCCAGCACTTCTTTGACGAGTTCCGGATCCAGTGCTGAGGTTGCCTCGTCGAAGAGCATCACCTTGGGTTCCATAGCCAGAGCTCTGGCGATAGCAACCCGCTGCTGCTGTCCCCCCGAAAGCTGGGCGGGACGCCATGTAGCCTTCTCGGCGAGACCCATCTCCGACAGTCGCGCTGTGGCAATTTCCTTAGCGGTAGCGGCATCCAGCTTTCGAACCTTTCGCAAGGCCAGCATAAGGTTCGCTTCAACTGACATATGAGGGAAGAGATTGAACTGCTGGAAGACCATTCCGATGCGCGTCCTAACATCATCCACATTTGCTTTAGTTGACGTGATTTCGGAACCTTCAAGGAAGATTGAGCCGGATGAGGGTCTCTCTAGAAGATTGAGGCATCGCAGGAGCGTCGACTTCCCGGACCCAGATGCCCCAATTACGCAGACGGTCTCAGCCCGCCTTACGTCGATGTCGACGCCACGGAGCACCTCTAGGGTGCCGAAAGTCTTTCGGAGGCCCCGCGCTGAGAGGACCACGTCAGAGCCGGGTGAGACGGCAGAGGGTGCATCCACTTCTGGACTGCCGGACGCAGTCATCTCAGCCCACTTCCAGGTTGCTGCGCAAGGCTAGCGGAGCTTGGTCGCGCGAACCTATCAGCGAGCGGCCCTGGCGCAAGCGTGAATCGAAGATGTTGACGAGGTGGGTCAGTGGTACGGTCAGCGCTAGATAGAAGGCGCCTGCCGCTACCATCGGCGATAAACTCCCGGTGTTGTTGGTGGCGTCCTGGGCGATGCTGAAAAGCTCTCTTTGACTGCTTAGAAGTCCAAGGAGGTAGACCAGGCTGGAATCTTTAACCATAGCAACGAACTGGTTGGCAAGTGCCGGCAGCACACGTCGGATCCCTTGTGGTATAACGACTTGGACCATGGCTTGGAGGTGGCTCAATCCCAAGCTTCTCGCAGCTTCCATCTGACCACGTTCCACGCTTTGGATTCCTGACCGGAAAATTTCAGCGATGAACGCTCCGGAGACGATCGCAAGAGCCATGACTG